>NZ_JBIFFS010000002.1:0-736649 GCF_043557255.1 Sulfitobacter sp. 1A13353 | reverse complement strand
CGATGGTACTGCGTCTTAAGACGTGGGAGAGTAGGTCATCGCCAAACCTAATAAGTTCCTAGACTACAGTATCTCTCAACGATGATCAGATTAACAAAACCGCCGCAGCGCAAAGCTGCGGCGGTTTTGCGTTTGGGGGGGGAGTGATGCCCAATAACTGTCTACTTTCCGCCCTTCACTTGGCGCAATGGATCAGTAACTCTTTCGCAACTGCGTAGAGAGACTGATATGACGCCCCCCATTGAAAAGGCTGCCCCTTCTTCGTCCGAGCTGGACCCCGCCGCGATGTCTGCGATTCGGAATGTTATGGTAGATGCGGAGAGTGCTAAGGACACACGTGCCGATACGGGGACGGCAGAGCCCCCGGTGGCCCCTCGGCGGCCGGGGCGCGTGGCTGTTCCGGATTTGCCGGAGCCGGAAGCCGTTGACGTCAAAATTAGGAAGGCGTCACGCCGTAGGATTCGTGCGAAACGTCCTCCGGCCCGGGCGGTGATCCTCAGCCTTCTGGCGCTGGCGGTGGTTCTGCGCCCTTGGTTGGTGTTCGGCGTGCTATTCGTCACGGTGTTTGTCGTGTTGGGGGTCTTCCTCGCCCTTGGCTACGACGGGTTTTGGCAACGGGCGATGGCGCTTGGGCGCTGGTATGCCGCGCGGCAGCCCGAGCGTGCGGCGGCGCTTCATGCGCGGTTGGATGCTTTCGCGATGAAATGGGACGCCGTGCTTGACCGATTCCCCGAAGGCACCGTCGACGGGCTGTATCTTCCCGACTTTGGCGAGATGGCGGCGGCTGAAGCGCGGCATGACGCGGCGCTTGACCGCCGGTTCGATCGTCTGCGCGACCCGGAAGCCTGAGGCGCGCGCGAAGACGTCTTGAAACTAGGGGGCGGACCCGTTACATCCGCCCAATCGGGCAACAGGGAAAGATGTCATGGCCACCACCAATCCGCTTCAGTTCATCCAGCAGGTTCGCACCGAAGTTGCAAAGGTTGTTTGGCCGACAAAGCGCGAAGTGATGCTGACCACGGTGATGGTCTTTATCCTTGCCGCGCTGACAGCTGTTTTCTTTGCAATTGTCGATATCCTGATCCGCGGCGGCTTGCAGCAGATCCTTGGGATGTTCGGCTGAGCACCGCCCGCATGGGTGATTTTATCTTTACACCCTTGAAACCTGCGTCTGCGCGGGCTATTGCGCAGACCTGACCTGAAAAGGGCGTGCGGCGATTCGAGTTGCGCGCCGATTTTTTGTTCAGATGTTGCGGGGCTTGGCCCCCGTGTTGATTGACGAATTTCATGCCGGGGCAGCCCGCATGGCAAGACAGGGACCAGAGTTCAGATGGCAAAACGGTGGTATTCGGTCAGTGTCCTGTCGAACTTCGAAAAGAAGATCGCCGAGCAGATCCGCGCGTCCGTGGCCGAGCAGGAACTTGAAGACCAGATCGACGAAGTGCTGGTGCCCACCGAAGAGGTGATCGAGGTCCGGCGCGGCAAGAAGGTGACAACCGAGCGTCGCTTCATGCCCGGCTATGTGCTGGTGCATATGGAAATGTCCGACGCGGGCTATCACCTGATCAACTCGATCAACCGCGTCACTGGGTTCCTTGGCCCGCAGGGCCGCCCGATGCCGATGCGCGATGCCGAGGTTCAGGCGATCCTGGGTCGTGTGCAGGAAGGCGAAGAAGCGCCGCGCACGCTGATCCACTTCGAGGTCGGTGAGAAAGTCAAAGTCGCCGATGGTCCTTTCGAGGATTTCGACGGGATGATCGAAGAGGTCGACGACGAGAACCAGCGTCTCAAGGTTTCGGTCTCGATCTTTGGCCGGGAGACCCCGGTCGAATTGGAATTCACTCAGGTCAACAAACAGGTCTGAGTGTGGGGCGGGGTTCGCCCCGCCATCCCGGCACCTGAGGGCGCCGGTCATTGTGGGAGGGACGGGCGCCGCGGCGCCTAGGCCCGGACCACGCAACGAAGAACCCGCGGGGCGCGCCCCAAGGGTGTTGAAAGGAGAAGGCCAATGGCCAAGAAACTCGTCGGTACGATGAAGTTGCAAGTTAAAGCGGGTCAAGCAAACCCGTCCCCGCCCGTGGGTCCCGCCCTCGGTCAGCGCGGCATCAACATCATGGAATTCTGCAAGGCGTTCAACGCCAAGACCGCAGACATGGAGCCGGGCGCACCGTGCCCCACCGTGATCAGCTACTATCAGGACAAGTCCTTCACCATGGACATCAAGACGCCCCCGGCGTCCTACTACCTGAAGAAAGCTGCCAAGGTGAACTCCGGCGCGAAAACGCCCAGCCGTGAGACTGTCGGCACCGTGACCACCAAGCAGCTGCGCGAGATCGCAGAAGCAAAAGCCGCCGACCTGTCCGCGAACGACGTGGAAGCGGCGATGAAAATCATCCTGGGCTCCGCGAAGTCCATGGGCATCGAGGTGAAGTAAGATGGCTAAAATTGGAAAACGCACCCGCGCCGCCCGTGAAGCTTTTGCTGGCAAAGAAGAGATCACCGTTGAAGAAGCGGTAAGCCTCATCAAATCGAACGCCAGCGCGAAGTTCGACGAGACCATCGAGATCGCGATGAACCTCGGTGTTGACCCGCGTCACGCGGACCAGATGGTCCGCGGTGTTGTCGGCCTGCCCAACGGCACCGGCAAAACCATGCGCGTTGCCGTCTTCGCCCGTGGCGCGAAAGCTGAAGAAGCCGAAAAGGCGGGCGCAGATATCGTTGGCGCAGAAGACCTGATGGAAACCGTGCAGTCCGGCAAGATCGACTTTGATCGTTGCATTGCGACACCCGACATGATGCCGATCGTTGGCCGTCTGGGTAAAGTGCTTGGCCCCCGCAACCTGATGCCGAACCCCAAGGTTGGCACCGTGACCATGGACGTCGCTGACGCCGTGAAAGCGGCCAAGGGTGGTGAAGTGCAGTTCAAAGCCGAAAAGGGCGGTGTCGTCCACGCAGGCGTTGGCAAACTGTCCTTCGACGAAGCCAAGCTGGTTGAGAACATCCGTGCCTTCGTCGGCGCCGTGTCCAAAGCCAAGCCGGCCGGTGCCAAAGGCACCTACATGAAAAAGATCAACCTGAGCTCTACAATGGGCCCGGGCGTGTCGGTCGCTGTCGAGAACGCGACCGCCGAGTGATCCCGTGGGGTGGGGGCCAGCCTCCCACCTTACGACCCGAGATTTGGCGGCTTCGGTCGCCAGATACGCAAGGACCAGAAGATCGGTCCGCGCGTCTGTCCGAGACGGAGGGTTTGGGCTTTGGCCTGAATAATTCCTTCCTGAGATGGGAAACCGGAAATTCCTGCCTTCGGGCGGTTTTGGCCGGGACCCTGACATTGGACCCGAATGGGGTGCAGAAGACCGCATCCTGAACTGAGCCGGGGGGCAACCCCCAAATTTGGAGTGAAACTGTGGATAGAGCACAAAAAGAACAGTTGGTCGACGAACTCGGCCAAATCTTTGAAAGCTCTGGCGTCGTTGTGGTTAGCCACTACGTCGGTTTGACAGTTGCCGAAATGCAGGACCTTCGGGCGCGCGCACGCGCAGCCGGTGGGGCCGTGCGTGTTGCCAAAAACAGGCTCGCCAAGATCGCCCTTGAGGGCAAGCCATGCGAAAGCATTGCTGACCTTCTGACGGGTATGACCGTTCTGACCTACTCTGAGGATCCTGTGGCTGCGGCCAAGGTTGCTCAGGAGTTCGCCAAGGAAAACAGCAAGCTTGTTATCCTCGGCGGCGCAATGGGTGAGAACGCGTTGGACGCCGCCGGTGTCGAAGCCGTGTCGAAAATGCCTTCGCGCGAGGAGCTTATCTCCTCCATCGCGGGCATGCTCGGCGCACCTGCTTCGAACATCGCCGGGGCCATTGGCGCACCTGCAAGCAACATCGCATCCATCTTGTCCACCATCGAGGACAAGGCGGCTGCGTAAGGCAAATCGTCAAACTGGCGCACGGGTTGAACACGCGCGTTGGAACACACATATCGTAACGGAAAGAGCTAAACATGGCTGATCTGAAAAAACTGGCAGAAGACATCGTTGGTCTGACTCTGCTTGAAGCACAAGAACTGAAAACCATCCTGAAAGACGAGTACGGCATCGAGCCCGCCGCTGGCGGCGCAGTGATGATGGCCGGCCCTGCTGAAGGTGGCGCTGCCGAAGAAGAAAAGACCGAATTCGACGTCGTTCTGAAGAACGCCGGCGCATCCAAGATCAACGTGATCAAGGAAGTCCGCGGCATCACAGGTCTCGGCCTGAAAGAAGCCAAAGACCTGGTCGAAGCCGGTGGCAAGATCAAAGAAGGCGTCGACAAAGCCGAAGCCGAAGACATCAAAGGCAAGCTGGAAGCAGCTGGCGCCGAAGTCGAGCTGGCCTAAGCCAGAGGTGCGTGTCCTCACGCACCACGCATGAACAAGGGCTGGACGGGAATTTTCCTGTCCAGCCTGACCTGTTTTGACGAATGTTCCCCGCGGGAGCATTTCTCTGGAGAGGTCCAAGGTCGGAAGGGGTGCAGTGGGACGCATTCCAAGAATTGACCCGGATTTTCCGCTCTTATGGGCGCGCACCACGGCCCCGGTGGTTGATGCGCTCGGCGAGAGACACGAAAGGTGACACGACACATGGCACAATCCTTCCTTGGCCAGAAACGTCTGCGTAAGTATTACGGCAAGATCCGCGAAGTGCTGGAGATGCCGAACCTCATCGAGGTTCAGAAATCCTCCTATGATTTGTTCCTGAATTCCGGCGACGCCGAGACCCCCACCGATGGTGAGGGGATCACGGGCGTTTTCCAGTCGGTCTTCCCGATCAAGGACTTTAACGAGACTTCGGTACTCGAATACGTCAAGTACGAGCTGGAAAAGCCCAAGTACGACGTTGAGGAATGCCAGCAGCGCGACATGACCTATAGCGCGCCGCTGAAAGTGACCCTGCGCCTCATCGTATTCGATGTGGACGAGGACACCGGCGCCAAGTCCGTGAAAGACATCAAAGAGCAGGACGTCTTCATGGGCGACATGCCCCTGATGACCCCGAACGGCACCTTCGTCGTCAACGGCACCGAGCGTGTGATCGTCTCCCAGATGCACCGCTCCCCGGGCGTGTTCTTTGACCACGACAAGGGCAAGACCCACTCCTCGGGCAAGCTGCTCTTCGCCTGCCGCATTATCCCCTACCGCGGCTCCTGGCTGGACTTCGAGTTCGACGCCAAGGACATCGTCTATGCCCGCATCGACCGTCGCCGCAAGCTGCCGGTGACGACCCTGCTCTATGCCCTGGGGCTGGACCAAGAAGGCATCATGAATGCCTATTACAACACCGTCACCTTCAAGCTGGAGAAGAACAAGGGTTGGGTTGCGCCCTTCTTCCCCGACCGCGTGCGCGGCACCCGTCCGACCTACGATCTGATCGACGCCAACACCGGCGAGATCCTCTTCGAGGCTGGCAAAAAGGTCACCCCCCGTGCCGTCAAGAAGCTGCTCGACGAAGGCAAGGTCAAGGAACTGCTGCTGCCCTTCGACCACATCGTCGGCAAGTTCGTCGCGCGTGACATCATCAACGAGGAAACCGGTGCGATCTACGTCGAGGCCGGTGACGAGTTGACGCTGGAATACGACAAGGACGGCACGCTGATCGGCGGCACCGCGAAGGAGCTGATCGACGCCGGCATCACCGAGATTCCGCTGCTGGACATCGACAACGTCAACGTCGGCCCCTACATGCGCAACACCATGGCGATGGACAAGAACATGAACCGCGACACCGCGCTCATGGACATCTACCGCGTCATGCGCCCGGGCGAGCCGCCCACCGTCGAGGCCGCGTCAGCGCTCTTTGACACGCTGTTCTTCGATAGCGAACGCTATGACCTCTCGGCCGTGGGCCGGGTGAAGATGAACATGCGTCTGGCGCTCGATAAGCCCGACACGCAGCGCACGCTGGACCGTGACGACATCGTCGCCTGCATCAAGGCGCTGGTGGACCTGCGCGATGGCCGCGGCGACATCGACGACATCGACCACCTCGGCAACCGTCGTGTGCGTTCGGTCGGCGAATTGATGGAAAACCAGTACCGCGTGGGCCTGCTGCGCATGGAGCGCGCGATCAAGGAGCGGATGTCTTCCGTCGAGATCGACACCGTGATGCCGCAGGACCTGATCAACGCCAAGCCCGCCGCGGCTGCGGTGCGCGAATTCTTCGGCTCCTCGCAGCTGTCGCAGTTCATGGACCAAACCAACCCGCTATCGGAAGTGACGCACAAGCGTCGTCTCTCGGCGCTTGGGCCGGGCGGTCTGACACGTGAGCGTGCGGGCTTTGAAGTGCGCGACGTGCACCCGACACACTATGGCCGGATGTGCCCGATTGAAACGCCGGAAGGTCCGAACATCGGTCTGATCAACTCGCTGGCCACCTTTGCCCGCGTGAACAAATACGGCTTCATCGAAACGCCTTACCGCGTCGTGAAGGACAGCAAGGTCACCGACGAGGTGCACTACATGTCCGCGACCGAGGAAATGCGTCACACCGTAGCGCAGGCGAACGCCAACCTCGACGACGACATGAAGTTCGTGAACGAGATGGTCTCGACCCGTCAGTCCGGCGACTACACGCTGGCGCCGACGGAAAACGTGGACCTGATCGACGTTTCTCCCAAGCAGTTGGTCTCTGTCGCTGCATCGTTGATCCCGTTCCTCGAAAACGACGACGCCAACCGCGCTCTCATGGGCTCGAACATGCAACGTCAGGCCGTACCGCTTCTGCAAGCTGAGGCGCCGCTTGTCGGCACTGGCATCGAAGAAGTCGTGGCGCGCGATTCCGGGGCGGCCTACACCGCACGCCGCGCGGGTATCATCGACCAGGTCGATGCCTCGCGTATCGTGATCCGGGCCACAGAAGACCTCGAGTTGGGTGACGCGGGTGTGGACATCTACCGCATGCGCAAGTTCCAGCGTTCGAACCAGAACACCTGCATCAACCAGCGTCCGCTGGTGAAAGTGGGCGAGAAGGTCACAAAGGGTCAGGTCATCGCGGATGGTCCCTCCACCGACATGGGGGAACTGGCGCTCGGCAAGAACGTCGTCGTCGCCTTCATGCCGTGGAATGGCTACAACTACGAAGACTCCATCCTGATCTCCGAGCGGATTTCCCGTGACGACGTCTTCACCTCGATCCACATCGAGGAATTCGAAGTCGCCGCGCGTGACACGAAGCTTGGGCCGGAAGAGATCACCCGCGACATCCCGAACGTCGGCGAGGAAGCTCTGCGCAACCTCGACGAAGCCGGTATCGTCTACATCGGTGCGGACGTTGAGCCGGGCGACATCCTTGTGGGCAAGATCACCCCGAAGGGCGAAAGCCCGATGACGCCGGAAGAAAAGCTTCTGCGCGCCATCTTCGGTGAGAAAGCCTCTGACGTGCGCGACACCTCGTTGCGTGTGAAGCCGGGCGATTTCGGCACCGTTGTCGAAGTGCGGGTCTTCAACCGTCACGGCGTCGAGAAAGACGAGCGTGCGCTGCAGATCGAGCGTGAGGAAGTCGAACGTCTGGCCCGTGACCGGGACGACGAGCTGGCGATCCTCGACCGCAACATCTACGCGCGCCTCAAGGACATGATCCTCGGCAAGGTTGCCGTGAAAGGCCCGAAAGGCGTGAAGGCGAACAGCCAGATCACCGAGGAACTGCTGGAAACCCTGACCCGCGGTCAGTGGTGGCAGCTGGCTCTTGAGGACGAGGATGACGCCAAGATCGTCGAAGCCCTGAACGAGCAGTACGAGATCCAAAAGCGGACCTTGGATGCCCGTTTCGAGGACAAGGTCGAGAAGGTCCGCCGTGGCGACGATCTGCCCCCAGGCGTGATGAAGATGGTCAAGGTCTTCGTGGCGGTGAAGCGCAAGCTGCAGCCGGGCGACAAGATGGCCGGTCGTCACGGGAACAAGGGTGTGATCTCGAAAGTGGTGCCGATGGAGGACATGCCGTTCCTCGCCGATGGTACCCCGGTCGATTTCTGCCTCAACCCGCTGGGTGTGCCATCGCGTATGAACGTCGGTCAGATCCTCGAGACGCATATGGGTTGGGCCGCACGCGGTCTGGGCCTGAACGTTGATGAGGCGCTGCAGGAATACCGCCGCTCGGGCGACCTGACGCCGGTGCGCGAAGCGATGCAGCTGGCCTATGGCGAGGATGTCTACGAAGAAGGCATCACCGGCATGGACGAGGATACGCTGCTGGAAGCGGCTGACAACGTACGCCGCGGCGTGCCGATCGCCACGCCGGTCTTTGACGGTGCCAAGGAAGCGGATGTGAACGACAGCCTCAAGCGGGCCGGGTTCGACACCTCCGGTCAGTCGGTGCTCTTCGATGGTCGGACAGGCGAGCAGTTCGCGCGTCCGGTGACCGTCGGCGTGAAGTACCTGCTGAAGCTGCACCACCTGGTGGACGACAAGATCCACGCGCGTTCGACCGGGCCGTACAGCCTCGTCACACAGCAGCCGCTGGGTGGTAAGGCGCAGTTCGGTGGCCAGCGCTTCGGGGAGATGGAGGTCTGGGCTCTGGAAGCCTATGGCGCCGCCTACACCCTGCAGGAAATGCTGACCGTCAAGTCGGACGACGTCGCGGGCCGGACCAAGGTCTATGAAAGCATCGTCAAGGGCGAGGATAACTTCGAAGCGGGCATTCCGGAGAGCTTTAACGTTCTCGTCAAAGAAGTGCGCGGCCTCGGCCTGAATATGGAACTCCTGGATGCGGAGGAGGATGAGTGAGGCATAGACGGAATTTTTTAAAAATTCCGGGCCGTTTTCTTTCAAAGAGAACGGCACCCCTCACTCCCAACGCACCCCTTTCAAGGATTTGAAAATGAACCAGGAACTGACAAACAACCCGTTCAACCCGCTGACGCCGCAAAAAGCGTTTGACGAAATCAAGGTCTCCTTGGCCTCGCCCGAGCGGATCCTGAGCTGGTCCTTCGGTGAGATCAAGAAGCCGGAAACCATCAACTACCGTACGTTCAAGCCCGAGCGTGACGGCCTGTTCTGCGCGCGTATCTTTGGCCCGATCAAAGACTACGAATGCCTCTGCGGCAAATATAAGCGCATGAAGTATCGCGGCGTCGTCTGCGAGAAATGCGGTGTGGAAGTCACGCTGCAAAAGGTCCGCCGTGAGCGCATGGGCCACATCGAGCTGGCCTCGCCGGTGGCGCACATCTGGTTCCTCAAGTCGCTGCCCTCGCGCATCGGCCTGATGCTGGACATGACCCTGCGCGATCTGGAACGCGTGCTCTACTTCGAGAACTACGTGGTGATCGAGCCGGGCCTCACCGATCTTCAATACGGTCAGATGATGACCGAAGAAGAATATATGGACGCGCAAGACGCCTATGGCATGGACGCTTTCACCGCTAACATCGGCGCCGAAGCGATCCGCGAAATGCTGGCGGCGATCGACCTTGAAGCCGAAGCCGAGAACCTGCGCGCCGATCTGAAAGAGGCGACAGGCGAGCTGAAGCCCAAGAAAATCATCAAGCGTCTGAAAGTGGTCGAGAGCTTCCTTGAATCCGGCAACCGTCCCGAGTGGATGGTCATGACCGTCATCCCGGTCATCCCGCCAGAACTGCGCCCGCTGGTGCCGCTCGATGGTGGCCGTTTCGCGACCTCGGACCTGAACGACTTGTACCGCCGCGTGATCAACCGGAACAACCGTTTGAAGCGCCTGATCGAGCTGCGCGCGCCCGACATCATTGTGCGCAACGAAAAGCGGATGCTGCAGGAATCCGTCGACGCCCTCTTCGACAACGGCCGCCGTGGCCGCGTCATCACCGGTGCCAACAAGCGCCCGCTGAAGTCGCTGTCGGACATGCTGAAAGGCAAGCAGGGCCGCTTCCGTCAGAACCTTTTGGGTAAGCGCGTCGACTTCTCAGGTCGTTCGGTCATTGTGACCGGCCCGGAGTTGAAGCTGCATCAATGTGGTCTGCCCAAGAAGATGGCGCTCGAACTGTTCAAGCCGTTCATCTACTCGCGGCTTGAAGCCAAAGGTCTGTCCTCCACAGTTAAGCAGGCCAAGAAGCTGGTCGAGAAAGAGCGCCCTGAGGTTTGGGACATTCTTGATGAGGTGATCCGTGAACACCCCGTCATGCTCAACCGCGCGCCGACGCTGCACCGTCTTGGCATTCAGGCGTTTGAACCCGTCCTGATCGAAGGCAAGGCGATCCAGCTGCACCCGCTGGTCTGCTCGGCCTTCAACGCCGACTTCGACGGTGACCAGATGGCCGTTCACGTCCCGCTCTCGCTGGAAGCCCAGTTGGAAGCGCGTGTTCTGATGATGTCCACGAACAACGTGTTGTCGCCTGCAAACGGCGCACCGATCATCGTACCGTCGCAGGATATGATCTTGGGTCTCTACTACACGACCCTTGAGCGTGAAGGCATGGTTGGCGAAGGCATGGTCTTCGGCTCCGTCGACGAGGTGCAGCACGCCCTCGACGCCGGTGCGGTTCACCTGCACTCGAAAATCAAGGCGCGGATCAAACAGATCGACGCTGAAGGCAACGAAGTGATGATGCGCTTTGACACGACCCCCGGTCGTATCCGTCTTGGTGCGCTTCTGCCGCTGAACGCCAAAGCGCCGTTTGATCTGGTCAACCGTCTGCTGCGCAAGAAAGAAGTGCAGCAGGTCATCGACACCGTCTACCGTTACTGCGGTCAGAAAGAGTCGGTCATCTTCTGTGACCAGATCATGACCATGGGTTTCCGCGAAGCTTTCAAAGCGGGCATCTCCTTCGGCAAAGACGACATGCTGATTCCCGACACCAAATGGCCGCTGGTTGAAGAAACCCGCGAGCAGGTGAAGGACTTTGAACAGCAGTATATGGACGGCCTGATCACTCAGGGCGAAAAGTACAACAAGGTCGTCGATGCATGGTCGAAGTGTAACGACAAGGTGACCGAGGCGATGATGGGCTCCATCTCCGCCGTGACTCACCATGAGAACGGTTCCGAGAAAGAGCCGAACTCGGTCTACATGATGGCCCACTCCGGTGCCCGTGGCTCGGTCACGCAGATGAAACAGCTGGGCGGGATGCGCGGCCTGATGGCGAAGCCGAACGGCGACATCATCGAGACGCCGATTATCTCGAACTTTAAAGAAGGTCTGACCGTTCTCGAGTACTTCAACTCGACCCACGGTGCGCGGAAAGGTCTGTCGGATACCGCTCTGAAGACGGCGAACTCCGGTTACCTGACACGCCGTCTGGTGGACGTGGCGCAAGACTGCATCGTGCGCGAGCATGACTGCGGCACCGAAACCGCGATCACCGCCGAAGCGGCTGTCAACGATGGTGAGGTTGTCTCCTCGCTGGCCGAGCGTCTGCTGGGCCGTGTTGCGGCGGACGATATTCTGGTGCCCGGCACCGAGGATGTTCTGGTGCCCGCAGGCACGCTGATCGACGAGCGCATGTCGGATGCCATCGACGAGGCTGGCGTGCAGTCCGCACGGATCCGCAGCCCGCTGACCTGTGATGCCGAAGAGGGCGTCTGCGCCATGTGCTATGGCCGTGACCTCGCACGCGGTACGCTGGTCAACCAAGGTGAGGCCGTCGGCATCATCGCGGCCCAGTCGATTGGTGAACCCGGTACACAGCTGACGATGCGGACCTTCCACATCGGCGGCGTGGCCCAGGGTGGTCAGCAGTCCTTCCTTGAGGCCAGCCAGTCGGGCAAGGTCGCTTTCGAGAACGCACAGACGCTTGAAAACAGCGCCGGTGAAGTGCTCGTCATGGGCCGGAACATGAAGCTGTTGATCGTCGACGAGAATGGTGAGGAGCGGGCCAGCCACAAGATCGGCTACGGCACCAAGCTGCACGTCAAAGAAGGCGACGACGTGGCGCGCGGTGACAAGCTGTTCGAATGGGACCCTTACACCCTGCCGATCATCGCCGAGAAACCCGGTACGACCAAATACGTCGACCTGGTGTCGGGCATCGCGGTCAAGGAAGACACCGACGAAGCCACCGGTATGACCCAGAAGATCGTGATCGACTGGCGCGCGGCCCCCAAGGGCAACGAGCTCAAGCCCGAGATCATCTTGGTGGGTGAAGATGGCGAACCGGTCCGCAACGATGCGGGCAACCCGGTGACCTATCCGATGTCGGTCGATGCGGTTCTTTCGGTCGAAGACCAGACGCAAGTTCAGGCCGGTGACATCATCGCGCGTATCCCGCGTGAAGGTGCCAAGACCAAGGACATTACCGGTGGTCTGCCGCGTGTGGCCGAACTCTTTGAGGCACGTCGCCCCAAAGACCACGCCATCATCGCGGAAATCGACGGCTATGTCCGCTTTGGCAAGGACTACAAGAACAAGCGCCGCATCGCGATTGAAAGCTCGGATGATCCGGACGTGAAGGTTGAATACATGGTGCCCAAGGGGAAACACATCCCCGTGGCCGAAGGCGACTTCGTGCAGAAGGGCGACTACATCATGGATGGCAACCCCGCGCCGCACGACATCCTCGCGATCATGGGCGTCGAGGCCTTGGCCGAGTATATGATTGACGAGGTGCAGGACGTTTACCGCCTGCAGGGTGTGAAGATTAACGACAAACACATCGAAGTCATCGTCCGTCAGATGCTGCAGAAGTGGGAAATCCAAGAAAGCGGCGACACCACGCTTCTCAAGGGCGAACACGTCGACAAGCAGGAGTTCGATCAGGCCAACGAGAAGGCGCTCAAGAAAGGTGGCCGCCCCGCCAAGGGCGAACCGATCCTCTTGGGCATCACCAAGGCGTCGCTGCAAACCCGCAGCTTCATCTCGGCCGCCTCGTTCCAGGAAACCACGCGCGTGCTGACCGAAGCTTCGGTTCAGGGCAAGCGGGACAAACTGGTCGGTCTGAAAGAGAACGTCATCGTGGGCCGTCTGATCCCCGCCGGTACCGGTGGTGCGACCCAGCAGATGCGCAAAGTGGCGACAGATCGCGACAACGTCGTGATCGAAGCGCGTCGCGAAGAGGCCGAAGCCGCCGCCCGTCTGGCTGCGCCGGAAGCCTCTGTGGAGGACGACATCGTCGGTGGCGATGTGTTCAACACGCCGGTCGGTGACGACGAGAGCCGCGATTGATCGTAGCACCGCATTGAAAAACAAAAGCCCCCGCAGTGACGCTGCGGGGGCTTTTTTATGGGGTGGGCAAATGCCGCGGCCAGACACCGCCCCGGGGGGCTGGTTTCTGAGGCCAAAGCCTTATATCCGCCACATAGTCCGAATAGGTTTGCAAAAGCTTAACCGTCGTAAGGTGCTTTGATGACGTCCCGCATTCTACATATCGACGACGACCCGATCGTTCTGGAACTGGTCAAGATGATCTTTTCCGACGACAGGTCGCTGAGCTTTGTCTCCTGTCTGAACGCCCGCGATGCGCTGGCGGTGGTTGATGATCTCAAGCCTGACCTGATCATCAGCGATATCTCCATGCCGGATATGGGCGGGTTGGAGCTGGCCCATCGGTTTGGCGAGAATCCGGCCATTGCCGGGACGCCGATCATCTTTCTCAGCGGGCGCACCCGCGATCTTGAAGTCTATGACGCCTTCCGCGATCTGGCGGCGACGGTGATGCAAAAGCCGGTCGAGCCGGGGTTGCTGCGCAGCACGGTGCGCAATCTGCTGGCCAGCCAGCAGCAGCCGGTAGCGCAGGCTTCGAACCAGTAGAGCGCGCCAGTCTGGGCGGGGCGGGCCGCCGTTCTTGACAGCCCCAGTAGCCGCTGCCAGTCATTCGGGGGCGGCAGTGATATAAGCCGCACCATTTTTCCCGGAGCGCTTTCATGTCCCCCAATACCATCGGCGCGCTGCTGATGATCGCCTCGATGGCCTGTTTCACGTTTAACGACACGCTGCTCAAAATGACCGACGGGGCGCTGCCCCTGTTTCAGCTGTTGTTTCTGCGGGGGGTGACAACCTCGGTGCTGATCTTGGCCCTCAGTCGGCAGCTCGGACGGATCGATTTCCGGCTTCAAGCGCGGGACTGGAAAGTCATCGGCCTGCGCTCGGTGGCCGAGATCGCGGCGGCATATTTCTTTCTCACCGCGTTGTTCAACATGCCTTTGGCGAATGTCACCGCCATCCTTCAAGTTGTGCCGCTTTCGGTGACGCTGGCGGCGGCGCTTGTGTTCCGGCAGGCGGTCGGCTGGCGGCGTTTGGTCGCCATCGGCATTGGTTTCTGCGGCGTGCTGTTGATCGTCAAGCCGGGGGCGGAAGGGTTCAATATCTGGTCGATCTACGTTCTGATCGCCGTGCTCTGCGTGACGGTCCGTGACCTGTCGACCCGCGCCTTGTCACCGGCGGTGCCCTCGATGACCGTGACCTTGGTGACCGCCCTGTCGGTGATGACGGCGGCGGGTTTGGCGTCGCTGAGCGCGCCTTGGGCGCCGGTAACGCCCTCGGTCGCGGTGCTGATCGGCGGCTCAGGGGTCTTTGTGCTAGGCGGCTATTTCTTCTCGATCCAAGTGATGCGGGTCGGCGATATCGGCTTCATCGCGCCGTTTCGCTACACCGGCCTTCTCTGGGCGCTCTTGCTGGGCTGGGTCGTCTTTGGTGACTGGCCGGGGGCCTTGACCCTCATCGGCGCGGGGATCGTGGTGGCCACGGGGGTCTTCACCCTCTACCGCGAGCGGAAGTTGAAGGTTCAGGCCGAGAAGACGCGCCGCACCTGAGCTTGGTCGATGGCGAACCGTTTGTGAAACAGCGCGTCGCCTTCGGCATCCAGCGGGGCCACTTCCACATGCCGCGCCAGCCCCTGCCGCGAATCGTTCGAGCCGTTGTGGCTGCGCACGAACATCGCCGCATCGGGCAGGCTGACGCAGGGCATGAAGCGCGGCAGTTTCTCATGGGCGAAGTTCATGATGGTGAGCGGGCTGCCGCCCTTCACATACATCGCAAGTGCCGCGACATTGAGCGGACGGTACACTTCGGCGGCGCGGATGCCCTGCGGGCCGAATTCCGCGATGTAGCCCTTGGGCCAGTCAAAGGCGACGGAGCGCTGGCCTTTCAGCAGACCCGCGCTTTGCGCGACCGTCTGGCGCAGCCGGGCGATGAAGTCGACCGAGACGGCGTCATCGTCGTCGTAGCGGAATTGCAGGCAGGGTTCGGCCGGGTTGATCCGCGCGGCGTTCAGCACCTCCTTCATCACCTCCCGATGATTGCGCGGCGGCTCGCGGTGAATAACCGCCTGCGGCAAGTCGGCCAGCAGCGATTCGAGGCGTCGGGCGTGGGGCGCCGGGAACTGGTCGCCGATGACGAAGACGATGGAGAAGTCCGGGTCTGTCTGCGCTTTCAGGCAGGGCAGGGCGACGGTTTCGAGCAGGCGGAAACGTTCTTCGAGCCGGGCCGCGTCATAGAGATAGGCGATGCGTTCCTCGGTGGTTTCGTGGCCGACCTGAAAGCCGCCCAAGGCCGGGTAGGAAAAGCGGCAAAGGCCGATCGCTTGCATGGAGATTTCCTTCTGTCCTTCGCCGAACTATGGCGAGCGGGGCAGGGGCGTGGCAAGGGTGGAATGTGGCACCCGGGCCCGGAACCAAGCCGCAGGCGCCGGGCCATCACCCGGCAAACCTCCGCGACCCGACCGGGGCCCACCTGTTGACAGGCCCCGCGCAACGCTCTATACGCCCGCTATCTCGGAGGTGGAGGCCGCTCTGCCAGTCCGAATTCATAACTGAAGTGGTCACGATCCGGCCTACTACTGGCCCGATCCTCTGTTAACCCACCGCGTCGTTTTCCTCGGTACGGGAACGTTGCGGTCATTTTGCTTTGTGGACGCATGAAGTAACCGAAATTAGCCGCATGGGGGATCCCCCGTGTACACAATCTGAGCGATACGGGGATATAACCGGAATGCCAACGATCCAACAGCTGATCCGCAAGCCGCGGCAGCCGAAAGTCAAACGTTCGAAATCCATGCACCTGCAGGAGTGCCCGCAAAAGCGCGGCGTCTGCACACGCGTGTACACCACCACACCGAAAAAGCCGAACTCGGCGATGCGTAAGGTTGCCAAAGTGCGCCTGACCAACGGGTTCGAAGTGATCTCCTACATCCCGGGTGAGAGCCACAACCTTCAGGAACACTCCGTGGTTCTGATCCGCGGCGGTCGTGTAAAAGACCTTCCGGGTGTGCGTTACCACATCCTGCGCGGTGTTCTTGATACGCAGGGCGTGAAAGACCGTAAGCAGCGTCGTTCGAAGTACGGCGCGAAGCGTCCGAAGTAATCTCGCACCGGTGGGGCCCGCCCCCGCCGATCCACCCGATGTTCGGTGGGGCCGCGCCCCACCACCCGCCAAGAGGAAGACACTGACATGTCACGCCGCCACGCCGCTGAAAAACGCGAAGTCCTGCCAGACGCCAAATACGGCGATCTGGTTCTCACCAAATTCATGAACAACCTGATGATCGACGGCAAGAAATCTGTCGCCGAGCGCATCGTCTACAACGCGATGACCCGCGTCGAAGACAAGATCAAGCGCGCGCCGATCGAAGTGTTCCACGAAGCGCTGGAAAACATCCAGCCCTCCGTCGAAGTCCGCTCGCGCCGCGTCGGCGGTGCCACCTACCAGGTACCGGTCGAAGTGCGCCCCGAGCGTCGTCAGGCGCTGGCGATCCGCTGGTTGATCAAAGCCGCCCGTGCGCGTAACGAAAACACCATGGAAGAACGCCTTGCCGGCGAGCTGCTGGACGCTGTGCAGTCCCGTGGTACCGCTGTTAAAAAGCGCGAAGATACGCACAAGATGGCCGACGCGAACAAAGCGTTCAGCCACTACCGCTGGTAATTTCAACGTCGCGCCCGGTTTCGGGCGCGATCCGTTCGTACTGATATTTTCGAGGAAGCAGCCCCATGGCACGCGACTATCCGCTCCAACGCTACCGCAACTTCGGCATCATGGCTCACATCGATGCCGGTAAAACCACTTGTTCCGAACGCATCCTGTTCTACACCGGCAAAAGCCACAACATTGGTGAGGTGCATGACGGCGCCGCAACCATGGACTGGATGGAGCAGGAACAAGAGCGCGGCATCACCATTACCTCCGCCGCGACCACCACTTTCTGGCAGCGTCAGGAAGAGCCCACAGCCGATGCGACATCCGACACCAAGTTCCGGATGAACATCATCGACACCCCCGGCCACGTTGACTTCACCATCGAAGTTGAGCGTTCGCTGGCCGTTCTCGACGGTGCGGTTGCCGTTCTCGACGCCAACGCCGGTGTTGAGCCGCAGACCGAAACCGTTTGGCGTCAGGCTGACCGCTACAAGGTGCCGCGTATCGTTTTCGTCAACAAGATGGACAAGATCGGCGCGGACTTCTTCAACTGCGTGCACATGATCAAGGACCGCACAGGCGCCACGCCTGCTCCGATCCAGATCCCGATCGGCGCAGAGAACGAGCTGGAAGGCATCGTCGACCTCGTGACCATGAAAGAATGGGTCTGGGCCGGTGAAGACCTCGGTGCCGCCTGGGAACAGCGCGAGATCCGTGACAGCCTGAAAGAGACCGCCGACGAATGGCGTGCCAAGCTCATCGAGACCGCGGTCGAGATGGACGACGAGGCGATGGAAAACTACCTGATGGACGGCGCCGAGCCCGACGTCGACACCCTGCGCGACCTGATCCGCAAGGGTACTCTGGCCATCAAATTCATCCCCGTTCTCTGTGGTTCCGCCTTTAAGAACAAAGGTGTTCAGCCCCTCTTGAACGCCGTGATCGACTATCTGCCCAGCCCGCTGGACGTTGTCGACTACATGGGCTTCAAGCCGGGTGACGAGACCGAGACCCGCAACATCCCGCGCCGCGCGGATGACGACATGGCGTTCTCGGGCCTTGCGTTCAAAATCATGAACGACCCCTTCGTCGGCTCGCTGACCTTCACCCGCATCTACTCGGGCGTTCTGCGCAAGGGCGACACGCTTCTGAACTCGACCAAGGGTAAGAAAGAGCGCGTCGGCCGGATGATGATGATGCACTCCAACAACCGCGAAGAAATCGAAGAGGCCTTCGCGGGCGACATCATCGCGCTGGCGGGTCTCAAGGACACCACCACCGGTGACACGCTCTGCGCGCAGAACGATCCGGTCGTCCTCGAAACCATGACCTTCCCCGATCCGGTGATCGAGATCGCGGTCGAGCCGAAGACCAAGGCCGACCAGGAAAAGATGTCTGCAGGTCTGGCCCGTCTGGCCGCCGAGGACCCTTCCTTCCGCGTCGAGACCGATCTGGAATCCGGTCAGACCATCATGAAAGGCATGGGCGAACTTCACCTCGACATCCTCGTCGACCGTCTGAAGCGCGAGTTCAAGGTCGAGGCGAACATCGGTGCGCCGCAGGTGGCCTACCGTGAGACGATCTCGAAAGAGGCCGAAATCACCTACACCCACAAGAAGCAGTCGGGTGGTTCGGGTCAGTTCGGTGAGGTCAAGATGATCCTGACGCCGACCGAGCCGGGCGAAGGTTACTCCTTCGAGAGCCGCATCGTTGGTGGTGCCATTCCCAAGGAATACATCCCGGGCGTGGAAAAGGGTATCAAGTCGGTTCTGGACTCCGGTCCGCTGGCGGGCTTCCCGGTCATCGACTTCAAAGTGGCCCTGATCGACGGTAAGTTCCACGATGTGGACTCCAGCGTTCTGGCCTTCGAAATCGCCGCCCGTATGGCGATGCGCGAAGGCATGAAGAAAGCCGGTGCGAAGCTTCTGGAACCGATCATGAAGGTCGAAGTTGTGACCCCGGAAGAATACACCGGTGGCATCATCGGTGACCTGACATCCCGTCGTGGTCAGGTGCAGGGTCAAGATACGCGCGGCAATGCCATCGCGATCGACGCCTTCGTGCCGCTGGCCAACATGTTCGGCTACATCAACACCCTGCGTTCGATGTCGTCGGGTCGTGCGAACTTCACCATGCAGTTCGACCACTACGAACCCGTGCCGCAGAACATCTCGGACGAGATTCAGGCCAAGTTCGCTTAAGGAAATCGGCGCGTGGGAAACCGCGCGCCGACCCAAATCGTTGGGTGTGTGCTGCGCATACACCATTGAGAAAGACCAAAAGGAGCCAACACCATGGCAAAGGCAAAGTTTGAACGCACCAAACCGCACGTCAACATCGGCACGATCGGCCACGTTGACCACGGTAAAACCACGCTGACCGCGGCGATCACCAAATACTTCGGTGACTTCCAGGCGTATGACCAGATCGACGGCGCGCCCGAAGAGAAGGCCCGCGGCATCACCATCTCGACCGCGCACGTCGAGTATGAGACCGAGAACCGTCACTACGCCCACGTCGACTGCCCCGGCCACGCTGACTATGTGAAAAACATGATCACCGGTGCGGCGCAGATGGACGGCGCGATCCTGGTTGTGAACGCGGCCGACGGCCCGATGCCCCAGACCCGCGAGCACATCCTGCTCGGCCGTCAGGTTGGCATCCCCGCCATGGTCGTCTTCATGAACAAAGTTGACCAAGTCGACGACGAAGAGCTGCTCGAGCTCGTCGAGATGGAAATCCGCGAACTGCTGTCCTCCTACGACTACCCCGGCGACGATATCCCCGTTGTTGCAGGTTCCGCTCTGGCGGCGATGGAAGGCAACAAGCCCGAGATCGGTGAAGAGTCGATCAAGAAGCTGATGGCCGAAGTTGACGCCTACATCCCGACACCTGAGCGTGCCGTGGACCAGCCCTTCCTGATGCCGGTCGAAGACGTCTTCTCGATCTCTGGCCGTGGTACCGTTGTGACCGGCCGTGTCGAGCGTGGTGTGATCAACGTTGGCGACGAAATCGAAATCGTCGGCATCCGCGACACCAAGAAAACCACCTGCACCGGCGTGGAAATGTTCCGCAAGCTGCTGGACCGTGGTGAAGCTGGCGACAACATCGGCGCCCTGCTGCGCGGCGTTGAGCGTGACGGCGTTGAGCGTGGTCAGGTTCTCTGCAAGCCCGGCTCCGTGACACCGCACACCAAGTTCGAAGCCGAAGCCTACATCCTCACCAAAGAGGAAGGTGGCCGTCACACGCCGTTCTTCGCGAACTACCGTCCGCAGTTCTACTTCCGTACAACTGACGTGACCGGCACCGTTCAGCTGGCAGAAGGCACCGAGATGGTCATGCCTGGCGACAACGTGTCCTTCGGCGTTGAGCTGATCGCACCGATCGCCATGGAAAACGGCCTGCGTTTCGCGATCCGCGAAGGTGGCCGGACTGTCGGCGCAGGCGTCGTTTCCAAAATCACCGAGTGATTTTGAAACGGCCCCGGTGGGCGGCAGTTGCTCCGCAGGAGCGATGAGAGCCCACCCCCTGGCCTGACCGGGGACCACGGTTCAGATATTCGAAAGGCCGCAGCTTTTGCTGCGGCCTTTTGCTTTGGCGGGAGAGGGGCCTTTGGCGTGTGCGTGATACGGAGGGGACGGCGCGTTTTCCGGTTGTGATTGAGCGCTGACGGGGTGCGCGGTCACGCCGTGTCCGGCATGACTTTGCGCACTGGTTCTAAAAACACGGGGGTTTTTAGAACCCTCTTGCCACTTGCTTTGATTCCCCCTATAGGACGCGCATCGAACCGGGGTGCGTTAGACGCGCCCCGTTTGATTTATTACCAAGGCGCGAAGAGGGGGCCGGATGAGCCTGCTTCCTCCAATCCGTTAGAATCCCAAAACAAGGGATATGCATATGGCCGTTCAAAGCCAGAACATCCGCATTCGCCTGAAGGCGTTTGACTACCGGGTGCTCGATGCCTCCACTCAGGAAATCGTCAGCACCGCCAAGCGCACAGGCGCTTCGGTTCGCGGTCCCATTCCGCTGCCGAACAAGATCGAGAAATTCACCGTTCTTCGTGGTCCCCACGTCGACAAGAAATCCCGTGACCAGTTTGAAATCCGCACGCACAAGCGTCTGCTGGATATCATTGATCCGACCCCCCAGACCGTGGACGCGCTGATGAAGCTCGACCTCGCCGCTGGCGTGGACGTCGAGATCAAGCTGCAATCGTAAAGCCGGGAGGGTAATCATATGTTGCGCTCAGGCGTTATTGCAAAAAAAGTCGGCATGACCCGGCTGTTCATGGAAGACGGCAAGCAGATCCCTGTGACCGTTCTTCAGTTGGACAAGCTTCAGGTTGTCGCACAGCGCACCGCGGACCGTGACGGCTACACCGCCGTTCAGCTCGGTGCCGGTTCGGCGAAAGCCAAACGCACAAGCCAAGCCATGCGTGGTCACTTTGCCGCGGCGAAAGTGGAACCCAAGCGCAAGCTGGCCGAGTTCCGCGTCGACGCAGACGCGATGATCAACGTCGGTGAGGAAATCACCGCTGACCATTACTTCGCCGGTCAGTATGTCGACGTTGCGGGCACGTCCATCGGTAAAGGTTTTGCCGGTGCGATGAAGCGTCACAACTTCGGCGGTCTGCGCGCCTCGCACGGTGTGTCGATCTCTCACCGTTCGCACGGCTCCACAGGCCAGTGTCAGGATCCCGGCAAGGTTTTCAAAGGCAAGAAAATGGCTGGTCACATGGGTGCTGCCCGTGTCACCACGCAGAACCTCGAAGTCGTCAAGACCGACAGCGCGCGTGGCCTGATCATGGTCAAAGGCGCCGTTCCCGGCTCCAAAGGTGGCTGGGTCACCGTCAAGGATGCGGTCAAAAAGCCGTTCCCCGAAGACGCGATTCTGCCCGCCGCTCTGAAATCTGCTGCTGACGAAGCCGCGAAAGCCGCCGAAGAGGCCGCCGCCGCAGCCGCCGCAGAGGCAGAAGCCGAAGCCAAGCGTTTGGCCGAAGAGCAAGCCGCACAGGAAGCTGAAGCGCTGAAAGCCGCAGAAGCCGAAATCGCAGCTGAAGGTTCGGATGCCGACAATTCCGATGCCGACGCTGACAAGAAAGAAGGTGACGCATGAAACTCGATGTCATCAAACTCGACGGTGGCAAAGCCGGGTCCGTAGACCTGGACGAAGCCCTGTTCGGCCTGGAGCCGCGTGCCGACATCCTGCACCGCGTCGTGCGCTGGCAGCGTAACAACGCGCAGCAGGGGACGCACAAGGTCAAGACCCGGTCCGAGACCAGCTACTCGACCAAGAAGATCTATCGCCAGAAGGGCACCGGCGGCGCACGCCACGGTGACCGCAATGCGCCGATCTTCCGCAAGGGTGGTATCTACAAGGGTCCGACCCCGCGCAGCCACGGCCACGAGCTGACCAAGAAGTTCCGCAAGCTGGGCCTGCGCCACGCGCTGTCCGCCAAAGCAAAAGCCGGTTCGTTGGTCATCATCGACGAAGCAACTTCCGAGGGCAAAACCGCCGCTCTGGCCAAGCAGGTCTCGAACCTGGGCTGGAAACGCGCGCTGGTCATCGATGGCGCTTCGGTCAACGAGAACTTCGCACAGGCCGCGCGCAACATCGATGGGTTGGACATCCTGCCGTCGATGGGCGCAAACGTCTATGACATCCTCAAGCGTGACACTCTGGTGATCACCAAAGCGGGGATCGAAGCATTGGAGGCACGCCTGAAATGAGCGCCAAGCATCAACACTACGACGTGATCCGCAAGCCGGTCATCACCGAGAAGGCAACCATGGCGTCCGAACAGAACGCCGTCGTCTTCGAAGTCGCGATCGACAGCAACAAGCCGATGATCAAAGAGGCCGTCGAGGCGCTCTTCAACGTCAAGGTGAAGGCCGTGAACACGACCATCACCAAAGGCAAGGTCAAGCGTTTCCGGGGCCAAATGGGCCGCCGTAAGGACGTGAAAAAGGCCTATGTGACGCTCGAAGAGGGCAACACGATCGACGTCTCCACCGGGCTCTGATTGCCGGTTAGACATTTGGAAAAGGCCTCCGCATTGCGGGGGCCTTTTTCGTTTCGGGGATGCGCCGGGGCCCGGGACAAGCCGCAGGCGCCGGGCCATCGCCTGCCCGCCCGGACGGGTAGGCGATTTGGTGAGGCTGGACGTGACCTCGCAAAAGCACATCTCGGTTGAACCATAAAGTGGCACCAAGGTCCGTCAGATCGCCGACCCGCGGGCAGGCGCTGGCCCTCGGAGCATGAATGCCACCCCGGCCATGGACTAGCCACAGGCTCAACCCTCCCCCCAAAGCAGGCTGTTTCCAGCCTAAATGCCGCGACGTAACGGCAAAGGGTGACGCGGGCGTTGCTTGCGGCGTGCTTTCCTCTACAAGACCTCGGATAACGACAAAAAGCAGGTCCATGTCCCACGAAAAATCTACCTCCGGCGCGTCTGCGGACGTGTCGAACGCGCGCGACTGGGTGCGCGTGCTGGCCCGTTACCGCGAGCCGAGCACTTGGCGCAGCAGTTTTGAACTGGCGATCACGCTCGGTCCCTTTATCCTCCTTTGGGCGCTGGCTTGGTGGGCGCTCTCAGTCAGCGGCTGGTTGGCACTCGCGATCTCGCTGGTGAACGCGGGCTTCTTGCTGCGGCTCTTCGCGATCCAACACGACTGCGGCCATGCGGCCTTTTTCAGCAGTCGCCGCACCAGCGATTGGGTGGGCCGTGCGCTCGGGGTGCTGACGCTGACGCCCTATGACGTGTGGCGTCGCACCCATTCGATTCACCACTCTTCAGCCGGGAACCTTGGCCGTCGCGGCATTGGCGATATTCACACGCTCACGGTTGCGGAGTATCGCGCGCTTAGGCTGTTCGGGCGGCTGCATTACCGCCTGTATCGGAACCCGATCGTGCTTTTTGGTCTTGGGCCGACCTATCTCTTCTTCGTGCAGAACCGCGTGCCACTGGGACTGATGGCGCAGACCCGCTATTGGCTGAGCGCGATGGGCACCAATCTGACGATCCTCGCAGCACTTGTGGTGATCTTCTATTTCGGGGGGATCATGCCCATTCTGCTGATCTTCGTACCCAGCACCCTTCTGGCGGCCACGGCGGGCATGTGGTTGTTCTATGTGCAGCACCAGTTCGAGACGACCCATTGGGAAGAGAATGACGCTTGGGACCTGCATGACGCGGCCTTTCACGGCTCCTCGCATTACATCCTGCCGCGTCCCTTGCAGTGGCTGAGCGCCAATATCGGCATTCACCATGTGCACCACCTCTACAGCCGCATTCCCTTCTATCGCCTGCCGGAAGTGCTGCGCGACCATGTCGCCTTGGCGGAGGGGAACCGGATGACCATCCGCGAGAGCCTTGCCAACGCGCGGCTGCATCTGTGGGATGAGAAAAGCAAGCGCCTGTTGTCTTTCGCGCAGGCGCGCAGGGTCGCCTGAAGCCGCAGGATTTGGCTATGATCTAGGCCCCCGCTTTGGCGGGGGTCTTTGCATTTGGAGGGCTGTCATTACCTTCGCGCGATCTTCTCGGCTGCGCGTTCAATCATGCGGCGACCCCGGAAAAGTTCCGAAAAAAAGCCATCAATTTATTCGGAACAGAGCAGAAAGCTGCCGGTTGTCTCACCGTGGAAGACGGGGTGCTGCGCGCCTCATTTATCGTAAACGAACACGGGAGAGACCTAATGATCTATACCAAAACACTCATGGCTGGCGTATCCGCCGTTGCCCTTTTCGCGGCCGCTCCGGTTCTGGCGCAGGATGCGACAGAGAACGTCGAAGAGACCATCGAGCGCAATGCCGAAGTCGAAGCCGAGATGGAAGCCGAAGTCGAAGGTGGCGCAGCCGCGACTGCGAATGTTGCTGGCGGCCAAGTGGTTGTCGAGCAGGAAGACGCCGAAGTTGACGTGACCGTTCCCGAGCCCGATGTGAACGTCTCGCAGGACGCACCCGTTGTGACCGTTGAACAGGGCCAGCCCGAAGTGAACGTCGCCGTTCCCGAGCCGACCGTTCGCGTGCAGCAGCAGGCCCCGATCATCACCGTAGAGCAGGCACAGCCGCAGGTCACCGTGCGCATCCCCGAGCCGGTCGTGACCGTGCAGGTGCCGAAGCCGCAGGTTGACGTGGACACAGGCGAGCCGATCGTCGATCTTGAGCAGCCCGAACCCGTCGTGAAGTTCGTGCGCCCGGAGCCGAAAGTAACCATTGAGGAAGCCGAGCCGCGCGTGACCGTTGAGCAGGCCGAAGCCGATGTGAATGTGGCCGAATCCGAAGAAGCCCGCGTCGACGTTGAGCAGCAAGAAGCCAACGTGAACGTGCAGCAGGGCGAAGACGCGAATGTCGTCGTCGAAGAAGCCGAAGCACCGCAGGTTAACGTTGAAGGTGCCGAGGGCGCCGAGATTGACGTCGAGCAAGAGCAAGCGCGCGTGTTGATGGAAGACTTCAACGCTGACGAGCAGGGCAATATGGCCGAAGAAGACCGTGCCCGCTATCAGGAGAACGTGCAGCGTTTGCCGATCTTCAACCTGACCGCAGAAGAACTGACTGGCCGCAGCGTTGCAACCGAGACCGGTGAAGACGTTGGCGAAATCGACTTCATCGGCGTCCGTGGTGACACCGTTGTTGCGATCATCGGCGTTGGTGGTTTCCTTGGTATGGGCGAAAACGAAGTCGCCATTCCGGTTGAGAAGCTGATCATGCGTGAAGACGAAGTTATCGTCCCCGGCGTGACCGAAGAGCGTCTGGAAAGCATGCCGGAATTCAACGAAGCCGAAGTTGAAATCCTCGACCCCGGTATGCGTCTGGCTGAGAGCGTTGGCCTTGACTAATACCCACCTTGGGTAGTCGCTAAACCAATAGAAGAAGGCGCTTCGGCGCCTTCTTTTCTTTTGTGCGGGCAGGGGAGAGGATTTTCGCCATGCCCACTGGACGGGCTGTTGCGAACCTGTTACGTCGCCACATCGGCTCAGACCCCGGATTCGTCCGGGGTTTGGCTATTTGAACGATCCCGGTGGTTGGGATGCCTGCCTCGCAAGAGATTTAAACCCATCCACCACTCCCACAGGGGACCTTCGGGGCCCTATAACCAACGCGCTTTCACCTCGGTGCGAGCGTGCCTAGCAAACGGAAGACAGAGAACATGGCACTCAAGTCGTACAAACCGACGACGCCAGGCCAGCGTGGACTGGTACTGATCGACCGTTCGGAGCTGTGGAAAGGCCGCCCGGTCAAAGCCCTTACTCAGGGTCTGACCAAATCCGGTGGCCGGAACAACACCGGACGAATCACAATGCGTCGTACAGGTGGTGGTGCAAAGCGCCTCTACCGTATCGTTGATTTCAAGCGTAACAAGCTGGACATGTCCGCTGTTGTCGCGCGGATCGAATATGACCCCAACCGCACAGCCTTCATCGCACTGATCCAGTACGAAGACGGCGAGCAGGCCTACATCCTGGCCCCGCAGCGTTTGGCCATTGGCGACAAGATCATCGCCGGCGCCAAAGTGGACATCAAGCCCGGCAACGCGATGCCTTTCTCGGGCATGCCGATCGGTACGATCGTCCACAACATCGAGATGAAGCCCGGCAAAGGCGGTCAGATCGCCCGTGCCGCCGGCACCTACGCCCAGTTCGTGGGTCGTGACGGTGGCTACGCTCAGATCCGTCTGAGCTCCGGCGAGCTGCGTCTCGTGCGTCAGGAATGCATGGCCACCGTCGGTGCCGTCAGCAACCCCGACAACTCCAACCAGAACTACGGTAAAGCGGGCCGCATGCGTCACAAGGGCATCCGTCCCTCTGTGCGTGGTGTGGTGATGAACCCGATCGACCACCCGCACGGCGGTGGTGAAGGCCGGACCTCTGGTGGTCGTCACCCGGTTACTCCTTGGGGTAAGCCGACGAAGGGTGCCAAGACCCGCAACAAGAACAAAGCGTCCAGCAAGCTTATTATCCGCTCGCGTCACGCCAAGAAGAAGGGGCGTTAATCAATGGCTCGTTCAGTATGGAAAGGTCCTTTTGTTGACTCTTATGTCCTCAAAAAGGCAGAGGCTTCCCGTGAGGGCGGTCGTAACGAAGTGATCAAGATCTGGTCGCGCCGCAGCACGATCCTGCCCCAGTTCGTGGGTCTGACGTTCGGCGTCTACAACGGTCACAAGCACATTCCTGTCAACGTCAGCGAAGAAATGATCGGTCAGAAGTTCGGCGAATACTCCCCGACTCGCACCTACTACGGTCATGCCGCCGACAAAAAAGCGAAGCGGAAATAAGCCATGAGCAAGGATAAGAATCCCCGCCGCGTGGCAGACAACGAAGCAATGGCAAAGCTGCGCATGCTTCGTACGAGCCCGCAGAAACTGAACCTGGTTGCTGCCCTCATCCGTGGCAAGTCCGTGGACAAGGCGCTGACCGACCTGACCTTCTCCAAGAAGCGGGTCGCGCAGGACGTGAAGAAATGCCTTCAGTCCGCCATCGCCAACGCGGAAAACAACCACAACCTGGACGTCGATGAGCTGATCGTGGCCGAGGCCTATGTCGGCAAGAACCTGACCATGAAGCGCGGTCGCCCGCGGGCCCGTGGCCGGTTCGGCAAGATCATCAAGCCGTTTGCCGAGATCACGATCAAAGTGCGTCAAGTTGAGGAGCAAGCCTGATGGGTAACAAAGTCAATCCGATCGGTATGCGCCTTCAGGTGAACCGCACCTGGGACAGCCGCTGGTACGCCGACACCAAGGATTACGGTGATCTTCTGCTCGAAGACCTCGCAATCCGCGACTTCATCAAGAAAGAGTGCCACCAGGCCGGTGTTGCCCGTGTGATCATCGAGCGTCCGCACAAGAAGTGCCGCGTCACGATCCACACAGCACGCCCCGGTGTCATCATCGGCAAGAAAGGCGCGGACATCGAGACGCTGCGCCAGAAGATTGCCAAGATGACCAACTCGGAACTGCACCTCAACATCGTTGAGGTCCGCAAGCCCGAGCTGGACGCACATCTGGTTGGTGAGAGCATTGCACAGCAGCTGGAGCGCCGGGTGTCTTTCCGCCGGGCCATGAAACGTGCCGTGCAGAACGCCATGCGCATGGGCGCACTGGGCATCCGCGTGAACCTCGCGGGTCGTCTGGGTGGTGCCGAGATCGCGCGTACCGAATGGTACCGCGAAGGTCGCGTGCCGCTGCACACATTGCGTGCCGACATCGATTACGCGCATGTCGAGGCGTCCACCGCCTACGGCATCATCGGGATCAAGACCTGGATCTTCAAAGGCGAGATCATGGAACACGACCCCGCCGCGCGTGACCGCAAGGCACAGGAACTCCAAGACGGCCCAGCACCTCGCGGTGCCGGCGGTCGTCGCTAAGGGGGAATGAGAAATGCTTCAACCAAAGCGTACTAAATTCCGCAAGCAGTTCAAAGGCTCGATCAAGGGTCTGGCGAAGGGCGGGTCTGACCTGAACTTCGGCACCTACGGCCTGAAAGCACTGCAGCCGGAGCGGGTTACAGCCCGTCAAATCGAAGCGGCACGCCGCGCCATGACGCGTCACATGAAGCGTCAGGGCCGTGTCTGGATCCGCATCTTCCCGGATGTTCCGGTAACCTCCAAGCCCGTCGAAGTTCGTATGGGTAAAGGTAAAGGTTCCGTCGACTTCTGGGCCGCCAAGGTCAAGCCGGGCCGCATCATGTTCGAGATCGACGGTGTCGGCGAAGACGTGGCGCGCGAAGCCCTGCGTCTGGCAGCCATGAAGCTGCCGATCAAGACCCGGGTCGTGGTCCGCGAGGACTGGTAAGCCCGTAGCCCCGCAAGGGGCGGCTGAGAGAAAAGAAACCCCCGTCGAGCGATCGGCGGGGGTTTTGTTTTGTCAGTCTTCGCGGTCCAGTGCGAGCCAGAGTTTCCCGCCCCGGTAGCCGCCTTTCACCAGATGGCCCGGGGTGCCGATCTCGGGGTGGGCCTCGCTCCAATCCCGGAACTGGTCCCTGCTGACGATCCGGCCGCGGTGATCGCGGGCCGCTTTCAAAATGTAGGGATCGGCGGGCGTGCCTTTCGGGACGACCATCACGCGGCTTGCGGGCAGGTCGAGCTGGCTGCTCGACGCCTTGTCGTGTTGGTACCGGCCAATGAGGCGGTATCCCGCGTTGGCGTCGAAGACCACGCAAGGGGATTGTCCGCGCGCGCGGAGTTCGTCCACCACCTCGCGCACGGCGCGGATGTCAGGTGCTCCGGTTTTCCAGAACATGACGTTGGAGCCGTCGACGATGACCCAGTCTTTGCGCCCCCGGCGGAGCGACCGCAGGAGGAGGATCGCGCTGGCGATGGCGCAGGGCAGGCCGATGAGCAGCAGGTCGCGGAATGTGGGGTACAGGAAGGCGGCGACCGTGGCGGCGGCTGAGGCGAGGAAGAGCAGGCGGAGAAACATGGCGATGCGAATGACCTTTTGAAAGCGTTCAACTGTCGGTCAAGTTTTCCATCAGGGCAAGAAGCCTGTCACTGCCACCCCGGCCTGATCCGCGCCGCAGGCGCCGGGCCATCGCCTGCCCGCCCGTCACGCCAGAGGCATTCCAGAATATACTAGGCGCACCTTTGGTGCGACCGGGTGGGCGATTTGGTGAGGCTGGGCGCGACGTTGAGGGCGCCCATCATGGTTGAGAGATAAAGTGGCACGAGGCACCGTTGGATCGCCCACCCGCGGGCAGACGCTGGCCCTCAGCTCTCCCAGGCGTAGTTAAAACTGACCGACACCCGATCTTCCTCGATCATGTTCATCGGCACCTCGTGCCGCAACCAGCTTTCCCACAGCAGCACGTCGCCCGCTTCGGGGGCCACATAGATGAAAGGCCGCAGTTCCTCGCGCGCGCCCTTCATCCGGCCCGGCGCGGCCATCATCATCGGCAGCCGCGGGTCTTCGAAGCGGATCGCGCTGGCTCCCTCGGGCATGGTCACATAGGTCGTTCCCGAGATCACCGAATGCGGGTGGATATGCGATGTATGGATGCCGCCTTCGGGCAGGATGTTCAGCCAAAGCGAGTCGAGCACCAATTTACGCTCACCGAGATCGAACTCGAGATCCTTGGCAAAGGCCGCGACATGTTTGTCGAGCGATTTGACCAAATCCTTAAAGATCGGGAACCGGTAGGGCAGGTCATCCAGCGAGGCATAGGAGGTGTAGCCGGCATAGCCATTCTCTTCGCACCAGTCCTGACCGGCCTCATCATCCTCGGCAATCGAGAAGCAGGAGGCGGCCAGTTCATCGGTGTCGATGGGCTTGCCATGGTCCGACAAGGCGGCGTGATAGAGGCGGGTGGCGAAAAGCGATTTGATGTTTGACATGGCTCCTCCTTACGCCGAACATACCCCCATCGCCAGCCTATTTGCGCCAAAAGCGCAGATGCGGGCCAACGGGGGTTGCCATGTGCGACCTCAACGCGTATTGGCACCTTTCATCATGAACTCCACCAGAATCATGGTCACCCTGACAGGGGCCTACTGGTGATGTTGAAAGGAAGAGGCCGTGAAAGCCAGCGAACTGCATGACAAGACGCCGGACCAGCTCCGCGACGAGCTTGTGAACCTGAAAAAAGAATCCTTCAACTTGCGTTTTCAGCAGGCCACCGGCCAGCTGGAGAATTCCGCACGTCTGAAGACTGTTAAGCGTGACGTGGCCCGTGTCCACACCGTGCTGAACCAGAAAGCCGCTGCTGCGGCAGCCGAATAATAGGAGCCTGAAACATGCCCAAGCGTATCCTTACAGGCACCGTGACATCGGACGCCAACGCACAAACAGTTTCCGTTTCCGTAGAGCGCCGCTTTACGCATCCGGTTCTGAAAAAGACCATCCGTAAGTCCAAAAAGTACCGGGCTCACGATGAGAACAACACGTTCAAGGTGGGCGACACTGTACGCATCATCGAATGTGCCCCCAAGTCGAAAACCAAACGTTGGGAAGTTCTGACTTCGGACAAAGCCGAGGCCTGAGCCCCTTAAACGAAACCCTGGGATGAGGGCCGCATCGCCCCCCAGAAGGTCGGGAGAAACCAAATGATCCAGATGCAGACCAACCTGGATGTTGCTGACAACAGCGGCGCGCGCCGTGTTCAGTGCATCAAGGTCCTGGGTGGTTCCAAGCGTAAATACGCGTCCGTCGGCGACATCATCGTCGTGTCGGTCAAGGAAGCCATCCCGCGTGGTCGTGTGAAAAAGGGCGACGTCCGCAAGGCCGTCGTCGTTCGCACCGCCAAAGAAGTTCGTCGTGAAGATGGCACCGCCATCCGCTTCGACCGCAACGCCGCTGTTATCCTGAATAACAACAACGAGCCGGTCGGCACCCGTATCTTCGGGCCGGTCGTTCGTGAGCTGCGCGCGAAGAACTTCATGAAAATCATCTCGCTCGCTCCGGAGGTGCTGTAATCATGGCTGCTAAACTTCGCAAAGGTGACAAGGTCATCGTCCTGTCCGGCAAGGACAAAGGCAAGACGGGCACCATCTCGTCCGTTGACCCCAAGTCGAACAAGGCCATCGTTGACGGCGTGAAAATCGCCATCCGCGCCACGCGCCAGACACAGACAACTCAAGGCGGTCGCATTCCCAAGGCGATGCCGATCGACCTGAGCAACCTCGCACTGGTGGATGCCAATGGCAAAGCCACCCGCGTGGGTTTCAAAATCGAAGGCGACAAGAAAGTGCGCTTTGCCAAGACCACGGGGGACGTGATCGATGCTTGATACCGCAACCTACACACCCCGCCTTCAGGCCGAATACCGCGAGAAGATCCGCGCCGCCCTGAAAGAGGAATTCGGCTACAAGAACGACATGATGATCCCCAAGCTGGACAAGATCGTTCTGAACATCGGCTGCGGTGCCGAAGCCGTGCGCGACAGCAAGAAAGCCAAGTCGGCTCAGGAAGACCTGACCGCGATTGCAGGCCAGAAGGCTCTGACAACCGTGGCCAAGAAATCCATCGCTGGTTTCCGCGTGCGTGAGGACATGCCTTTGGGTGCGAAAGTGACCCTGCGTGGCGACCGTATGTACGAATTCCTTGATCGTCTGATCACGATCGCAATGCCCCGTATCCGCGACTTCCGCGGCATCTCGGGCAAGAGCTTTGACGGCCGTGGCAACTACGCCATGGGCTTGAAAGAGCATATCGTGTTCCCCGAAATCGACTTCGACAAAGTTGACGAGACTTGGGGTATGGACATCGTGATCGCCACCACGGCGAAAACCGACGCTGAAGCCAAGGCGCTGTTGAAAGCATTCAACATGCCCTTCAATTCATAAGCGCGGGAAGGATTAGAAATGGCTAAGAAATCCATGATTGAGCGCGAGAAGAAGCGCGAAGCACTGGTTAAGAAGTACGCTGACAAGCGCGCGGCTCTGAAAGAGATCGTGAGCGACGAAAGCAAACCGATGGAAGAGCGTTTCCGCGCTTCCCTGAAGCTGGCGAAACTGCCGCGCAACAGCTCTGCTGTGCGTCTGCACAACCGTTGCCAGCTGACGGGCCGCCCGCACGCCTACTATCGTAAACTGAAAATTTCGCGGATCGCGCTGCGGGACCTTGGCTCTTCCGGCCAGATTCCCGGCATGGTCAAGTCGAGCTGGTAAGGAGCGCATCAGATGAACGATCCTATCGCAGATATGCTGACACGCATCCGTAACTCTTCGCTGCGCGGCAAATCCACCGTCATGACACCGGCTTCCAAGCTGCGTGCATGGGTTCTGGACGTGCTGGCCGACGAAGGCTACATCCGCGGCTATGAAAAAGTCACGGGCGCCGATGGCCACCCCGCCATCGAAATCAGCCTCAAGTACTACGAAGGCGAACCTGTTATTCGTGAGCTTAAGCGGGTTTCCAAGCCCGGCCGCCGCGTCTACATGGCCGTCAATGACATCCCCGTCGTCCGTCAGGGCCTCGGCGTGTCGATTGTCTCCACCTCCAAAGGTGTGATGTCGGACGCATCTGCACGGTCTGCCAATGTCGGCGGCGAAGTGCTCTGCACCGTATTCTAAGGAGAAGACAATGTCTCGTATCGGTAAGAAACCAGTCGCTATGCCTTCGGGTGTCTCGGCAGAGGTGAGCGGTCAGACCATCGAAGTGAAGGGCCCCAAGGGCACCCGCAGCTTCCGTGCCACTGATGACGTGAGCCTCGCGGTCGAAGACAACGCAATCACTGTGACACCGCGCGGCAAGTCCAAGCGCGCCCGTCAGCAGTGGGGCATGTCCCGCACCATGATCGAAAACCTGGTGACCGGCGTCACCACGGGCTTCAAGAAAGAGCTTGAAATCCAGGGTGTTGGTTATCGTGCGGCCATGAACGGCAACACGCTGAAACTGAACCTCGGCCTGAGCCACGATGTCGACTACGTTGCGCCCGAGGGCGTGACCGTGACGGCACCCAAGCAGACCGAAATCGTTGTGGAAGGCATCGACGAACAGCTCGTTGGTCAGGTTGCCGCGAACATCCGCGCATGGCGCAAGCCCGAGCCCTATAAGGGCAAAGGCATCCGCTATAAGGGCGAGTTCATCTTCCGCAAAGAAGGCAAGAAGAAGTAAGGAACGGATTGATGGCAAATACCAAACGACAGCTGTTCCTGAAGCGCCGCATGCGCGTTCGGAACAAACTCCGCAAAGTCAACGCCGGGCGTCTTCGCCTGTCGGTACACCGTTCGTCCAAGAACATCTCGGCCCAGCTGATCGACGATGTGAACGGCGTGACACTGGCCTCCGCCTCCTCCATGGAGAAGGATCTGGGCGTGGTTGGCAAAAACAACATCGAAGCAGCGACGAAAGTCGGTGCCGCGATTGCCGAACGTGCCAAGAAAGCCGGCGTCGAAGAAGCATACTTCGACCGTGGCGGCTTCCTCTTCCACGGCAAGGTGAAGGCTCTGGCCGAAGCTGCGCGTGAAGGCGGTTTGAAGATCTGATTGTGCGGTGCGTGGGCAACCACGCACCCGCTTTCATACGAAGGCTATGCCTCGGGCATAGCTCTCCTGCGAAGAGGGCCGGGAAGGCCCTCTCGATGATCCGGGGGCCATGGGCTCACCAGGATTGATCCTAAGGGCCGGTAAGGCCACAGAAAAAGGAAGATGCCAGATGGCAAGAGATGACAACCGTGGGGGCAACCGCCGCAACCAACGCGACGAGACCCCGGAATTCGCTGACCGTCTGGTCGCGATCAACCGCGTGTCCAAGACCGTTAAGGGTGGTAAGCGTTTCGGCTTCGCCGCACTCGTGGTCGTGGGCGATCAGAAAGGCCGCGTCGGCTTTGGCAAGGGTAAAGCGAAAGAAGTGCCCGAGGCCATCCGCAAGGCGACCGAGCAAGCCAAGCGTCAGATGATCCGCGTGCAACTGCGCGAAGGCCGCACCCTGCACCACGACATGCATGGTCGCCACGGCGCTGGCCGCGTCATCATGCGCACAGCACCTGAAGGTACCGGTATCATCGCCGGTGGTCCGATGCGTGCCGTGTTCGAGATGTTGGGCGTGAAAGACGTTGTGTCCAAATCGGTCGGTTCGCAGAACCCCTACAACATGATCCGCGCCACTTTGGACGGTCTGAAGAAAGAGCAATCGCCCCGTTCCGTCGCGCAGCGTCGCGGCAAGAAAGTGGCTGACATTCTGCCCAAGCGTGAAGACAACGTAGAGTCCTCCGCTCAAGTGGCTGAGGAGGCATAAGCATGGCCAAGACACTCGTAATCAAGCAGGTCGGTTCGCCGATCCGCCGCCCCGCCAAACAGCGCGCAACGCTGGTCGGCCTCGGCCTCAACAAAATGGGTCGCACCCGTGAGCTGGAAGATACACCTTCCGTGCGCGGCATGATCAACAAGGTCTCGCATATGGTCGAGATCGTTGAAGAGAAAGGCTGAACCTAGGGTTCAGCGGTAGGGTGGAGGACCATCCTACGAGAGCGCCTCGCAGGGAACTGCGGGGCGTTTTGCGTTGTGGGATTTGCGGGTTTGGCAGGCGACTGCTGAGGCGCGCTTGGTACGCGTTCGGTCCGCTTACTGGGGGGATTCGAGAGGTCGGTTCCTTCGCCCACTCGTTTTCAACACTTGTTAATATTTCGTTAACATTTACCGTTGAATGGCCTCACGCATTTTTTCGGGGCGTAAACGGATAGGATTAACGATGAAACCCTTTGCTATACTCGCCGTTATATTTGTGGCGGCTGGTGCGCCGTCCTTCGCGTCGGTTCAGATGCAAACCAGCCAACTAAGTACCCCCGACGGCCCCGCCCATGGGGGCGGATGTAGAAAATCCTCACCGCCGGGGCGATGTTGCCATGCCGGATCAAAGCCATATCATTGCCACTAGCCGGTGGGATTAGGTCGACAGGGGTGAGGCGCTGGAGGTAGTCGCCATGCCCCCCTTGTCACGCCCCCCGCCATCCCCTATACGCCCCCGGTGGCCCGTGTTGGGTCGCAATGGAATCGCAACGCCGCGTTTGGCCACTCCCGTCGCTGGGGGCCATTTCCGGCATAAGGAGAAGCGACATGAAACTGCACGAACTTTCCGACAACGAAGGCGCAGCCAAGAAGCGTATGCGCGTTGGCCGTGGTCCCGGCTCTGGCAAGGGTAAAATGGGTGGCCGTGGTATCAAGGGTCAGAAGTCCCGCTCGGGTGTGAGCATCAACGGCTACGAAGGCGGCCAGATGCCCATCTACCAGCGTCTGCCCAAGCGCGGCTTCAACAAGCCGAACCGCAAATCCTTCGCTGTCGTTAACCTGGGCCTGATCCAGAAGTTCATCGACGCGAAGAAACTTGACGCGGGCAACACCATTGACGCCGCAGCGCTGGTTGCTTCCGGTCTGGTCCGTCGTGAGCTGGACGGTATCCGCGTTCTGGCCAAGGGTGACATCACCTCCAAGATCGACCTGAACGTCGCTGGCGCTTCCAAGTCCGCCATCGAGGCGGTCGAGAAGGCAGGCGGCAAGGTGACCGTGACCGCCCCCAAGGCGGCCGAGGCATCCGAGTAAAGCGGCCTTAAGGCTTGTGAGCGGCGCGCCAGCCGCTTACATAACCTCAAGTTTTCCCGAACGCCGCCCGCCGGAAAACGGCCCGGGCGGCGTTTTCGCAACAAAAGAAGAGACCCCTCATGGTATCTGCCGTCGAAAACATGGCCGCGAACACGAGCTGGTCCGCATTGGGCAAGGCAACAGACCTGCGCAACCGGATTCTGTTCACGCTCGGGCTGCTTATCGTTTACCGCCTTGGCACCTTCATTCCGGTTCCCGGCATCGACGGTGGCGCGCTGCGTGACTTTATGGAGAGCGCAGGCCAAGGCATCGGCGGCATGGTGTCGATGTTCACCGGCGGCGCGCTTGGCCGGATGGGTATCTTCGCTCTGGGCATCATGCCCTATATCTCGGCCTCGATCATCGTTCAGCTGCTGACCTCCATGGTTCCTGCGCTGGAACAGCTTAAGAAAGAGGGCGAGCAGGGGCGCAAGAAGATCAACCAACACACGCGCTACGGCACCGTGGCGCTGGCGACTTTGCAGTCCTATGGCCTTGCCGTGAGCCTTCAGGCCGGTGACATCGTGGCCGATGGCCAGATGGGTTTCGGCTTTATCGCGGCCTGTATGATTACCCTCGTGGGCGGCACGATGTTCCTGATGTGGCTGGGTGAGCAGATCACCGCGCGCGGCATCGGCAACGGCATTTCGCTGATTATCTTCGTCGGCATCATCGCCGAGGTTCCCGCCGCCATCGCGCAGTTCTTCGCCTCGGGCCGTTCGGGCGCCATCAGCCCCGCCGTCATCGTGGGCGTCTTGGTCATGGTGATCGCGACGATCATGTTCGTGGTCTTCATGGAGCGCGCGCTGCGCAAGATTCACATTCAATATCCACGCCGCCAAGTCGGCATGAAAATGTACGATGGCGGCACCAGCCACCTGCCGGTGAAGGTGAACCCGGCGGGTGTGATCCCGGCGATCTTCGCCTCTTCACTGCTGCTGCTGCCGGTCACCGTCAGCACCTTCTCGGGCAATTCCACCAGCCCGGTGATGTCTTGGCTCTTGGCGAACTTCGGCCCCGGTCAGCCCCTTTACCTGCTGTTTTTCGTGGGCATGATCGTCTTCTTCGCCTATTTCTATACCTTCAACGTCAGCTTCAAACCCGATGACGTGGCCGACAACCTGAAGAACCAGAACGGCTTTGTCCCCGGCATCCGCCCCGGCAAGCGTACCGCCGAGTATCTGGAGTATGTGGTCAACCGCATCCTCGTCCTCGGCTCAGCCTATCTGGCGGCGGTCTGTGTTCTGCCCGAGATTCTGCGCGGCCAGTTCGCGATCCCCTTCTACTTCGGCGGCACCTCGGTGCTGATCGTCGTCTCGGTCACCATGGACACGATCCAACAGGTTCAGAGCCATCTGCTGGCGCATCAGTATGAAGGTCTGCTTGAGAAGTCTCAGCTGCGCGGCAAGGGCGCGGGCAAAGGCAAAGGTACACGCAAGAAACGGAGCCCCGTACGTCGATGAATATTATCCTACTCGGGCCTCCGGGCGCAGGCAAAGGCACCCAAGCACGTCATCTGGTTGAGACCCGCAACATGGTTCAGCTGTCCACTGGCGACATGCTGCGTGAAGCCAAGGACAGCGGCACGGAGATGGGCAAGATCGTGGCCGACGTGATGGACCGCGGCGCGCTTGTCACCGATGAGATCGTCATTGGCCTGATCCGCGAAAAGCTCACCGACAAGGCCGAGCATGGCGGCTTTATCTTCGACGGCTTCCCCCGCACGCTGGCGCAGGCCGATGCGCTGGCCGATCTGATGGCGCAAGAGGGCCAGACCCTCGACGCTGTGATCGAGATGAAGGTCGATGATGAGGCGCTGGTCGCCCGCATCACCGCGCGGTCCACTTGCGCAAGCTGTGGCGAGGTTTATAACGACCTGACCAAACCGATCCCCGAAGATGGTAAGTGCACCAACTGCGGCGGGACCGAGTTCAAGCGCCGCGCAGACGACAATGAGGAAAGCCTCAAAACCCGTCTGATGGCCTATTACAAACAGACCTCTCCGCTGATCGGCTACTACTATGCCAAAGACATGCTCAGCGGCGTGAACGGTCTGGGCCAGATCGAAGAAGTGCGCGGCGCAATCGCGCAGGTTCTCGACAAGTGATTTCCCGGCGGCGCGGGGCAGGGGGCGCTGTCCTTTGCCTTCGCGCTGCCGATCAGCGCTGAGTTTTGTGCGGGCCTTGACGCCCTGCGCAAAACCTCATAGTCACCCCTATCTCGTAAGAGAATCAAATTGCGGCAAGGGTTCCGCCCAACCCCGCAAGATCACCTGATCAGCCTTAGCCCGATGGTCTTACCGCCTCGGGCTTGTGTTGTGAAAAAAGGGTCTGGAATCACGGACCCGCAACGAAAAGGAATAGCTAACGTGGCACGTATTGCCGGCGTAAACATCCCGACTGCAAAGCGGGTTCCCATCGCCCTCACCTATATCACTGGTATTGGCAGCTCCTCCGCCAAGGCCATCTGCGAAGCTGTCGGCATCGACGAGACCCGCCGGGTCAACGAGCTGTCCGACGCCGAAGTTCTGGCCGTGCGTGAGCACATCGACGCCAACTACACCGTCGAAGGTGACCTGCGTCGTGACACGCAGATGAACATCAAGCGCCTGATGGACCTCGGCTGCTACCGTGGCCTGCGCCACCGTCGCAACCTGCCGGTTCGCGGCCAGCGCACCCATACCAACGCACGCACACGCAAAGGCCCCGCGAAGGCCATTGCTGGCAAGAAGAAATAAGGGAGGGTCCGATCAATGGCACGCGATAAGACACGCACCAAGCGTAAGGTCTCCAAGAACATCGCCGCAGGCGTGGCGCATGTGAACTCGAGCTTTAACAACACCAAGATCCTGATCTCGGACGTGCAGGGCAACGCGATCTCCTGGTCGTCCGCTGGCACCATGGGCTTCAAAGGGTCGCGTAAATCGACACCTTACGCCGCTCAGATGGCCGCAGAAGATGCAGGCCGCAAAGCTCAGGATCACGGCGTCAAGACGCTGGAAGTCGAAGTGCAGGGCCCCGGTTCCGGCCGTGAATCCGCGCTGCGCGCTCTGGCGGCTGCCGGTTTCAACATCACCTCGATCCGTGATGTGACCCCGATGGCCCACAACGGCTGCCGCCCGCCCAAACGCCGCCGCGTTTAAGTCGGGATTGTTTTACATGGGGTCGCGCCTTGCGTGCGGCCCCATACCGCTTTTCAGAAACCTCGAGCGTTTGTGTCATTTGGACATGAGGCACAAACAAGGATGGAGGGACGCATGATCCACAAGAATTGGGCTGAATTGATCAAGCCGCAACAGCTTGACGTTAAGCCGGGCAACGACCCCGCACGTCAGGCGACCGTCATGGCCGAACCGCTGGAGCGGGGCTTCGGTCTGACCCTCGGCAACGCGCTGCGCCGCGTGCTGATGTCCTCGCTGCAGGGCGCGGCGATCACCTCCGTGCAGATCGACAACGTGCTGCACGAGTTTTCCTCCGTCGCCGGTGTGCGCGAAGACGTGACCGACATCATCCTGAACCTCAAGGGCGTCAGCCTGCGCATGGAAGTCGAAGGCCCCAAGCGCCTGTCGATCTCCGCCAAAGGTCCGGGCGTCGTCACCGCCGGTGACATCTCCGAATCCGCCGGTATCGAGATTCTGAACCGCGAGCATGTGATCTGCCATCTCGATGACGGTGCGGATGTCTACATGGAGCTGACCGTCAACACCGGCAAGGGCTATGTCTCCGCAGACAAGAACAAGCCCGAGGACGCGCCCATCGGTCTCATTCCGATCGACGCGATCTATTCGCCGGTCAAGAAGGTCTCCTACGACGTGCAGCCCACCCGTGAGGGGCAGGTGCTGGACTATGACAAGCTGACCATGAAAGTGGAAACAGACGGCTCCATCACGCCGGACGACGCCGTGGCCTTCGCCGCGCGTATCCTGCAGGACCAGCTGGGCATCTTCGTGAACTTCGACGAGCCGGAATCGGCGTCCCGTCAGGACGACGACGACGGTCTGGAGTTCAACCCGCTGCTGCTGAAGAAGGTCGACGAGCTGGAGCTCTCGGTCCGTTCGGCGAACTGCCTGAAGAACGACAACATCGTCTACATCGGCGACCTGATCCAGAAGACCGAAGCCGAGATGCTGCGCACCCCGAACTTCGGCCGCAAATCCTTGAACGAGATCAAGGAAGTGCTTTCGGGCATGGGTCTGCACCTTGGCATGGACGTCGAGGACTGGCCGCCAGAGAATATCGAAGACCTCGCCAAAAAGTTCGAGGATTCGTTCTAAGATACGGGCGCCGGAAACTTTCAAAGTTTCCGGCACCGATTTCTTTCAAAGAAATCGGGTGCCGTTACGACCGGGCGTAAGCCCCAAGGAGAGCTCGTGACACGCATCGCGGGCCAGACAAAGCAAAACCGCCCGTAGAGGGCATCACGATTGGAGTAAGACAATGCGTCACGCACGTGGATACCGCCGCCTGAACCGTACACATGAACACCGCAAGGCGCTGTTCTCGAACATGGCAGGCTCGCTCATCGAGCATGAGCAGATCAAGACCACCTTGCCGAAAGCCAAGGAACTGAAGCCGATCATCGAGAAGATGATCACGCTCGCCAAGCGCGGCGACCTGCACGCCCGCCGTCAGGCCGCGTCGAAGCTGAAAGAAGACCAGTATGTCGCCAAGCTGTTCGACGTGCTGGGCCCGCGCTACAAGGACCGTCAGGGCGGCTACGTCCGCGTTCTGAAGGCCGGCTTCCGCTATGGTGACATGGCGCCGATGGCGATCATCGAATTCGTCGACCGCGACCGCGACGCCAAGGGTGCCGCCGACAAGGCGCGTCTGGCCGAGGAAGACGCGGCGGAATAAGATCCCCGCCATCGTTATTCGGAAAGCCCCGCCCCCGGCGGGGCTTTTCTTTTGCTGGGCAGGGGGGCAAATCGCAGTTGCACCGGCCCCACTCCCTGCGCATATCTGGGGCATGAGAACCCTTTTCCTGCTCTTGATGATGCTCTGCGGCCCGCTGGCCGCACAGCATGTGCCAAGCTCCGCCGCGCAGATGCAGCTGAGTTTCGTGCCGCTGGTCAAAGAGGCCGCCCCGGCGGTGGTCAATATCTACGCCCGGACCATCGCAAAGGCCCGCCGCACGCCGCTGCAGACCGATCCCTTCTTCGAACGCTTTTTTCGCGATCCCTTCTCCGAGCGGCCCCGGGTGCAGAACTCGCTTGGCTCGGGCGTGATCCTCTCGGCCGACGGGATCGTCGTGTCGAACTACCACGTCGTCGGCACCGCCACCGACATCCGCGTCGTGCTGAACGACCGACGTGAGTACAGCGCCCGGGTGCTTCTGGGCGATGCCGACAGCGATCTGGCGATCCTCAAGCTCGAAGGGGCCGAGGACCTGCCGTTTCTCGAGTTGCGCGAAAGCGACGCGGTGGAGGTGGGCGAGTTGACGTTGGCCATCGGCAACCCCTTCGGCGTGGGCCAGACCGTGTCGAGCGGGATCGTCTCGGGGCTGGCCCGCTCTGGCGCCGCGGGCGGGGGAGGTCAGGGCTATTTCATCCAGACAGACGCGCCGATCAACCCGGGCAATTCCGGCGGGGCGCTCATTGACATGGGCGGAAGGCTCATCGGAGTGAACACCTCGATCCTGACCCGCTCGGGCGGCAGCAACGGCATCGGTTTTGCCATTCCCGCCGATCTGGTGGCCGCCTTCGTCGCACAGGCCCGCGCCGGGGAGACCGCTTTCCAGCGTCCCTGGGCGGGGCTTTCAGGCCAGCCAGTCGATGCCGACATGGCGGGGCCCTTGGGGCTGGACCGTCCGGGCGGGATCATCGTTTCCGGGCTGCATCCCGCCAGCCCCTTTAACGGCGCGGGGCTGATGGTTGGCGACGTGATCGTCAGCGTTGACGACCAGCCGGTGAACACGCCCGCCGAGATGATTTACCGCATGTCGGTGGCAGGTCTGGGCCATTCCGCCCGCGTGGGCGTCATGCGCGAGGGGCGGTTGCAGGAGATGAATGTGGCCCTGATCGCCGCGCCCGACGTGCCGGACCGGGCCGAGGTCACCTTGGGCGCGGGCAGCCTGCTGCCGGGGCTGAAAGCGGCGCGGATCAACCCGGCGGTCATTGCCGAGATGAACTTGCCCTTGGAAAGCGCGGGCGTGGTGGTGCTCGACGCCGGGCGTTTCGGCCCGCGCGTGGGGGTCAGGGACGGTGACGTGATCCTCTCGGTCAACGGCGTGGCGGTGGAGGATACCGCCGCCCTCGTGGCGCTGCTCTCGGGGCAGGTGCGTCGCATCCAGATGGTGATACAACGCGGTGACCGGCGCATGGCGCTGCGGTTCAGGGGGTAGCGTGGCGGATTTGTTCGGAGACACGGAAGAGGCGGAAGAGGGCGGCCACCGCCCCTTGGCCGACCGGTTGCGGCCGAAATCGCTTGGCGAGGTGATCGGGCAGGAAAAGGTGCTCGGCCCCGATGCGCCGCTGTCGGTGATGCTGGCCGCCGGGGCGCTGTCCTCGCTGATCTTCTGGGGGCCGCCCGGTGTAGGCAAGACCACGATCGCGCGGCTGCTGGCGGATGAGACCGATCTGCATTTCGTGCAGATCAGCGCGATCTTCTCGGGCGTGCCGGAACTGCGCAAGGTGTTCGACGCGGCCAAGATGCGCCGCCGTCAGGGGCAGGGAACGCTGCTCTTCGTTGACGAGATCCACCGTTTCAACAAGGCACAGCAGGACGGCTTCCTGCCGCATATGGAGGATGGCACCATCCTTCTGGTCGGCGCCACCACGGAGAACCCGAGTTTCGAACTCAACGCCGCTGTGCTCAGCCGCGCGCAGGTTCTGGTGCTGGAGCGCCTGCCCCATGGCGATCTGGAACGCTTGGCGCAGCGGGCCGAACGCGAGCTGGGCAAGCCCCTGCCCCTGCAACCCGAGGCGCGCGAGGCGCTGCTGGAAATGGCCGATGGCGACGGGCGGGCGCTGCTCAATTTGATCGAGCAGGTGACCGCGTGGAAAGACGACGCACCGCTCGACAAGGCGGGCCTGTCGAAACGCCTCATGCGCCGCGCGGCGCAATACGACAAGTCGGGGGATTCGCATTACAACCTCATCTCGGCCCTACACAAATCCATGCGCGGCTCGGACCCGGACGCGGCGCTCTACTGGTTGGGGCGGATGCTGGAGGGCGGCGAGGACCCGCGCTACCTGATGCGGCGCATTACTCGGATGGCGGTGGAGGATGTCGGCCTCGCCGATCCGCAGGCGCAGGCCTTCTGCCTGCAGGCATGGGAGACCTACGAGCGTCTCGGCAGCCCGGAGGGGGAGCTCGCCATCGCGGAGGCGCTGACCTACATTTGCCTCGCGCCGAAATCCAACGCTGTCTACAAAGCCTACAAGGGCGCGCGGCGTCTGGCGCGCAGCACCGGGTCGGAGCCGCCGCCGAAACATATTCTGAACGCGCCCACCAAGCTGATGAAAGAACAGGGCTACGGTTCGGGCTATGCCTATGACCATGACGCCGAGGATGGGTTCTCAGGCCAAAACTACTTCCCCGACGCGATGGAACGCCCCAGCCTTTACGAACCGGTCGAACGCGGTTTCGAGCGGGAGTTGAAAAAGCGGCAGGATTACTTTGCGGGGCTGCGCGCCAAGCGGAAAACTTGACTCCGGGCCGCGCAGGCGCGATGGGGTGTCGATGATGAAAACACTGATCATGGTGGCGCTCGGCGGCGCTCTGGGGGCCTGTCTGCGCTACCTTGTCGGTCTGGCCGTGGGCTTTCCGCTGGGCACGCTTGCCGTCAACGTCGCGGGCTCGCTCGCCATCGGGGTGGTCTGGGTCACGTTCGCGGACAAGGCGCTGCTGCTGCCCTTCCTGATGACCGGGCTTCTGGGCGGCTTCACCACCTTCTCGGCGTTTTCACTCGACACGTTGCGCCTGCTTGAGGCAGGCCGCGCCGCTGTCGCATTTTCATATGTGGGGGCCTCGGTGATCTTGTCGCTGGCCGCCTGTTTGCTGGGCCTCTGGTTGGCCCGTGAGGTATTGGCATGAGCCGCGTACAGACAGTGACCGTCGCCGAGGGCGATGGCGACCAGCGGCTTGACCGCTGGTTCAAGCGGATGTTTCCGCAGATCAATCAGGGCCTCATCGAGAAGATGTGCCGCAAGGGCGAGATCCGCGTCGATGGGGGCCGGGTCAAGGCCAACACGCGGCTCGAGGCGGGCCAGCAGGTGCGCGTGCCGCCGCTGCCCGATGCCGCGCCGCCCCCGCCGCCCAAGCGGACACGCATCACCGAGGCCGACGCCAAAATGATCCGCGACTGCGTGATCTACCGCGACGACCACGTCATCGCGCTGAACAAGCCCGCCGGGCTGGCGGTGCAGGGCGGCTCGGGCCAGGCCGACCGCCATGTCGACGCGCTGTCCGAAGCGCTGATCTTCGACGCCGAGGAAAAGCCGCGCCTCGTGCACCGGCTCGACCGCGATACCTCGGGCGTGCTGCTCTTGGCGCGCACCCGTGCGGCGGCCAAATCGCTGACGGCGGCGATGCGGCACCGCGAAACCCGCAAGATTTATTGGGCCATCGTCGCGGGCGTGCCCACGCCCTATCTGGGGGAGATCAAATACGGTCTGGTCAAGGCCGGCGGCCATGGCCGCAAGGGCGAGGGCGAAAAGATGATTGCCGTGCACCCGCGCGACATGGACGACACGCCGGGCGCGAAACGCGCGCATACGCTTTATGCAACGCTCTTCCGCGTCGGCTCGCGCGCGTCTTGGGTGGCGATGGAGCCGGTCACGGGCCGCACCCACCAGCTGCGGGCGCATATGGCCGAGATTGGGCATCCGATCGTTGGCGACGGCAAATACGGCGGTTCGGGGCAGGAGAACCTCGGCGACGGCTGGGGCGCGCAACTGGGCGGGATCATCTCGAAGAAGCTACATCTGCACGCGCGGATGATGCGTTTCGAACATCCGCACACGCGCAAGGTGGTGACGATCACCGCTGAACTGCCCGACCATATGGCGCATAGCTGGGACACCTTCGGCTGGACCGAGGATCTCGCCGAAGAAGACCCTTTCGAGTCGCTGCAATGAGCAAACCGCTCCGTTTGGTGATTTTTGACGTCGACGGCACGCTGGTCGACAGCCAAGGCGATATCGTCGCGGCGATGACGGCGGCCTTTGCGGCTGTGGAGGCACCCGCGCCAACGCGGGCCGAGATCCTGTCGATCGTCGGCCTGTCGCTGGATGTGGCGATGACGGTACTGGCCCCCAGGCGCCCGGCGGGAGATCACCTTGCGATGGTTGAAGCCTATAAGGCTGCTTATATGACCCTGCGGGCCGAGGCGGGGGTGGCGCAATCCTCGCCGCTTTACCCCGGCGCGTTGGAGACGTTGCGGCGTCTTCACGCAGAGCCGGAGATGCTGTTGGGCGTCGCCACGGGCAAGTCGAAACGCGGGCTGGACAAGCTGATCGCCGGTCACGGGCTGGAGGGGCTTTTCATCACGCAGCAGGTAGCGGATTTCCATCCCTCCAAGCCGCATCCGTCGATGATCCATCAGGCGATGGCCGATGCCGGGGTAGGGCCTGAGGCCACGGTGATGATCGGCGACACCTCTTTCGACATGGACATGGCCGCCGCTGCCGGGGTGACCGGGATCGGCGTCAAATGGGGCTATCACGGCCCGGAACGGCTGGCCGCCGCCGCGCATCTGGTCGAGGATTTCGCGGCGCTGCCCGCCCTGCTGGAACAAATCTGGAGCATTCCCGCATGAGTGACTGGAAAGCCAAACGCTTTTGGAAAGACGCCGCCGTGGTCACGGTCGAAGACGGTTTCACCGTCGAATTGGACGGCCGCCGGGTGAAGACCCCGGCCAAGCGCCTGCTGACCCTGCCGACCCGCGCCATGGCCGAGGCCGTGGCCGCCGAATGGCAGGCGCAGGAAAAGCAGATCGACCCGCGTACCATGCCGGTGACCAAGACCGCCAATGCCGCGATCGACAAGGTCGCGGTGCAAAAGGCCGAGGTCGTCGAGATGCTCGCGGCCTATGGCGACAGCGATCTTCTGTGCTACCGCGCCGACAGCCCCGAAGGTCTGGTCGCCCGGCAAGCGGCTGAGTGGGATCCGATGCTGGACTGGGCGGCGCAAACCCTTGGCGTGCGGTTGGAGACGCGGGAGGGCATCATGCATGAGCCGCAAGCGCCCGAAGCCCTGGCCCAATTGCACCGGCGGACGGCGGCGCTTGATCCCTTTGAACTGGCGGCTTTTCATGACCTTGTGAGCCTCACCGGCTCGCTGATCCTTGGCTTTGCCGCGCTCGAACAGGCCTTTGACCCCGAGGAAATTTGGGCCCTGTCGCGGCTGGATGAGACATGGCAGGCCGAGCAATGGGGCCGCGATGACGTGGCCGAGCAAGAGGCCGAAATCAAGCGGCAGGCATTTTTACATGCATGTGCAATAATAGTGCTTTGCAAAGCTGCTTAACTTGATAAAAGCTTTGCGACTCGATGTGAAAACCCGCCCTGATTTTGCCCATCGCGCCCTTGACCTTCAAACCTGAATCCGCCCACACTGCTTTTCATTGAGCAGGGGAAACCCTGCACAAGATCGCTTTCGGCGTCATCTGGCGTCGGATTAACCGCCAGTGAACGTGGCGGACTATCAGGAAGAGGTAAAAATGAAAAAAACCGTAATTTTTGGCGCGCTGACCGTTGCTGGCCTTGCGGCCGGCGCTGCTGGTGCCGCCACGCTTGATGACGTCAAGGCCCGTGGCAAGCTGAACTGTGGCGTGACCACAGGCCTTGCAGGCTTTGCCGCGCCGAACGCCAACGGCGAATGGGAAGGTTTCGACGTGGCCGTGTGCCGTGCCGTTGCCGCCGCCGTTCTGGGCGACAAGAACGCCGTGGAATTCGTGCCGACAACCGGCAAAACCCGCTTCACCGCGCTGGCCTCGGGCGAGATCGACTTCCTCGCACGGAACACCACATGGACCTTCAGCCGTGACACCGACCTGAAGTTCGACTTCATCGGCGTGAACTACTACGACGGTCAGGGCTTCATGGTCCCCAAAGCGCTTGGCGTTTCCTCGGCCAAGGATCTGGACGGCGCGACCGTCTGCATCCAGACCGGCACCACAACCGAGCTGAACCTCGCGGACTTCTTCCGCAAGAACAACATCAGCTACGAGCCGGTCCCCGTTGAAACCAACGCCGAAGGCCAGCAGCAGTACCTTGCCGGTGCCTGCGACACCTACACCACCGACGCATCGGGCCTTGCTGCGACACGCGCGACCTTCGAAAACCCCGATGAGCACGTGCTGCTGCCCGAGATCATCTCGAAAGAGCCGCTGGGCCCGCTGGTCCGTCACGGCGACAACGACTGGGGCGACATCACCCGCTGGGTGCTGAACGCGCTGATCGCTGCCGAAGAACTGGGCATCACCTCGGCCAATATCGAAGAGATGACCGGCAACACCAACAACCCCGAAGTTGCCCGCCTTTTGGGCACCGAGGGCACATTGGGTGAGATGATCGGCCTCGACGCCGACTGGGCCAAGCGCGCCATCATGGCCGAAGGCAACTACGGTGAGATCTTTGCCAAGAACATCGGCGAAGAGACACCCATCGGTCTGGCACGCGGGCTGAACGCCCAGTGGACAGATGGTGGCCTGCTCTACGCACCGCCCTTCCGCTAAATCGCGAAGCGAGGGGCGCAGGAATTCCTGCGCCCCTTGCGCCTCTGGCCGGTGGGGCTGCCTGCCTCTGGCCAGCAAAAGCTCCCTACTGACAAGAAGAACGGTCAAAAAAACGACTGACGAAACCCCAACGAGACAATAAAAACCCACGATCGAGATAAATCGATCTACGACCAAAAATGATTCGGCCAAGGTGCGCCAAATGCACCGATAAAAAACAAGCCGGAACACAGGGATACATACATGACGACATTCTCCGACCCTCCCAAGGCGTCGTTCCGGCCATCTATGCTGTTGAGCGACACCCGCTATCGGTCGATCACCTTTCAGGTGATCGCGCTGGCGCTGCTGGTCACGGCGATCTGGTATCTGGGATCGAACCTAGCCGCGAACCTGCGCGCCGCCGGTTTGAACATCTCTTTCCAGTTCCTCGGCAATCCGGCGGGCTATGACATCAACCAGACGCTGATCCCCTATACCAGCCAATCGTCGAACCTTCAGGCGGCTTGGGTCGGGATCATCAACACGCTTCTGGTGTCCTTCCTTGCCTGCGTCACGGCCACGATCTTTGGCGTGATCGCCGGGGTTCTGCGCCTGTCGAACAACTGGCTCGTGCGCAAGCTGATGGCCGGCTACGTCGAGATTTTCCGCAACATCCCGGTGCTGATCTGGATCCTGATCATCTACACCATCATGACCGCCGCCATGCCCGCGCCTTCGGCCTTCCGCGGTGACGATCCGGCCTCGACCATGATGCTGGGCTCTTTCGCCTTCACCAACCGGGGCGTCTATATTCCCGGGCCGGTCTGGGGGCCGGGGTCGATGATCGTGGTGGCGACCTTTGTCGCCTCGGTGATCGGCGTCTTCGCCTACCGCCGCTATGCGACCAAGCTGCTTTATGACACCGGTCGCCTGCTGCCGATGCTTTGGCCTTCGGTCGCGATCCTGTTGCTGCCGACGATCATCATGTTCTTCATCATGGGCATGCCGATCGGGCTGGATTACCCCGCGCTGAAGGGCTTCAACTTCCGCGGCGGCATCCAGATCGGCGCGCCGCTGATCGCGCTGTGGTTCGCCTTGTCGATCTACACCGGTGCCTTTATCGCCGAGAACGTCCGCGCCGGCATTCAAGCGGTCAGCAAGGGCCAGTCCGAAGCCGCTGCTGCCTTGGGCCTGCGGTCGGGCCGGATCATGAACCTTGTGGTGCTGCCGCAGGCGCTGCGGGTGATCATCCCGCCGCTCATTTCGAACTACCTGAACATCACCAAGAACTCCTCGCTGGCGATCCTCGTGGGCTATGCCGACATCACCGCGACGCTGGGCGGGATCACCCTGAACCAGACCGGGCGGGCGATCGAATGCGTGGTTCTTCTGATGCTCTTCTACCTCGTCATCTCGCTGGGCATCTCCATGGTGATGAACGTCTACAACAACGCAACGAAGCTGAAGGAGCGTTAAGCCATGTCAGACACACATGCTGAATCCATCGCCTTCGTGCGTGAAACCTCGCTGCCGCCTGTGGCCCCGCCGGATAAGGTCGGCGGCCCACTGAAATGGGTGAAGGACAACCTTTTCCCGACATGGGCGAATGCGATCCTGACGATTGTGGCACTCTATTTCCTCTATCTTCTGGTCTCCGGCTCTCTGCCGTGGCTGTTGAACGGCGTCTGGTCGGCGAGCAGCCTGTCGGAATGTCGTGAGATTTTGGACGGCGCGACCGGGGCCTGTTTCTCGGTGCTGAGCGAGCGCTGGCATCAACTGCTCTTCGGCTTCAAATATCCCAGCGACCAATACTGGCGTCCCACCCTCGCGCTGGTGCTGCTGTTCCTTGCCGCGGCCCCCGTGCTCTTCATTGACCTGCCGCGCAAGCTGCTGCTTTTCACCGGCGTTTACCCGTTCCTTGCCTTCTGGCTGATCTGGGGCGGGCCGATCTGGGGGCCGATCTTCGCGCTCTTGGGCGTCGTGGCGGGCTATGTCGTCTATAGCCGTCTGGTGCAGAAGAGCTTTGCCATGGCGCTGGCGGGCGGCGTCGTCGCTGCGGTGATTGTCTGGTATATCGGCGGCTTTATTGGCGAGGCGCTGCGCCCCGCATCGCCCCTGCTGCAATCGATCCCGAGCCGTGACCTTGGTGGCTTCATGCTCAACATGATGCTGGGCATTACCTGTGTGTCGCTGTCGCTGCCCATCGGCATCGCGCTGGCGCTTGGCCGCCAGTCGCACCTGCCGATCGTCAAGGGCATCTGCGTGGTCTTCATCGAGTTCGTCCGCGGCGTGCCGCTGATCACGCTGCTCTTCGTGGCGAACGTGATGCTGGCCTATTTCTTCCCGCCGGGTTCGGGCGTCGACCTCTTCATCCGCGTTGTGATCATGATCACCATGTTCTCCTCGGCCTATATCGCCGAGGTGATCCGGGGCGGTCTCGCCGCGTTGCCGAAGGGTCAGTATGAAGCCGCCGACAGCCTTGGCCTCGATTACCCGCAGGCGATGCGGCTGATCATCCTGCCGCAGGCGCTGAAGATCTCGATTCCGGGCATCGTCAACATCGCGGTCGGCCTGTTCAAGGACACCACGCTGGTCTCGGTGATCTCGCTGTTCGACATCATCGGCATGATCCGCGGTCCGATCCTCGCCTCGACCGATTGGAACGGCGTCTACTGGGAGCTTTTCCTCTTTGCTTCCGTGCTGTTCTTCATCGTCTGCTACGGCATTTCTCAATACTCGCAGTGGCTGGAACGCCGTCTTGCGACTGACCATCGTTAAGGGAGGGTTCTCGCATGGCTGAGACCGCACAAATGAAAGTATCCGACGAAGTCGCGATCCGCATCGACAACATGAACAAGTGGTACGGGGCCTTCCACGTGCTGCGCGACATCAATCTAACCGTGCATCGGGGCGAGCGGATCGTGATCTGCGGGCCATCGGGCTCGGGCAAGTCGACGCTGATCCGCTGCATCAACGCGCTGGAAGAGCATCAGAAGGGCACCATTGAGGTCGACGGCACGCTGCTAAGCTCGGACCTCAAGAACATCGACAAGATCCGCTCAGAGGTCGGCATGTGCTTCCAGCACTTCAACCTCTTCCCGCATCTGACGATCCTTGAGAACTGCACGCTGGCGCCGATCTGGGTCCGCAAGACACCCAAGAAGGAAGCCGAAGAAACGGCGATGCATTTCCTTGAAAAGGTGAAGATCCCCGATCAGGCGAACAAGTATCCCGGCCAGTTGTCGGGCGGTCAGCAGCAGCGTGTGGCGATTGCCCGTTCGCTCTGCATGCGCCCGCGGGTCATGCTGTTCGATGAGCCGACATCGGCCCTCGACCCCGAGATGATCAAGGAGGTGCTCGACACGATGATCGAGCTTGCCGAAGAGGGCATGACCATGCTCTGCGTGACCCATGAGATGGGCTTTGCCCGTCAGGTGGCGAACCGCGTGATATTCATGGACGAAGGCCAGATTGTTGAGCAGAACGAGCCGGAGGCTTTCTTCAACAACCCGCAAAGCCCGCGCACGCAGCTGTTCCTGAGCCAGATTCTCGGGCACTGAACCGGGAAAATCGGACCAAGGTAAAACCTGCGCCCCGGCCATTTGGTCGGGGCGTTTGCGTTTCAAAACAGTTGTTTGGGGACGGTGAAGGCGTGCAGCAGGCCGCTGCTGGGGGCCACCTCGGCCCAGCATTCAACCGCGAAATCCATCACCGTCGTCGCGCCGGAGGGGTAGCGATCAAAGGCTTCCTGTTCGGGCGGCTGCTGCAACAGCCCTGCGGCGGCAGCGGCGATGCCGGGGTTATGCGCAACCAGCAGCAGGGTGTTGCCCGTGCCGCGCTGGCGCAGGCTGGTGATGATCTGATCAGGCTCGGCGAGGTAGAGTTCGCGCAGGTACTCCACCTGACAACCCTCAGGCAGCGCCAAGCGGGCGCAGGTTTCGCGGGTGCGGGCCGCCGTTGAGCAGAGCACCGCATCAGGCAGCAGCGCCTCTGCGCGCAGCCAATTGCGAAGGGCTTGGGCCGCCCCGCGCCCGCGGGCGTTCAGGGGGCGGTCGTGGTCGCCGGTCCCATGGGACCAGTCCGATTTCGCGTGTCGCATCAGGATCAGGCGGCGCATGTCGTTCCTTTCACTGCTCGACCCATCATAGGCGCGAAGCAGGGGCAGGGGGCAAGCGCTTTGGGCCTAGCCCTTGCGAATGATGCTGCCCGCGCCGTGTTCGGTGAAAAGCTCCAACAGGCAGGCATTGGGCGCGCGCCCGTCGAGGATGACCGCCGCCCGCACACCGCCTTCGAGCGCGTCCAGCGCGGTTTGCACTTTGGGAATCATCCCGCCCGCAATAGTGCCATCGGCGATCATCTCGTTGATCTGGCTCGCTGTGAGGTCGGTCACAACCTCTCCGTTGCCGTCCTTGACGCCCGCCACATCCGTCAACAACAGCAAGCGGTCGGCCTCCAGCGCGCCCGCGATGGCGCCAGCGGCGGTGTCGCCGTTGATGTTATAGGTCTCCCCCCCGTGGCCCATGCCGAGCGGCGCGATGACGGGAATGATGCCCTTGTCGGCAAAGTCCCGCAGGATGCGCGGGTTGACCTGTGTCGGGTTGCCCACGAGGCCTAGAGCGGGGTCTTCGGGGTCGCAAACGATCAACCCGCTGTCTTTGCCCGAAACACCAACCGCGCGGCCACCTTGCTCCGAGATCGCCTGCACGATCCGCGCGTTGACAAGGCCCGAAAGCACCATCTCGACCACTTCCATGGTCGCGGCATCGGTCACCCGTTTGCCGTTCACGAATTCGGATTTGATGTTCAACCGCGCCAGCATGTCGTTGATCATCGGGCCGCCGCCATGGACGATCACCGGGTTCACCCCCACCTGCCGCATCAGCGCGACATCGCGGGCAAATTCGTCCATCGCTTCGTCGCTGCCCATCGCATGGCCGCCCAGTTTGATGACCACGGTGGCATCGGCGTAGCGTTGCAAAAAGGGCAGAGCTTGGCTGAGGGTTTGGGCGGTGGCGATCCAGTCGCGGTTCATGTCTTGCGTTCTCATCTGTTGACCCATGGGAAGCCGATAGCGGCGGGAGGTGCTATACCAGCGTGGCGATGATGGCACGCAGCGTAGGGATGCCCCAGCCCTTTTCCGAAGATGTCACGACAATCTCCGGGTAGGCGGCGGGGTGTTTGCTCAGCGCGTCTTTCACCTGCGTTAGGATCTTCGCGCGTTCGGCTTCTTTGACCTTATCCGCCTTGGTCAGCACGACCTGAAAGGTGACGGCGGAACTGTCGAGCAAAGACATGATCTCATCATCGACCTTCTTGACCCCATGGCGCGCGTCGATCAGCACGAAGGCGCGGCGCAGGGTCTGGCGGCCCGAGAGGTATTGTTTCAGCAGACGCTGCCACTTCTCGACTACTGGCAGCGGCGCATTGGCATAGCCATAGCCCGGCAGGTCGACGAGGTAGTGCTCTTCCCCGGCGGTAAAAAAGTTAATCTCTTGCGTCCGGCCCGGCGTGTTCGACGCCCGCGCCAGCGCTTTCATCCCGGTCAGCGCGTTGATCAGCGTCGATTTCCCGACGTTGGAGCGCCCGGCAAAGCAGACCTCCATTCGGTCGGGGGGCGGCAGCCCGTCCATCGCCACCACGCCTTTGACGAATGTCGTCTCCCCGGCGAAAAGCATCCGGCCCTTCTCGGCGCTCGGCGCGTCGGGCTCTTCGGCGATGGTGTAGTTCACTTGCATCAGATCAGCTCCAGTTCGTCGCCTACGGCGATCTCTCCGCCCTTGGTGACGGTCAGGGTAACACCGAAATCCCGGTGACCCAATTGGTCGAGTGCGGCGAGCGTGTCCACGTCGCGCGCGCCGGTGTCGGTGTTGACGGTGGTGGCAAGGCAGCGGGTGATGCGTTTGGAGACATGCAGCCGTGCTTCGCCGATTTTCAGATCGCACCCCAGCCAGTCGAACTCGGCCCAAGGGGCCGCACCGTCAAACCAGATGTTGCCGCGCCAGCGGGCGGTTTGCAGCGGGGCAGCTGCCAATTCTTCGACGGCGCGATGGGAGGTGAGGCTGTTGAGCGAGAGCGTCGGCTCCGCGCTGTCGGTATAGCCGCGGCCATCAAGGCGGAGGATATCCACCGGGGCAGCGCGGCCTTCGGCCACCAGCGGGCGCACCCAGTCGAGGAAGGCAGCCTGTTCGCGATCCGCGTGAAAGGTGATTTCGCCGCGCGTCGGGTGGCGCAGAGTGAGCATCTCAGTGGTCTCATCCAGCTTGGCCGTGATCGCCTGCAACTGCGGCGAAGAGGCCCCCCGGGTGAAATTCAAACACCGCGCCCAGTCTCCCGGCGCGGCTTTGGAGGCGTCATGGGCCACGGCCCAGAGCCGGTCGTAGGGCATGGATTGCCCGGCGCGCAGGGTCACACGCTCAACCGTCTCGCGGCCATGGGCCTTGAGCGGATGCCGGTTGAGCGCGGTGACCTGCATCACTTTTTCGACTTGCCCGATTTGGGCTTGGCATCCGCATTGGCGGCAGCGCTCTTGGGCGTGCGTTTGAAGCCGCCTTTGATGTTGCCCCAAAGGTCAGGTTTGTACCCCTGGCTGCGCATGATCAGATATTGCTGGGTGAAAGTGATCGTGTTGTTGGCGATCCAGTACACCACCAAGCCGCTCGCGAAACCGCCCAGCATGAACATGAAGACCCAAGGCATCCACGCAAAGATCATCTGCTGTGTCGGGTCGGTGGGCGCCGGGTTCAGCTTTTGCTGCAAGAACATGGAGATACCCAAGAGCAGCGGCAGGATGCCGATGAAGATCAGCGCCAGCATCGAACCCGGCTCGGGCGCGGCATAGGGCAAGAGGCCCCAGAGGTTCATGATCGAGGTCGGATCGGGCGCGCTGAGGTCTTGGAACGGGCCAAAGAAGGGGGCGTGGCGCAGTTCGATCGTGACGAAAATCACCTTGTAGAGCGAGAAGAAGATCGGAATTTGCAACAGGATCGGCAGGCAGCCCGCAGCTGGGTTCACCTTGTTCTTCTTATAGAGCTCCATCATGCCCTGTTGCATCTTCTGACGGTCGTCGCCCGCTTCTTTCTTCAGCTTTTCCATCTCGGGCTGAAGTTCTTTCATCCGCGCCATGGAGACGTAGGATTTGTACGCCAGCGGGAAGAGGACCGCCTTGATCAGCAGCGTCAGGCCGATGATGGCGACACCCATGTTGCCGATAAGTTTGTTGAGCTCATGCAGCAGCCAGAAGATCGGCTTGGTCAGGAAGAAGAACCAGCCCCAGTCGATGCTGTCGATGAATTTGGCAACACCGGAGGATTGGTAATCCTGAAGGGTTTCCCATTCCTTGGCACCGGCGAAAAACTTGCTGGAGGTGCTGACGCTTTCGCCTGCCGCGACCGAGCGGGTGGGCTGGCGGGTGAAGGCGCGGTAGGTGTCCGCGCGCGGATCATAGGTGAGCGCCTGTTCAAAGGTTTCGCCCGCGTCGGGGATCAGCACCGCCTGCCAATAGTGATCGGTAAAGCCGACCCAGCCCTCGGTGACGCCTTCGGTGACCACGGCGGGGCGGCCCCAGGTGCTGTTCACATCGGCTTCGGCGATATCGTCCCAATCGACTTCGGAAAGTTCACCATTGGCCATGGCCACGGCGCCTTCATGCAGGATGAAGAAGCTTTTCAGGTCTTCGGGCAGCCCGTGCTGCGCGATCATGCCGAAGGGGGCGAGGTTCACCGCACCTTCGCCGTTGTTGGTCACGCTCTGGGTGATGTCGAACATATATTGGTCATCGACCGAGATGGTGCGGGTAAAGACCTGCCCGGCGCCATTGTCCCAAGTGAGGGTCACGGGGCTGTCGATGCCCAGCGTTTCGCCCTCGCTCAGGGTCCAAAGCGTGTCGACACCCGGCGCGGCATCGGGGGCGAGGCCCGAACCGGCGGCCCAACCGTGCAGCGCATAGTAAGCATCGCTCGACCCTTCGGGGGAGAGCAGCGTCACGATTTCGGCATCCGCGTCGAGCGTGGTTTGGTAATCGTTCAATTTCAGATCGTCGATCCGACCGCCCATGAGCGAGATGGAGCCGCTGACCTTGTCTGTCGCGATTGCCACGCGAGGCGCTGCTGCCAGTGCCGCGCGGCGGCCTTCGGGGGCGGCGCCTTCGCCATCTTCCGTGCCGGGCGCGGCCGCGGTATCGGCGGTGGAGGCGGGAACCGAAGTGCCTTCGACAGTCTCGCTGATCTCGGTACCGGGTTCCAATGCTGGGTCGGCTTCAGGGGGCGGGAACAGAAGGAACCACACGAGGATGACGGCAAAGCTGAGCGCCGTGGCAAGGATGAGATTCTTGTTCTGTTCGTCCATGGGGGCCGCCACCTGATGTCTTTGAATATCACGGGGGTTCAACAGAGTGCGGGGCCAAAGGTCAAGTGGAATCGGGCGGGATGAAGGGGGATGCAGGGTGGTTTTGGTCCATCTGGCATGGGTTTTGCGGAGTTTCGCCGGGGGCGGTTGCGGGGGAGCGGCGGCCCCGGCATTGAGCGAGGCGGGCACGAAGGGTGTGACCGTACTTCGGGGTGCAGGGTGTTCTCCTCTGCCTCAGACCCTTCGGCCGTCGCGACCACCGTCGCTTAATGCCCCGGGCCGGTGCTAAGCACAGAGCCCGCTAGGTGGCACGCCCATTCATGATGCGCGGCACGTCTTGCAGTTTCGCGTTGTGGCGGGCGATCCAATCGAGTGTTTGCTCAAAGGGCATGGGGCGGGCGATGCCGAATCCCTGCACATGGTCGCAGCCGAGTTGGGCGAGTAAGACATGCTCCCCCACCGTTTCCACACCTTCGGCGAGGGTCTCAATGCCCAGTCGTTCGGCCATGGTGAGAATGGCGCTGATCATGCGCTGCTGGTCGGGGTCGCGGTCGGCTTTCATGACGAAAGAGCGGTCAATCTTGATCCGGCTGACGGAAAAGCGGCGGATGGATGCGATGGAGGCATGGCCCGTGCCAAAGTCGTCAAGATCGATGCGACAACCGAGCTTGCGCAGAGCGTTGATATTGCGGGTGATCACATCGTCGGCAGTTGAGGCGACGACGGTTTCCAGTACTTCGATGGCGAGCCGGTCGGGGGACAGGTCGAACCGGTCCAACTCCCAAGTGATTTTGTCGATGAGCCGGGGGTTGGCAAGTTCACCCCCGGCGAAGTTCACCCCGATCTGCGGTACTATGGTGCCGGACCCGTCCCAGGCTTTGAGGGCCGCGAAAGAGTGGTACATCATGACTTCGGCCAAACGCTCCAACAGGCCTGCCTCTTCGACGGCGGGCAGGAAATCCGAAGGGGGGATCATGCCCTGTACCGGATGGTTCCAGCGCGCCAAGGCTTCAAAGCCGGTGATCTGGCCTGTGTCGGTTGAGATTTGCGGCTGGAACCATGGTTGAATTTGGCCGTTGTCCAAGGCCTGCGCGACCTCTGCGCGCAGTTCGGCGCGGCTTTCGGTTTCCCGGCGCATCTGGTCGGAAAAGGCGCGAATGGAGGAGGGGCCGCGGCGCTGCGCGCTGCGCAGGGCGGTGGCAGCGGCGGCAAGCCATGCGGCGGCATCCCCGCCCGGGGTGCGGGTGTTAAGGCAAAAGCCGACGGAGGCTGTGAGGTGGATCGTAACCCCATCGTCGAAAAACGGTTTTTCCAAAACGGATTGTAGCCGCCCGGCCAGTTGAATGCAGAGTTCAAGGTCAAGCTGCCGTACAGGGGCCGTGCAGACGGCGAACCGCGCCTCTCCCATTTTGCCGATGAGATCATCGTCGCGCAGGGCGCCCTGCAATCGTTCGCCGCTTTGCCGCACGAGCGTGTCGGCGGCGGTTTGACCGTGGCGTTCGATGATTTGGTCAAGCCCTTCGAGCGCAATGAAACATGTGGCCGACAAACGCCCCCGAGATTGGGCGGTTTGAAAAACTTGTTCGGCGAACTCCTCAAAAGCGCTGCGTTGTAGGATGCCGCCGAGCGCGTCTTGGGGTGCCTGAGAATTCCCGCCAAAGCGCTGCCCCGCAAGGAAAAGAAGCGGCAGCGCAGCGGAGGCGGCGATCAGAGCCATTTCGCCGCCGATCCAAAAGGCCAGCAACGTCAGCGCGGGGAGGAAGGCCAAAGCGGCCTGACCGCTGAGCAAAACGGCGAACGCCTGGCGCAGTTGCGTGAGCCCGGAAAGCCGGTGAATTGCCATCGCGATATCCCTTCCCAATACGCGCAATGCCTGCGCTGACGGGGGAGGGATATCGCCTTTAGGGTGTGCTGTGGGTTAACAGAACCCGCTTTTTTGCGGATTGTTATCTAAAATTGTTCTTGCTCCGTACCCTCAACGTTCCGCATGAGCCCGGCGAAGTCAAAAAGCTTGGGATCCAGCAGGTGCGAGGGGCGGGCGTTCATCAGCGCGCGGAACATGACTTGCCGACGACCGGGGCTATTGGCCTCCCACCCGTCGAGAATCGCCTTCACCTGCTGCCGCTGAAGCCCGTCCTGCGAGCCGCAAAGATCGCAGGGAATGATCGGGTAGTTCATCGCCGTGGCAAAACGCTCGCAATCGCTTTCCGCGACATGGGCGAGGGGGCGGTAGACAAAAAGATCGCCTTCCTCGTTAACCAATTTGGGCGGCATGGTCGCCAGTCGTCCGCCGTGGAAAAGATTCATGAAGAAGGTTTCGAGGATGTCATCCCGGTGGTGCCCCAGCACCACGGCAGAGCAGCCTTCCTCCCGCGCGATCCGGTAGAGATTGCCCCGACGCAGGCGGGAGCAAAGCGCGCAGAAGGTGCGCCCGGCGGGGACCTTGTCCATCACGATCGAATAGGTGTCTTGATATTCGATGCGATGCGGGACGCCCATCTTTTCAAGGAATTCCGGCAGCACGGTCGCCGGGAAATTCGGCTGCCCCTGATCGAGGTTGCAGGCCAAAAGCTCCACCGGCAGCAGGCCGCGCCATTGCAGTTCATGCAGAACTGCCAGCAGGGTATAGCTGTCTTTGCCGCCTGACAGGCAGACCAGCCATTTCGGCTTGGGCGCACCTTGGGCGGTCGGCTCCACCATGCCGTATTGATCAATCGCCTCGCGGGTCATGCGGACGATGCGTTTGCGCAGTTTCTTGAACTCGGTGCTTTGCGGTGCACCGGCAAAGAGGGGGTGAATCTCGTCGGTTTCGTCCAGCATCGTCGGGTCTCTCACTATCAGCTTGGCTTCACCTAGGGCATTTTGCCCCTTTGCCGCAAGCGCGGCGCTAATCGGGAACGTTGTCGATCCCGCTTTGCCCCCAAGGGTGGCAGCGCGCGATCCGGCGGGCGGCCAGCCATCCGCCCCGCAGCCCGCCGTGTTTTTGCAAGGCTTCCAGCGCATAGGCGCTGCAGGTGGGCTGATAGCGGCAGTTATGCCCGACCCATGGGCTGAAGATCATCCGATAGCCGCGCACCGGCAGGGCAAGAAGCGCGGCCAAGGGGGTCATTTTCGGACCCCATGCAGAATATCCAGCGCGCGGGCCAGATCGGCGAGCAACTGGTCAAAGGGCAGGGCGGCTGTCGCTTCGCGCCGCCCGACAAAGACATAGTCCATGCCCGCGCGCCCCGCCTGCGGCAGGGTGAGCCGCGCGATCTCGCGCAGGCGGCGTTTGGCGCGGTTGCGGGCCACGGCATTGCCGACCTTCTTGGAACAGGTGAAACCCACGCGAATGGGCGCCGCGCTGGGCTCATCCTCCCGGCGGGGTCGCATTTGCAGAATGAAACCGGGGGTGGCCACGCGTTTGGCGCGGCTGGCACGTTGGAAATCCGCCCGTTTGGTCAGGGTCTCCAGACGCAGAGAAACCGCCGGGGCAGGGTTCCCCTTCGTGGCGCAAGTGCCATTCAAGGGTGCCTCCGGCGGTGTCATATTCTGGTTCCGAAGATCGAGGGCGCTTATGCGCTCAGCGATTTCCGGCCCTGTGCGCGGCGTGCGTTGATGATCTTACGGCCGGCTTTGGTGGCCATGCGCGCGCGGAAACCATGGCGCCGCTTGCGCACGAGGTTCGAGGGTTGAAAGGTGCGTTTCATCGCTCCGTCTCCATCTAAAGCTGGCTGGGCACGGAATCACTTGAAGGTTCCACCGCGGCCAGCGTCAATTCAAGCCCGTCCTCTAATGCGGCGGGGCGCGCAAGTCAAACCCCCTGACAGGGAAAAACCGCGCTTTGCAACAAAATGCCGGTTTGCGGGGCCGGAATTGTTTCAGTTCACCCCGTAACTTTGCAAAATCGCCCTTTCCCGCACAAGTCCCATCAAGCGCGCGTGAGGAGCCTGTTCCCGCACCCCGCTTCACGCCATCATTGAGGAAAGCGAAATTGGTCTGATGCAGGCCCAAGGAAGTGTGAAAATGAGCCGCAATGACCAAAGTAAACCCGCGCTGATGCGCTATCTGCCCCTTGCGCTGATCGCCGTCGTCGCAGCCATCGGGGCCTTTACCCTACGCGATTACCTGAGTTTCGACGCGCTGCGTGACAATCGCGAGGCGCTGATCGCCTTTCGCGACAGCAACTACCTGTTGACCGCGCTGGTCTTTGTCGCCGCCTATGTGGTGATCGTGGCTTTCTCCCTGCCGGGGGCCACGGTGGCCACTTTGACGGGCGGCTTCCTCTTCGGGCTGTTTCCGGGCGTGCTTTATAATGTCAGTGCTGCGACCTTGGGCGCGGTGGTGATCTTTCTGGCCGCGCAATGGGGCCTTGGCGCACGGTTGAAAGACCGGATGGACGCCTCTGAGGGCATGGTGCGCAAGATCAAGGCGGGGATCGACGACAACCAGTGGTCGATGCTCCTCTTTATCCGGCTGGTGCCGGTGGTGCCCTTCTTTGTCGCGAATCTGCTGCCGGCCTTTCTCGGTGTGCCGCTGTTTCGCTTCGTGATCTCGACGTTTTTCGGAATCATGCCGGGGGCCTTGGTCTTTACCTCGGTGGGCGCAGGGCTAGGTGCGGTTTTCGCCCGGGGTGAGTCGCCCGACCTTGGGATTATTTTCGAGCCGCATATTCTATTGCCCATTCTGGGTCTTTGCGTGCTGTCGCTGCTGCCCGTGGCGATCAAGACATTTACCGGGAAGAAGGATCTGCTGAAATGACCAACCGTATCAAGACCGACGTTCTGATCATCGGCGGAGGCTCTGGCGGGTTGTCGGTTGCAGCGGGGGCCGTGCAGATGGGCGCGGATGTGACCCTGCTGGAAGGGCACAAGATGGGCGGCGATTGCCTGAACTATGGCTGCGTGCCCTCCAAGGCGCTGATCAAGACCGGCAAGACGGCCTATACCCAGCAACACAGCGCGCAATACGGGGTGGAGGCCGCCGCCGGGGTGGTCGACTACGCCGCTGCCAAGGATCACGTGGCCGATGTTATCTCGCAAATCGCGCCGGTCGATTCGGTTGAGCGGTTCGAGGGCTTGGGCGTGCGGGTGATCCGCGAATACGGGCGTTTCATTTCCGATAAAGAGGTGCAGGCGGGCGATACCATCATCACCGCGCGGCGCATCGTCGTGGCCACCGGCTCCTCTCCGCTGGTGCCGCCGATTCCGGGGCTGGCGGATGTGCCCTATGAGACGAATGAGACCCTCTTTGATCTGCGCGAGAAGCCCGAGCATCTGATCATCATCGGGGGCGGCCCCATCGGCATCGAAATGGCGCAGGCCCATGTGCGGATGGGCTGCAATGTCACCGTGATCGAAGGCAGCCGCGCGCTTGGCAAGGATGACCCCGAGCTGTCCGAAGTGGTGTTGCAGACCATGCGGGACGAGGGGGTAGTTTTCGAGGAAGGCAGCGATGCGGCCAAGGTCAGCGGTGCGGCGGGGGCGATCACGGTCGAGACCAAGGATGGCCGCGTGATCAAGGGCTCGCATCTGCTGATGGCCGTGGGGCGCAAGAGCAACATCGACCGGCTCGATCTGGATAAGGCCGGGGTGGAGACCACCAAGGCAGGCATCAAGGTCGACGACAGCCTGCGCAGCAGCAACCGCCGGGTCTATGCCATCGGCGATGTGGCAGGCGGGCTGCAATTTACCCATGTGGCAGGTTATCATGCCGGGGTGGTGATCCGCTCGATCGTCTTTGGTCTGCCGAGCAAGACGAAGCTGCACCATATCCCATGGGTCACCTATGCCGCGCCGGAACTGGCGCAGGTGGGGCTGACCGAAGCGCAGGCGCGCGAAGAGCATGGCGACAAGCTGGAGGTCGTGCGGTTCCATTACAACCACAACGACCGCGCGATTGCCGAGCGTCAGACCAAAGGGTTCATCAAGGTGATGGTGGTCAAGGGCCGCCCGGTGGGGGCCAGTATCGTCGGCCATCAGGCGGGCGAATTGATCACCCTGTGGTCGCTTGCGCTGGTCAATAAGATGAAGATGAGCCAGATTGCTGCTATGGTTGCCCCTTACCCCACGATCTCGGAGATTAACAAACGCGCGGCGGGGGCCTATTTCAGCCCGCGCCTGTTCGAAAGCGCTCTGGTCAAAACGGTGGTGCGCGCCGTGCAGCGCTTTTTGCCCTGAGAACGCCCATGATCCACTCGCTTTCTGGCCGCCTGCTGATCCTCACCACCATCTTTGTGATGCTGGCCGAAGTGCTGATCTTTGTCCCCTCCATCGCGCGGTTCCGCGAGGAATATATGCTGACGCGGTTGGAGCGGGCGCAGATCGCGTCGCTGGCGCTTTTGGCCGACGACATGCTCGACCCGGAGTTGGAAGAGGAGCTGCTGCGCAACGCCGAGGTCTTCAACGTGGTGCTGCGCCGGGATGAGGCGCGGCAATTGGTGCTGGCGTCGCCTATGCCGCGCATGGTGTCGCAGACCTATGATTTGCGCGATGCCTCGGCGACGGTCTTGATCCGCGATGCGATGCTGCGGCTGTTCCGCCCGGGGAATGAGGTGGTCCGCGTGATCGGCGCGCCGGTGCGCGAAGCGGGGCTGCTGATTGAGGTCACGATGGAGACAGCGCCCATGCGTGTCGCCATGCTCGACTACGGGATTCGCATCCTCATCCTTTCGGCGGTGATCTCGGTCATCACGGCGGTGCTTTTGTTCTTTGCCATGCGGGCCTTGCTGCTGAAACCGATCAAACGGGTGGCGGGGCATATGCAGCGCTATGCCGCCGCACCCGAAGATGCGCGGCGGATCATTGAACCTTCCGCCAGCGTGACCGAATTGCGCGAGGCCGAAGAGGCGCTTCAGAAGCTGCAAACCGACCTCACGCAGGCGCTTAAACAGAAAGAGCGTTTGGCCCAATTGGGCAGCGCCGTTAGCAAGATCAGCCATGATCTGCGCAACATCCTCACTTCTGCCCAACTGTTCACCGACCGGATCGAAATGTCCGAAGACCCGACCGTGAAACGCATGGCCCCGAAACTCGTAGGCTCGATCACCCGGGCGGTGCACCTATGCGAATCGACGTTGGCCTTCGGCAAGGCCGAAGAGCCGGGACCGACGCTGACGCTCATGCCGCTCGAAGAACTGGTGGAAGAGGTCATCGACGGCGAACGCCTTGCCGATCCCGAAAGCATCGTGCGCTTTGCCGCTGATATTCCCGCGAATCTCACCGTGCGTGCGGATCCTGAACAAATGTACCGCGTGCTGGCAAATCTCATGCGTAACGCCCGGCAGGCGATCACCGCCACCGGCAAACCGGGCGAAGTCTATCTGCGGGCCGAGGATATGGGCGAAGCATGGTGCATCACCGTCAGCGATACCGGCCCCGGCCTGCCGCCCAAGGCGCGGGAGCATCTCTTCACCGCCTTTCAGGGCGGGGCGCGCAAGGGTGGCTCAGGTTTGGGGCTGGTAATCGCTTCCGAACTGGTGCGCGGCCACGGCGGCAGCCTTGCGCTGCGCAACAGCGGGCCGGAAGGTACGGTTTTTGACATAACACTGCCCAAGGGGGACGGCGCCCTGTAGATTTTTGAAGAAAATTGCATTTCCTTGAAACGAGGGCTTGCAACTCCCCGGGGCTAAGACTAAACCCCCGCTCAGTGGACCGATAGCTCAGCTGGATAGAGTACCTGACTACGAATCAGGGGGTCGGGGGTTCGAATCCTCCTCGGTCCGCCACTGCCCAAAATTGAAGAACACGGCGCTTTTGGGGCGTCTTATCCGTCTCGCGGCGGGTTGTAGAAGCCCGTGTCGCGGTAGGGCCGGTCAAAGGCATGATCCATCAGTTCCAGATGGTCTTGGCCGTAATACATGTCACCATTCAGAAAATAGCTGGGCGAGCCAAAGATGCCGCGGGCAATGGCCTCTTCAGTGTTTTGCGCGTGGATTGCCTGCACATCCTCTTCCATCGCCCGTGCAATCAGCCCGTCGCACTCAGAATCGACCGCTTCAGTCGCGCGGCGCAGGTGCGCGGGATTCGCGAGATCGATATCATCGCGCCAATGGGCCTGAAGGATCGCAAAGGAAAGCGCATCGACATCCCGCCCCGCCTGAGCGGCGGCGATCAGGTAGCCGTTTGCAAGGTTCAGTGGGTTGTCGTGGTGGGTCGGGCGGTGGTTGAGAATCTCCAGCCCGCGATATTGCGCCCAGCGCTCAATCTCTCGTCCAAAGAAATAGTCGATATAGTGGGGCGTGAAACCGCGGAAATGGCTGACACGGCCTGAGGCGATCACGGGGTTGAGGTCAAAGGGGCGATGCACCAGCCGCGCACCGCGGGTCGCGCAGATTTCCAAAAGCTTGCGATGCCCCAGATAGGCATAGGCGGAATGGGCGGAATAGAAATATTCAATGGTGTCCAAGGTCGGCTCCCTCCGGTTTTGCCAGCATCATGGCGGAAACCGGCGGGGAGACAAGGACGGGGGCCGAAAGCCGAGTGCGGAATCGCGGGAGTGCCCGTAACGGGGCGCTTCTAGCCGCGCTGACGCCTCAATACCGGCGGTTATGCAATTTGTTCGCCCGTGGCCGGGGCGCGATTGCGCGGACCTTCCGAGGCTGGGGGCGTTGCTTGGCCATGAATGCCAGTGCCGCCACCGCGGCCATGATCAGGATCAAGAGTTCGTAAGTCCACATGAGCCATTCCTCCTAGGGCATGTTCATAAGATTAACCTTAGCGATGCCCGATGGGTTCCGTCTTGGCCGGGATGGTGGCGGCCTTTGGCCGGGGCCGCAAGTCAAAAAGGCCGCCGCATTTTAGCGACGGCCTTCTTTCGGCAGCGCCCGCTCCGGGCGTCAGCCCATTTGCCGCACCACGGCCATGGTGGCGATGGCAGGCAGGGTCAGCAGCGCTTTGACCTGTTCCACGCGGGGGGGGGTGTAGTAGCCCTCTTCGTGCAGGATGTTGACCGTGGCGACCATCTTGCCGCCGATGATGATCGGCAGGTTTACGACCGAGGCGCAGCCCAAACGGCCAATCAGTTCCGCATCGGGAAAGACCGCGTCGATATCGGCCAAGGTGTTGGCGACAAAGCATTCCTGCCGCCCGTGGACCTGTTCGAACCAAGTGTCGATGGTGATCTCTTTGGTGCCGGAGGTGGGATAATTTTCGGCGTCGTCAGTATAGACCCGCCGCGCCAGCATCGCGTCCATATCCGCGGTCATCACGGTAAAGAGTTTGGCCCCCGCGGTGGCCTTGGTCAGCGCGCAGAGCGCGTCGAAGGCCTGTGTTTCGGTGGTCGCCTGCTCAAGCGCTGTCTGAAAGCGTTGCATTGCGTCGGTGGTATCGGTCATGGGGCTTCCTTGCGGTCTGGATTGCCGCCCGAGGCGGCGTAGAGGGCTTGGGTATAGGGATCGGTAAAGCTGCCGTCATGCAGCGCGCTGGCCGGGGCGATCTCGACCACCCGGCCTTTGTTCATCACCGCCATGCGGTCGCACATGAAACTGACGACGGGCAGATTGTGGGTGACCATCAGATAGGTCAGCCCCTGTTCGCGGCGCAGCCGTTTCAGCAGGTTGAGGATTTCCGCCTGAACCGAGACATCCAGCGCCGAGGTCGGCTCATCCAGCAGCATCACCTTGGGCTCAAGCATCAGCGCGCGCGCGATGGCCACCCGTTGCCGCTGCCCGCCGGAGAGCTGATGCGGAAAGCGGAAGCGGAAACGTTTGTCGAGGCCGACGGCCTGCAACATCTCCACCACGCGGGCGCTGCGGTTGCCAAGCCCGTGAATCATTAGCGGCTCGGAGAGCACCCCATCCACCGTTTTGCGCGGATGGAGAGAGGCATAGGGGTCTTGAAATACCATCTGGCATTGCCCGGCAAAAGCGCGGTCGACCTTGTGACCGCGCGGCTGGCCGAGTACGGAAATCTCACCGGTCCAATCGGGGGCCAGCCCCGCGATGGCCTTGAGCACCGTGGATTTGCCCGAACCGCTTTCGCCCACCAGCGCAAAGCTTTCGCCCTCGGCCACGTCGATATTCATCCCGGTGACCACCTTGGTTTGCCCATAGGAGATGTCGAGGTTCTTGAGTGTAATCGCGCTCATGTGCCGCTCCATGCGCTGCGGTCGAGGACGGGCAGTTCATCGCGCGTCTCTTCCATTTTCGGAACCGCGGCCAAAAGGCCCTTTGTGTAGGGATGGCTGGCCTTGTGCAGATCGGCGGCGGCGCAGCTTTCCACCACCTGGCCTGCGTGCATCACAAGGATCCGGTCGCAATAGCGCGCCACCAGGTTGAGGTCATGGGAGATCAGGATCAGCCCCATGCCGTGGTCGCGCACCAGCTCGTCGATGAGGTCGAGCACTTGAGCCTGCACGCTCACATCCAGCGCCGAGGTCGGCTCGTCCGCGATCAGCAGATCGGGGCGGGGGATCAGCATCATGGCGATCATGATGCGCTGGCCCATGCCGCCAGAGACTTCGTGCGGGTAGAGGTCGATCACCCGCTCGGGCTCATTGATCCGCACCGATTCCAGCATTTCGATCACCCGCGCTTTCACATCGCGCCGGGCGAGGCGTTCGTGGGTCAGCAGGGCTTCGGCGATCTGCGCACCCACGGTCATCACCGGGTTCAGCGAGAACTTCGGGTCCTGCATGATCATCGAAATCCGCGCCCCTCGCAGGTGGCGCATTTGTCTTTCCGACTGGCTTTGCAGGTCGATCCCGTCAAAGCGCATCACATCGGCCTGTTGCCGCCCCGGATGACGCACCAGCCGCAGGATCGCCCGCCCGGTCATGGATTTGCCCGAGCCGCTTTCGCCGACGATGCCAAGTCGTTCACGGCCGAGGGTGAAGGACAGCCCCTTGACCACCTCGACCCGGCCCTTGGGGGTGGGGAAGCTGACGGAGAGGTTTTTAAGTTCCAGCAGGCGCGCGGTCATGATTTGCCTCCTTGTTTGGGGTCGAGCACGTCGCGCAGCCCGTCGCCCAAAAAGCAAAAGCCGAGCGAGACAAGGATGATCGCAAAACCGGGCATCGTCGCGACCCACCACTGGTCCAGAATGAATGTCCGCCCGCGTGAGATCATCGCGCCCCATTCCGGCAGCGGCGGCTGCGCACCGAGGCCAAGGAAGCCGAGCCCCGCGGCGGTCAAGATGATCCCCGCCATATCCAACGTCACCCGCACGATCATCGAAGAGGTACACAGCGGCAGCACATGGCGCGTGATGATCCGCCCGTGCGACGCGCCCAGCAGACGCATGGCCGAAATGAATTCCGAGTTGCGGAAGGTCAGCGTCTCGGCCCGTGCGATCCGCGCATAGGCGGGCCAAGAGGTGATGGCGATGGCGATGATGGCATTCTCGATCCCCGGCCCGAGGGCCGCGACGAAGGCCAGCGCGAGGATCAGTTTGGGCATGGAGAGAAACACATCCGTCACCCCCATCAAGACCCTGTCGGTCCAGCCGCCGAAATAGCCCGAGATCGCGCCGATCAGCAGCCCCAGCGGGGCGGCGATGACAGCGACCAAGGCCACGATCATCAGGGTGATCCGCGCGCCATAGATCACGCGGCTGAAAATGTCGCGCCCCAACTCATCCGTGCCCATCCAATGCGCCGCCGAAGGGGGCAACAGGCGGGCGTCGAGGTTCTGCCCCAGCGGATTCTGCGGCGCGATCCAAGGCGCAAACAGCGCGGCGAGGATCAGCATCAGCAGGATCACCGCCCCCACCACCGCCAGTGGATTGCGCAGCAATTGCAGCAGCATGCGATAGGCGTTGCCCATATTCGCCTGCAATTTCGAGGCGGGGGAGTCGTCCAAAAGCCAGTTTCTTGCAGTGGTCATGACGGCCTCCTAGCGGCTGCGCGGGTCAAGGATGCGGTAGAGCACATCCGAGAGTTTGTTGATCAGGATGAAGACCGCGCCGATTACCAGCGTCGCCCCCAACACGGCATTCATATCGGCATTGAGCAGCGCTACGGTCAGGTAGTTCCCGATCCCTGGCCAGCTAAAGACCGTCTCGATCATCACCGACCCTTCGAGCAGGGCGGCATAGGACAGGCCGATCACGGTGATCAGCGGCACGCGGATCGGGCGGAACCCATGCACCCAAAGCACCCGCCATTCGGCCACGCCCTTGACCCGCGCGGTGGTGATGAACTCTTGGCCTAGTTGGTCCAACATGAAGCTGCGGGTCATCCGCGCGATATAGGCGAGCGAGAAAAACCCGAGGATCGCCGCAGGCAGGATCAGGTGATCCAGCGCATTCCAAAAGATGTCCCATTCACCCGCAAGGGCCGAATCCACCAGCATCAGCCCGCTGCGCGGCGCTACCATGCCTTCGTAAAAGATATCGACACGGCCCGGCCCCGCGACCCAGCCCAGATTGGCGTAGAAAATGACCAGACCGACAAGCCCCAGCCAGAAGGCGGGCACCGAGTAGCCCAGCAGCGCGAAAACACGGATGACCTGATCCACCCAAGTGCCCTGTCGCGCGGCAGCCCAGACACCGCAGGGCACGCCAAGGCCGATGCCGATCAGAATGCCCAGTGTCGCCATCTCCAGCGTGGCGGGGAAAACCTTGGCAAGGTCCTGCGCCACGGGCCGGTTGGTCGAGACAGAATACCCGAGGTCGCCTTGGAACACGTCGCCGACATAGGAGAAGAATTGCATGATCAGGGGCCGGTCCAGCCCCATCGCCACCCGCGCGGCTTCATATTGCTCTTGGGTCGCGCGGTCGCCGACCACGGCCAGCACCGGATCAATCGGAATGACCCGCCCGATGAAAAATGTGATCGCCATCAGCCCGATGAAGGTGAGCAGGGTCACCACCGCAAAACCGCCGAGAGAGGAGACCCCCTGCGCCAGCCTGCGGGCTTTTGTCATATTCGTATTCACGGGCCACGCCCTCCCTTCCTTCGCCGATGCCATTGATAAGCAAGCCATTTCCTGCGCCGACATGCGGCCTCAGGGTGCGGTGGCACCGTTCTGGATGCTTTGTGCATAAAACAAATTTCGCCATTTGCAAAAATTTTTTTGCCAGACAAAATAATTTTTTGTAACGTCGCTTCAGAACAGGGGAGATGACCAAGATGCCGCGCGACAAAGCCAAGCCCGAGCCGAACCTCGGTGCCGCGATCCGCAAAAGGCGCAAGCAGATGCAGATGACGCTGCAAATGCTCTGCGACAAATCCGGTGTGTCGATGGGCTATCTCAGTCAGTTGGAGCGGGGCAATGCCACGCCGTCGCTCGGCACGTTGGCGCAGATCGCCGATGGGTTGGATGTGGCTTTGGAATATTTCATCGCCGCGCCCAAACCCTCGGACGGGCTGACCCGTGGCAATGAGCGCACGCAGTTCGCGCTGGCCAATTCATCGCTGACCTATGAAAGCCTTGCCGCCACTTTCCCCGGCGCGGAACTGTCGAGCTATCTGCTTCACGTCCCGCCCGGCTACGAATCCGAGACGGTGAGCCATGAGGGCGAAGAGATGGTCTTTGTCCTTGAGGGAGAGATTGAGCAGACCCTCGACGGGCAGAAATTCCGCATGAGCGCGGGCGACTGTCTGCATTACAGCGGCCAGCTTCCCCATGCTTGGGCAAACCGAACCGACACGACTGCGCGCATCCTCTGGACCGGCACCTTGACGGTGCTGAACCGGGCAGGGGCCATCGAGCTGCCTGAACTGATCAAGAAAGCCTAGGCGCGCTGGGCAAATGACATTCCAACTTCAACGATCCAACAAGGAGACAATCATGAAAACACTTAGATCAACCCTATTGGCGAGCGCGCTGGCGCTGCCCTTGGCCGCGCCGCTGGCCTTGGCCGATACGCCCGAAGGCGTGCTTGTCGTGGCGCAGAATATCGACGACATCGTGGCGCTCGACCCTGCGCAGGCCTATGAGTTCACCTCCGGCGAGCTGGTCACCAACCTTTACGACCGTCTGGTGCAATATGACGCCGAAGACACCACGGTGCTCGCACCCGGTCTGGCCTCTGACTGGGAAGCCGATGCCGAGGCCAAGACGATCACCTTCACCCTGCGCGACGGCGCGACTTTCGCCTCCGGCAACCCGGTGACCGTGGATGACGTGCTGTTCTCTTTCGCACGCGTGATCAAACTGAACCTAACCCCGGCCTTCATCCTGACCCAACTGGGCTGGACGGCTGAGAACATCGACCAGATGGTCACGGCCGAGGGCAATGCCGTCACCGTGAAATACGACGGCGATTTCTCCCCGGCCTTTGTGCTGAACGTGCTCGCCGCGCGCCCTGCCTCCATCGTCGACAGCGTGCTGGTGAAAGAGCATGAAGTCGACGGCGACATGGGCAATGCTTGGCTGAACGAAAACTCCGCCGGTTCCGGCCCCTTCAAGCTGGACCGCTATGCGCCCGCGCAGATGGTTCGGATGAGCGCGAATGAGGGCTATTTCAACGGCGCCCCCGAGATCGACAGCGTGATCATCCGCCATGTGGCCGAATCCGCCACCCAGCAGTTGCTGCTTGAGAAGGGCGATATCGACCTTGCGCGCAACCTGACGCCGGACCAGATCGCCTCGATCGACAACGCGGAGATCAAGGTCGAAACCTACCCGCAGGCGGCGGTGCATTTCCTGTCGTTCAACCAAAAGACGGAAAGCCTGACCCCGCCCGCCGTTTGGGAAGCCGCCCGCTATCTGGTGGATTACGAAGGCATGACCAATTCGATCATCAAAGGTCAAATGGACGTGCATCAGGCCTTCTGGCCCAAGGGCTTCCCCGGCTCGTTCGACGAGACGCCTTTCACCTACGATCCTGAAAAGGCGGAGCAAATCCTCGCCGATGCCGGGATCGAGACGCCGATCACCGTCTCGCTCGACGTGATCAATGCGGCGCCGTTCACCGACATGGCCCAGTCGCTTCAGGCGAGCTTTGCCGACGCGGGGATTAACTTCGAAATCCTGCCCGGCACCGGCAGTCAGGTCATCACCAAGTACCGTGAGCGCAGCCACGAGGCGATGTTGCTGTACTGGGGCCCCGACTTCATGGACCCGCATTCCAATGCCAAGGCTTTTGCCTATAACTCGGACAACTCCGACGACTCCTATGCCGCGACCACCACATGGCGCAACGCATGGGCCGTGCCGGAAGAGCTGAACAAGCAGACCATGGCGGCACTGTCAGAGGCCGACCCGGAAAAGCGGCTCGAGATGTACCGCGACCTTCAGCAGAAGGTGCAAAAGGACTCGCCCATCGTGATCATGTTCCAAGCGGCCTATCAGGTGGCGATGGACGATGACGTGACCGGCTATGTGAACGGCGCGACATCGGATTTCGTTTTCTACCGGTTGGTGGAAAAGGGCTGATCCCGCTTCCCTGATCCCTGCGCGGGCCGGGGGGCTCCCCTCGGCCCGCGCATCCCAATACCCTTTTTGAATACCAAGGTCTTTGCCCATGTCCGCTTCCTCCCCCTTCGATACCCGCCTTGCCAACCTGCGCGCGCGCATGGCCGAGACGGGCACCGATCTTGTTGCCCTCGGCCCGTCGAGCCATATGGCCTGGCTATCTGGCGTGCACCCGCATGGCGACGAACGCCCGGTGATGCTCTTGGTCAGCGCCGATTACGCAGGGTTTCTGATGCCCGCCCTGAACGCCGCCGCCGCGCGCAAAGACACCGATCTGCCGTTTCATGCATGGAGCGACGATCAGGGGCCGGAGGCCGCCTTGACCGAACTGCTCGACGCCTGCGGCGCTACGGCCCCCGGGCTCTCGGTAGTGCTGGATGAGACCATGCGCACCGATTTCGCCCTGCGGCTTCTGGATGCGCTCGATCATCCGCGACGCCGCTTTACCGATGACACCGTCGGTCTGTTGCGCGCCAGCAAGGACAGCGAAGAATATGCCGCGATCAAAGCCGCGCATCTGTTGAACGACAGCGCCGTCCAGGCCGCTTTCGCCGCGCTGAAAGAAGGCATCACCGAGCGTGAGGTCGTGGCGCTGATTCAGGACCACTACAAAGCCAACGGCGCGCACCTTGAATTCTGCTCGGTCTGTTTCGGCGAATCCGGCGCTTTCCCGCATCACTACCCCGGCGATACGGCATTGGCTCAAGGCATGGCCGTGCTGATCGACACCGGCTGCCGGTTGAACGGCTACCCCTCCGACATGACCCGTAGCGGCTTTTTCGGTACGCCGGATGCCGAGTACGAAGCGGTTTTTGCCACGGTCGAAAGCGCAGTGCAGGCTGCGTTGGATGCTGCCCGCCCCGGCGTCGCGGCACGCGAGATCGACCGCGCCGCACGCGATGTGATCACGCAGGCGGGCTATGGCGAACACTTCCTGCACCGTACCGGCCATGGCCTTGGCATCGACATCCACGAGCCGCCCTATATCGCCGCGAATTCCGACGCGGTTCTGGCCGAAGGCAATGTCTTCTCAATCGAGCCGGGCATCTATCTGGAAGGCAAATTCGGCGTGCGTCTGGAAGAGATCGTGATCCTACGCGCCGATGGGCCTGAGATTTTCTCGGAAATGCCGCGCGAGATGCAGCGCCGCGGCTAAAAAGGTGGCCAAAGCGGCGAAAATACGCGCGCTTTGGCCTGGAGGGAGACGGAGAGAGGGAGAGAGAAAAGAGTGAGGCGCGCGGTCAGGAGGTGCCGCGTGCCGTGTTTTCAAAGATGCTTTTCATATGGCTGTCGAATTCGTTCCAGGTGATGACAGCCCGGTTGCCCGCATGGCCGTGATAATAGGACCGGCCCGTCGAAGTGGGCAGCCCGGCCCAGATGCGGGCGAGGTTTTCCATGAAACGATGGCGGCTGATCTTGCCTTTCATAAAGGGGGTGAATCCCGCATCTTCGAGCAATAGATCGGCCAGCAGGTCTTGAACCTGTGGGGTAAACCGGTCGCTTTGGCTTAGCCCCGCTTCGGCGACGAGCGTTTTCAAAGTGTTGGGGATGAACTGGTAGCGCCCGATGGCATGGGGCTGGCCGGGGGTCGCCTTGATCCAGCGATAGATTTCGTCGATGGTCATGCTTGTGGGGCGCTTGGGCGGCTTGATCCGCGCCCCATGCTGCACCGCGTCATAGCCTTTCGCGCCCGCCTCGGCAGAGGCGATGACATGGCGCACCGCCGCCGATGGGCCGCCGCGCGGGGGCAGGGTCAGTTTGCGGGGGGCCTGTGCATGTTTAACCGGCGTCTGGATCATGGCCCGGTTGAGGTGAATCCGCGCATCCGAGGCGGAGGGCGACAGGGCGAAGTTCAGGCCGGTGACGGCGATCTTGCGGCTGTCGAAACGGGCGAAATCATTAGCATTTGCCGCGCCGGAGAGGGTGGCGGCGATCAGGCAAAAGGCAGTGCTGGCAGCGAGCTTTTTCATCGGAGTTTCCCATCGGGCTGGAGGTTTGCATTGTCTCTGATCATGCGCCTCTAAAATCGATATTTCATTAATGCGGACAGCTAGTTAGCGTCTCGAAAGGATAGTCGGCCCGGCGCTTGGAATAGGCCGGGTCGACTTTGGAGCGCCGCAGCGCTCTGAAAGAGAAATGAGCCACGTTCCAGATGCGCTTGGAACGTGGCTCTCCCTCGGGGCTGAGTCTCCCGGTCAGCTCCCGAGGAATTGGTCGAACTGGGTCCAGAGTGAGTTGTCCAACAGCAGGTTGAACCGGAAATAGAACCCTTCGTCATAGAGGCTGCTTTGCCCTGCCACCCGGCCACGGGCCTTGTTGTAGCCGAGCGCCAGCAGGACACCTTCGCGCGGGGTGAAGCCAAACTCGGCGCCGATCCCGTTGGAAGAGTTGCCCTCGCTGTCCCACAGATACGTGGCGTTGAGGCCGAGTTGGAAACGGTCGTCGCCGAATTCGTAGTTCAGACCGCCTTGGATCAACTGCGTGGTGGTATTGGCCCGCGCGCCGGCATTGGTGCCGATCTTCTGGTACTGGCCGGCATATTTGCCGTTGATCCGCAGGTCGGCGTCGATCTCGTAATTCGCGTCAACCGACCACAGATGCGTTTCCGTGCTGGTGTGTTTTTCTTCCAGCCGGTGCTCGTACCAAGCCAGCACATCGAGGCGCGCGTTATCCTTGGGGCGATAGGCCGCGCCGATGCGGGTGCGCATGCGGCGGGAGTCTTCGCCCTCGCGGCGGTCGAGCGCGGCACGGCTGCGGGCCAGAACGGTCAGGTCAGGGGTGACATTGCCCGCGATGCCGAAGCTGGCGTAGTGGGTTTGGCCGCTCTCTTCCCATGTGGTTTCCAGCTCGGCATCACCGACCCAGTCACCATCCGCCGATTCCCAGCTTGTGCCGATGGCGAAGGAGGTGAGCTCCCCGTCATTGGTCTCAAGGTTGCGCGAATGCTCAAGATCGGCGCGCAGATTGGTGCTTTCGTTGATGTCCCAATCGACCGACAGGCCCTGAACCATGGTGGTGTCGCTGGTGCCGCTGGCCTTGGTCATCTCGGTCCGGCCGGTGACCCATTCGTTCATCGTATAGGTGAACCCATAGGCCGCGCGGGTGACCAGAGCGTCGCTGCCGAACTGAAGCTCGATCTCGTTATAGACGCGCCAGCCGTTCTTGGGCTCGTCGTAAAGGCCGAGGGTCAGTTCGGTGGGAGCGTCACCGCTGAGCGGGGCGCGCAGCTTGGCCTCGATCACGGTGCCGGGGCGGGCCGCTGGGGTCCAATGCGCGCCGAGGATCAGGGCGGTGTCGGTCTCGCTGCCGCTGGCGGTGCGGTCCCGGCTGTACTCAAGGCCGATCTCGCCGCGCAGGGTCTTGCTCAGATGCCGGGAATAGATCGCGTCCACGGTCAGCCGCGTGCTGTCGTTGATCCGGTCGCGGGTGTATTCCGCGCCGAAGGCGATGTCGCTGCGCCGGTCGATCTCTTCGCCATAGCTCAGGCGGATCTGGGTGGTGCCGGGGCGGGCCAACCCGCCTTGAGCGTAGAAGTCGCGGCCCGTGTGGATCGCCTCGAAAGCGAAGTGGCGGGTTTCGGTCTTCAGCTCATAGGACAGGCGTGCAGCGTTGTCCTTGTCGCCCATGGCGTTCTCCGACCGGGCCACCTCGGCCTCCCACAGCCCGCCTTGGCGGTCTTCGTGCTGGAGGTAGGCAGAGTGCATCCGCTGGCGGGCCGCGTTGCCCAAGGGGGCGTCGGCATGGACCGCACGGGCGCCCACAGAGGTCCGCTCGGACAGGGCATAGTTCACCTCACCGCCATAGAGCCAATAGGCTTCGGCGCCCTCGGCCTCAACCTCATAGGTCACGCGGATCGACACGGGGTTGCCGTCAAGGTCGAACTGGCGCACCGGGCTGTCGAAGGTGATGGTGTTGCGGAAGAAGTCGAGCAGATAGTCAGTGCCGCGCAGCAGGGGCGTGGCCGACAGGATATCGCCGCCGTCTTCGTCCCGCACGAGGATCTCCACCCGTTCGGACCCTTGCACATAGCCGCTCAGGTCAAGGTCATAGGGGCCAGAGACGCCGCGCCCGCGGATTTCCTGAATCTGCTGCTCCTGCGCTGTCCGGGCGGCGAAGACGGTGACCGAAACGCGGTCGTTCTCCCAATGGCCCTTGGCGCCGGTGGCGACACGTTGCAGGCCGCCCAGTTTCAGCGCGCTGGCCTCAGGCGCGATGGCGATATCGCCGTAGAGCACGTAGGAGCGGCCTTTTTCCACTTTGACGAAGAGGTTCGACGAAGATTGCGCATCGGCACCGCGCTCGGAACTGTCGCCGTAGACGGGGTAGTATTCCTCGCCCCGGATGTCGCGGAACAGGCTGTCTTCGGTGTCGCGGTCCGAGCTGTAGCGCAGAGTCAGCAGGGCATCGCCACGGATCACCCCTTTGAGGTACAGCTCACCCCGGATCCCGGTTGTCGTGTCTTCGAAAGCGCTGATGCGGTCTTCTTCGATGACGTTACCTGCATCCCCGCTCAGCGAAACCGCGCCTTCGATCACACCGATCAGCACACGTTCGTTCAGGTCGGGGGTGAAGGTCACCCGCGCCTCGGCCTCGCCAAAGGAGGAGCGCACGGTGATCAGATCGGGGCCGGAGGCCTGCGGCGGGATCAGGTTGAAGGTCGCTTCGCCATTGTCGAGATAGGCCTGCACGCCGGGCGCGCTGCTGCGGATGTCGGTCACATCCCAAAGCGACCGGCGAGCGGCGAGGGTCACGGTGCCCGAGGCGGGCACCGGGCGGCCCCCGGCGTCAAGTACGCGCACCACGACCGGCACCACCGAGGCGGGATTGGCCGAAGCGGTTTCCGGCATCAGGATCTCGATCCGGGCAGGTTTGCCGGGGGCGGTCAGGCGCAGCTCTTTGCGGACACGTTCGATGCCGAAACCGTCACGGCCCACCAGTGTCAGCACATTCTCGCCCGAGGCCAGTTTCACGGCCACATATTCCAGCGCCTGCACATTGTTTTTCGCCAGATTGGTGCGTTCGCCCACCCGGTCGCCGCCCAGCTCGCGCCCGTTCACCAAAAGCGACAGCGTGAGATCGGCCTTGCCCTTGATCCGGATGTTCTGTGTGGCGCGGGTGACGGCGGTGTCTTCGGCAAAGTCGACAAAGCCCGGCGCGCTATCGAGGTTCTGGATCATGCTGTCGAGCGATTGACGCTGGGCCGAGGCACGGGCCGCTTGCGCGACAGAGGAGGGTTCACGCCCGGCCTCTTCGCTTTGTGCCGCGATCATGCCGGGGGTCAGCTGGGTGGTGGTGGCGATGCCAGCCTCACCGCGCACGGAGCGGGTGCTGCTGCGCTGGCCGTCGATCGGTAGATCGGCTGCATTCATGCCGGGGGTCTGACGTTTGCCAGCGAAATGGTCGCGGCGTTTGCCAACTTCTTCAAGCGCTTCGGGGGTGCATTGGGCCACGGCAAAGTTCTCGGTCCGCAACTCGCCCTTCTTCAGCGGCACGATGCGCGAGCCACCCCGGCGCAGATCGTTGGTGCGGGTCACCTGCACCGCGGTTCCGGCGGGAAGGGTTTCGGGCTGCACGAGGAAGGCATGGGTCACCGGACGCATGCCGTTGAGCGAATAGGCGCCATTGATATCGGTCACCACAAAGAGCCCTTCCTGGGTCACGATGCGCACGCCGGGAATGCCGGGTTCATCCTCAACGCGGTCGCGCAGACCGTTGCCGTTGCAATCCATGAAGACAGCGCCCAGCACGGTGCCTTGGCGCGCAAAGACACCGCCCGAATTGTCGAGCCGGACCATGGCGCGTGCGGTCTGCGATTGTTGCAGCGTCCCGGTGCCCGCTTGGCGGCCCGACAGGATCGCGCTGTTCTCGTTGCGGCCTTCGCGGGCGGCGGCAGAGAATTGCATCACATAGGACAGCTCATGGCTCGACAGCGGTTCAAGCATGCCCACGTCAAAGCGCAGATCGCCATTGCCGATCTCTTGCGGGTCGTCCAGCGGCTCTCCGTTGAGGGTGACCGTGCCGGGCACGAGGTTCACACCATAGGCGGGCCGGTCGAGGATTTCGCCGCCGATCAGCGCTTGATGCATGTTGTTGGTGAAGCTCAACGTGTAGGTGACGAATTCACCGTGACCCACGCGGTCGAGGTCGGCGGCTTTGTCCAGCGCCAGCGGCGTGCCATAATTCGGATCAACCGGGATGTCGGAGACGAACAATGCGCCGCCTGCGTGTTTGAATGCGCGGCCCCAACCGGCATCCATCACATTGCGGCCCATACCGGCATAGTCCAGACGCGCGGAAGGGAAGATCCATGCGGGCGCGTCCATCACGGCATAGCGGTAGTCGCCTTCGGGCATTTCGGAGAAGGTGAAAAAGCCGCGCTGGTCGGTCTGGGTGCGGGCCATTTCGTTGCCCGAACGGGCATCGACAAGCGCGACGGCCACGCCGTCAATCGGGGCGTTGGTGACGGAGTTGAACAGAAAGTTGCCGGGGTTGATCATCAGATCGTCCTCAAGCACCGCGCTGTCGCAAGAGGCTGTCGCGCTGAAGCTATCGCCAAAGTCGGTGGCCATGACCTGATCCCCGGCAACGGCGGGCGACATCTGCGCCATCGGCAGGGCGGGGGTGAGGAAGACACCGGTGTTGGCCCCGGTCTCGGTCGCGATGATGGTTTCCACATCGCCGGTCAGCATGCTGCGGATCGTCACCGCCGTGCTGTCGACTTCGGTGCTGATGTTGCAGGCGCCCGAGGTGAGGCGCAGGCGGGTGTCGCTGCCCGGCGTGCCATAGGGCTGGTCCGCGCCGGTCTGGGGGTGTTCAAAGACCAAGGTGCCGACCGTCTCTGTATCGCGGTCATAGACCACGGTGTTGGAGGTCAGCAGCAGGGTGCTTTCTTGGTTGTTGTAAAAGGCCGAGGCGGTGTTCTGCACCTCCACCTTGCCCAAGTCGGCAGGCACGCGCACCGAGAAGCTGGGATCGGTCGCATGGCCGACGGCGTAGTCGCCCTCATGAAAGAAGGCCACCGCATCCACGTCGTGGGAAAGCCCGGCGGGGGCGACGCTGACGTAGTGGTGGTCAGGCGCGCCGCGCATATGAACCAGCGCGGTCATGGTGCCCGAATCCTGCACCGCGTGGAACACGGTGTTCCGCGGGATCGCATCGCGCAGCAAGACACCGGTCCGGGGCGTGCCGTCGATCACGATTGGCTGGCCTTCGATCTCGGGGTAGCCAAAGGCGTCCCGCTCGGAATCGTTGCGCAGCCGCAGGGTGTAGGTGATGAGCGCGCCCGCGTCACTCTCGGCGACGACCTGCTCTTTCGAGACTTCGAGCCCGCCTTCCTCAACCCGCGAGACGCCCATGGCGTCGTCGGTCAGGCTTTGGCCATCCTCGGTCACGGCAGATGCGGTCAACATGCTGGCGAATTGGGTGCTTACGGGGGTCTCGGCGGAGATGCGGAACTCATAGATCAGCTGCAACCGCTCGCCCACGGCGAGCATGAAGGGCGCGGACATATCGAAGGCGCGGTCTTCGGTGTCGATCAGGCCGTTGCCGTTCAGGTCAGGGAAGAGCGATTGGCGCGACATCATTCTGGCGCTGCCTTGCTCGCCGATGCTGACCGATGTGGAAAGCGGCACGTTGCCGCTGTTGATGACGTCGAAATGGTAGCGGCCAAAGGCACCGCGGGTCAGCAGAAGGTCGGAGTAGCCGGTCACTTCGAGCCCGGGAACCGCGGCGACTTCGGCCCGTACCGGGTTCGAGAAGACGCGTTCCATGATGCCAAGGGAGGTGTTGAAATAGCTGACTTCTGCCACGTTGCGGATGAAAGACCCACCGGGGGCCGGGGCGGCGGCGGCGGTCTGGGGCAGAAGGCTCAGGCCCAGTGCGGAGGCGCTGATCAGGGCCAGAGCCGGGCGGGCTTTAGACATAAGGAAACTGCGCATCAGCTTGCTCCTGTTGCGATCCCTGGGAAGGGCGTGAAAAATGGGGGAGACGGAAACGGGGGAGGAGGGGGCGCCCCCGGGAGAGCATCGCTCAGCCCGGGGGCGCCCGAGAGGTCGCTTAGTCGTCGACCCGCACGGTGAACTCTACCCGGGCGAAGCCGCCGGGAAGGATGCTGCCATGCGTGCTCGATACGTTGGTCGAGGTGACGGTGGCCGTGCTGGTGCCCGGGAACAGGCTTTCAGGGCAGGCGCCGCCACAGTCCGTGATCGCGGTATAGGCCGGGGCCGCGTCCGTGATGATCACATTGTCCGCCGCAGAGGCACCTGTGTTCTCGGCTTCGACCATGTAGCGGATGCACTGGCCGGGCTCGACATCAAGACGCGTCTTGGTGAAGGTGCCCACGGTGCCATCGCAGCCCGCGTCGATGTACTGATACTTGCTCAGTGTGACATCGCCCGAGATGATGACCACGCGGTCTTCGACGGCGTTGTTGGTCTGGTCGATATCGGTCCCGACACCGTTCAACGTGTTGTTGATGGTGATGGTGCCGACTTCGGACACACCTTGGGTGGCTGTCGAAGGCGTTTGCACACGGTAGATCAGCGAGATGCTGTCGCCCGGGGCAAGTCCGTTCACACCCGGCGAGACGCCGTCGGTCAGGTCATTGAAGTTGTCGATCACCGGTTCGGACGGATCGATCACACCGTTGCCGTTCTGATCCCAGAAGATCGCGCCGGAGAAGTTGGTCAGACCCGATTGCGTGATCGACGCCTCCGTGATGGCCACGTTCCCTTCGTTCGAGATGGTGTGGAGGATGTCCACGATACCACCCGGCGAAGCCTGCGCGCTTTGGTCCTCGATGATCTTCACGTCATAGATTTCATTGACCGTGACTTGGTTGACGATCCGGTCACCTTGACCCGAGACGGAAGAGACGACCGCGACGTCGACCAGCGTGTCACCCGGCAGAGCGCCATCGGCTGGCGTGATCACGGCGCGGATGGCCTGCGATGCGCCTGCGGGGATGGTGCCGGTGTTCGACACGATCGAGCCGTCGGGCAGCTGGAACTCAACCGTCCAGCCTGCGGGCAGGGCCTGATCCAGCGACAGGTTGAAGCTGTCCGAGGTGGGGCCGTTGTTTTCGACCAGCATCTCAAAGACAACCGGTGCGCCCGGGTCTGTCGACTGGGTGACCCATGGGTTGCCACCGTTCGTCGGTGCCGCGCCATCGCCTTCGGAGCCGATCACGGCGTTCTCAAGATCGACCGAAGCCGCAAGAACCGCGCCGGTGAATTCGGCGGTCGACACATCGCTGACGCCGGAGTTGTCCGAGGTCGTTGTGATGACGGCGGTGTAGTTGGTGGTGGCTGTCGGTGCGACATCGGTTGGCAATGTGGCGATCAAGGTCACCTTGGCGCTGTCACCGATACCCAGGGGTCCGACAGAGCCGACCACCGGTGTAATGCCGTCGGCGCCCACAAAGCGGAAGGTGGTGCCAGCCGGGAAGTCGCCATTGGTCACGTCGAGGGTCAGGCTGTCCGGGCTGTTGGAGAGGTTGGTCAGCACGAATTCCTGACGGATCGTGCCGCCCTGATAGACATCGCCGGATTCCGTGACGACATCGTTGTTGGCCGCGTCATCGTCGGTGGTCGAGGCAATCGCCGGGTTGGCCGTGCCGTTGGAGTTGATCGCCGTATCAGCAACCGCAACCGCATATTGGTTGTCGACGGTGACAGAGGCGGTGTTCGATGGCGGGAAGGCCACGCCGTCAACGTCCTGGGTCGCCACGTTGGTAATGATGCCCGCGTTGGCGGTATCCGCGATCACGGCACGGAAGGTCACCTCACCCGAGCGGCCAGAACCGACAGAGGAGATCAGGAAGTTGACGTTCTGCGCGTCGTCATAGTCCCAAGCGATGGTCTCGCCAGAGCCGTTTGTCGTGTCGACCACAGTGGAGCCGTTGTTATCGTCCAGCGGTGTGGCGGAGTCAGACCAACGGGCCGAGCCGGGCACATAGGTCAGGCGGCCATCAAGCACGTCCTGCACAGAGTAGTTGTTGGCCGCGGCCAGACCGGTGCTGGAGTAGGTCAGCGTGATCGTTACCGTATCGCCTGCGTCGATGATATTGGGGTTGCCGCCCGAAGCCGGGTCCGCGGTCATCGATTTGACCAACTCGACAATCGCGTCGTTGGAGATTGTCAGCGTGTCTGTGTTGGTGCTCAGCACGGTGCCGTCGAGGGTCGAGGCCGCCGTCACGGTGATCGTGTCGGAACCGGTGGCCGTGGAGGCGACGGAGGCTTCGATCACGATGCCGAATTGCTCACCGGGGGCGAGGGTCGGTGTCTCGGTCAGCGGGGTGGCGCTATCGGCCACGCCGTCCATGTTGGCGTCGGGGTAGAAGACCAGCTGCGAGGTGTCGAGCGTGCCGCTGTTGGTCTCAAACGCGGTCAGTGCGAAGGCATCCGGGCCGTTACCATCGTTGGTGATGATGTGCGGCAGGAACGCCTTACCGCCGGGGGCGATGGTTTCGGTGTTGTCGGAGGTCAGGGTGACGCCGGCAACTTGCTGAACGACTGTCTCAACGGTGTTGGAGGTTACCGTGATCGTGTCGCCCGCGGCGTTGGTATAGGTCGCCACGGCTTGGTTGCCGATGACAGAGCCCGCTTCGGGCGCCGCGAAAGCGACAGTGCCGATCACGGCGGTCAGAGCAACGGCGCTTACGGAGCGCAGGAAGGTTGTTTGGTGTTTCACGTTAATATTCCCTAGTTCTATAGTAGTTGGAGAGAGAGTGGAGAGAGAGGCGCCGGGATTAGTTCAGGCGCACGCGGTAGCTGTTGAAGGCGGAATCGCCTGCTTCGAGCGGTTCGGAGAGGGTCCAGCGCACGGCGGCGACAGCCTCTTCAGGGAGCGGCTCTTCGGTCATGTTGCCATCGGCATCGACGACCTTGCGGATGGCGGGAACGGTGGACCATTCCAGCCCTTCCTGTTCGGGGTCCATCTCGGCCTGGACTTCAAAGACCGCGGCGACAGAGGTCACTTCGGCACCCAATGTGATAGAGACGCCCTCGGGGACCGGTGCGGCGATGACGAGACCTTCCATGGCGCCGTCGGTCATGTTCTGGTGACGCAGCTCATAAGAGATGACCTCGCCCGGGCGGACCGTCTCACGCTCAACGAGGACTTCTTCGCCCTCGGCGTTGGTTTCCACCACGCGGAAGGAGAATTCGCTCGTGAGCGCGTCGGCGGCAGCCGCGAAACCCGCGATCGACAAAGCCGTACTCGCGATGAGTGTCTTGGATAATTGGGAGATATGGATACGCATCTAGTAGTTCCCTTGTTGGCCGGTGAAGAGCCGGCGATTGCAATGAACGGACACGCTCATTGCGTTGTCCTGTTCTCATCTTCGGGGAACCGGATACCGATATCATCTGAGCGAACGGTTAACTCGCTGAGCCTGTGGTCAGGCGCTTAGCCGAAAGGATAGGTGGCCCTATCAGGTCGCGCCGCGGCCTATCATTTGGCGCGGAAATGGGGCCGGGCGCGGGCTCCGCAGATGGTTAATTTTGCTGGGAAAAATGGGGCTTCCGAATCTTTGATTCGTCCCGGGCCGCTATAGGCCGAACGCAAAAACGCCCGCACGAGGCGGGCGATTATGGTTTACGCTCAGGGGGAAATCGGGGGCGCTACAGCGCACGCCCTGGGCCGATGCCGGGGGTGGTTCAGGGGTGTGAAACGGGCCTCAAACGAAGCCCGCGTCGCGCGCAATGATTGCCGCATCGGTACGATTCTTTGCGTCCAGTTTTCGGCAAAGTGTTTTGACATGCAGTTTGATCGTCACTTCCTGCAGATCGAGGTCGCGGGCGATCTCTTTGTTAGACTGCGCGTTCATCAATCCGCGCAGCACCTGGCGCTCCCGCTCGGACAGGGATTTCTCGAAATCCGTCTCTTCGGGATTGTCCTTGCCCGACATGAAGGTGACCGGGGCATAGGTCTCTCCCGCCGCCATGAAACGCACCGCGTTGACCAGTGACTTGGCGGGCAGCGTCTTGGGCAGAAAGCCGATCGCCCCCATTTCGAGCGCCTGTTCGGCAATGAGCCGAGTGGCGGTGCCGGAGATCAGCCCGACCGGGCGACCCTCATTGATATCAAGAACGGTTTGCAGACCCTGCAAGCCCTTCATGCCGGGCATCGTATAATCCAGCAGCACCAGATCGTAGGGCGGCTCTGATTTGATCTTGTCCAGCGCTCCGGCCAGATCGCTCGCCGCTTCGGTGACGGTGGCCCCATCGGCATCAAGAAACATGGCGATGGTCTCTCGGACCATGTCGTGATCATCGGCAATTAAAATACGCAAAGACATAATAGATCTCCTGAAGCCAAAATGGCCGGCGTTCTCTAATTGGTAGAGTGTGCCCGTTTCAAAAGAAAGATGAAAGCCCAAGGGGAAAGGGGGGCAAAGGCATGCGCCGCTATCCTTTGGTATGGCAATGCGGGCCGCGCGGGGACAGGCGCACCTATCCTTTGGTATAGGGGGGATGCGCTTCTGCGCCTTCGCGCCTGTCATTCGGGCAGGGTATGGTTAGGTCACAACGCCAGATAAGGAAATTTGACATGACCTTTCAGTACCTCAGCAAGACCATCACCGCGGCTGCCCTCTCTTTGGGCCTTGCGTCGGCGGTTGCCGCCCAAGACGAAGAGGCCGTGCTCGAAGTGACGCTGGCCGAGGAAACCCATAGCTTCACCCTCTCAGATCTCAAATCCATGCCTGTCTCTAGCTTTGAGACGACGACGATCTGGACCGATGGCACGCAGGCATTCGAAGGCGTGTCGCTGAAAGACCTCTTCGAGACGCTGAACGTCGAAGAGGGCACCATCACCGCGACGGCGATCAATGACTATGCGGTGGAAATCCCGATGTCCGACGCCGTCGAAGATGGGCCGATCATCGCCTACCATACCAATGGCGAGGAGATGTCGCGCCGGGACAAGGGGCCGCTTTGGGTGGTCTACCCCTATGACAGCGACATCGCCTATCAGACGGAACTGGTCTACAGCCGGTCGATCTGGCAGCTTGACCGAATTAGTGTCGAGTAACTGACAATGGCGCAGAGGGCTTGGATGAACGACGCAGGAAAATTCGGGCCCGCGCGCGCAAGAAGCCGACAGGTCTTGATGCTTATCCTCGTGCTGGGGATGAGCATCGCCGCCTATCTGGCCTATAACGTCTGGGACCGGATTCAGGCGCTCGACAGCGCGCAGCAAGACCACGCTGAATGGGTCTTCACGCAGATCGAGATCGAATTCCTGAAGACTGACCGCGCCTTGACTGAGGCGAAATCCGCCACGCCAGAGGCGCTGGATGAGTTCCGCAAACGATTCGACATCTTCTATAGCCGCGTTCTGTTGGCCGAACGGGTGCGCAACAACGCAAAGGCCAAACCGAAGATTCGTGAGTTACGGGCCCTGCTGGACGGGTTCCTGCCTGCGATTGACGGGTCCGACGCCGAACTGATCGCGGCATTGGACGATATCGACGCCATGTTGCGCAGCATCGAAGACGTGCCCCGCGAGATTGCCCTCGCCTCCATCGCCATTGCCAGCGAGCTGTCCCAAAACGAACGCCATGAGATCGTGCGGCTGATCGAGGTGATGGCGGCGATCGTCTTGATCGTCACCCTTGCCTTGGTCGGGGCGGTTTATCGCCTCTCGCGGCAGGCCAGCCGGTTGAATCGCACATCGCAACTGGTCGAAGAAAACCACCTGCGCCTTGCGACCACCCTTCAGGCATCGCTCGACGCCATCGTCGTCATCAATGAGCGGGGGGAGATCGAAGATTTCAACGGCTCCGCCGAAGAGATCTTTGGCATCACCCATGAGGCGGCGAAGGGCAGGGACTATATCAGCCTGTTGATCCCCCCGGCTGACCGCAGGATGCACCGCGAGAGGCTTGAGAGGTTCCGCATCACTGGCGAGACGGAGGTCGCCGACAAGGGCCGCCGCGAGTTTGAGATGATCGACCACGCCGGGCGCATTTTCCCGGTTGAGATGTCCGTGTCGCAATCGCCCATGGGGCAGGGGTCGCTCTTTATCGCCTATATTCGGGACATCACCGAAAAGCGCCTCCGCGAGGCCGAGATCATCGCCGCGCGGGATGAAGCACTTGACGCCTATCAGGAAAAGTCGCGTTTCTTCGCCATGATGAGCCACGAAATGCGCACGCCGCTCAATGGTGTGATCTCGGCTTTGCAACTGCTGCAAGATGACCGGCTTGATGATGAGCAAAAGCGCTATCTCGATGCGGCGATGACCTCGGGCGAGATTTTGTTGGGCCATATCAATGACGTGCTGGCCATTGAGCGCAGTGAGGCGGGAACCTATGAACAGGTGCGTCAGACCTGTGACATGACCGTGCTGATGGCGGGAATTATCAACACGATGGACCCTCTGGCCGAGGCCGGGGGCACCCGGCTGCATCTTGATCTGACCCAGCTAGACGACAAGGCCATCGTTACGGACCCGCGGGCGATCCAGCAGATTTTGGTCAACCTTTTAAGCAACGCGATCAAGTTCAGCCCCGGCGGCGATGTGACCCTGCGCGGGTGGTTCGCCAAACCCGCGGGCGAGGGAGAAGCGTTCCACCTGCAGGTCGAAGATGACGGCTCCGGCATTCCGGCGGGGGATATCGACCGTATTTTCGAAGATTTTGTCTCGCTCGACAGCCGCTATGAGCGCCGCACTGGGGGCACCGGTCTGGGGCTCGGGATCGTGCGCCGTCTGGTCAAACGTCTGGGGGGTGAGATCACCTGCGAGTCGACCGTGGGCGAGGGGACATGTTTCACCCTGCGCCTGCCGGTAGAGCTTGCCGATCTGGCCGAGATCGACAGCGATGCGGCGCCCGACCCGCAAAAGCGCGCCGAACCCGCGGCGGCTCAGCGGCTCAACCTTCTGCTGGTGGACGACAATGAGATCAACCGCGAGCTGATCAAGGCGATGCTTGAGAAGATTGGCCATGACGTCACCCTCGCCACCGGCGGGCGCGAGGCGATCGAACTGGCCGGAGATGCGCCCTTCGATGCGATCCTCATGGATATCTCCATGCCCGAGGTGAATGGCATTCAGGCGACCAAGGCGATTCTCTCCGGCGAGGGCCCCAACCGCGAAACACCGATCATCGCCGTGACCGCCCATGCGATGCCGAAAGAACGGGCGGAGTTCAGCGCCGTCGGGATGTCGGGGTTCATGCAAAAGCCGTTGGATATGAAGGTACTACGCGCCAAGCTGCGCGAGCTTTCGGGGCGCGCGGTCATGCCGGAGCAGGCTCTGCCTGAGCGTTTGGCCAGCGCCCAGTCATCGGTACAGGCGAAATCCGCGAAACGGCCCCTATTGAACGAACAACAAATCGCGGATCTGCTCGACCTGCTGGGCGCGGAGAAATTGCGCGAGCGGGTGGAAAAGCTCGACCAACAAGTCGCGACCGATCTGCCTGACCTGATGGCAGCCGATGCTCTGCCTGACCTACAGGCCCGCGCCCATGCCATGGCCGGGATGTGCGGCATGCTCGGCGCCGACCGGCTGCACGGGCTGCTCAAAGAGATCGAGACCGCCTGCAAGACCGACAAGGGCGAAGAGGCCCGCGCGCTGGCTGAGGCTTTGCCCGCCACCTGCGACGCGACGCTGGCGGCGATGAAGGCGCAGCTTGACCTCTGACAAATCTGCTTGGGCGGGGCGGCGGAAACCTATCCTTAAGATTAGTCCGATTATACCCCCGCCCAGATGCAACGATCCGATGCGCGACCTATAGTTAGTTATGCCCGCCGATAGACGGGTCTGCACGAAGGCGTCATTGACCAGACCAATGACCGCGTCCCAAGCTGGCAACCGGTTCATTTCGACCGTTTCGCCTGAAAATATGCTTCACGACGCGGGCCTTCTCGGGAGCTGCTGCCCGTTCCCCTACCCCAGGGAGCGGCTCCCTGATAGATTTGCAGCGATGCGCCCCACCGGTTTTCCCCGTCCCTCCCCTCGGGGGGAAGGCCGGGGGCGCATTTGGCGATCTGGCCAGAGCTGTTTCACCTATCCGTAAGTATATCGCGCTATCCGCAGCGGCATCTGCTTTGACCGGACGCACCTTCGCTTTGAGACCGACAATTCGCGATAAATGTCCGGTAGATATTTGTTCGTATTCTCGCTGGGGGCCTCGTTGCGCGGGCTCTCCGGTTCGGACCGAAAGGTGAATTGTGAAACGTCTCTCTAACCGAAAAGCGCTGCGCGGTGTCTCCCTCGCCGTTTGCGCCGCGCTTGCCGTCTCCTCCTTTCCCGCGGATGCCGGGGATTTCTCGATCGATTGGTCCACTTTCGATTGGCCCGCAGGCTTTGCCGGGCCTTTGCTGCGGACTCTGTCGGACCAATATGGTTTCGAGATCGACACAACGGTCGAGATCACCGGCAATCTGCGCCCCTATAGCGCTGACGCGCAGGGCAATCCGATCTTCACCCCCGACGATGTGAACATTCTGGGCGGCGGTGTCGATTCGCTTGTCATCGTGGGCGATGCCGCGCCGAATGCGGGGCGGCGTGGCGATGACCGGATCACCGCCAGCGTATCGGCCAGTTCCGGCGGCGTCGCGTTCCAGGTCGACAATCTCACCGTCGACATCCTCGATGTGGATCCCACCGACACCCACAGCACCGGGGACCGCTGCGATTTCGTGACGGCCTTCGGCGATAACGGCAACCCAAGCATCACGACACTGGGTCCGGCGCCCACCGTCGTGGTCGGCCCGGGGCCGGGATCGGGGGACACCGGCCTGCTGAACGGGAACGAGGCGCAATGTCTGTTCATCGACGGCAGCGCCTTCCTCTCTCCCGGGTCGGGCGATGATACCAACGGCTCGATCCGGCTGAGCTACCCCAATGCGACCTCACGGATTGAGCTTTGGTACGACGAAAGTATTGGCGAGGTCCGCAGCTACTACAATCCGGTGACCCTGCCCTATGATGCAGGGGCGCGGGGGATCGGTATCTTCGCCGATGTGAACTTTACCACCGAACAGACAATCAGCCTTGCACGGTTTACCAGCCCGCTCTCCGCGCTTCAGGGCACGACGGTCACCTTTATCTATGAGGTGACCAACACAGGGGAGCTGCCCTTCAACCCGAACCAAGACGTGGTGATCGAAGACAGTCTTGTCGGCACGGTCACTTGCCCGGCCATCACCGCACCTGTGGCCCCGGGCGGCAAGGTGACCTGTACGGCGGAATATACCGTGACGGCGGCGGATGCCCTTTCAGGCGCGGTCGACAGCACCGCCACGGCGGGGATCGGTGCGATCGGCACGCCTTTCGTGTCGCGCCTGCAGTCCAATCCGCAAAACGCCAGCATCGTCGCCAATGTCCTGTCCACCGACAACGGCCCCCAAACCTGTACGCCGCGGTCGGTTTTCGCGCAGCCGCGCACGCAGCTGGCCGGGGCGGGCAGCGCGGCGGCGCTGACGACCTCGGACATCTTCGTCTTTGATAATGTCACCACCGACATCAATGGCAACGATCTGGATGTCGTGTTTCAAGCGACCCAGATCAGCAACGCCACTGCGGTCAATATCGACGGCTCGCTCGAAGCGCGGATGACACCCGCTGACAACGGCTTCGTCACCTACCGTTTGCGCCTGGTCGAAGACGGCAGCGCCACCCCCTCGAACCCCCAAGGGCGGGCGGTCGAGCAAAGCCGTATCAACGGCGTGATCGTTCAGCAGACGGATGTGGACAGCCGTGGGACATCGGATGACAGTTCGGATGTGGTCGGCCCGCTGCTCGCGCCCGATGGCATTTCCTATTTCCACACCGCCCCGCTCGCCGGTTTTCCCGCCGGGGGGCAGGCGATCACGATGGACCCCGCCAAGGTGGGTGACCCGACCAATTGGACGGAAGAGCCGAACGAGACCGGCTTTGACAACTATGCCACCTATGAATACGGCACTTTCACCGAGGGGGAGTTCATCCACGGTTATACCGGTTCTTCGCTGAATGACGCGAACCGCGGCTCGTCGATCCGGCTTTGCGCGGTGGCGAATACCTCGGCCAGCGTGGTGGCGGGCGATGATGACTATACCGCGACGCCGCTCAACAGCCTGCTTGGCGGCACGGCGGGAGAGGTCATGTCCAACGACACGATCAACGGCTTGCCTGCCGCCTTCCCCACCGCGACGCTTGCGGTGCTGACCGAAGCCGTACCCCAGAACAGCGGTGATCCGGTGCCCGTGCTGGAAACCCAAGGCGCCGATGCGGGCCGGGTGATCGTCCCGCCGGGGGTGCCCTCTGGCACCTATCTGATCGACTATGAGCTTTGCGACAGCATTGACCCCATGCAATGCGACCGGGCGCAGGTCACGGTCGCGGTCTTTGATGGGCTCGGGGTCGACTTTGGCGATGCGCCGATCTCTTACCTGACCGCCTCGCATGGGGTCAGCGATACGCCGCAGGTCTATCTTGGCGATGTGCCGCCCGATATCGAACTGGTGGCCCAGTCCGATGCCTCGGCCACGGCGGACGACCTGTTGGACAGCGATGACGAAGACGCGGTGGTCTTTCCGGTGATGACCCAAGGGATGATCAGCACGCTCAACATTCCGGTCAAAGGGGCGGGCTACCTTCAGGCGTGGATCGACTTTAATGGCGACGGGGTCTTCGAAGGGTCTTTTGGTGAGAACATCGCCCGCGACCTGCGTGACGATGGCACAGGCTTTGACGATGTGGCAGGCGACGGCGTGATCCAGATCGACGTGACCGTGCCCAGCGATGCCACCACCTCCACCACCTTCGCGCGGTTCCGCTATTCCTCTGAGGCCGGGCTGCCGGTGGCGAGCTTTGCCGTCGATGGCGAAATTGAAGACTACTCCCTCATCATCGCGGCTGCCGATCTGGTGGACCGGGGCGACGCGCCTGCCAGCTATGGTGAGCCGCGCCATATCATCGTGCCAGACATCTACCTTGGCGGTGGCCTCCCCGATTCCGAGACCGAGAGCATGTTCAGCGCCAATGCCGATGGTGACGACCTCGACGGGATCGACGACGAAGATTCCGTGGCCGAGTTCCCGGTGCTTGAGGCGGGCAGCATCGTGCCGCTGACCATTCAGACCCATGAGACCCTCAGCGCGCAACTGGCCCTCGGCCTGCCGGTGACCGAAGGCATCACTAATCTTCAGCTCTGGATCGACTTCAACCAGAACAATGTCTTCGACCCGACCGAACAGGTGGCCATCAACTTTCGCGACGGCGGCTTGGGCGATACGGATGGCGCGTTCAACAACCAGATCAGCCTGAACATTCCCGTGCCGGTCGATGTGGGCAATGGCACCACCTATGCCCGCATCCGCTGGTCGACCTCCAGCGCCCTGACCCAAGATCCCTTCAGCGGTCTGAACTTCGATGGGGAAGTTGAGGATTACCTCGTGACTCTCGTCAATCTGTTGCCACAGGGCCGGATCGGCGGGACGCTTTATGAGGATGCCGACAGTTCCGGCAGCCGCGACGGGGCCGAAGCCACGCTGCCTGCGGGCATCACCGTGACGCTTTTCGACGATGCTGGCACGCCCGCCGACCGGGCCGATGATACGCAGGTGGCGGTGACCGAAACCGATGCGGCGGGGGCCTATTCCTTCAGCAACCTCGACCCGGCCCGCGCCTATCTGGTCGAAGTGGATGAGGCCGACCCTGAGATACCGGCGGGCCTCACCCTGACCACTGGAAACCGGATCGCGAGCCTTGCCGTCGATGCGGGCAGCGGCAGCCCGGTGAGTTCTGATTTCGGTTTCGAAACACTGCCGACTGAGGCCGATCTGGCCCTGACCCAAACCATCTTACGCGCGGCGGACGCCAGCCCCGCGACAGAGGCCACGGTGGGGGAGGCGCTCGACGTCGTGCTGACGGTGACCAACACCGGCCCCGGCAGCCCCTCGGATGTGCGGGTGCTCGATCTCATCCCCGATGGCTTCGCCTATGTCTCGGACGATGCGGCGGCGCAGGGCGATAGCTATGATGCTTCGACCGGTCTTTGGCTGCTTGGCGACGTGCCCTCGGGCAGCAGCCGCAGCCTGACCATCCGCGTCACGATGCAGAGCGAAGGCGCCACGGAAAATCAGGCAGAGATCATCGGCGCGTCGCTTCCTGACCCCGACAGCGACCCCGGCACCGGCGCGTTGGTGGATGACCTCGGCGATGGGCTGGCCGATGATGACGAGGCGCTCGCCCGCGTGGCCCGGCGCGCCAACGGTCCGGTGCTTTCTGGCGTGGTGTTCTTTGACATCGGCGCGGGGGCCGACGCCTATGACGGGGCCCAGCAGGCAGGCGAGGCGGGCACGGACCGCGCCGTGGTCGAGATTTTGGACGCGGGCGGCGCTTTGTTGGTCACGCCCGATCTGGCGGCGGACGGCACATGGCGCGCGGCCTTGCCTGAGGGGTATAGCGGCGCTGTCACCGTGGTGGCCCAGCCCGGCGCGGGGCTGCTCAACGTGTCCGAGGGCGGCGCGGCTTTGCCCGGTGTGGTGAACGGCGATCCCCATGACGGGCGTTTCACCTTCACCCCCGCAGCGGGCACGGCCTACGCCGGGCTCGACTTCGGCCTCATCGAAGCAGCGCGGCTGAACCAATCGCAGGACAAGACGATCCGGGCCGGGCAGGTCTTGGCGCTGCGGCATGAGTATATCGCCTCGGCCCCGGGAAGCGTGACGTTCAGCGTCGCCGCCGAAGCCTCGGCCCCCGAAGGGGCCTTCTCGACCGCGCTTTACGAGGATACGGATTGCGACGGCACGCCGGACCAAGCGATTACCGGGCCGTTGCCCACCAATGCGGGCGGGCTGATCTGTGTCCTTGCACGGGTCACCGCTTCGGGCGCGGCAACGCAGGGATCGACCTATCGCTTCGATCTGGTCGCCGACACCAGCTATGGCTCCAGCGGCCTCGCCCAGCGAAACGTCAACACCGACCGGTTGGTGGTTGAGGCGGCGCAGGGCACGTTGAAACTGACCAAAACCGTCCGCAACGTGACGCGCGGCACACCCGAAGGGGTCAGCAACGGCGCCGCTGCCGGGGATGTGTTGGAATACCGCATCTATGTCGAAACCGTGGGCACCGTGCCCGCGCGCGACATCGTCGTTTACGACAAGACACCGCCCTACACGGCTCTGGCCGCGGCGGTGCCCAGCCCGGTTACCCTGGCCGATGGGGTGACCTGCACCTTGGACGCGCCATTGGCAAATGCGCCGGGCTATGACGGGGCGCTGCGCTGGTCCTGTACGGGGGCGCTGCAACCCGGCGCACAGGGCTTCGTCTCCTTCGAGGTCAGCATCCAATAGCCACAGCCGGGGCCGCTTCACAGGCGGTCCCGTCACCGCTCGAACCCATGATCCGATGAACTGACCTGTTGCATCCCCGTCCGCAGCGGCATAACAGGCAATAGTTTACTAAAAGAATCGGATTAAGGGGGCCGCGGTGCTCAGAACGTTGTCATTCATTTGCTTGGCTTTTGGCGCGACCGCCGCCATGGCGCAGGACTTTCCCGTCACCGTCGAACACGCCTTTGGCGAAACCACCATCGAAGAGCGCCCCGAGCGGGTGGCCTCGGTCGGTTGGGCCAATCACGAAGTGCCCTTGGCGCTTGGCATCGTGCCGGTCGGCTTCGCCCGCGCCTCATGGGGGGATGACGATGGCGACGGGCTGCTGCCTTGGGTGATTGAACGGCTGGACGCGCTGGACGCCGAGGTGCCGACGCTCTTTGACGAGGGCGATGGTATCGACTTCGAGGCCGTAGCCAGCACCCAGCCCGATGTGATCCTCGCCGCCTATTCCGGCCTGTCGCAGTCGGACTATGAAACGCTTAGCCGCATCGCCCCGGTCGTCGCCTATCCCGAAGCGGCATGGACAACGACATGGCGCGAGATGATCCGCCAGAACGCGGCGGGCCTTGGCATGGCCGAGGAGGGCGACGCGATGGTCGCCGAGATCGAAGAGCGGATCACCACCGCCCGCGCGGCGCATCCCGAGCTGGCGGGCAAGACCGGCATGTTCGTCACCCACCTTGACCCGCGCGACCTTAGCACCATCGGTTTCTACGCCGCCGCCGACCAGCGGGTGCAATTCCTGACCGACCTCGGCATGGCGACGCCCCAAGCGGTGCGCGAAGCGAGCGAGGCCGGGAAATACTCGGGCCGTGTCAGTGCAGAACGGATCGACCTGTTTGACGATGTAGACGTTGTGGTGACCTATGGCGATCAGGCGCGCTTGGATGAACTGGCCAAAAACCCGCTGATCGCGCGTTTCCCGGCAGTCGCCCGCGGCTCGGTCGTGCTTTTGGCGAATGACCCGATGGGCACTGCCGCGAACCCGACGCCCTTGTCGATCGACTATGTGCTCGACGACTACCTCGCGCGGCTGAGCGCCGCCGCCACGCGCGGCGAGTAATGCAGGTGCAGCGCCCCCAACGGCTGGCAGGCCTCGCGCTTTTGCTTGGCCTGCTGCTGCTGATGACCGGCCTGTCGCTGACCGTGGGCGCGCGCGCCGTGCCGTGGGGCGAGATCTGGGCGGGGATGACCGGCCGGATCGAGACCATCGGCGCCGCCGCAGTCGCGGTGCGGATGCCGCGCACGGCGCTGGCGATCTTGGCGGGCGCGGCGCTTGGACTTGCAGGCGCGGTGATGCAGGGCATCAGCCGCAACCCGCTGGCCGATCCGGGCATTCTGGGCGTTAACGCGGGGGCGGCACTTTTCGTCGTGGTGGGCATCGCTTGGTTCGACATCAGCGGCGCGCATAGTTTTCTGTGGCTCGGCATCGCTGGGGCCGGGGTCACGGCGGTTTTCGTCTATCTGATCGGCTCCGCCGGGCAGGGCGGGGCGACGCCGCTGAAGCTGACCCTTGCGGGCACCGCGACCTCCGTCGCGGTGTCGGCCTTCATCATCGCGGTGGTGCTGCCGCGCAATGACATCGCGGGTTCCGTGCAATCTTGGCAGGTCGGCGGCATCGGCGGCGCGAGTTTCGAGACCCTCTTGCCCGCCTTGCCCTTCGCGCTGGTGGGGCTGGCGCTGAGCCTCGCCTCGGCCCGGGTTCTCAACGCATTGGCCTTGGGCGAAGAATTGGCCACCGGCCTTGGCCAGAGCGTCGCCTTGGGCCGGGTCATGGCGGCGGCGGGGGCGGTGATCCTCTGCGGCACGGCGACCGCGCTTTGCGGGCCGATCGGCTTTGTCGGGCTGGTGGTGCCGCATCTGTGTCGGATGATCGCGGGTGTCGATTACCGGCTGGTGCTGCCGCTCTCGGCCTTGGCGGGGGCTTCCATGCTGGGGCTGTCGGACGTGCTGGGCCGTGTCATCGCCCGCCCGAATGAGTTGGACGTGGGCATCGTCACGGCCTTTGTCGGCGCGCCCTTCTTTATCTGGACGGTACGCAATCACAGGATGCGCGGGCTATGAGCGATGTGACCTTCAGCGCGCCGCGCAGTTTTCGCCAAGCCGCCGCGCGCCGCATTCAGGTGCTGGGCGCACTGGCCGCGCTTGTTTTGGGCCTGATGCTTCTGACGCTGAGTTGCGGGCGCGGCTGCCTGCCGCCGGGTGACGTCTGGGCCGCGCTGACGGGCGCACCGGGCGCGAACGCCTCATTCGTGGTGACCGACTTGCGCCTGCCGCGTGCGGTCATGGGGCTCTTGGCCGGGGCCAGCTTTGGCTTGGGCGGGGTGGCGTTTCAGATCATGCTGCGCAACCCGCTGGCCAGCCCCGATATCATCGGCATCAGCGCCAGCGCAGGTGCGGCGGCGGTCTTTGCCATCGTCATCCTGGCCCTCGACGGTTGGCTGGTGTCGCTCGTCGCGGTAGCGGCGGGGCTTGCGGTCGCGGCGATGATCTGGGCGCTGTCTTCGCGGCGCGGTGCCGCCGGGGCGCGGTTGATCCTGATCGGCATCGGCGTCTCTGCCATGCTCGACAGTGTGACGGCCTATGTCTTGCTCGAAGCGCCCGCATGGGACCGGGCCGAGGCGATGCGCTGGCTGACCGGCAGCCTCAACGGCATGCAACTCGTCCAAGCGCTGCCCGTGGCGGGCGCGCTGTTGGTCTTTGGCGGGCTCTTGGCCGTTACCGCCCGCGACCTGGAGGTGCTGCGCCTTGGCGATGACACCGCCGAAGCGCTTGGCGTGCGTGCTGACGCCACGCGGCTGCGCGTGACACTGGCCGCCGTTGGCCTTGTGGCCATCGCCACGGCAGCGACCGGGCCGATTGCCTTTGTCGCCTTCCTTTCCGGTCCCATCGCTGCGCGGCTTTTGCCGGGCACGACCGGGTTGCTGTTGGGGGCAGGGCTTGTGGGTGCTTTGCTGGTCATCGCGGGCGATTTCGTGGGGCAGTTCCTGCTGCCCGCCCGCTTGCCCGTGGGGGTCGTCACTGGCGCGGTCGGCGCGCCCTTCCTTTTGTATCTCATCGTTCGCGCCAATAGAAATGGGGGCACGCTATGACCCACGACCACCGTCTTGAAACGCGCGATCTGGGCGCGGGCTATGAAAAGCGCGTTATTCTTGAGAATGTCACTCTCGCCGTGCCGGCGGGCAAGATCACGGCCATCGTGGGGGGCAATGCCTCGGGCAAGTCGACGCTTTTGCGGACGCTGGCGCGGATTTTGCAGCCCAAGTCCGGCGCGGTTCTGCTGGATGGCGAAGCGGTGCACCAAATGAAGTCGCGCAAGCTGGCGCAGGTCATGGGGCTGCTGCCGCAATCGCCCATTGCGCCTGAGGGGATTGCCGTGGCCGATCTTGTCGGGCGTGGGCGGCATCCGCATCAGGGGCTGTTCTCGCGCTGGTCGGCAGAGGATGACCGCGCCGTGGCCCGCGCGCTGGCCGCGACAGGGACCGAGGAACTGGCCGAGCGTGATCTCGACACGCTGTCGGGCGGTCAACGCCAGCGTGTCTGGATCGCCATGGCCTTAGCACAAGAGACCGACCTGTTGCTGCTGGACGAGCCAACGACCTTTCTGGACGTGGCGCATCAGGTCGAGGTGCTGGACCTGCTGGTCGATCTCAACATGGCGCAGGGGACGACGATCGTCATGGTGCTGCATGATCTGAACCTCGCCGCGCGCTATGCCGATCACCTGATCGCCGTGGGCGATGGCGGCATCCGCGCCGAGGGGCCGCCCGCCGAGGTCCTGACCGAGGAATTGGTGAAAACCGTCTTTGGCCTGTCGTGCCGTATCGTCAACGATCCGGTCTCGCAGACCCCCTGCATGGTGCCAATTGGGCGTCACAAGATCGGGCCGCCACGCAAGAATGCCGCGGCCTGAAAATAACTGACTAATTCAGTCAGATTGACTCTGGTCTCCTGCGTATCATAGGGGTAAGGGAATCCCGACTGATTCACTAGGTTATTACGGAGACCGCCATGTCCTCTTCCAAACTCATCCCCCTGCAACTGGGGCGCGGCTCTCTCAAGACAGCGCTTTTGTGCTGTACGGCGCTGGTGCCGGGCACGCTTTACGCGCAAGAAGCCTACCAGTTGGATGACGTGATCCTCGAAGCCGAAGCGCAGACTTCGGGCGCGGCGGATGCCGAAACGGTTGTCGCCAGTGAGATCAGCAGCGGCGGCAAACTGTCGGGTGAGATCATCGACATCCCGGCCAGCGTCTCGGTCATCACCAGCCGTGAGATCGAAGCCCGCGGCGCGGATAGCGTGGAGCAGGTGTTGAACTACACCGCCGGTGCGAGCACCGACAGCTATGGCGCAGATGACCGGTTCGACTATTTCATCCTGCGCGGGTTCGAAGCCTATACCTACCGCGATGGGCTGACATTGGGCGCGAACTTCGGATCGGTCCGGGAAGAGCCTTTCGCCTATGAGCGCGTCGAAGTGATCCGCGGCGCGTCGTCGTCGACCTTCGGCCTCTCCGATCCCGGCGGCTCGGTCAACTATGTCAGCAAACGCCCCCGTGACGAACGTTTTGGCAGTGTCTACACCTCGGTCGACTCCTATGGCAGCTTGGAAACCGGTGTGGATTTCGGCGACAAGCTGGATGAGGAAGGCACGCTCAGCTACCGTTTCACCGGTCTGCTGCGCAATGGCGAGCTTGAGTACCCCTATTCCGAGAACGATGAACTCTTCGCGATGGGTGGCCTGACATGGCGGCCCTCCGATGAGTCCGAGCTGACCGTGATCGTCGACCACCTTGACCGCGATTCCGTGCCCGGCAGCAGCGGCTTCCCGGCGGGCGGCGATTTTGACCGCAGCGACGTGTTCTACGGCGAGCCCGACTATAACTACCGCGGCACCGAGCGGACGACCGTATCCGTTCTGGGCGCGCATGACTTTGGCAACGGGCTGAGCTTTGGCGGCACCCTGCGCTACAGCGACAGCGCCGATGACTTCGGCTATGCCTATGTGAGCGACTATACGCCGGATGACGACACCGTGGATCGCGCGTTCTTTGGCAGCGATGGCACGAGCGAGAGCATGATCTCCGACCTGCATCTGACCTATGAGGGTTTCTTTGGCGGGGCGGCCAGCACCACCACGGCGGGCGTTGAATTCTCTTGGGCCGACGAGTCTGACCAACGCTTCTATGGCGCGGCGCCTTCGGTTGACCGCGACAACCCGACCTATACGGGCCGTCCGACCAGCGTGCCGATGTTTGCCGATCTTGACACCGAGACGGAGGGCAAAGCGATCTACGCTCAGCAAGAGCTGAACTGGAACGAGCGTTTCATCGCCTCCTTCGGGCTGCGGCACGACTGGATCGACGTGACTGAGACCAACAACCTTGCCGGCACGGTTCAAACCAACGACATCAGCGAGACGACAGGCCGCGTGGGTCTGACCTATAAGATCAAACCCAACATCTCGGTCTTTGGGAACTACGCACAGTCGGTCGTGCCTGCAGGCTTTGGCGTCGAGCCGGAAGAGGGCGAGCAGTTCGAACTGGGCACCAAATGGCAGCCCATGGGGACCAACGCGCTGTTGACAGCCTCGGTCTATGACCTGTCGAAAAGCAACATCACCCGCACCAATCCGGCGACCAACCTGCCGGAAACCATTGGTGAGATCGGCGTGCGCGGCATTGATCTGGAAGCCAAGGCCGAGATGGGCGCCTATACCTTCACCGCCGCCTACAGCTATCTAGATGCCGAGATCAAAGAGAACGGCACCGCGGGCAACGTCGGCAACCGCCCCGGTCTGGTGCCTGAAAACGTCGCTTCGATCTGGGCCAGCCGGACTTGGGAAAACCTTGGCCGTGGTGATCTGACAGTCGGTTTGGGCGCGCGGTTCAACAGCGGCTACTACTACAGCGACAGCAACGCCACAGGCGAAACGGGCAGCTTTGTCGTGGTCGACGCCGCGGTCAGCTATGATCTGTCCGAGCAGACCACCCTGTCGGCCAATGTCACCAACCTGTTCGACGAAAAGCACACCTCCTTCGGCGGCTCTTACGCTGACTTCTACAGCCCCGGCCGTGAAGTCACCGTGAAGCTGGCCCATAGCTGGTGAGCCTAGAGCGCGGCACTCCCCTCGTGTGCCGCGCTTTCTTTTGACCGGGAGGAGCCACGGATGACCATCGCCAAAGCCAAGACCACCATCCCCATGGATGCCCCACAGGAGATGCTCTCGCAAATCCTGTCGCATCTTGTCGATGACCACGGCATGGCGTTTCGCGCCAAGGGGCCGACGGGTCATGTGTTTGAGCAAGATGGCTACCGGGTAGAGTTCGATCTTTGCCCGCGTGGGCTGGAGGTCAGCCTGCAAGCTCCCGGCGAAAACGCCATGCAATTCTCGAAAGAAGGCATGGTCCATCATGTGGCGGAGTTTGACCCCGCGCTGGCCGATCGCATCCGCTGGCAGGGAGTGGCGCAGGAGGCCGGAGAGACGCCGCAGAACTTCCGTTTGCTGGAGGTGCTGAACAGCGAAATCCTCTTCGAAGGGATGCAACGCGTCACTCTGCATTACCCGGATATTGCCGAACTTGCCCCGCAGGGCATCCACCTGCGCCTGATCCTGCCGCGCGATGCCAGCCGCACGCCGGTCTGGCCGGTGATGGGCGCCAATGGGGCGCCGGTTTGGCCTAAGGGTGCGGATGAGTTGCACGCCCGATATGTCACGCTCAAGAACATCCGCCCCGAGCGCGAAGAGGTCGATATCGACGTGGTTCGCCACGGCTCCGGCCTGATCTCACAATGGGCGCAGAACGCCCATGCCGGGCAACGGATCGGCGCAATGGGGCCGGTGGGCATCAGCGCCTTGCCGAAAGCCTCTTCCTATTTCCTCGCCGCCGATGGCACGGGGCTGCCCGCCGTGGCGCAGCTTTTGGCGCGTCTGCCCGAGGATGCTGTGGGCGATGTGGTGGCGGCGCTGCCGCGCGGGGTGTCTTATCGCGACTACCTGCCCAAGACCAAGCTGCGCGTCCATGCCCTGCCGCCCGCCACCTTCGAGGCCGAAGTGCTTGGCCATGCGCAGGCGCTGACGGATACCGGCTTGGGCTATGCCTTTTTCGCCGGGGAGTTCCAGAACGCGCAGCAATTGCGCGGGCATTTCAAAACCCAGCTCGGCATGGATAAAACCCGCCAGATTTGCACCGCCTACTGGCGGCGGGGCTAAGCGCGCCCTAGCGCCACGGCCCCGCGTCGCGGCGTCTGCCAGTTTTTGGGATGCGGCTGCTGCTGGTTGGGCGGGCGCTCTGTGTTCGCACTGGCGCGCCGTCAGGTGTCATCGCACGCAGGGCCGCGATGCGGTTCTCCGTCGCCGGGTGGGTGGCGAAAAGGTTGTCATGTTTATGCGCGTGTAGCGGGTTGATGATGAACATATGCGCCGTGGCCGGATTGCGCTCTGCCGCGTGATTGTCGATCCGCGCGGCCCCCATAGCGATCTTCTCGAGCGCGGAGGCGAGCCAGAGCGGATGGCCGCAGATCTCGGCCCCCGCCTTATCGGCGGCATATTCCCGCGTCCTGCTGATCGCCATCTGCACCAGCGCGGCGGCCATGGGGGCGAGGAACATCATCATCAACGTCCCGATCATCCCCATCCGCTCACGCGCGCCGCCGAAGAATAGCGCGAAATTTGCCAGCATCGAAATCGCACCGGCGAAAGTGGCCGTCACGGTCATGATCGCCGTGTCATGGTTGCGGATATGGGCCAGCTCATGCGCGATGACGCCCGCCAGTTCCTCGCGGCTGAGGCTTTGCATCAGCCCCTTGGTCACCGCCACGGCAGCATTGGCCGGGTTGCGCCCGGTGGCGAAGGCGTTGGGCTGGGGCGTGTCGATCAGATAGACCTTGGGCTCGGGGAGGCCCGCATTCCGCGCAAGCTCTGCCGTCATGGCGTAGAGCCCCGCGCGGTCCCCCGGCGAGACGGGCTGCGCATTGTGCATCTTGAGCACCATGCGGTCGGAGTTCCACCAGGTGAAGGCGTTCATCCCCGCCGCCACCACCAGCGCGATCAGCGCGCCGCCCGATCCGCCAATCAGATAGCCGACCCCCATGAAAAGCGCGGTCATCGCCGCCATCAGCATCGCTGTCTTCACATAGCCCATCTTGGTCTCTCGCGGTTGTCCTTTGCAAAGAGATATGGGGCAGCTTCCGCGTCGTGCAAGGTAGGCGGGGGAGGGGGCACGGTTCCCCCCGCCGGATGATATACTCGGATACGGGGGCCGAGAGGGCGTCACGCAGGCGACACCCCTCGACACACCGCCACTACTGGCCGGCCATCCCTGCCAGCATCGCCCCCATGGCAACGAGGTGAACCAGCGTGATCGCCCGGTCATTCCAAAGCAGCCCGACGATCAGCCAGCCCAGAACCCCCACCACGAAGAGGTAGAGGTTCCACGGCGTCCAGCCGAAACCTGTGGCGGCATAGCCGAGGATCTGGATCACCGACGCGATCCATTTGACCCAAAAGGCCAGCCGCTGCGGCGTGGCGAGCGCAAGCACTTCAGACGCCACGGGTAAGCCCGCCGTCGATGCGCCAGTTCTGCCCGGTGACATAGGCCCCGCCCTCGGAAGCGAGCCAGCCGATCAGCGACGACACCTCGGCCTCCGTGCCGTAGCGCCCCATCGGAATGCGCGCGCGCCGGTCTTCGGTCTCGGGCAGGCTGTCGATAAAGCCGGGCAGGACGTTGTTCATTCGGATGTTCTGGCCCGCATATTGATCGGCGTAGAGTTTGGTGAAACCCGCCAGCCCGGCGCGGAAGACGCCCGAGGTGGGAAAGAGCGGGTCCGGCTCGAAGGTGGCGAAGGTTGAGATATTGATGATCGCGCCGCCGCCCTGCGCCGCCATGATCGGCGTTACCAAACGGGTGGGGCGGATCACGTTCATCAGATAGACATCCATCCCATCGTGCCAATCTGCGTCGCTCATTTCCAGAATGTCGCCCTTCGGCCCATGCCCGGCGGAGTTCACCAGCACATCGACGCGGCCCCAACGGTCCATCGCGCCATCCAGCAGCTGCGCCAGCGCGTCTGGCGATTGGTTCGAGCCGGTGATGCCAAAGCCGCCCAGTTCGGTGCCGAGCGCCTCCCCCTTGCCGGAGGAAGACAGGACGCCGACCTTAAAGCCGTCTGCCGCCAGTTTGCGGGCCGCGCCCGCGCCCATGCCGCTGCCGCCTGCGGTGATAAGGGCTACTTTTTCTGCTGTCATCGGATATGCTCCATATACTAGGCAGCGATTGCGCTGCGGGGATATGCAGTGTCACTTAGGCGCTGTGATCTCGTGCAGCCAGCCAGATGCTTTGTCCTGTGACTGTAGGAAATCTATCGTGTCGAATGAGATGCCTCTGCCGCCCTTGAACGGGCTTCGTGCCTTTGCCGCCGCCGGGCGTCACCTGAATTTCCGGGCCGCGGCGGATGAGTTGGGCGTGACCCAAGGCGCGGTCGCCCAGCAGGTGCGCGGGCTGGAGGATCATCTGGGGCTGCGTCTGTTCCTGCGCGAGCCGCGGGGGCTGGCCTTTACCGACGAGGGGCGCGCCTATCATCTGTCGGTGTCGCGTGCTTTCGAGCAATTGGCGGAGGCGACGGATGCCCTGCGCCACGCACCCGCACGGGTGACGATCAGCGTCACGCCGACCTTCGCGTCGAAATGGCTGATCCCCCGGCTTTCGGATTTTACCCAAGCCCATCCCGGCATTGATCTGCGCATCACGGCGACAGAGCGGGTGGCGAGTTTTCATGCCGATGGGATCGAGCTTGCCGTGCGACAGGCGCGTCCGCCCTTTGGGGCGAGCCTGAGGGCGAACTTGCTTTTCGCGCAGGAGGTTGTGGCCGTATGCTCTCCGGCGCTGCTTGCGGGGGAGGGGCCGGTCGATGCCGCCACACTGGCGCGCATGACCCTGCTTCACGACACCCATGACCTCTGGCCGCGCTTTGCTGAAGAGGCTTTTGGCGGCAGCGTCAAACCGGCCCGTGCGCTGCGGTTCAATCAAACGACGCTGAGCCTTGATGCTGCTTTGGCGGGGCAGGGGGTGGCGCTGGCAAGCCGCTTTCTGGTGCAGCGCGATCTTGAGGCGGGGCGGCTGCTGCGCCCGGTGCCGCATGTGATGGAAGGCGGGCTGGATTTCTACCTGCTTTCGCCCCGGCAGGGGGTGTCGAGCGCGGCGATCATCGTGCGCGATTGGCTCTGTACGGTGGCCAAGGGCGAGGCGGGTTAATCCTGCGCGCGGGCTTTCAGCCGCAGGAAGCTATCCTCTCCAGCCAGAACGTAGCGCAGCAGCAAAAGCTCCACCTTGGCCGCATCGCGGGCGGTAAAGGCGCGCAGCATGTCGCGGTGCAACTCCACGAGGGTTTCATGCGCGACGGCGTCGCGCAGGGTGGCCATGCGAACGGCCTGAATTTGGGCCATGTAGCGCAGGATCGTGTCGCGCAACTCGATGTTGGGCACCGCCATGATCCAAGTGCGGCGGATGTCTTCGGAGGCGGCATAGAGGCTTTCGATATCGCCGGTTTCCAGCGTGCGCTCGGATTGCTCTACCGCGCGGGTCAGGGTGGCGATGTCCTCATCGGTCAGCTGGTTGGTGGCCAGCGCTGCGGCGCGCGGCTCCAGCAGGCGGCGCAACTCGAAAATCTCGCAAATCTGGCGCATCGACAGGTTGGGCAGGGTGAAGCCCCGCGTCGTGCTGTCGAGGTAGCCTTCATGCGACAGGCGCATCAGCGCATCGCGCACCGGCATTCGCGAGACGTTGAACTCTTCGGCGACGGCGGTGTCGACAAAGCGGTCGCCATGGCTGATCTCGCCCCGCTGAATGCGCCCGAGGAAGATGTCGTAAATCTGATCTTTCATGTGGCGCTTGGCTGAGCGGGGCATTCCGACCTCTTTGAAAAGTATGCGATTGTAGGCCGAGCATGCGCAAGAAATACGCTTATGGCTAGGTATAAGTTTGCATACTTGCAAAATTCAATTGAATTCGTATACGAAAACTGGCAGCCAATAGGGGGAAGCTTGCCGCGCTGCGCGGGGGTGTTCACAGGGAGCAAAACATGAATCTGAAAAATAATCTGATCGTTGGCCTCACCGTTGCGGCGCTGACGACATTGTCGGGCGTCTCTGCCATGGCGCAGGACGTGCTGAAAATCGGCTCTTACCCGGCGAACCCGCCATGGGAGTTCAAGAACGAAGCGGGCGTCTTCGAGGGGTTCGAGGTCGACATCATCAATGAGGTCGCGGCCCGGCTTGGCAAGACGACCGAAATCAGCGGTTACGACTTCCGCGCGCTTTTCGTGGCCACCGCCTCGGGCCGGGTCGATGCGGTGATCTCATCGCTCACCATCACCGATGAACGGCTTGAGGCGCAGTCTTTCACGCAGCCCTATTTCTCGGGCGCATTGGGGGTCGGCACCAAGACCGACGCCGGGATTGCCGATCTCGACGGGCTGGAGGGCAAGCGCATCGGTTCCATCGCCACCTCTTTCCCGGAGAACTGGTTGAAAGAACGGGAGGGTGAGCTCGGCTATAAATCCTATTCCAGCTATGACACCACCGCCAATATGCTGACCGATCTGCGCAGTGGCCGGATCGATGCCGCGGTGAATGATATCGTCAGCCTGCGCTACGCCTTTGCCCAGCCGACGATGCAGGGCTTGCAGGTCTCGGTCGAGATTCCGACGGGCGATAAATTCGCGATCATGATGCCCAAGGGCTCTGAGCATCTGGAGGCGGTCAACGGTGCGATATCTTCGATGAAAGAGGATGGCACCATGGCGGCGCTCTATGAGAAATGGCTCGGCGTGGCCCCTGCCGAGGGCAGCCTTGCGGTGACCCCGCTGCCGGTGCCCACCTCGGCGGACTGATACCTTTGGGCCGCGGGCGGGGCGCTGCTCCGCCTGCGGCCTAAGGCTTGCCCCCTGCGATCAAACTGACGGACTGCGCAATGGAAATCATCGACATCTTCTTCAATCTCGACGTGATGCGCCGCGCTTTCCCGATCTTGATGCGCGGGCTGCTCAACACCATCCTGCTGGGCGCTTCGGCGATTTTCTTTGGCGGCATCCTTGGCGTGCTGGTCTGTCTGGTGCGGCTCTATGCGGCCAAGCCGTTCCGGCTGCTGGCGGTTCTGTATACGGATATCTTCCGCGCCATTCCGGTGCTGGTGGTGCTGATCCTCGTCTACTACGCGCTGCCCTTCGCGGGCATCGTCTTTTCCTCATTCGTGGGGGCGACCATTGCGCTGGCGCTGGTGCTGGCGGCCTATACGGCAGAGGTCGTGCGCGCCGGGATCGAAGCCGTGCCGCGCGGCCAGTTTGAGGCCTGCGATGCGCTTGGCCTGTCTTTCTTTACCACCATGCGCAAGGTGATCCTGCCGCAGGCGTTTCGGATGATGATCCCGCCGCTTGCCTCCTATGCGGTGGCGATCATGAAAGACACTTCGCTGGCCTCGGTCGTGGCGATGGATGATTTGCTGAAACAGGCCACCGACGCGCAGGCGCTTTTCGCCAATCCGACGCCGCTGCTGCTGGCCGCGCTGATCTACATCGCGATCCTTTGGCCGATGGTCCGTTTCACCGGCTGGCTAGAGCAGCATTACAAGCGCGGCTACCGCTGAGCCGAAGCGGCCCCGTCCCCCACAAAATTACCGTCCCGCGCGCCTGCGCGGCCAACACCCTACGGAGATTACAATGTCCACAGAAACAGGAACGGGCGACGCCTATCTCCTTTATCACTCCATCGGCCAATACCCCGGCAAACATGCGGATATGCTGGCCGGGCTCACCGATTTCACCGATGCATGGGCCGCGCCCAACGGCGACCAATGGGCTGATGTCCTGCCCAAACGCCAGCAGTTCATTGACCTCTGGGCCGAGTTGATCGGCGCGCCGAAGGGCACCGTCACCACGACAGAGAGCGTCACCACCGGGCTGATGGCCGTCATCGGTGCGCTGCCCGAAGGCACCCTGCGCGGCAAGAAGGTTTTGGTGGCCGAGGATGGTTTCCCCTCTCTGCACTTCCTGCTCACCGGCCTGTCGAAGCGTTTTGGTTTCACGTTGAACACTGTGCCGATCCGGCAAGGGGGGCACTGGGTCGAGGCCGAAGACATCATCACCCATTGGGATGAGGAGGTGGCGCTGGCCCTGCTGACTTGGGTAAGCTCGACGACCTCGCACCGGTTGGACATCCCGCAATTGGTGGCGCATGGCCGCAAGATGGGGTCGCTCATCGGGGTGGATATGACGCAGGCCGTGGGGCTGCTGCCCTATGACGTGACCGCGCCGCGCGTCGATTTTGCCCTGTCGACCAGCCTCAAATGGATGTGCGGCACGCCGGGCGCGGGGATCGTCTATATGGATGCCGATCTGATCCCGCAGTGCCAGCCCGAGATGCGCGGCTGGTTCTCGCAAGGCAATCCGTTCTCATGGGATCTCGACGCTTTCGAATTCGCGCCCGACATTCGGCGGCTCGACAGTGGCACGCCCTCGACCGTTCCTGCGGTGGCCAGCCTGCCGGCGATGAAATGGCGCATGGGGCAGAACACCGAAGTCTTGGCGGCGCATAACCGCAAGCTGACCGCGCAGCTACAGGCGGGGCTTGAGGGGATGGGCCTGACCCTTGCCAGCCCGGCGGACCCGGACCAGCGGGGCGGCAGTCTCATGGTCGTTCTGCCCGATCACATTGATGCGGCGGATGTGGTGGCACAGTTGGCCGCGTTGGAGATTTACGTCGACAACCGCAGCCAGACCCTGCGCATGTCGCCGGGGGTGCTGACCACCGCCGCCGGGATCGACCGCACCCTGCACGCGCTTCGGGCTTTTCTGACCTGACGCCCGCCGGGGCCGCGATGCGCCGTCAGGAGGCGGCCATCGCATCCGGCCGCCCTTCGAGCGGCGGGAAGTCTACGAAAAAGGTCGTGCCTTCGCCCTCGGCGGTTTCAAAGCGGATTTCCCCAAGGTGCTGGTCGACAATGGCTTTGACGATGCTCATTCCCAGCCCGTGCCCCTCTTTGACCCGGTAGCTGGAGCCGCGGGAAAACCGTTCGAAAAGAACCGGTTGCAGATCCAAAGGCAGACCGCTGCCGTGGTCTTTGACCCAGAACCCGGTGCCATCTTCCGAAAGGCCAAGCTGAACCGTGCCGCCTTCGTCCGAGGCTTTGATCGCGTTGGACAACAGGTTTGACAACAGCCGCGTGAGCCGCCCTTCGTGCAGCCGCAACAGCGGTGCGGGGGCCTCGGAGGGGGTCATTTCCAAGCCGACGCCGCGCTCTTTCGCGTAGGAGACCAAGGTCTCTGAGGCTTGGGCCAAGAGCGGTGCCAAGGCGCGTTCGGAGAACCCCGATTGATCCGGTCTGCGCAGGGTTTCGACATCCAGAATATCCCCCACCATCTGATCGATCGCCCGCGCGTTGCGCATCGCAAGCTGCAACAATTTGCGCTTTTGCGGCGGCAGATCGTCCGGGTTCAACTCAAGCAAGCGCAGCGCCCCGGTCAGCGCGGTCAGCGGGGTTTTCATCTCGTGGCTGACGGTGGCGATAAGCTGGTCCTTGGCGCGTTCAAACTCGCGTTGCTCACTGACGTCGCGCACCACGCCAAGATAGCCCAGATGCTCACCGCGGTCAGTCTCGACCTTGGCGGTGGCGACTTGCCCCTCGAAAGTAGAGCCATCGGCGCGGCGGCAGGCGACGGTAAAGCCGCTTTCCTTGCTGGCCGTGCCAGCGTTCGAAAGCTCTTCGCCCATTCGTTCGTAGCTGCCGAGGGTCTCGTAAAGAACCGCCGTCTGCCGCCCCAAAAGCGCGTCGGGGGTGTAGCCGAACAGTGTTTCAACCGCCGGGTTCACCATGGCCACGCGGCGGTTGGGATCGGCCATGATGATGGCCTCGGGCACGGCATCGACCATCGCCTTGAGCAGCCCGCGCTGCTCGCGCAACGCGCGGCGCTCGGATTGCCGCGAGAGCTCGCTGCTCAGCCAGCGGGCGAGGAATTGAACGAATTGGGTCTGCGCCTTGCTGAACGGGGCGGGGCGCGGGGCGGTGCCGGAAAAGTTCAACGTCCCAAAGAGCGCATCGCCGATTTTCAGCGGTGCCCCAATGTAGCTTTCCAGCCCAAAGTTCTCATAGCAGGGATGGGCCGAAATCTCTTGCTGGCCCGCGTGGTGAAAAGAGGTCACATCGTCGTTGCCCAGCGTATGCAGGCAATAGGTGCCATTGATGTCGAAGGTGCTGCCGGGGGCGGGTGCCCAATCGGGCCCATGGACATAGACGCATTCATAGACCGGGTGATCCACGCGGGAGACGATGCCAAGTTCGAGGTCAAGCGCCTCTGTGCCCAGTTGTAAAAGCTTGGCGATCTTGTCTTCGACAGAGAGGTCAGGTTCGACAGCAAGCATATAGAGTTGCCGCAGCGGATCGTCGAAATCCGCCAGAGCGTTGTAAAAGTCGTTCATATTTGCCTCTGTCGTGGTCTTTGCATCTGTCTTGGCGCGTGGGCAGATGTTCACCCAAGGTATCCCCCTCGGGCGCCGCTGCCAATGCCGCAACGGCTAAATTGGGGCAAGAACAAGACTTTTCACCCCGGTAAGCAGACGGATGCCGATTGGCAGAGACGGCGTGCGCCCCTTTGCAAAGCGGTGGCCATCGCCAACCCAGCAGCTATGGTACGGCCAACGAGGGTTGCGAAGAGGGGAGATTTCACCATGCGATTGATGCGATACGGGGCGCGGGACGGTGCGAAAACGCCGGTGGTGCTGGATGCGGCAGGGCAGGCGCGGGATGTCAGCGCCCTTGTGCCGGACTTCACGCCCGAGACGATCCCGACGCTGCGGGAGGTGTTTGAGGGCGTCGATCTGGAAGGGCTGCCACTGGCCCAGACCCAAGGCCAGCGCATCGCCGCGCCGGTCAGCCAACCGCGCAACATCTGGGGCGTCGGGTTGAACTATTCCGACCATGCGGCCGAGTCGGGCATGGAGGTGCCGCGCGAGCCGATCCTGTTCAACAAGGCCAGCCGCACCTATTGCGGGCCGAACGATCCGCTTCTCTATTCTAAAGAGATGAGCAAGCTTGATTGGGAGGTCGAGTTGGGCGTGGTGATCGGGCGTACCACCTTGAACGTCAGCCGCGATCGGGCGCTGGATCATGTGCTGGGCTATTGCGTCGTCAACGACGTGTCCGAGCGCGCGTGGCAGGCCGAGCGGGGCGGGCAATGGGTCAAGGGCAAGAGCTTTCCCAACTTTTGCCCGACAGGGCCAGTGCTCGTGACGGGGGATGAGTTGGGCGATCCGGGCAAGCTGTCGCTTTGGGCCGAGATCAATGGCGAGCGGCTGCAAGATGGTTCTACCGAAAAGATGATCTTCGATGTGGCGACGATTATCTCCTACATGTCCGAATTCATCCAGTTGGAGCCGGGCGATCTGATCTGCACGGGCACCCCGCCGGGCGTGGGCATGGGGCTGAAACCGCAACGCTATCTCAGCCCCGGCGACCGGGTTCGGCTAGGTGTGCAAGGGCTGGGCGAGCAGGAGCAAGTGGTGGAGCACCTGCCTGCGCGGTGAGGCATGGTGTTGAAGAGCCGAGGTGCGGCGCTCAGGCCACCTCGGCCTCCCGCGCTTCGGCGGCGGCGAGGGCAATGGCAGGGCGCAGGGGCAGGGTCAGCAAAAAGCTACTGCCCTTGCCCATGATGCTGGTGGCGACAAGGCTGCCGCCATGGGCGGTGGCGATGTCGCGCGAAATGGCAAGGCCCAGCCCGGTGCCGCCAAAGCGGCGGGTGGCGGTGGAATCGACCTGATGGAAGGGTTCGAAAACGCGCTCCAGCTCATCTTCGGGGATGCCGATGCCGGAATCGGTCACGCGGAATTCCACCACCTCCCCCCGAATGCGGCAGGTCAGCGAAATGGTCCCTTCGTCGGAGAATTTCGTCGCATTGCTCAGCAGGTTGATCAACACTTGCTGAATGCGTTTGCCATCCGCCAGCATCACGCCGCTGGCCGATTTCACCTTTAACTCCAGCCCTTTGTCTTCGACCATCGGGCGCAGCTGATCTGCGGTCGGGGTGACGATATCGTCGATCTGCACCGGCTCCATCGCAATGGACAGGCTGCCCGCGTCGATCTTGGCAAAGTCGAGCACCTCGTTGATCAGGGTCAGCAGGTGATTGCCCGACCGCTCGACCGTTTGCATGATGTCGCCCAGTTTGGACATGGTCGCCGACAGCTTGGGAGAGAGCGTTTCGCGGGTCTGGGGATCAGCCTCGATGGCGGTGCATAGGTCACGCGCCGCCGGGGTCCGGTCAAAATGCCGCGCAAGGCGGACATGGCCCAGAATGACGGTCAGCGGCGTGCGCAACTCATGGCTCAGCACGCCCATGAAATCGGTCTTGGCCTTGTTCGCGTCCTCGGCGGTCAAAAGCGCCTTTTTCAGATCGGTCACGTCGATCCGCAGACCCACGACGCTGCCATCTTTCATCCGCCGGTCCGAGGTGCGGATGATGCGGCCATCGGGCATGCGCTGCTCGGTCTCGAAGGCGCCGTTCTCCCGCTTTTCCAGCCAGATGCGGATCCATTCCTCTTCCTTGCCGATGGCATCGGGGACCATGCCGCGGCGAATGCTGTCCCGCACGATCTGTTCATAGGTCGAGCCGGGCTTCACCACGTCGCTATAGCCATGAATCTCGCGGTATTTTTCGTTGCAAAGCACCAAGGTACCCTTGGCGTCATACATAACGAAACCGTGGTCCAAGGCTTCGACACCGGTGCGCAGCCGTTCTTCGGCAAGTTTGCGGTTGTCGGCCAGACGCATGATGTACCACGCGAAAATCGTAACGCCGAGCGCGCCTTGCAGACGCAAGAGCCAGTTCAGCCAGAAGTCCGGGCGGTGCTCTGGCCAGCCACCTTTGACCGTGGCGGCCAGTTGCCACGTGCCAAAGGCAAAGCTGAAGTCGAGCTTGATCGGGTCGACCAAGGTCATTTCTGGGTCGCCGATGATGGTCTGTTCGACCTCTCCCTCTGGCGTCAACTCGCGGATGGCCAGATCGTATTTCTCGGTCAGTTCGGGGATTTGTAACCGGGTGACGAGGGCATCGTAATCCACCACCATCGAAAGGATGCCCCAAGGCGTGTCCGGCGCGGCATTGGTGCCGGTTGAATCAAAGATCGGATGTCGCAGGATCAACCCGCGCCCGCCCTGTACCAGATCGACCGGGCCGGTCACCAGCCCCTCGCCGCTTTGCAAAGCCTGTTCGACTTTCGGCAATTGTGCCGCGTTCTGGCGATAGTCCAGCCCCAGCACGCCGCGATTGGCCTCATAGGGGTGGACGATGGTAACAACGAGGTCCGGGGCCACGGCGAGGTTGATGACATCTGGGTTCTCGGCCATGAACTCTGCCGCGCGGGCGCTGAATTCGGATTGGGTGATCGTCGGGTTCTCGCTGATGACGGTGGCCAATTCGCGGAGTTTCAGGATCTGCTCGAAGATATCCGCGCGGATCCGTTCGCGGACTTCGATCAGCTCCAAGGTGGTGTCGAGCTCCAGATCCTGCATGTAGGTCTGGTAGGACAGCGTCTCGATCCGATGGCCAAAGCCAAGGACAACGGCGCAGAGCGCGACCAGCACGACAATCCGTTTCGCACGCTGAGACAGCGCATTTCTGATCTTTTCCATGCCGGCTTTGCCCAAAGTGGTCCCTGTCCTCCACGCTCCGGCCTTCTGAGGGCCGGATACGCCCCGAGGACATTAGACCGCACAGTACTTTGTTGACGCAAGGAAAATACCCGGATGCATCCAAATGCCGGGGCGGTAGCGTCAATTTTGCATTAATCGCCCCTATGAGGGTGCGGATTGTCCCAACAATTCAACCAGAACGCGACGCAGCAGAGAGATATCTTGGGGGTTGGACATGCTGGGCGCATGGCCGCAGCCGGGGAATTCGGTCATGTCGGGCCGGGGGCCGCTTTGCGTCATCCGCTGTGCGGCCTCGGGTTGCAGCAGGTCCGACTGCGCGCCGCGCAGCAGATGGGTGGGCGTGCGGGTCCGTGACCAACGGTCCCATGTCGACAACTCATGCGCCGAGGCGGTAAACTGCACGGTGATGCGCGGATCATAATGCAGGGTCAGCCGCCCATCCCCACGGCGACGTAGCGACGTGCGCGCCATGCGCTGCCAATAGGCATCTGCCGCCGGGCCGAAGGGGGCGTAGGTCTTCCGCAGCCAGGCTTCTCCTTTTGCGAAACTGTCGAAGGCGGGCAGGCTGCCCACATAGGAAAGGATCCGCTGCACCGCCGCCTCGGGCAGTTCGGGGCTGATGTCATTCACCACCAAGGCGCTGACACGCCGGGCCTCAGGGCTAGAGGCGACATGCATCCCGATCATGCCGCCCAGAGAGGTGCCGAACCACGCGGCGCGGTCGATCTGGAAGTGATCCAAAAGCCCCGTCGCGATTTGCGCGTAATGTTCGACCGAATATTCCACCTCAGGGTCTCGCGCCCAACTCGACCTTCCGCGCCCGATCATGTCGGGACAGAGCACATGGAAATCCCGCGACAGGGCAGCGGCGGCCTCATCGAAATCGCGCCCTGTGCGGGCCAGACCGTGCAGCATTAGCAATGCAGGTTTCTGGCGATCACCCCATTCGGCGACATGCACCTCATGGCCTATTACGGGGACAAAGTGGAAATGGGGGGCGGTCATTGGCGCGTGCCTTTCCGGGTCAGCATGGGCATAGCGCGGGTGATGCCACCCGCGCCCTTGCCCCCTGCCAGCCGTACCCGCGCGTCCGCGGCCCGCGCGATCATGGCGCGTCCGCCATGCGCTTGCGTGTTAGCATCGCGTCCTCCCTGCACGGGCCAGCGCCGTGTTGCGCCGCCTCCTCCCGTCGACTAGCTTGCGGTTTCAGCATCCGAAATAGAGTTAAACGGAGCAAGATGGTGGAAATACGTACCGACGATTGCTTTGCGCAGGGGCGCTTTGAAGAGCTTGCCTTTGTTCATGCGCCCGTCGGGCTTGTGGTGACCGAGAACCGCTGCATCCGCGACTGCAACAACGCCTTCGCGGCGATGTTCGGCTATGCGCGCGGCGATCTGCGCGACCAGCTTTTCGCCATTCTCTATCCCTCGGATGAAGAGTTCGTAAATATCCGCGACCGCGGCGTCGACCAGCTGCGAAAGACCAATACCTATTGGGACGAGCGCATCATGGCACGGCGCGACGGCAGCCTGTTCTGGTGCCGGGTGCGCGGCCATTCCTTCACCCCCGAACGCCCGCTCGACCGCGCGGTCTGGAGCTTTGCGGATCTCTCTGCCGAGCGGCCCTATCTGCCGCTGACCCGGCGCGAGCGCGAGATCCTGAGCCATCTGGCAGAGGGGCTGACCAGCAAGCAAATCGCGCTCAACCTCGATATCTCGCACCGGACGGTAGAGGTCTATCGCGCCAAATTGCTCAAGAAATTCGGGGTCAGCAATACGTCGGGCCTGTTTCATTCGTTGGGCGGGATCGACAGTGACCATGTGGTGTCCAACAGTACGAAGTGAGCGGTCTCGGCGCTTAGCCCGCGTCATTCCATTCATCACCCTGTTCGGCGCTCTGTGGGGGCGGGGCCGCGGCAGGCTGCGCTTCACCGTCGGATTTGCCCGCTTTCTCAGCGGCTTCGGCCATCGCGTCGGCCTGAGCGTAGAGGCTGCGGATCTCCATCAGATCGGCCTGCGTGGGCGTCTTGCTCTCTGCCTTTTCGTCAGAGGACTTCGAGGGTGGGGTTTCACTATCTGTCACTGCAAAATCCGCGTTTTGACCATGTATCACACGGCCAATTCCGTGGGGTGAGCACAAGCTACCGGCCTGAAATTGCGCCGCCAATTGGGCAAAGCCCCAGCCGGGTCAGGGTTATCCCCTATAGTCGGGAACAAGCTGCTGAAATTGGGGCAGATATTTTCACGATTTTATGGCGCGGCATCGTATACCCGTATTGCGAGGCAGATTAATCGCTCTTTGTCAGGGTTTCCCCCAATAGACAGGGGGGCCAAAAGGACAGACCTTTCGAGGGAAAGTAGAGGTGCGCATGAGCTTGGTCGCGGCGTTTACATTGATTGCGCTGTGCGGGATCGTCTTGTCCGGCGTGATGATCGCCAAGCAGATCGGCGATGCGATCAACCGCTTCGCCGTGGGGGGCGCGGTTGCGGTCTTGGCGCTTTATGTCGCCGTGGTGTCGGCATCGGCCCCGCGCGGCGGCGCCTATAGCGATCCGATCGAACTGGTCTTTGCGGTGGCGGCGCTTGCGGTGCTGGTGGCGCAGGTCTGGCGCGTGATGCGCAACCGGCGCAAGTTGCAAAACACCGCCAACACCGATGAGACACGGCGCAGATTGCCCGACTTCCTCGACCATTTGCCGGTGCAGGCGGCCTTTCTCACGCCCGATATGACCTATGCTTTCGTCAATGACGCCTATAGCGCGTCCTTCGGCAGGCCAGCGGATCAGATCGTGGGCAAACACCTGTCGCAGATCGTCCCACCGGACCTGCTGGACGAGATTTCGGACAACCTTGAAAAGGCCTTGGCCGGGCGGCAGGTCACATGGCATTTCGATTTCTCGCGCCCCGTGCTGGACCGCACCCAAGGGGCGGCGGTCTATCAGCCGCTGTCCGACCGGGGGCAGGTGGTGGGGGTGCTGGTCATGATCATGGACCGCTCCGCCGTGCAGGACGCGGTGCATGAGGCAGAGGTCAGCGCGGCGAAACATGCGCTTGCGGCAGAGGTGGCGGGGATCGGCTATCTGGAGTGGGATCAGCAGGGCGCGCTGGTCGATGCCTCGCCCGAGGTGGAGGCGCTTTTGGGCCGCGACGCGCAGAACCTGCGCGAGATGTGGCAGCAGGGGCAAAGTTTCGTGGAGCCGCGCAGCCGCGCCACGATCCGCAACAACCTGCATATGGCAGGCAGCCGTCCGCGCGATGTGGTGGAGAACGTCAAGTTTCTTGCCGCCAGCGGACGCCAGATCGAAGCGCGGGCCTGCATTCGCCGTTTGGACCGGGGCCGTCATGTGCATCTGCTGGCCGCGATCCAAGATGTGACGGATCAGCAAAACGTGCTGACCGAACTGGTGGAAAGCGAAACCCGCTTTCGCGACTTCACCGAAAGCGCGACCGATTGGGTCTGGGAGATGGACGCCGAAGGGCGTTTCACCTTTCTGTCAGGCGGGGGCCGTCAGACCGATGCGGAGACCCCGATCTTCGATCTGGGTAAGACCCTTGCCGAAGCCGATGTGGCGAAAGAGCAAGGGGATTACGAGCTGCTACAACAACGCTTCGCCGCGCGAGAAGCCTTTCGTGATCTGCGGTTGGTCCTGTCCTTGGGCAAGAGGCGGACACGGCAGATCGACATGTCGGGCAAACCTTTCTTCGATGCCCAAGCGGAACTGGCAGGCTATCGCGGCACCTGTTTCGACATGACCGAAATCGCCACCGCCGAGACCGAGCGCAAAAGCGCGCTGGAGGCTTTGGCGCTGGCTTTCGAGAATATCTCGACCATGGTGGCGCTCTTCGACAGCAGCGACCGTCTGGTCTATTGCAACGAGGAATATCGCGCGACCTATGCCGGGATGGAGGGCGAAATCATCGGAAAACACTTCGATGAACTGCTCGCCCATTTCACCCAGACCGGCAAATTGGCGACGACCACCGAAGGCAAGTTCCGCTGGAGCGCGCAGCGGCGCGACCGGCGCAACACCCCGGCCAAGTTCTTTCGTGCGCGGACATCGACGGGCCGTTGGTTAGAGGTGACGGATTACCCCGTGGCCGCGGGCGGGCTTTTGACCATCGCCGCCGACATCACCGAAAAGGTCGAGCGCGAAGAGCGGCTGCACCGGCATGAAACGGCGCTGCAACTGCTCAACCGGCGCGAAACTCTGGGCCAGATGACCGCCGCCATCGCCCATGAATTGAACCAGCCTTTAGCCGCTATTCACAATTTTGCCGCAGGCTGCGTGCTGCGTGCCAAGAACGACCAGCTTGAGAGAGAGGATATGATCGCCGTGCTCAACAATATGCAAAGCCAATCTGAACGGGCCAGCGCCATCCTGCGCTCCATGTCGAACTATCTGCATAGCGACGATGCCGACCGCAATGCGGTCCGCTTTGACGAGATCCTCCGCTCGGTGCAACTGCTGATCCAGCCCGAAAGCTCGGCCACCGGGGTCACCGTGGCCATCAACGATCAATGTGGCGAAGTCGCCCTGCATTGCGCCCGGATCGAGATCGAGCAGCTGTTGATTAACCTCATCAAGAACGGCATCGACGCCTGTCGGGAGGCGGAGCGTGCGGATGCCGAAGTTTCGGTCACCGCGCGCTGCGAAGCTGGGGAGATCGTGATCGACGTGGCCGATGCGGGGCGCGGCTTTGCCCCGGACATGCCCGCGCAGACCGCTTTCAGCGCCTTCCGCTCGACCAAGGACAAGGGGCTTGGCGTGGGGCTGGCGATTTGCGAAACGATCGTTCTGTCCCATGGCGGAACGATCGCTGTGACGAAATCCGATGCCGAAGGCGCCTGCCTGACCGTGCGTCTGCCGCTGGAGGTGCAAAAGTAGAATGTCGGAAGAAGGGATCGTTTACGTCGTCGATGATGACGCCGCGGTGCGGGAGTCTCTGGTGTGGTTGCTGGGCTCCGTCGGGCTGCGCGCCATTCCCTTTGCATCGGCGGCAGCGTTCCTCGATAGCTATGAGGACAGCGGTTGCTGCTGCCTTGTGAGCGATGTGCGGATGCCGGGGATGAGCGGTTTGGAGTTGCAAAAGGCGCTGAACGCGCGGGGGATCAAACTGCCGCTGATCCTGATGACGGCCTTCGGCGATGTCTCTACCGCTGTGACGGCGATGAAGGCGGGGGCGGTGGATTTTATTGAAAAACCCTTTAACAACCAAAACATGCTCGACCTGATCAACGCGGCCCTGCAGTCCGATGCGGCCCGGCGCAGGAGCAAGGCGGCAGAGGTCGAAAATGCGCAGCTTCTGGCCCGGCTCACCCCGCAGGAGCATCGGGTGTTCGAGCGGGTGGCGGCTGGGCTGTCGAACCGTGAGATCGGCAGCGAGATGGACATCTCCATCAAGACGGTCGAGGTGCACCGCGCGCGGGTGATGCGCAAGCTTGAGGCGAATTCCGTGGCGGAACTGGTGCGGTTCCATATGCATAATGCACCATCAGGCGAAGGTGATGGCGGCGAGGGGACGTAAAAAGCCCCGGCAGTGCAGGACCACCGGGGCAGGCTGCCTAGCCCCCGGCGAGGGCGAAGGGCTGGGGCTTCCCGGCGGCATGAGGGGCGCCGGGAAGGCGTGGATCACGCCGGCTTGGGTTCCAGCGCGCCCACGGTCACGTCGAGGGTCTGTTCAGACCCTTTGCGCAGCACGACGACCTCTGCCGCGCTCTCGGGCGTGGTGGTGGCCACGGCGCGGGTGAGGTCGCGCAGATCGTCCACTTCCGTGTCGCCGAAGGACAGGATGATGTCGCCCTTCTTAAGGCCCGCTTTGGCGGCGGGGCTGTCTTCGGTGATCGCTTCGATCACCGCGCCGCGCGGCTCGTCATAGCCCAGCACATTGGCGACCTCGGGGGTCATGGGCCGGATTTGCACGCCCAGCCAGCCCCGCTCGACCGACCCGTCATCGGCCAGATCGGCGACGATGGTCTGCACCAGATCCGAGGGCACCGAGAAGCCGATGCCGACCGAACCGCCGCCCGGCGACAGGATCGCGGTGTTCACGCCCACGACTTCGCCTTCGCTGTTAAAGAGCGGCCCGCCCGAGTTGCCGCGGTTGATCGCCGCGTCGGTCTGGATGAAGTCGTCGAAAGGCCCGGCCTGAATGTCACGCGACAGGGCCGAAACGATGCCCGAAGTGACGGTGCCGCCAAGGCCAAAGGGGTTGCCCACGGCCACGACCTCATCACCCACGCGCAGGGTTTTCGAGGTGCCGAAGTCCACTTTGGGCAGGTCCACATCCGCGGCAACCTTTAGCAGCGCGATGTCGGTCATCGCGTCACTGCCCACCACTTCGGCGTCGAACTTACGGCCATCGGCGAGTTTCACGGTCACTGTCTCGGCACCTGCGACGACGTGGTGGTTGGTCACGATCTGGCCGTCCTCGGAGATGATGAAGCCCGAACCCAGACCCTGACGCGGAGCGGGGGCGGCGCCATCCTGACCGGGCAGCATGTGCTCGAACCGGCGGCGCAGTTCCTCGGGCATGCCGGGGGGCAGCTGTTGCTGGGCCACGGCCTGCTGCTGCTTGCCGGTCACTTCGATGAAGACGACGGCCGGGGAGACGGCCTCGACCAGGTCGGCATAGCCGCCCGGCGGGACCGCAAGCGCGGCCGAGGGGGCCAGCGCCAGCATCGGCGTCGCGGCCATCGCGGCGCTCAGCGCAAGGGCGGCGGCGCGGGGGGCTTTGGAAAGGGTCTTGGTCATTGCATGCTCCTTGCTGTGCATTCGGTCGTTCCGGGAGCCTATCTGGACCTGCGGTTTTACAGTGCCTTGCCGTGCCCTATACAAATTTGTGAGATTGCCGCCTCTGGGCTGCACGGGCGGCGAATTTGGCATAATTCATCGGCAATCCTACATGAGGACACGATGAAACTGCTTGTTGTCGAAGACGATACCACCACCAGCACCTATATCGCGCGCGGCCTGCGCGAAGAGGGGCATGCGGTGGATGTGGTCGCGGATGGCCGCGACGGGTTGGTACAGGCCACCACCGGGCAATATGACGTGCTGATCCTTGACCGGATGCTGCCCGAGTTGGATGGGCTGACGCTGCTGAAAACCCTGCGTGGGGCGGGCAATACCACCCCGGTCCTGCTGCTGACGGCCATGGGCGCGGTGGAGGACCGGATCGACGGGCTCAATGCCGGGGCGGATGACTATCTGGTCAAACCCTTCGCCTTCGGAGAGCTTTCGGCGCGGGTCAACGCACTGGCCCGCCGCCCGCAGGCGTTGGAGCAGGAGACGGTCCTGCGCGCGGGCGACCTGACCATGGACCTCATCAGCCGCCGGGTGACGCGGGCGGGCCAAGAGATCGACCTGCTGCCGCGGGAGTTTGCCCTCTTGGAGCATCTCTTGCGCCGCAAGGGCCGGGTGCAGACCCGCACCATGCTGCTGGAGGCGGTCTGGGACATTTCCTTTGACCCAATGACCAATGTGGTGGAGACCCATATCAGCCGGTTGCGCGCCAAGGTCGACCGGCCCTTTGACAGCGAACTCATCCAGACCGTGCGTGGCGCTGGCTATAGGATCGACGCATGAGGGCGCGGCTGGCGGGGCTCTGGCGGTCAATGCCGCTACGTCTGGCGCTTTTGCTGGTGCTTTTGTTCACCATCGTCAGCCTGCTCAGCCTCGCGGCCAGTTATGCCGTCACCCAGCGGTCCTTCGAACAGGCGATCCGCGCCGATCTGGCACAGGACATGGCGGGCTTTCGTGCTGCCCCCGGCGCCGCCGCCCTCGCGCGGCTGGTCGAGGCGGAATCGCGTGAGACCGACCCGAACCGGCTGATCCTCAGCTACATCGGTCCCAACGGGCGCATTTATGGCAACGGGGCCATCGCGCGCGATAACGAGGGCTATCACATCGTCTCGATCGGCGCGGCGCGGGCGGAGTATCGGGGTGTTTACCTGACCCTGACCGACACGCTCTATGGCGGGCTTTTGACCATCGCGCGCAGCCGGGCCGAGATCACGGCCCTGCGCGAGGTTTTCGTCAATATTCTGCTGGTAAGCCTGCTGCCCACGGTGCTGATCGCGCTGTCGGGCGGGCTGATCCTTGCCCGCCGCTCCAAACGCCATGTGGAGGTGATCCGCGCCACGCTAGACCGGCTGACGACAGGGGACCTGGCCGCAAGGGTCGCGCCGGGGCCGCGCTGGTCGGATGACCTGCTGCGCATCGGCGAGGCGGTGAACCAGATGGCTCGGGCGCAGGAAACCTCTGTCGCGGCGCTGCGGCAGGTCTCTCTCGATATCGCGCATGACCTGAAGACCCCGATTCAGCGTGTCTCCGTCCATCTCGACGATCTGGACCGGGCCGAAGCCACGGGCGCTGACCTTGCCGAACCGCTGGCCCGCGCGCGTGCCGAGTTGGACGGCATCGCCGCAATCTTTCAATCGCTTCTGCAATTGGCGCAGGTGGAGCAGGGCGAGGCCCGCGCTCATTTCACCCCCGTTGACCTCACCGCGCTTTGCCGCACCATGGTCGAGCTTTACGAACCCGCAGCAGGGGAGCAGGGTAAACGCCTGATCTGCGACCTGTCGGAAACGCCTGTCCACGTCACGGGCGACCGGGCGCTGTTGGGCCAACTGCTGGCCAATCTGATCGAAAACGCCCTGCGCCATTCCGGCGATGCCGAGGCGGTTGAGATATCGCTGAAACAGGCGTCGGGGGAGGTCACGCTCACGGTGGCTGACGGCGGCCCCGGCATTCCGGCTGAGGACCACGACAAAGTGTTGCAGCGGCTTTACCGGCTGGATCGCAGCCGGGGCACGCCGGGTCATGGGCTGGGTCTGCCGCTGGTCGATGGGGTCGCGAAACTCCATGGGGCAAGGCTGGAGCTTGCCGACAACGCGCCGGGGCTGCGCGTCGTGGTGACGTTCGACAGCTAGAACGCGGGCCAAGCACTGCGGCAATTTAGCCTGTGCCGCTCCCGCCGCCCGGTCCTATATAGGTCAGGAAACAATACGCGGGGGCTTCATATGCTCGACGGTTACACCGCCGAAATCCTAGCGCGGGTGCAATTCGCATTCACGGTTTCGTTCCACATCATCTTCCCGGCTTTCTCGATCGGGTTGGCGAGCTTTCTGGCTGTGCTCAACGCGCTCTGGCTGTGGAAACGCGAAGAGACCTATCTGAAGCTCTTCAACTACTGGAAGAAAATCTTCGCCGTGGCCTTTGGCATGGGGGTCGTCTCGGGCATCGTGATGTCCTACCAGATCGGCACCAACTGGTCGGTCTTCTCTGACAAGGCGGGGCCGGTGGTCGGGCCGCTGATGGCCTATGAGGTGCTCTCGGCCTTTTTCCTTGAGGCGGGCTTTTTGGGCATCATGCTTTTTGGCCGCAAGCGGGTGGGCGACGGGCTGCATATGTTCGCCACAGCGCTGGTCGCGCTTGGCACGCTGGCCTCGGCCACATGGATCTTGTCGGTGAATTCTTGGATGCAGACGCCTGCGGGCTTTGCCATCAATGACGTGGGCCAGTTCGTGCCCGAGGATTGGTGGGCGATCGTGTTCAACCCGTCCTTCCCCTACCGTTTGCTGCATATGGTGCTTGCGGCCTATCTGACCACGGCGTTGGTCGTCGGCGGGGTCGGGGGCCTGCACCTGCTGCGCGATCGTGCGGATGCGGCGGCGCGGCGGATGTTCTCCATGGCGATGTGGATGCTTTTGCTGGTGACCCCGCTGCAAATCCTTGCGGGCGACATGCACGGCCTCAACACGCTGGAGCATCAGCCCGCCAAGGTCATGGCGATGGAGGGGCATTACGACAGCCACCCCGAGGGCGCGCCGCTGATCCTCTTTGGTATCCCGAACCCCGAGGAAAAGCGCATCGACTACGCGGTTGAGATTCCCAAACTGTCGTCGCTGATCCTCAAACATGATCTGAACGCGCCGCTCGACGGGCTGGACACGATTCCGGACGCGGATGAGCCGCCGGTGGCCATCGTTTTCTGGTCCTTCCGCATCATGATCGCGCTTGGCTTTGCGATGCTGGGGCTTGGCCTTTGGGCCGCATTCGCGCGGCTGCGCGGTCGGCTTTACGATGCGCCGATGCTGCACCGGCTGGCGCTGCTGATGGGCCCCACCGGCTTTGTCGCGGTGCTGGCGGGCTGGATCACGACCGAGGTCGGGCGGCAGCCCTTCACCGTCTACGGGCTGTTGCGGACCTCGGAAAGCCTTGCCCCGATCGAGGCACCGGCGGTCGCGACCTCCCTGATTGCTTTCATCGTGGTCTATTTTTTCGTCTTCGGCGCGGGCACTTGGTATATTCTGGCGATGATGCGCAAGCCGGTTGTCGGCCATGTGCTGGAAGACGAGCGTGACGACGTTCAAGGGGACGACGCGCAAGACGGGGCGGCGCAGAACGACCCGGCGCGCGGCGAGGGACCGATCCTTGCTGTCGGCGAAGAGGCGGCGGTCAGAGACAAGACCGCGCATAACAAAGGCGAGGAGAGCTGAGATGTTTGGACTTGAACTTTCGTTCATCTGGGCTGGGATCATCGCCGCAGCGGTGTTGATCTACGTCATCCTCGATGGCTTCGATCTGGGCGTTGGGCTGCTCTTTCCGATGACCAAGGATGAGGGCGAGCGCAATGTGATGATGAACTCGGTCGCGCCCATCTGGGACGGTAACGAGACATGGCTTGTCTTGGGCGGCGGCGGGCTTTTCGCCGTTTTTCCGCTGGCCTATGCGGTGGTGATGCCCGCGCTTTACATGCCGATTATCCTCATGCTGCTGGGGCTGATCTTCCGCGGCGTCGCCTTTGAGTACCGTTGGCGCACGAAACGCTGGAAACCGCTGTGGGACATGGCATTCTTCGGCGGCTCGCTGGTGGCCTCTTTCTGTCAGGGCATCGCCTTGGGCGCGCTGGTTCAGGGGATTGAGATCGAAGGCCGCGCCTATGCGGGCGGCTGGTGGGATTGGCTCACGCCCTTCTCGATCCTGACCGGTATGGCGGTGACCACGGGCTATGCGCTCTTGGGTGCGACATGGCTCAACATGAAGCTTGAGGGCCGCATCCAAGCGCATATGCGCCGCCTTGCATGGCCGTTGGCGGTGGCGACGCTGGTCTTCATGGGGCTGGTCAGCCTTTGGACGCCCTTCACCGACGCAGTCTATTTCGAACGCTGGTTCGCGTGGCCCACCGCGCTCTTCAGCGGCATCGTGCCCCTACTCGTGGCGCTGGCGGCTTTCGGCATGCTGCGCGGGTTGCAACGCCGCGGCGACAAGCAGCCGTTCTTCTGCGCGCTGGCGCTCTTCGTGCTGGGCTTCATCGGCATCGGGATCAGTTTCTACCCGCATATGGTCCCGCCCAGCCTGACCATTGCCGAGGCTGCCGCCCCGGATGAGAGCCTGATGTTCGCGCTGGTCGGCACGCTGGTGCTGCTGCCGCTGATCCTGAGCTACACCGCCTATGCCTATTGGGTGTTCCGCGGCAAGATCGAACCCGAGGAGGGCTATCACTGATGCGCCATTGGCTTAAACGCGCGGGCTGGTTCGTGGCGCTTTGGCTGGCCAGCGTCGCCCTGCTGGCGGTGGTGGCCTATGGCATCCGGCTGGTGATCATGCCCGGCTAACGCAGCGGCGCGGGCCACGGGTCTTGCCAAGCGCGCTGGCTTCTGGCCTCTTCGGGCCAAAGCAGCACGAAAGGACAGCCCGATGCGCGCCATGCAAGTCACCGCCTATGACGAACCGCTTACCCTGCAAGAGCTTGAGAAGCCCATGCCGGGGCAGGGCGAGGTGCTGGTCCAAGTCGAAACCTGCGGGCTGAACTTTGGTGATCTGTTGATCATCAAAGGCACCTATCAGGAAAAACCGCCGCTGCCCTTCACGCTGGGGATGGAAATGGCGGGCACGATCACCGCTCTGGGCGCGGGGGTGGATCACCTGAAGGTCGGCCAGCGCGTGGCGGCCTATACCGGCTTTGACGGTCTGGCCGAATATGCCGCCATTCCCGCCGCTGTCTGCGTGCCGATCCCCGAAGAGATGACAGCGGTCGACGCGGCGGCCTTTCTGATCGCCTATGGCACCAGCCATGTGGCCTTGGACTACAAGGCGCGTTTGCAGCCGGGCGAGCGGCTGCTGGTCTTGGGCGCGTCGGGCGGCATCGGGCTGACGGCGGTGGAACTGGGCAAGCTGATGGGGGCCGAGGTGATCGCCGTGGCGCGCGGCGAAGACAAGCTCGCCGTCTGTAAAGAGGCGGGCGCCGACCACCTGATTAATTCTGAGACCGACGACATCCGCGCCATCGTCAAGGAATTGGGCGGGGCGGATGTGGTCTATGACCCGGTGGGCGGCGATCAGTTCAAAGCCGCCATGCGCGCCTGCAACCCCGAAGCGCGGCTGATCCCCTTGGGCTTTGCGAGCGGTGAGGTGCCTCAGATTCCGGCCAATATCCTGCTGGTCAAGAACCTCACCGTTTTGGGCTTTTACTGGGGCGGCTATGCCAAGATCAAACCTTCGGTGCTGACCGACAGTTTCGCCGAGCTGATCAAATGGTATGTCGCGGGCAAGCTGAAACCCCATGTCAGCAACGTGATGCCGCTGGAACAGGCCAATGAGGCGCTGGCCCTGCTGCGCGATCGCAAGGCGACGGGCAAGGTGGTGGTCAAGGTGGCGGCTTAAGCCCGCCGCCCGCCCTGCAAACGGGTCACGCGCAGCGCCTTTTGGCGCTCGCGCAGGTAGACGAACAGACCCGAGGCAAGGATCAGCGCGATCCCGACCCAAACCTCCCAGACCGGGAGGTCGCCAAAGATCACGAAACCCCAGAACACCGCCAGCGGCAGGCCGATATATTCGAACGGGGCGACGGTGGCGGCATCCCCCAGCCGGTAGGCTTGGCTCAGACAATAGCCGATCAGCGCGATGTTCAACCCAATGCCGAGGAAGGTGAGGTAATCCTCACGGGCAGGCCAAATCCACGCGCGCAACAGAAACTGGAGCGAGGCACTGCTGCCCTCATCCACGAACCGCCCATCGCCTGCGATGACGAAGAACCCCAGCGACACGGCGACGAAGGCGGCCTGAATATAAACCATCAGCGCCGAGGCTTTGGAGTTCACGCCCAGCTTGCGGGTCATCAACTGGTTCAGCGCATAGGTCAGCGCCGCCAGTACCGGCAGCAGCAGAACCCAGCGGGAGGTTTCGAGCGTCGCGGTGCTGGCCCAAGGGCGCATCATGATTACCACGCCGATGAACCCCACGATCACCGCGCCAAGACGCAGCGGGCCGACCTTTTCACCCAGCAGCGGGATCGACAGCACCGTGATGAAGAGGGGGGCTGCAAAGAACAGCGCCGTCGCCTCGGCCAGCGGCAGCACCGACAGCGCCAGAAAGAAGGACATGTTCGAAATCACGATGAGCAGCCCGCGCAGCAGATGCAGCCCCGGCTGTCGCGTCTTGAGCAGGTGAAACCCGCCTTCGAGCTTGACCAGCACCAGCCCCAGCAGAATCCCAATGGCCGAGCGGGTAAAGACGATCTGATGCAGCGGATAGCCGCCCGACAGACGTTTGATCAGCATGTCATTGACCGAAATCGCGGCGACGCCGAGAAGGATCAGCCCGATCGCCAGTCCGGCGCGGTTATGGGAATTACTTGTCATGGCAAAGACCTATCAGCCCGGGGCGAGAGGTCCAGCGCTTTGACATTGGTTTGCGCAGAATTACCCGCTAGACTGTTGCGATACGCCAAAGGGAGAGCCAGCCATGCAGATGTCCGACACCCGCCAGATCGCCGCCACCCCCGCCGAGGTTTACGCGGCATTGCTGGACCCGGAGATGCTGCAAACCTGCGTACCCGGCGCGCAAGACGTCTCAGGCTCAGTCGAAGAGGGCTATGACGCGACGGTGGTGCAAAAGGTCGGCCCGGTGAAGGCGACGTTCAAGGGCCATGTGACGCTCTCCGATCTGGTGCCGAACGAAGCGCTGACCATCACCGGCGAGGGCAAGGGCGGTGCCGCCGGTTTCGCCAAGGGCGGGGCCGAGGTGCGGCTGGCCGAAAAGGACGGCGGGACCGAGCTGAGTTATGATGTCGAGGCCAAGGTCGGCGGCAAGCTGGCGCAGCTTGGCAGCCGGATCATCGACGGTTTCGCCAAGAAAATGGCGGATCAGTTCTTCGACAATCTGCAATACTCGCTCGAAGGTCCGGCGGAGGAAGAGGCGGAGCCCGAGACCGCCGAAGAGGATGCCCCCGCTAAAAAGGGCTGGTTCGGCCGCGCCAAGACCTGAAGGCATCTGTTCACCCAAGGCAAAGCCAGTTAGGTTGCCCGCCTTACCAAAGCGGAGACGACCATGCCGACAATCGTGGATATTCAGAACCTGCGTAAATCCTACGCGGGCGGTTTCGAGGCGCTCAAAGGGGTCAACTTGCAGATCGAGAAGGGCGAGATTCTCGCGCTTCTGGGCTCGAACGGGGCGGGGAAGACGACGCTCATTTCGACCATCTGCGGCATCACCACCGCGACCAGCGGCAAGGTGACCGTCGGCGGCCATGACATTCGGGATGATTTCCGCGCGGCCCGTTCCATGATCGGGCTGGTCCCGCAGGAGATCAATCTCGAACCCTTTGAGAAGGTCATTAACACCGTGCGCTTCTCGCGCGGGCTGTTTGGCCGTTCGGCGGATGAGGCGGTGTTGGAGAAAATCCTGCGGCAACTCTCGCTCTGGGACAAGAAAGACAGCCAGATCCGCGAGTTGTCGGGCGGGATGAAACGCCGCGTGCTGATCGCCAAGGCGCTGGCGCATGACCCCAAGGTGCTGTTTCTCGATGAGCCGACCGCGGGCGTCGATGTGGAACTGCGCAAGGATATGTGGGAAATCGTGGCGGGGCTGAAAGCCTCGGGCGTGACGATCATCCTGACCACCCATTACATCGAAGAGGCCGAGGCCATCGCCGACCGGATCGGCGTCATCGCCAAGGGCGAATTGTTGCTGGTCGAAGAGAAACACGCGCTGATGGCGCGGATGGGCAAGAAGCAACTCGAAGTCCAACTGACCGAGCCGATCACCGAAGTGCCGCTGGCGCTGCAATCGCCGGACGTGGAATTATCCGCCGATGGGCAATCGCTGATCTACACCTATGACACCAATGCCGAGCGGACCGGCATCACCAAGCTGCTCTCCAAGGTCGCGGAAAGCGGTCTGGTGCTGCAAGACGTGGCGACACGGCAAAGCAGCTTGGAAGATATCTTTGTCGACCTGCTCAAGGAGGATGCGGCATGAACTGGACCGCGATAAAAGCCATCTACGCTTTTGAAATGGCGCGTTTCTTTCGCACCATCACGCAAAGCATCATCTCCCCGGTGCTCTCAACTTCGCTTTATTTCGTGGTCTTCGGCGCCGCCATCGGCAGCCGCATTGATGAGGTCGAGGGCGTCAGCTACGGCGCCTTCATCGTGCCAGGGCTGATCATGCTCAGCGTCATCACGCAGTCGATCTCCAACGCCTCTTTCGGGATTTATTTCCCGAAGTTCATCGGCACGGTTTACGAGTTGCTTTCGGCGCCGATCAACTTCTTCGAGATCGTCATCGGCTATGTCGGCGCGGCGGCGACCAAGGCGCTCTTTATCGGCACGATCATCCTGATCACGGCCTTCTTCTTTGTCGACATCACGATCCAGCACCCCATCGCCATGGTGGCCTTGCTGATCCTGACTTGCATCAGCTTTGCGCTGATGGGCTTTATCATCGGCATCTGGGCGGGCAATTTCGAGCAGTTGCAACTGGTGCCGCTGTTGATCGTCACGCCGTTGGTCTTCCTTGGCGGGTCTTTCTACTCGATCTCGATGCTGCCGCCGGTCTGGCAGGTGATCTCGCATTTCAACCCGGTGGTCTATCTGATCTCGGGCTTTCGCTGGGCGTTTTTCGGCGCGGCGGATGTGCCGATCATCACCAGCCTTGCCGCCATCGCGCTGTTTACGGCGCTTTGCCTCGGCGTGATCTGGTGGATTTTCCGCACCGGCTGGCGTCTGCGGGCCTGAGCCTACGAAACTTGGGCGTCCGCCTTGTTTGCGCGGGGTGGGCGTTCTACATGAAGGGCATGAGAATTCGGCTGCCCTTCCTGAAATCCCCGCCCAGCGTTTCCGTAATCCGGCTTTCCGGCATGATCGGCGCGCAGGGCCGCGCGGTGTTGAACGATGCCACCATGGGTCCGGTCATCGAAAAGGCTTTTGCCAAGGGCAAGCCCGCCGCTGTCGCCTTGGAAATCAACTCCCCCGGTGGCAGCCCGGTGCAATCGTCGTTGATCGGCGCGCGCATCCGGCGCCTGTCCGAAGAAAAGAACATTCCCGTCATCGCCTTCGTCGAAGATGTGGCCGCCTCGGGCGGCTATTGGCTGGCGGCGGCAGCAGACGAGATCTACGCGGACCCAAGCTCAGTCGTCGGCTCCATCGGGGTGATCTCGGCCTCCTTCGGGGTGCATGAGTTCATCCGCGAGCATGGGGTCGAGCGGCGCGTTTATACGGCAGGGCAGAGCAAATCGATGCTCGACCCGTTCCGCCCGGAAAATCCTGAGGATGTCGCGCGGCTGAAGGTGCTTCTCGAAGACATCCATGAGAATTTCATCGACCATGTGAAGACCCGCCGCGCGGGCAAGCTGCCCGAGGGGCAAGACCTCTTCACCGGGGAAATCTGGCTGGCGAAACGCGCTGCCGAACTGGGGTTGATCGACGGGATCGGCCATCTGAAACCACTGCTGAAAGACCGCTTTGGCGACAAGGTCAGGATGCGCCGCTATGGCGTGAAACGCGGGCTGTTGTCGCGTTTTGGCGTGCAGATGATGCAGGACGCGGTGCAGGGCATAGAGGAACGCGCGGCCTTCGCGCGGTTTGGACTCTAGCCCATGGTTTTCAAGATCGTTTTGCTGTTTCTGGTGGCCATGGGCCTCATGGCTTGGTTTGGAAAAATGCATTGGCTGGGGGGCAAACGTCTGTCCCGGTCTAAATGCAGTGACTGCGGACGTTACCGCATTGGCAAAGGCGATTGTGCCTGTAAGGGAGGGCGTTGATGCTGATGCCATGGCTACTTTCGGGGCTTGGCCTCGTGATCCTGCTGTTTGCGGGGGATGCGCTGGTGAAAGGGGCGGTGAACCTGTCGCTGCGCCTTGGCGTGCCTGCGTTGATCGTCAGCCTGACCATCGTGGCCTTTGGCACTTCGGCGCCGGAGTTGCTGATCTCGGTCAAGGCGATTTTGGACGGGGTGCCGGGGCTGGCGCTTGGTAATGTCGTGGGGTCGAATACGGCCAATATCCTGATGGTGCTGGGCATTCCGGCGCTTTTGGCGACGATGCACACCTCGGAATGCAGCACCCGCAAGACCTATAACCAGATGATTGCGGCCTCGCTGTTGTTCATCGCACTGGCCTTCCGCGGCGTCTTTGACTGGATCGCCGGGCTGATCCTGCTCGCCGGTCTGGTCTATATGCTTTACGACGCTTTCCGCGATGCAAAGGATCACCGCCACGCCTGCCGCAGCGGTGCGGCAGAGGAAGAGGAGGAGCCCGAAGGCGCGGACCCCGATATGGCGGGCTGGCAGATTGCGATGTTCCTGATCCTCGGGCTGATCGGCCTGCCCTTGGGGGCGAGCCTTTTGGTGGATAACGCCACGATTATCGCCCAGACCTATGGGGTCAGTGACACGGTGATCGGCCTGACGCTGGTGGCCGTGGGCACGTCGCTGCCTGAGCTTGCGACCACGGTGATGGCGGCACTGCGCCGTCAGGCGGATGTGGCGCTTGGCAATGTGATCGGCTCCAACATGTTCAACCTGCTGGCGATCATCGGCATTGCGAGCCTTGTCGGTCCGATCTCGGTCGACGAAGCCTTCTTGCGGATCGACCTTTGGGTGATGTTGGGCGCGTCGCTCTTGCTGATCCCCTTCGTCTATCTGGGGCGCGATATCACCCGGCTTTGGGGCGTGGTGCTGAGCGCGCTTTACGGGCTTTATTTGTTTATCATCCTGATCTGAGGAGGGCAGCAGATGCGGCGGGCATTGGTGACCGGAGCCGGGCAACGTCTGGGCCGCGCCATGGCGCTCTACCTCGGGCAGCGCGGCTTTGATGTGGCGGTGCATTTTGCCACCTCGGAAAGCGGAGCCAAGGCGACCGTCGGCGAGATTGCGGCCATGGGCCGCCGCGCCGTGGCCCTGCAAGCTGACCTTCTCGACGACACCGCAGCCGCGGCGCTTTTGCCCCGCGCGGCGGATGCGCTCGGCGGACCGATCACCTGCCTTGTGAACAACGCTTCGATTTTCGAGCAGGACGATATCACCAGCGCCACGCGCGAAAGTTGGGATCGCCATATGGGCAGCAACCTGCGCGCGCCCTTCGTCTTGACGCAGGCGATGGCGGGGCAGGGGCTGACCTCGGATACCGACGCCGGGGGAGAGCCGCGTGCCAGCGGTTTGATCGTCAATATGCTCGACCAGCGGGTGCGCAATCTGACGCCGGAATTCACCACCTATACGATCGCCAAGATGGGCCTATGGGCGATGACGCGCACCAGTGCGCAGGCGCTGGCCCCCGCGATCCGCGTGAATGGCATCGGGCCCGGCCCGACCCTGCAAGGCCCGCATCAAGACCCCGATGACTTTGCCGCGCAGCGCCGCGGCACGGTTCTGGGTCGCGGCGCGAACCCCGAGGATATCACGGCGGCACTGGGGTATTTTATCGATTCGCCGGGGGTCACGGGACAGCTTATCTGCGCAGATGGCGGAGAGCATTTGCAATGGGAAACAAGCCCTAAAAGCCCCCGAAACTGACGCGCATGCGGGAAGTTTTGCACGTCCTTAACCTATGTAACCAAAGTGTTACCGAAACCCTTTTGTTTTCAGGGGCTTGTTTCATGGTAAACAAAAGAATGAGGAAAATCAGGATATTATGGGCGCGCCTAAAAAATAGGCAAATCAGCGAACCATGTTAAAAACAAAGAGAAATCCAAGATGCCCAGAAGTTATCGGCAGAGTTATCCACATGTTTGGTGGACATGTTAAAGCTTGCCCCCATTGCCGTCCTATTGCAGCGAAGCACGAGAATCAGCGCCTGAGATGAACACGCCCAACGACAGCCCTCCGCCGCAAGGCCGCAAGGTGATTCAAGCCTATCTGAAGTCGCTCGATTCCTCGCCGGGCGTCTATCGGATGCTCGATTCGGAAAGCCGCGTGCTTTACGTCGGCAAGGCGCGGAACCTGCGGGCGCGGGTGTCATCCTACGCACGGCCAACGGGGCATTCGGCGCGGATCTCGCGGATGATCGCGAATACCGCCTCGATGATGTTTCTGACGACCAAGACCGAGACCGAGGCGCTGCTGCTCGAACAGAACCTGATCAAGCAGCTCAAGCCCAAGTTCAACGTGCTGCTGCGCGACGACAAAAGCTTTCCCAATATCCTTGTCACCGCCGATCACGACTACCCGCAGATCAAGAAACACCGCGGCGCGAAGAAGGAGAAGGGCAGCTACTACGGCCCCTTCGCCAGCGCGGGCGCGGTGAACCGGACGCTGAACCAGTTGCAACGGGTGTTCCTGTTGCGGGACTGCTCCAACGCGATGTTCGACAGCCGCACGCGGCCCTGTTTGCAGCATCAGATTAAACGCTGCTCCGCCCCCTGCGTCGGCAAAATCTCGGCCGAGGATTATCGCGAGACCGTGCGCGATGCGGAGCGGTTTCTCAGTGGCAAATCGACGGATATTCAGGGCCGTTTGGCGCGGGACATGGAAGAGGCGTCAGAGGCGATGGAGTTCGAACGCGCAGCCGCCCTGCGCGACCGGATCAAGGCGCTGACGCAGGTTCAGACCGCCCAAGGCATCAACCCGCAGGGGGTGAACGAGGCCGACATTATCGCGCTGCATATGGAAAGCGGTCAGGCCTGCGTGCAGGTCTTCTTCATCCGCGCCAACCAGAACTGGGGCAACCACGACTATTACCCCCGGATCGGGAGCGAGATCGACGCCGCCGAGGTGCTAGAGGCCTTCATCGGCCAGTTCTACGACACCCGCGAGCCGCCGCGGCAGTTGATCCTCAGCAATGAGATCGAGGACCCCGATCTGATGGCCGAGGCGCTGAGCGGCAAGCTGGGCCGTAAGGTCGAACTCCTGGTGCCGAAACGGGGTGAGAAGGCCGAACTGGTCGACGGGGCCCTGCGCAATGCGCGCGAAAGCCTTGCCCGCAAGATGGCCGAGACGGCGACCCAGACCAAGCTCTTGCAGGGGCTGGCCGATGCTTTTGACCTGCCCAAGCCGCCCGAGCGGATCGAGGTTTACGACAACTCGCATATCCAAGGCACCAATGCCGTCGGCGCGATGATCGTGGCGGGGCCGGAAGGCATGATGAAAAACCAGTACCGCAAGTTCAACATCCGCGGCGATGACCTGACCCCGGGCGATGACTTCGGCATGATGAAAGAGGTGCTGCACCGCCGCTTCAAACGGCTTATCAAAGAAGACCCGGACCGCAGCCGGGGCCTTTGGCCTGATCTGCTGCTGATCGACGGCGGCGCGGGGCAGGTGAGCGCCGTGGCCTCTATCATGGCGCAGCATGGGGTCGAGGATATCCCCATGGTCGGCGTCGCCAAGGGCATCGACCGCGACGCGGGCAAGGAAGAGTTCCACCGCGTCGGCAAGCGCCCCATGGCGCTGCGCCACAACGATCCGGTGCTCTATTTCGTGCAGCGCCTGCGGGATGAGGCGCACCGTTTCGCCATCGGCACCCACCGTGCCAAACGGGCCAAGGGGGTCAGCGCCACGCCGCTCGACGACGTGCCGGGCGTCGGCGCTGCGCGCAAGCGTGCGCTGCTCGCGCATTTCGGTTCGGCCAAGGCGGTAAGCCGCGCGAACCTTAGCGATCTCAAGGCGGTCGAGGGCGTATCGGATGCGCTGGCTGAGACGATCTACGGCTATTTCCATGAAAAAGGCTAGGGGGGCGGCCCCGTGGTGGCGACGGCTCGCAGGCGGGGCGGTTTCGTCCTTTCAGCCACGAACGGCGCAAGATAGGATAACGTCATGAAATGGAATTTGCCCAATATCCTGACACTGCTCAGGCTGGTCGCGGCCCCCGGTGTGGCGGTCATGTTTCTCTATTTTACGCGCCCCTATGCCGATTGGTTCGCCCTGCTGCTCTTTGTCGGGGCGGCGGTGACGGATTGGTTTGATGGCTACCTTGCCCGCGCTTGGGCGCAGGAAACCAAACTCGGCGCCATGCTCGACCCGATTGCCGACAAGGCGATGGTGGTGATCGCGCTGATGGTGATCGTCGCCTTCTCAAGCTGGTCGCCGTGGTTGGTGTTGCCCGCCACGCTGATCTTGTTTCGCGAGGTCTTTGTCTCGGGCCTGCGGGAGTATCTGGGCGATGTCGCCGGCACGTTGAAGGTGACTCAACTGGCCAAGTGGAAGACGACATTGCAGATGATCGCCATCGCCGTGCTGTTTTCGCAAGGCGTGTTCGAGCATTACCTCGGGATGAGCGTTTTCGGGATGGACCAGCAGATGATCGAAGCGATCCTTGATGGCGAGGTCGAAGATCATCTCGGGCTGGGCTGGAAACTCGCCGGGATGGAATGGGCCGGGCTGCTGGGGCTGGCGCTTTTGTGGGTCGCCGCCGTGCTGACCGCCATCACCGGCTTTGACTATCTGCGCAAGGCGCAGCCGCATCTGAAGGAGCCACGCTAATGGATGTTTTGTATTTCGCATGGGTCCGCGAACGCATCGGCTTGCCCCGTGAACGGGTCGAGAGCCAAGCTGCCACGGTGGCCGAATTGGTCGAAGAATTGCGGGGTCGGGAGGAGCGCTACGAAGTGGCCTTTTCCGACCTTTCCGCGCTGCGGGTTGCCGTGGATCAGGAACTGACCGATTTCGACGCCCCGCTGCAAGGCGCGCGCGAGGTGGCCTTCTTCCCCCCGATGACCGGGGGCTGAGCGATGCGCGTTTTGGTGCAGGAAGCGCCCTTTGATCTGGGTGAGGAAGCCGCGCGCTTTGCCAAGGGCGAGGGGAGCAGCGGCGCGATCGTGACCTTTACAGGCGTGGTGCGCGACAATGATGCGGGCACGTTGAGCGCGATGGAAATCGAGCATTACCCCGGGATGACCGAAAAGGCCCTGCGCGAGATTGCCGAGCAGGCGATGGCACGGTTCGATCTGCAGGATGCGCTGGTGATCCACCGCTATGGGCGTCTGGTGCCGGGGGAGCAGATCATGATGGTCGCCACCGCCGCGCGGCACCGCCGGCATGCGTTTGAGGCGGCGGAGTTCCTGATGGATTACCTCAAATCCCGTGCGCCCTTTTGGAAGCGCGAGATCACGGCAGAGGGGGACACTTGGGTCGCCGCGAAAGACGAAGACGAGGCGGCGTTGAAGCGTTGGTGAGCCTTCGGCTCAGGCGAAACGCCCGCCTTTTTCGATGACTTCGATCTGGTAGCCATCGGGGTCTGCCACGAAAAAGAACTTCGCCACGGTCTCTCCGGCGGGGCGGAAGTCAACGATCTCGCGTGGGGTAGCACCGCCCTTGATCGCGGTCTCGCGCGCCGCTTCGAGGTCGTCGACCACGAAGGCCAGATGGCCATAGCCGTCGCCCAGATCGTAAGCGGTCTCGCGGTCCTTGTTGACGGTCAATTCCAGCTCGAATGCGCCCGTGGCGTCGCGCAGGTAGATCAGGGTGAAACTGTCGAAATCCAGACGGTCCGCGATTTTCAGCCCGAACACGTCTTCGTAGAATTTCACCGATGCCGCCTCATCAAAGACACGGATCATGGAGTGGGCGAGATTGGCCATGGCAGGGCTCCGAAGGTCTGGGGTTAGGCTTTCTGACGTTCGATATAGGCGCGCATCTCTTCGGCCTCATGGCGGGCGTCGCGCAGCCCGTCCATCGCGGCGCGCAGCTCGGCCTCGGTCTGGGCCAGTTGGTTGGTCAACTCGGCCTCGCGCTGTTGCAGATAGGTGATCGCCTGATCACGGGTTTCCTCGGCCTCGTGCAGCTCTTGGCTCATCCGGTCCAGCTGGGCCACGTCATCGGCGGCCACGCGGGTAAAGCGGTTCAGCAGCCAATTGGCGAACCATCCCATGCAGAAGGCCACGAAAAGAATGATGGCTGTTGCCAGGACAAACTCAGTTCTGCTCATCACCGCTGCCTTCTTCGGTTTCGTCGGATTCCCCGATCTCTTCTGCCGTGGTATCGCCCGTTTCTTCAGCAGATTCCAGCGCTGTTTCGTCCTCGGGGGTCTCGGCCTCGGGCTGGATCAGGCGGAATTCGATGCGGCGGTTGGCTTCGCGGCCCTCTTCGGTCTTGTTGTCTGCGATGGGGTTTTCCTCGCCATAGCCCTTGGCCACGAAGGAGGAAGTCAGCACCCGGCGCGCGCGCAATTCGTTCAGCACCGATTCCGCGCGGCTTTGCGACAGCGACAGGTTCATCGATTCGCGGCCCTGACTGTCGGTGTAGCCCTGAATCTCCAGCCGGATGTCGCCGCAGTTTTTCAGCACCTCGGCGATATCGTCCATCGTCCCAAGCGCGGAGGCGTCAATCGTGGCGCTGCCCGGCTCAAAGGTGATCTTGCCGATTTTCAGGATTTCGCGAATTTCGGCTTCGCATTCTTCCGGTGTCGGCAGGCCCGCGATCGGGTCGAGCTTTTCTTGATAGGTGATGTCGATGCTGTAATCCGCCCCTTCGCCCAGCTTGTCGGCCAAGAGCGAGGCGACGGTGGTGTTGGCCTCCTTGTTGCCGGTATTGCCCATCACCTCAAGCCGGTCAGGCGTGACTTTGACAGAGCCATTGGCGAGGGAGGCCATGGCCTCAAGCCCGGTCAGGACGCGGGTGGCCCAATCGCCCGGCAGGGTCTCGTCCAGCCGCGCGGCGGTATAGACGTTGTCCGAGCCGAAATGCGATTTCGCGTAGCTGTCGGCCAGATCGCGCAGCCCCTCGGTCGAGAGCCGCCCGCGCAGTTGCACCTGCCCCTCGGGCGAGAGGGTCGCGGTAAACTCGGGCGGGCCTGCATCGGGGTCTTCGACTTTCGGCAGTTTCGCGGTTAGGGCGAAAACATCCGGAAGGGCGTTTTCCAACTCCCCCACGACGCGGTCGAATGTGGTGGCCTCGGTGCCCGGCGCGGCCAGCAGGGTGATGTCCGCATCGGCGAAGGAAATGCTGCCTTGGCCTACGCGGCGCAGCGCGTCGATGGTCAGCGCCACGGCGCGGCCCCAGTTCGGGCTGGGCACGCCCAGACCGATGGTGCAATCGGCATTCTCAGGCGCGCCGGCGGTGATGCCCGCTTTCAAGATACGGTCGGCGGCGGCTTCCGTATCGGCAGAGCAGGCATCGAAACGCGCGCCTTCCGCGTCGATCTCAAACCGCAAGGTAAAGGGGGTGATCACCGGGCGCGGGGCCGCGATGTCCAGCCGCAGCCGCAGGCTGGGCGGGGCGGCGCGTTGCAGTTTACGTTCCATCTGCGCCTTGGCGGCGGCGCTGTCGGCGATGGCGGTGATGGTCACCCGCCCCGCATCAACCGAGGCTTTGGCCCGGGGCAGGTCGGCCATCGCCTGCACGGCAAAGCTCAGCGCGTCTTCCCAGCCTTCGGGCGCGGGATAATCCGCGGATTCCAGAAGGTCGGTGACCGAGGCGTCGCCTGCCATGTCGCCAAAGGCGTCGATCACCGCCTCGCGGTCGGTGCTGGTGGGGATCAGGCCGATGATCGAGATGCCCGCGTCATTGCGCAGCACCTCGGCAGAGAAACGGGGCGGGGCGATGCCGGATTGGGCCTCGACCTCCATCTCGTCGATGACGCGGGCGGCGTCGACCACGGTGCCTGCGGTCGACAGGGCGCGAAAGCGCACGGCCTCGGTCGGCGCGATCCCGGCGAGGGTGACCTGCAAGCCATCGGCCTGCACTTCGGCCCATGTCATGCCCTGCGCGTCCAGCGCGTCACGCACGCCGATTTCCGAGGTGTCTTCGATCAGTTGTACCGAAAAGCTCGCCGCCACCAGAGAGACCACCGCTGCGGCTGCAAAGGTCAGGGCGATCGTGAAAATGGCGGAGAGGCGCATGGGCGGACTTCTGATTGTTAAGCTTGCGACTTGATACGCGCGTCCTGCCGGGGGTGCAATCAGGCCAGCAGGCTTGCCGCGAAAAACAACAGCGGGATCATGCCGGTATCGCGGTTGGCCCGGAAGAGCTGCAATAGCTTGGCATTGTCCTTGGTATCCAGCCCGCGCAGCTGCCATGCCATATGCCATCCCATCGCCCAAGGCCCGCCAAGGGCCAGCGCCAGCGCCAGCACCGAGGCTTGGGGCAGCCCGGCATAGATCACGGCAATGCCCATCAGCCCCACCGTGGCCATCAGGAAGCGCCGCAGCCATTTGCCGGAATTCTCACCAAAAAGCCGGGCGGTGGATTTCACGCCGATCAGCGCGTCATCCTCAGCATCCTGATGGGCATAGATCGTGTCATAAAACAGCGTCCAAGCGATGCCCGCGAGGTAGAGCACCACGGCAGGCGCATGCAGCGTGCCCGCATGGGCCGTCCAAGCCAGCATGGCGCCCCAGTTAAAGGCGAGGCCCAGAAAGACCTGCGGCCACCAAGTGAAACGTTTGGCAAAGGGGTAGACCGCCACCGGCAAGAGCGCCAGCACGCCCATGGCGATGGCCGCTTGGTTGAAGGACAGCAGGATCAGCAGTGCCAGCAGCATCTGCCCCACCATCCACGCCAGCGCCTGTTTCACCGAGACCGCACCCGAGGGGATGGGCCGCAGCCGAGTGCGGGCGACCTTGCCGTCGATATGCCGGTCGGTGATGTCGTTCCATGTGCAGCCTGCGCCGCGCATCAGGAAAGCGCCGATGCCGCAGCCCGCGAAGATCCACAGATCCTCCCACCGCGGCGACTGGTCGAAGAGGATCGCAAGGCTCAGCCCCCACCAGCAGGGCAGCAGCAACAGCCATGTGCCGATGGGCCGATCCGCGCGGCTCAGCCGCAGGTAGGGGCGCAGCCCCGCCGGGGCGTGACGGTCGACCCAATTGTCGGCCACCGCATCGGCAACAGGCGCATCGGGCGTAGCATCTGGCGAAGGCGGCTGGTTGTGCATATATCTGGCCCTATGAACGCGAAAATCAGATTGTATGTAGATCAGCCCTTGGGGCAGGGGCAAACGGTTCCTTTGGCGCGCGAGCAGGCGCATTACCTCTTTGGGGTGATGCGGCTCACGGTCGGGGCCGGGGTGCTTTTGTTCAACGGGCGCGATGGCGAATGGCTGGCCGAGGTCGCCGAGGCGGGCAAGCGCGGCGGGGTGCTGACCTGTGTCGAACAGACCCGGCCGTTGCAAATGCCGCCGGACCTGTGGCTGCTCTTTGCCCCGATCAAAAAGACCCGCACCGACTTCATCGTCGAAAAAGCGGCAGAGATGGGGGCCGCGCGGATCGTGCCGGTGATGACCGAATTTACCAATGCAGGCCGCGTGCAGCAGCCGCGCCTACAGGCCCATGCGGTTGAGGCGGCAGAGCAATGCGGCGGCACCTATGTGCCGGAAGTGGCCGAGGCTGAGAAGCTGGGGCGGTTGCTGGATCAGTGGGACAGCAGCCGTCAGATCATGTTCTGCGATGAGGCTTTGGCCGGGGAAAGCGGCGCACTGCCGCCGGATGCGCAGGGGCCATGGGCCATCCTGATCGGCCCCGAGGGCGGCTTTTCCGAGAGCGAGCGCAAACGGCTGCATGGTTTCGATCACGCCCATGCGGTCACGCTCGGCCCGCGCATCCTGCGGGCCGATACGGCGGCCGTGGCGGCGATGACCATGTGGCAGCAGGCTTTGGGAGATTGGTGATGCAAAGGGTGGCCCGATGAGTTTCCTGCGCCAAGGCGCTCGCGATCAGCTTTGGCGCTGGCGCGAGGCGATCGTCGGCGGCGGGCTGATGGCCCTCGGTCTCTGGCTGGTCGCGGGGCCGGGTTTCTTGCTGGCGGTACCGGGCTATGCGGCGCTGGCGGGCGGTGCCGCGCTGATCTGGCTTGGCGTGCAACGCGCGCGTTTTCGCGGGCAGGGCGATGGTGCGGGCGCGGTGCAGGTCGTCGAAGGGCAGATCACCTACTTTGGCCCGCTGACCGGCGGCACGGTCGCCCTGCGCGAGTTGCAGCGGCTGAGCCTCGACCGGCAGATGTTTCCAGCCCATTGGCGGCTTGAGCCGCGCGATGATGAGACGCCCCTGTTGATCCCGGTGAACGCCGCAGGATCCGAGGCGCTGTTTGACGCTTTCGCCGCCCTGCCGGGCCTGCGCACCGAGAGGATGCTCTTTGAGCTACGCAAGACCCGCCATGACGCCGTTGTGATCTGGGAGCGCGCGCCGCTGCGCCCGGCGCATGTCTTGCTGCATTGACAGCCCCGGCAAATCCGCCCATCCCTGCTAGACGCGACGCCACGTCGACAACTTAGAAGACACTCAAGACGACCCTTCAAAACGGAGCCCTCGCATATGTCCATTCCTCAATCCGGCGGCGGCCCGATCGAACATCACGACCAAATGGCGCAGTATCTGGCGGATGGCTGCAAGCCCCGCGAGCAGTGGCGCATCGGCACCGAGCATGAGAAGTTCGGCTATTGCAAGGACACGCTCAAACCGCTCCCCTATGAGGGGGAACGCTCGATCCGGGTGATGCTGGAAGGGCTGCGCGACCGCCACAATTGGTCCCCTGTCGAAGAGGGTGGCAAGCTGATCGGGCTTGAGAAAGACGGGGCCAACATCAGCCTTGAGCCGGGCGGCCAGTTGGAACTCTCGGGCGCCCCTGTCGAGACCATTCACGAGACCTGCGATGAGGTGAACACCCACCTGCGCGAGGTGAAAGACGTGGCGGATGAGATCGGCGTCGGTTTCATCGGTCTGGGGGCCGCGCCCGAGTGGTCGCATGAGCAGATGGATCTGATGCCCAAGGGCCGTTACAAGCTGATGGACGGCTATATGCAAAAGGTCGGCACCATGGGCACCACCATGATGCGCCGCACCTGTACCGTTCAGGTCAACCTCGACTTCGCGAGCGAGGCCGACATGGTGCAGAAGATGCGCGTCGCCGTGGCGATGCAGCCCATCGCCAATGCGCTTTTCGCCAATTCGCCCTTCCTTGACGGCAAGCCCAACGGCGTGAAATCCACCCGCGGTCTGGTCTGGCGGCATCTGGATGACGCGCGTACGGGCATGATCCCCTTCGTTTTCGATGAGGGCTTCGGCTTTGAGGCTTGGGTGCAATACGCGCTCGATGTGCCGATGTATTTCGTCTACCGCGACGGCAAGTATATCGACGCGCTCGGCCAATCCTTCCGCGACTTTTTGAAAGGCGAGTTGCCCGCTCTGCCCGGCGAGAAGCCGACGCTGAGCGATTGGGCCGATCACCTCACCACGCTCTTCCCCGAAGCGCGGGTCAAGAAGTTTATCGAGATGCGCGGCGCTGATGGCGGCCCGTGGCGGCGGCTCTGTGCCCTGCCGGCCTTCTGGGTCGGGTTGATGTATGACCAAAGCGCCTTGGATGGGGCATGGGATTTGGTCAAAGGCTGGGATGCCGAGACACGGGAAGAATTGCGCATCGCCGCCTCCACCCACGGCCTTCAGGCCGAGGTGGGCGGGCTTAAGATGCATGATCTGGCGCGCGAGGCCGTGGCCCTGTCAGAGGCGGGGCTGAAAGCCCGCGCCCGTCCCGGCGCCGGTGGGCTGGTGCCGGATGAGACGCATTTCCTCAACGCCCTGCGCGACAGCATCGAGACGGGCCGCGTGCCTGCCGACGATCTGCTGGCGGATTACCACGGCCCATGGAACGGCGATCTGAGCCGTATCTACGCGGAATATTCCTACTGAACGGGAAAGGGGCTGATGCCGCCCTCGAGCGGTGTCAGCCTTTCTGGCCGATGCGCGATTCCGTGCCTGCGCGGATCCGGCGAATATTGTCGCGGTGCCGCCAAAAGATCAGCAAAGTCAGGGCGATGCCCAACAGCAGCATTTCCCCGTAGCCGAGGAAAATCAGCAAAAAGGTCGAGCTTGCCGCCGCCGCCAGTGCGGACAGCGACGAGATGCGCGAGAGTGCCGCCGTCGCCAGCCAGACCACACAGCAGGCCAGCCCGACAGGCCAAGCCAGCGCCAGCATGAGGCCCAGAAAGGTCGCCACACCCTTGCCGCCGCGAAAGCCCAGCCAGACCGGGTAGCAATGGCCGATCATCGCACCAAGCGCCGCCGCCTGCGCCGCATCTTCGCCCGCAAAGGCACGGGCCAGCAAAACGGCCACGGCCCCTTTGGCCCCGTCCAGCACCAGCGTCAGCGCCGCCGCTTTTTTGTTGCCGGTGCGCAGCACGTTAGTCGCGCCGATGTTGCCCGATCCGATATCGCGCAGGTTGCCCAGCCCCATCAGCCGCGCCAGCAACATGCCAAAGGCGATAGAGCCGATGACATAGCCTGCCAGCGCCCAGAAAAGGATCAATTCAACGGAAGTCTCGATTGGGGGCATCAATTCGCCTCGTAAACGCAGGAACCTGCTACATAAGTTGCCACGACCTTACCCTGCATCCGCATCCCGTCAAAGGGCGTGTTGCGGGATTTCGACCGCAGCGTCGCGCGGTCCAGCACGAAGGGCGCGTCGGGGTTGAACAGCACCATATCCGCAGGCGCCCCCACGGCAATCCGCCCGCCAGGCAGGCCGAGGCGTTTGGCCGGGTTCAGCGACAGCGCGCGCCAGAGCGTGGGCAGGTCCATCATCTCGGCATGGACCAGACGCATCGCGGCGGGCAGCAGCGTCTCCAGCCCTACCGCGCCGCTGGCGGCCTCCTCGAAGGGCAGGCGTTTGCTTTCTTCGTCCTGCGGGGTGTGCATGGAGCAGATGATGTCGATCAGACCGCTGGCCACGGCTTCGACCACGGCAAGGCGGTCTTCCTCATCGCGCAGCGGCGGCTTTACTTTGAAGAAGGTGCGGTAGTCGGCCACGTCGAGCGCGTTCAGCGTCAGGTGGTGAATGCCGACACCAGCGGTGATGTCGAGCCCGTTGCGCTTGGCGCGTTCCAGCGCGGGCAGGGCACGGGCGGTGGTGATCTGGTCGGCGTGGTAGCGCGCGCCGGTCATCTCAATGAGGGCGATATCGCGGTCCAACCCCATCCGCTCGGCCATGGGCGAGACGGCAGGCAAGCCGCGCAATGAGGCGAATTTGCCAGAGGTGACGGTTGCCCCCTTGCTCAGCCCCGGATCCTGCGGGTGGGCGATGACCAGCGCGCCGAGGCTGCGGGCATAAGTGAGCGCGCGGGAGAAGACCTTGGTATCCGTCACCACGCGGTCGCAATCGGTAAAGGCAGCGGCACCTGCGTCCATCAGAAAGCCGATCTCGGTCATCTCGCGCCCCTCGCGGCCCTTGGTCAGCGCGGCCATGGGCACGACGTTCACCGGTGCCGCCTCATTGGCGCGGCGGGTGACGAATTCGAGCGTCTCGGGGCTGTCGATGGCCGGATCGGTGTCGGGGCGCGTGACCATGGTGGTCACCCCGCCCGCCGCCGCGGCAAGGCCCGCGGAGCGGTAGCTTTCCTTGTGCCGCTCGCCCGGTTCGCAAACTTTGACGCCGATGTCGACGATACCGGGGGCGAGAATATGGCCGCCGCAATCGACCAGTTCCGCGCCCTCGGGCGCTGTGGCCCCATCGGCCAGCACCTCGGCAATCACCTTGTTGCGGACCAGAACCGCAGCAGGCTCAAGCGTGCCAGCCTGAGGGTCGAGAAGGCGCAGATTGGTGAGGAACTGAGTCATGGGCGGGCCTTTGGTGCGATAGCGGATGCGCCGCTGTCATGCCCCAAATTGCCCCCCAAACCAAGCGGTCTTTTGGGCGCGGGCGTGGCGCGCGCGCCGCTAGCCGCCAATCCAAATCATCAGCCCGACCACACCAAAGGCCACCAAAAGGGCGACCATGGCGATACGGCCAGACATTTTCGGATCGTGTTCAGGTTCTTGCATAGGCCAGATGTAGCCCGCTGGCCCCAAGGGCGCCAGCGGTTTTCGCGCTTAGGCCAGCAGCCACCAGATGATGAGCAGGATCAGCACGGCCACTGCGACGATCACCATGGTCTTGCCGCCGCCGCCCTTGGCGGGCTCGGACGGGGCGACGCGGGGGATGCCGGTATAGGGCTGGGCGGCTTCGGCCTCCATCGCCTGCACCGGTGTGTCGGGGCCGCCTTCGGTATAGGTGCCGATATGGGTCAGCGCCGGGATCGGAGCCAGTTGCAGCGACTGCCCGGCGAAGGCGCGGGAGTAGACGATCATTACCCAACCGTCGAGCGCGGCAAGCTTGCTGCGGTCCGTCTCAATCTGGTCGGGGTTCACGCCATTGCCGTCGCGCAGATAGCCCGCAAGCCCCAGTTGATCGAGGTCAGCCACCCGGAAGACCTCCGTATAGGCCGCGTCGATCCGATCGACCCCGAGGGCCGCGGCCTGTGCGGTCTCATCATCGCGCATCGCCCGCGCCTCGGCATCCGAGAGCGAGAGGGCATAGACGCGGACCTTGCCAGCTTCTTGGGGGGCGACTTCTGTATGGGGCATGACGGCTTCCTTTGACTGTTCTCAGGAAAACGCCGCTTGGCCCGTCGGGGTTCCGGTCAGGCCGCGCCGGGTTGGGCGGCGATGTGGTTGCGCGCCAGCAGGTCCATCGCGGCCATGCGCACGGCGACGCCCATCTCGACCTGGTCTTGAATGACGGAACGGTTGATGTCGTCGGCCAAGGTGCCGTCGATCTCGACCCCGCGGTTCATCGGGCCGGGGTGCATGACGATGGCGTCGGGGCTGGCATGGGCCAGCTTTTCGGCGTCGAGCCCGTAGCGGTGGTAATACTCGCGCTCCGACGGGATAAAGCCGCCATCCATCCGCTCTTTCTGAAGTCGCAGCATCATCACCACGTCGACACCTTCGAGGCCCTTTTTCATGTCGTCGAAGACCTCGACCCCAAACTGGTCGATCTGGCTGGGCATTAGGGTCGGCGGGCCGACAAGGCGGATGCGGTTTTCCATCTTGCCCAAAAGCAGGATGTTCGACCGTGCCACGCGGCTGTGAGCGATGTCACCGCAGATCGCGATGCTGAGCCGGTGCAGCCGCCCCTTGGCGCGGCGGATCGTCAGTGCGTCCAAGAGCGCCTGCGTGGGGTGCTCGTGCCGCCCGTCGCCCGCGTTCAGCACGGCGCAGTTCACCTTTTGGGCCAGCAGGTCCACCGCGCCCGATTGCGGGTGGCGCACGACCAGCAGATCGGGGTGCATGGCATTCAGCGTCATCGCCGTGTCGATCAGCGTCTCACCCTTTTTGATCGAACTGGCCTGCATCGCCATATTCATCACATCCGCGCCAAGGCGTTTGCCCGCGATCTCGAAACTCGCCTGCGTGCGGGTGGAGTTCTCAAAGAACATGTTGATCTGGGTCAGCCCGCGCAGCGCGTCGGAATGTTTGTTCGGCTGGCGGTTCCGGTCGGCATAGGTGTCGGCCAAGTCCAGAAGGGTGGTAATGTCGGATTGCGAGAGCTGCTCGATGCCAAGCAGGTGGCGATGGGCGAATGACATGGTGGCGATCCCTTCTGCTGTTGCCGCCTTATAGGCGCGGGGGGCTTGGCGCGTAAAGCGCGGCGATAGGGCATTTCGCCCCCCGTCCTCAGGGCGTAAGCTGCGGGTCATGGAATCATTCGATTATCATCAGGCGGCAGAGATGCTGGCGTGGCAGGTCGAGCTTGGCGCGACCGAGGCGATCTGCGACGCGCCGGTCAACCGCTATGAAGTGCCCGCAAGCCCGCCCAAGGCCAGCGCCAAGCTGGCCAAAGGGCCGCAGCCCCTGCAAGCCTCTGAGCAACCCGACCCGGTGGCACTGGCCCGCCGCGCCGCGCAGTCCGCGCAGACATTGGAAGAGCTGCGCGCCGCGATCCAAGGGTTCGAGCATTGCGAGCTGCACAAGGGCGCGCGCAATCTGGTTTTCGCCGATGGGGTGCCCGGCGCGCCATTGATGATCTTGGGCGAATCCCCCGACCGGGACGAAGACCGCGCGGGCAAGCCCTTCGTGGGGCGGGCGGGTCAGATGCTCGATCGGATGCTGGCGGCGATCGACATGGGGCGGGACCGCAATGTCTATCTGTCGAACATCTTGCCGTGGCGCACGCCGCAGGGGCGCGACCCGAAGCCAGATGAGATCGCGATGATGCGCCCCTTTGTGCAGCGTCATATCGAATTGGCCAAGCCCAAGGTGCTGGTGCTCTTTGGCAATTGGTCTTGCCAATCGCTTTTGGAGAAACGCAGCATCATGCGCCTGCGCGGCAATTGGACCAAGGCCGCTGATCTTTCTTGCATGCCGATGGTGCATCCCGGCTACCTGCTGCGCAATCCCGAGGCCAAGCGCGAGGCTTGGGCCGATCTGCTCAGCGTTCAGGCAAAGCTGCGCGATGGTTGATGCGCTGACCCTTCTGGCCTTCGTGCCCGCCGCCTTGGCGCTGAACCTCACGCCGGGGGCGGATATGATGTTCTGCCTTGGGCAGGGGCTGCGCTCGGGCCCGCGGGCTGCATTGGCGGCGAGCGCGGGGATTTCGGCGGGCGTGCTGGTGCATGTGGCTTTGGCCGGGTTGGGGCTGGGCGCGGTCGTCGCGGCGCTGCCTTGGGCGCTGGACATGATCCGCTGGCTCGGCGTGGCCTATCTGCTCTGGCTTGCGGTGCAAACGCTGCGGCAGGCTGGAAAGCCGCGCGATACGACGCCCGGCATGGGCGGTTGGCGCGCTTTCAACACCGGTTTCGCCGTCAATCTGACAAACCCCAAGGTGATTCTTTTCGTGCTGGCCTTCTTGCCGCAATTCGTGGTGCCCGAGGCCGGGCCGGTCTTGGCGCAGTTCCTGACCTTTGGTGCGGTGCTGGCACTGGGCGGTTTCGTCATCAACGGCGCGGTGGGGGTCTTTGCCGCCGGGATCGGGCGACGACTGGCCGGGGGCGGACGGCTGCTGGGCTGGATCAGCAGCGGTATTTTCGTGGCTTTGGCCGCGCGTTTGGCAATGATGGAGCGGACATGAGCAGGATCGACGACAGCCGGGCGTTCATCCCCGTAAGAATTGCTGTGCTGACCGTCTCGGACAGCCGCAGCTTGGCCGAGGATCGGTCGGGCGACGTGTTGGTCGCGCGGATCGAAGCGGCGGGCCATGTGCTGGCCGCGCGCAAGATCGTGACCGACGACCGCCCCGCCATCGCGGCGCTTCTGCGCGACTGGTGCGCGGACCCTGAGATTGACGTGGTAATCAGCACCGGCGGCACTGGCCTCACGGGGCGCGACGTGACGGTCGAGGCGCACCGCGATGTCTATGAGAAAGAGATTGACGCCTTCGGCACGGTCTTCACCATGATCTCAATGGAGAAGATCGGCACCAGCGCGGTGCAAAGCCGTGCGACGGGCGGCGTGGCGCAGGGGACATATCTATTTGCGCTGCCGGGCAGCCCGGGGGCATGTAAAGACGCATGGGATGGCATCTTGCTCAAACAGTTGGACTACCGCCACATGCCCTGCAACTTCGTTGAGATCATGCCGCGGCTGGACGAGCATCAGCGCCGCAAGTAGCGCGCGGGTTTAGCCCGTGGTGCAGCCCGTCACCTCCACCGCGTGGTTCTTGCCGATCACCGTGATCCGAATGGCGGAACGGTCGAGCGCCAGTGCGGTGCCATTCTCGGCGATCATCTCGCCGCTGGCGACAAGCGTATTTCCCGACCGCTGGCCCACGGTCTCGCTCATCCACATGTTGGGATTGCCGGGTTCGATCACCACGGTCTCCTTACCCCCGGCAGAGGGCAGGGCCAGCCGGGTTTCGATCTCCAGCCCCCGCGCGGTGGGGCGCAGGCTGCATTGGGCGCTTTTCAAACCGGCCTCAGCGCCGGAATAGGGCCGCGCGGCAAAGGCGGCGGCGATGGCCGGGGTGGGCTTGCTGTCGCGGGTGTCAAGCAGGGCGCGCAGGTGGATGGTCTGTGGCAGGCAGATGTCGCTGCACACGCCAAGGTCGATGCTGGTGTCCAATGTGACCGGCGCACCGGGGCGGTGCGGGGTGATGGTCAGCGGCAGGATCACCTCGCGGGCATAGCCGATGGAGTTCACCCCGCCTTGGTCAAAGACCTTGGGCGCGGGCCATGTGATCTGCACGTCGCGCAGGTTGTCCGAGCCGGACCAGTCGAACTCCGGCGGGATGCCTGCATCGCCGGGGCTGCGCCAATAGGTCTTCCAACCCGGTGCCATGCGCAGCCGGATCGCCGCCACGCGCCGCCCGTCAGACTGTTGCCAACCAGTGAGCAGATCGCCCTGCAAAGGCGTGCCGACAGCATCCTGCGCCGCGGCGGGCAGGGCGAGGGTGAGACAGGAGAGAAGGGCGGAAAAGAAGCGCGATATGGTCATGCGGACTTGATGCGGTATCCTTCCGCGCCTGCCAAGTCACATTTGCATCATCCATGTTTCGCTGATGCGGCGAGCGGTGGGGCGCCTCTCTTGTTTTGTGGGGCGCAAGCGGCCATGTTCAAAGAAAGGTTACCTTCAGGAGGTGGGCGTTGACGGGGCAGACGATGGAACTGACGGGCAAGCTGCTGGTCGCGATGCCGGGCATGGGCGATCCGCGTTTCGCGCATTCGGTGATCTACCTTTCCGCGCATTCCGAACAGGGGGCGATGGGGTTGATCGTCAACAAACCCGCCCCGGAACTGCGCCTGTCGGATGTGCTGGATCAACTGGTCGAAGACACGCCGCCGCAGGCCAAATCGCTGGCCGTGCATTTCGGCGGGCCGGTCGAGACCGGGCGCGGCTTTGTGTTGCATTCCGACGAATACCGCTCGGCCATTGAGACGCTGCGCGTGGGCGATGGCATCGCCCTGACCACCACCCGCGACATCCTCGAAGACATCGCCACCGGCAAGGGCCCGGCGCAGGCGCAGTTGATGCTGGGCTATGCAGGCTGGGGGCCGGGGCAGTTGGAGGGTGAGATCGCCCAGAACGGATGGCTGACCTGCGAAGCCTCGCCCGAGGTGATTTTCGATCTGCCGGATCCCGAGAAATGGGGCGCGGCGCTCAAGACGCTGGGGATCGATCCCTTGGGGCTGTCGGCCTCAGCCGGGCACGCCTAACGCGGTGCTGCTGCGCGGGCCAATCGGTCGTTGATCGCGCGGCCCAGCCCGTGATCGGGGATCGGCGCCACGGCGATGGTCTGACCGGTGGCGTCCAACTGGTGCAGGTGGTCGAACAGTTTCGCCGCAGCCTCGGTCAGATCGCCGGAGGGGGAGAGGTTGAGATCGCAGATCATCTCGCCAAACCCAAGCAGCACTTCACCCGGCCCCGCCGTTCGCGCATTCAGCCGCACCGCCGCGCCGGGCGCGTAATGCGAGGCGAGCTGCCCCGGCGCGATGATCTCGGCCCCATCGACAACCTCCAGCCCTTGGCCAAGCGCGGCCTCAATCGCCTCGCTCGGCAGACCGCCTGCGCGCAGCAGGGCGGGGCGGGGGCCGGTCAGGCCGATGATCGTGCTTTCCAACCCAACGGGGCAGGCGCCGTCGTCCAGCACCGCTGCGATCTTACCGTCGAGGCCCGCCAGCACATGATCCGCCGTGGTCGCGCTGATCTTGCCCGAGGGGTTGGCCGAGGGCGCGGCGACCGGCCCACCGAGCGTCTGTAAGACCTGCCGCATGGCGGGATGGGCGGGCACCCGCACCGCAAGGCTCGGCAGTCCCGCCGTGACCAGCGACGACAGCCCGCTGTCGGGCTTCAGCGGCAGGACCAGCGTGAGCGCGCCGGGCCAGAAGGCCTGCGCCAGCCGGTCGGCCTCCTCGGTCCAGTCGACATAGCGTTTGGCGGTGTCGATATCCGGCAGATGCACAATCAGCGGGTTGAAACTGGGCCGGCCCTTGGCGGCGTAAATACCCGCGACAGCCTCACCATTACGGGCATCTGCGCCCAGGCCGTAAACCGTCTCCGTCGGCAAGGCGACCAGCGCGCCGTCTTGCAGCAGGCGTGCCGCGCGGGCGATCCCTTGGGGCGTGGCGGTCAGGGTCTCGGTCGGCTGGGTCATCGGGTGTTTCGGCCTGTCGGATCATGCAGCATCCCGTGACGCCGCGTTTGGGTTGCGGGGGGCGGCCGGGCATTTCATGCTGGCGGCAACATAAACCAGCCTTTATCAGGGCCATGTCAGGCTTGCCAGAACAAGCGCGCCTTTCAGGAGGATATGATATGCCGTACCGCGCCGCCGTGGATGACTACCGTTTTCTGATCGAGGACGTGTTGGATTTCGCAACGCTTCGCAGCACCGACCGTTTCGCTGAGGCCAGTGAAGACGTCACCGGCGCGATCCTGTCAGAGGCCGGACGGCTTTGCGATGACGTGCTGGCGCCGCTGCAACGGGGCGGGGATTTGCACCCTGCCAAGCTGGAAAACGGCGTCGTGCGCACTTCTCCCGGATTTGCCGAAGGTTTCGCCGCGATTGCCGAGGGCGGCTGGATCGGCATGTCGGCGGACCCGGAGTTTGGCGGCATGGGCTTGCCGATGACCCTGACCAGCGCGGTCAACGAGATGATGAGCGGCGCTTGCCTGTCGCTGCAACTCGCCCCCCTGATGAGCCAAGGGCAGATCGAAGCATTGGAGCACCACGCGAGCGACGCGATCAAGGAATTGTACCTGCCCAAGCTGATCTCGGGCGAATGGACCGGCACGATGAACCTGACCGAGCCGCAGGCAGGGTCGGACGTGGGCGCGCTGAGCAGCCGGGCCGAAGACAATGGCGACGGGACCTATGCCGTCTCTGGTCAGAAGATCTACATCTCTTGGGGTGACAATGATTTCGCAGGCAATGTCTGCCATCTGGTTCTTGCGCGCCTGCCGGGGGCACCGGCGGGGACCAAGGGGATCAGCCTTTTTCTCGTGCCGAAGTTCATCCCCGATGAGAATGGTGCGCCGGGCCAGCGCAATGGCGTGAATGTGGTCAGCCTTGAGCATAAAATGGGCCTGCACGGCTCGCCCACCGCGGTGATGCAATATGACAAGGCCACCGGCTGGCTGGTGGGCCGCGAGGGCGGCGGCATGGCGGCGATGTTCACCATGATGAACAACGCACGGCTTGGTGTCGGCGAACAGGGCATCGGCGCGGCCGAAGGGGCCTATCAACTGGCGCTGGACTATGCGTTGGAGCGCAAGCAGGGCCGTTCCCCCGTCGAAGGCGGCACCGGTACCATCGTGGATCACGCCGACGTGCGCCGGATGCTCTTGAGCATGAAGGCCGATATCTTTGCCTCTCGCGCCATCGCGCTGAGCTGTGCCTATGCCAGTGACATGGCGCGCGCCGGGCAGGGGGATGAATGGGCCGCCCGGGCCGCGTTCCTCACCCCGATCACCAAGGCATTCGGCACCGATGTGGGCATCAGCGTTGCTGAAATGGGCGTGCAGGTGCATGGCGGCATGGGCTTTATCGAAGAAACCGGCGCGGCGCAGTTCAGCCGCGATGTGCGCGTGACCGCGATCTACGAGGGCACCAACGGCATTCAGGCGATGGACCTTGTGGGCCGCAAGATGATGGATGGCGGCGAGGCGGCGAACCGGCTCTTGGATGAGATCGAAGCCCATGCCGAATCCGCACGCGGCCCTTTCCCGCGCATGGCCGATGCGGTCTGGCAGGCCAGCGAGACCCTGCGCGAGGCGACCGAGTGGATGACCGCGCAGAAGGACATGAACGCCCGTTTCGCCGGTGCCGTCCCCTATCTGCGCGCCTTCGCCCGCGTGATGGGCGGGCATCTGCATCTGCAAGCCGCCATGGCCGAGAAGGCCGCCGGCGCAGGCGATGCGCGGGCCAAGCTGGCGCGGTTCTATATCCAACGTCTCTTGCCCGAGCATCAGGGCCTGTTGGCCCATGCGCAGGCCGGGGCGGAAGACCTCTATGCGCTTGATGTTGAAGACCTGAAAAGCAGATGACAGAGCAGGCCACCCTCTCCGCCGCCGAGCCGAAAACGCCCAAGGGGCTGCGCTATCCTTGGGAGGTGCCGCCCGCCGAGGGGGAGGCGATCGAGGTGGCGCCGGGGGTGCTTTGGTTCCGCCTGCCGCTGCCGATGAAGCTCGATCACGTCAACGTCTATGCCTTGGACGAGGGCGATAGCTGGACGGTGATCGACACGGGCTTTGCCTCGCGCCGGGCCAAGGAAATTTGGCGCGGGCTGATGGCAGGGCCGCTTGGCGGCAAGCCGATCTCGCGTGTGGTCGTCACCCATCATCACCCCGATCACATCGGCCTTGCCGGATGGTTGCAGAGCGAGTTCGGGGCGGAACTGGTCACCACGCGCACCGCATGGTTGACCGCGCGGATGCTGACGCTGGATGTCCAAGAGGTGCCGGTCGCCGAAGCCCTTGCGTTCTACCGCAAGGCGGGGATGGCGTCGGCGCTCTATGACAAACGCGCCAATGAGCGGCCCTTCAATTTCGCCGATGTGGTGGCCCCGCTGCCGCTGGGGTTCACTCGCATCCGGCAGGGCGATGTGATCCGCATGGGTGGCCGCGATTGGGAAGTGCATATCGGCAATGGCCACGCCCCCGAACACGCGACCTTTTGGAGCCGGGACGACAATCTGGTGATCGCGGGGGATCAGATTCTGCCCTCCATCAGCCCCAACATCGGCGTCTACCCGACTGAGCCGATGGCCGACCCCATCGGCGAATGGTTGGAGGCTTGTGAGCATTTCGTCCCCTTGGCGCGGGAGGATCATCTAGTGCTTGGCGGGCACAAGCTGCCCTTCACCGGCCTGCCGACGCGGCTGAAGCAGTTGATTGAGAACCACCACAGCGCCCTGCGCCGCCTGCTGGCTTATATCGACACGCCGAAATCGGCCTCGGAATGTTTCGCGCCGCTGTTCAAACGCAACATCGGTGAGGCGGAATATGGCCTCGCGCTGGTTGAAGCCGTCGCCCATCTGAGCCACCTTTACCAAGCCGGAGAGGCCACGCGCAGCTTGCGCGCGGCGGATGGCGCATGGGTGTATCAGCGCAAGGGGTGAGCGATGGGCGATGAGGTGAAAACGGCAGCCGAGGCCTATGAGGCTGCGGCATTACCGCGCATGCATGAGGTGCATACGGGCACCGATCAGCCCAAGTCGGGCGATCAACCCCTGCCCAAATCCGTCACCGACAAGCCGGTGAAGCAGAAATCCCCCGCCCAATGGGCCTATGAGCGGGTGGTGCTTTATCTCAAGAATTTCGAGGAAAAGCTCGACAACGATCATGAGGCGGCGATCGGCTTTGCCGGGGGCGACGCCGGGGTGCTGCGGATCGAAGGTATGGGGTATTTCGACCCCGATATCATCACCTTTTACGGCGTCGATCCCGCAGGGGCGCGGGCGCAATTGGTGCAGCATGTGGGGCAGTTGAACGTGATGCTGCGGGCCTTGCCAAAAAAGGTGCCCGATGCCGCCCCGCAACGGATCGGCTTTCGACTGGTTGCCGATCTGGAAGACGACGAAACCTGAAAGAGTCTATAACGTGCGGGGAAGTGTAAGATTCCCCTATAGCGCGTGGTTCTGCGCAAAGCTAGTATGGTTTTCTGCGCATCATCCCCCCGTGACAGGGTGATGCGAATAGGTTAATCAGCGCCAACAAATTGTCTTAGGGAGACGAAAATGGCTGAACATGAACACGGCAGCATGAATTACGAAGAGCAGCAAAAGACCTTTGACGGATTCATGTCCTTCGTGACACGCGGCACCGTCGTCATCCTTGTGATTCTTGTTCTGCTGGCGATCTTTGCCGGTTGATCACGTCCTATCCCTAGGCGCGAGGGTAACGGTTTGAGAACTCTCTTAGCGTCGATTGCACTTGTTGGCGTTCTGGCAGGCTGTTCGGTGGATCAAAGCCCCGATAGCCCGCCCGACGTTGTGGCGCGTGCAGCCTACCGCGCGCCCGAGCCGCCCTCCCTGACATTGATGACCATGGTGAACAACCGCACCGGCAGCGGCGGCCATAGCGCGCTGATGGTGAATGGCTCGCAACGGGTGATCTTTGACCCCGCGGGGTCGTTTCGGGATGCGCGGATGGCCGAGCGGGGCGATGTGCTCTACGGGGTGACGCCCGCGTGGTTGCAGGCCTATAAATCGGCCCATGCGCGCAGCACCTTTCATGTGGTCAGCCAGGAAATCCCCGTCAGCCCCGAGGTGGCCGAACGCGCGCTTGAACTGGTGACTGCGAATGGCGCGGTGCCCGGTGCCTTTTGCGCCAATGCCACCAGCGGCATTCTCAGCCAGTTGCCGGGGTTTCGAAGCGTCGGGTCGACCTACTATCCCGTCAAGTTGCAAGAGCGGTTCGAGGCCCTGCCGGGTGTCACCACGACGAAATATTACGAAGACGATGAGGGCGATGTGATCGACGCCCTGCGCGCGGCGCAACTGGCCCAGCAGTAGCGCCCGCGCTTACCCCACCAGATAGAGCATCCCATAAAGCGCCGCGGCCCCCGACAGGATCGCGGCGAGGACGTTCTTGGTCACCAGCCCCACGCCCAATGTCACCGCCGCCGCGGTGACGCGCGGCAGGTCGAATTGCCCCCCGGTGGCCGAGGGCCAGATCACCTGCGGGGCCACCAGCGCGGGCAGAATCGCCACGGCGGTATAGCGCAGATGCCGCAACAGCCACGCGGGCATCTGTTTGTTGCCGACCAATCCGGTAAAGACAAAGCGCAGGAAAAAGCTGCCCAGCCCGAGGCCGATGATCACGACCCAAAGTGCGGTTCTATCGATCATCATGCCGTGCTCCTCGGTTTGCGCCGTTCCATCCATGCCTCGACCTGTGCGCCGGTGATCATGCCCGCGAGCCCTGCGATGATCAGCCCAAGCGCATAGGGCACCTCGACGGCGAAAAGGCTCACGACCACCGCAACGACCGCCGCCGCCACATGGGCCAGCGTGCGGAACATCGGCGCGATCATGGCCAGAAAGGTGATCGGAATGGCGAAGTCCAGCGCCCAGCTATCCGGCACGCTGGAGCCGACCATCGCGCCGATCAGCGTGAAGATATACCAAAGCGGCACCACCGGCGTCACGGTCCCAAAGAAATAGGCCATGCGCTGCGGCACCGTCATCTCAGGGTCGCGCTCATATTGCGTCATGGCGGCGACATAGGATTGATCGACCGTCATATAGGCCGCCAGCGCCCGCTGCCACAGCGGCGCGCCGCCGATCCACGGGGTGAGAGAGGCCGAATACATCGCCATACGCAGGTTCACCGCCAGTGCAGAGGCGAGGATGATCGCCGTGGGTACGTCTTCTTGCAGCAGTTGCAGCGCCGTGAACTGCGCGGCCCCGGCGATCACCACGATCGAAAAGGTCAGCGTTTCGAACACGTTCAGCCCGGCCTCGGTCGCCAATAGGCCAAAGAGCGAGGCGAAGGGGATGATCACCAGCACGAAGGGCAGTGCGTCGACGATCCCTTTGCGATAGGCGGATTTGGTGGTGGTGATGGCCATGGCGAACTCTTAAATATAATGTCAAAGGCTTAGACCTAACCGCAGGGGGATACAATTGGCCCGAGACAATGAACTTAGCAATTATCTGATCGCCCCGGATCCGACTGCTGTTCGGCTGACGCGCAGCGTCTCTGGCGTGGATCACACCGGGGCCGAGGTGGCGATCAATGTGGTCGAAGAGCGCCCCCTGACAATATTCCTCAACCGGCAAGAGATCGTGACCGCCATGACCATTGGCGATTACCCAGCCTATCTGGCGCTTGGGTTTCTGCGCAATCAGGGGATGCTGCGCCCAGACGAAGAGATCACCGGTGTCGATTACGACGAAGAGCTTGAGACTGTCGTCGTCCGCACCAAACGGGCCACCGATTACGAAGACAAGATGCAGCGCAAGACCCGCACCAGCGGCTGCGCCGTGGGCACGGTCTTTGGCGATATGATGGAGGGGCTGGCGGAGGTGAGCCTACCCGAGACGTCGGTGCGCACATCCGACCTCTATGCGCTGGCGGCCAAGATCAACCGCACGCCGAGCCTCTATCTGGAGGCCGGTGCGATCCACGGCACAGTGCTTTGCCAAGGCGATCGGCCATTGGTCTATATGGAGGATGTGGGCCGCCACAACGCGGTCGACAAGATCGCGGGTTGGATGCTTTCCGAAGGGGTCGGGGCCGAGGATAAGGTGCTCTATACCACCGGGCGGCTGACCTCTGAGATGGTGATCAAGACGGCGATGATGGGCATTCCGGTGCTGGCGTCCCGCTCGGGCTTTACCGCTTGGGGGGTGGAGATCGCGCAGCAGGTGAACCTGACCCTGATTGGGCGGATGCGCGGGCAGCGCTTTACCTGTCTGGCCGGGGAGGGGCGGCTCATCCGCGATGCGGATCCGGCCAGCGTGGCCGAAGAGCCGCGCAAAAGCGGGCGCAAGGGCGCGAAGGATTGACCACATGAAACAACCACTTGGCGTCATTCTGGCGGGTGGGCAGGCGACCCGTATGGGCGGCGGCGACAAGGGGCTGCTGCCGCTGGGGCAGGGCACGCTTCTGTCCTCGGTGATCGACCGGCTGGAGCCGCAGGTTGCGGGGCTGGCGCTCAACGCCAACGGCGATGCGGCGCGGTTTGCCGACCTAGGCCTCCCGGTGCTGGCCGATAGTATCGAAGGCTTCGCCGGGCCGCTGGCGGGGGTGCTTGCTGGGCTCGACTGGGCCGCCGAACAGGGGGCCGAGAGCATTGTGACCGCTGCCGCCGATACGCCTTTCTTCCCCTGCGATCTGGTGCCGCGTCTGCTGCTGGCTGCCGATGGCATGGCCCATCCGCTGGCCCTCGCCGCCACGCCGGACGCCAAACGCGGCACGGCGCGGCATCCGACCTTTGGCCTCTGGCCCGTGGCGCTGCGCGACGATCTGCGCAGCGCTTTGGCGGGCGGGCTGCGCAAGGTGGTGCTCTGGACGGAGCACCACGACGGGCGCGAGGCGCTCTTCCCCGATGAGGCGGCCTTCTTCAACGTGAACACGCCCGAAGATCTGGCGAAAGCAGAGGCGATGGTATGAGGGTTTACGGCGTTGTCGGTTGGAAAAACGCAGGTAAGACCGGGCTTATGGAGCGGCTGGTGGCCGAGATCACGGGCCGCGGCTTCACCGTCTCAACCGTCAAGCACGCGCATCACACGTTTGACGTGGACCACCCCGGCAAAGACAGCCACCGCCACCGCATCGCGGGTGCGCGGGAGGTGCTTTTGGCCTCGGGCGCGCGTTTCGCTTTGATGCATGAGTTGCGCGGGGCCGATGAGCCGCCGTTGGAGGCGCATCTGGCGCGGCTCTCGCCGGTCGATCTGGTGCTGATCGAAGGCTACAAACGCGACGGCCATCCGAAGGTCGAAGCCCATCGGGCCGAGACCGGAAACCCATTGATCGCGCCGGATGATCCGACGGTGCGGGCGCTGGCCAGCGATGTGCCGCTTGAGGTGGATCGGCCCGTTTTCGATCTGAACGACACCGCCGCCATTGCCGATTTCATCCTGCGCGACGTGGGGCTGATCGCCACCCCGGCGGCCGCCGCCACGAGCGCGGCGCCGCCCCTGCGCAACGACTGTTTCGCCTTGCCGCCGGGCGTGCATTGGACCCCGGTGAATGAGGCGCTGGACCTGCTGCGCGCGCGGCTTCACGCGGTGACAGAGGCCGAGACGCGGGCCGCCGCCGATGCCGGGGGACGCATCTTGGCCGAAGATGTGACCGCCATCCGCGCCAATCCGCCGCTGCCCAATACGGCGGTCGATGGCTATGGCTTTGCCGGAGGACGGGGCGAGGGGCTGCACGAGATGCCGCTGGTGCCGGGCCGCGCGGCGGCGGGCGACCGCCCCGGAGCCGTGCCAGCGGGGCAAGCGATCCGCGTGCTGACCGGTGCGGCACTGCCCGAAGGTGTCGATACCGTCATTTTGCAAGAGGATGTGACCGCTGAGGGCGGCGTGCTGCGCTTTCACGGGCCGGTCAAACAGGGGGCCAACACCCGCAAGGCCGGGGAGGATGTGCAGGCGGGCGACGTGATCCTCGCCGCGGGCACGCGCATCGGCCCGGCGGAACTGGCGCTTCTGGCCGCCGCCGGTGTGGCGGAGGTGTCTTTGCGCAAAATGCTCAAGGTCGGCGTGATCTCAACCGGTGACGAATTGGTCGAGATGGGCGGGGCGGCGCGCGACGGACAGATCTACGACGCAAACCGCCCGATGCTGCTGCAACTCGCGGCGGACTTCGGCCATGAGCCGGTCGATCTGGGCCGCGTGGCCGACGACCGCGCCGCGTTGCGTGCGCGACTGGATGCGGCGGCGGGGCAGGTCGATGTGATCCTCACCAGCGGCGGCGCCTCGGCGGGGGACGAAGACCACGTCTCGGCCCTGCTGACCGAAGCGGGGGCGATGCAGCTTTGGCGGATCGCGGTGAAACCGGGGCGGCCCTTGGCGCTTGGGATGTGGCAGGGGGTGCCGGTCTTTGGGCTGCCGGGCAACCCGGTGGCGGCGATGGTGTGCTCGTTGATTTTCGCGCGGCCCGCCATGGCGCTTTTGGCCGGGGGCGGCTGGCAAGAGCCGCAGGGTTTCGACGTGCCTGCCGCCTTCGAGAAGCGCAAAAAGGCCGGGCGGCGGGAGTACCTGCGCGCGCGGATGCGCGATGGCCGGGCCGAGGTCTTTGCCTCCGAAGGGTCGGGGCGCATCAGCGGGCTCAGTTGGGCCGAAGGGCTGGTCGAATTGGACGAGGCCGCCCGCGACATCATGCCGGGCGATACCGTCCGTTTCATCCCCTACGGCAGTTTTACCGGCTAGACCCGCGCGTCAATCGAAGGTGCCTGCGCAGCGGCCCAGCAGCATGAAGGCGCGGGCGGTGCGGGTGTCGGCCAGCATCGAGATTTCCTCATCCGTGGCCTGTTTTTCGAACTCGGCAAAGGTCCGGTCAAAGCGGCGCAGGAAGTGATGCGCGGCGTCGCGGAAGATCGGGTCTTGCCGCATCCGCGCATTGGCCAGCGCCAGCGAGGAGCGATCCCGAATGCCGCCCAATGGCGCGATGGTCCGGCCCCGCGCGCCGCTGGCGAATTGCCGCCAGACTTCGGGGCGCGCGCGGTCGGGGCGCAGGTCGTCCATATAGATGCCGTCTTGGCTTAGCAGAGTCAGCACATCCTGCGCGGCCTGTACAAGCTGCGCGGCGGACCGGTCTTTCAATGCGCGGCGCAGGGCGTCGAAACCGGCCTGATCCTCCGCCGTCTCGGGGAAGTTGAGGGCGCGGGTGAAATCCTCGGCAGAGAGCGGCTGTGCGCTGTCGCTCGCCTGCGTGCCAAGGGCCAGCGTCGGCTGGTCTTCGGCGGCGGGCGGTGTGGGCGCGGGGGCCGGATCGACGGGGCGCGACGGCGCATCGCGGCCCTGAAGCCCAGCGAGCGCGATTTCGGTTTTGCGGACGCTGTCGGCGAGTTCATCGAGCTTGCGGGCAATGCTGCCCTCGCCCGCCGGTTTGTTGCCCTGCTGTTGCGAGATATAGGAATGCCGGATCGCGTCGATCGCGGCTTGCAGACGCTGGCTCTCCTCACGCATGACCCGCCCGGCGCGGGCGGCGGTGGCCAGGGCCCAGATCATCGCGACGGGCATGATCACCACCAGCAGGATCAACAGCCCGCGCAGCCCGCTGTCGGGCGTGCCCTCGGGCACCTCGGCGGCGATGAAGGTGAAATAGATCGCCGTACCAAGCAGCCAAAGCGCCGAAATCGCGCCTGCAATGATCTCGATCTCGGTGATGCTATTGGCCTTGGGCCGGTCGTAGATGCCCATCGGTGTGGGCCGTGCCGTACCATTCCCACCGCGCGGGGCGCGGGGGGCTTGCTCAGGGGATGCGGAAGCGTCGGGCTCTGCCATGTCAGCCTTCCCGTTCAAGCGTAGACGATCTTGAGAACCTCATAGGATTTCTGCCCGCCGGGGGTGCGCACCTCGACGGAATCACCCTCGTCCTTGCCGATCAGCGCCCGCGCGATGGGGGATTTGATGTTCAAAAGACCCTTTTCGATATTGGCCTCATATTCGCCAACGATCTGATAGGTTTTCTCTTCGTCCGTGTCCTCATCGACCAGCGTCACCGTGGCGCCGAATTTGATCGAGCCCGACAGTTTTTTGGGGTCGATCACATCGGCGAGCGAGATCACGCCCTCAAGCTCTTTGATGCGGCCTTCGATGAAAGACTGCTTTTCCTTGGCCGAGTGATATTCGGCGTTTTCCGACAGGTCACCATGTTCACGCGCCTCAGCGATGGCCTTGATGATAGCGGGCCGTTCAACCGATTTGAGCTGCTTGAGTTCGACTTCGAGCGCGGTGTGACCGTCGCGGGTCATCGGGATTTTTTCCATGGCGGTGTGCCTACATAATGAGGGCCGCACCCGGGTTTTCGCCGGGGGGCGGCCAATTGCGTGTTAACTTGGCAGATACCTGACCCAAACTGCCCGCCAATTGCAAGGGGCTAACGGCCCCGAGATCGGCGGTTGGCTGCCGTCAATCCGATCCCGTTTTCGCTGAATGAGCTTTGCAGGCCGGGTGGTGAAAGGCGCCGCAGTCGCACTATCTGAAAGGGGAAGAACCGGCGGCCCGCAAGGTCGTGCGTCATGTTATGTCGCGGGGCCCACGTTTTGCGCAATAAACGCAGGGTCGCGATTGCATTGCGCGCGGCGGTGGTTTAGCCAAATCCAAACCGAATTTGCCGTGAGGGAGCACCAAAATGGCCGAGATTGAACGCGAAGCGATGGAATATGACGTTGTGATCGTCGGCGCCGGGCCTGCTGGCCTGTCGGCTGCGATCCGGCTCAAGCAATTGGATGCCGATTGCAATGTTGTGGTGCTTGAGAAGGGCTCGGAAGTGGGCGCGCATATCCTGTCGGGCGCGGTGCTCGACCCCTGCGGGCTGGACGCGCTGATCCCCGATTGGAAGGAAAAAGGCGCACCGCTGAACGTGCCGGTGAAGGAAGACAACTTTTACCTGCTGGGCGAGGCGGGCAAGCTGCGCATCCCCGAATTCCCCATGCCCCCGCTGATGAAAAACCACGGCAACTACATCGTCTCGATGGGCAATGTTTGCCGCTGGATGGCCGAACAGGCCGAAGAACTGGGCGTCGAAGTCTTCCCCGGCATGGCCTGTTCTGAGCTGGTCTTTGGCGAGAATGGCGAAGTCAAAGGCGTCGTCGCCGGTGAGATGGGCAAGAACGCCGATGGCACCCCCGGCCCAAGCTATGAGCCGGGCATGGAGCTGCACGGCAAATATGTCTTCCTCTCCGAAGGCGTGCGCGGCAGCCTGAGCAAGCAGGTGATCGCGAGATACGGTCTGGACGAAGGCAAGGAGCCGCAGAAATACGGTCTTGGCATGAAAGAGATCTGGGAGATCGACCCCGCCAAGCACCGCGAGGGCACCGTCACCCACACGATGGGCTGGCCGCTGAACAGCAATGCGGGCGGCGGGTCGTTCATCTACCACCTTGAGAACAATCAGGTATACGTCGGCTTCGTCGTCCACCTCGGCTACAAGAACCCGCATGTCTTCCCATACATGGAATTCCAGCGGTTCAAGCATCACCCGATGGTGGCCGAACTGCTCAAGGGCGGCAAACGCGTGGCCTATGGCGCGCGGGCGATCACCGAGGGCGGCTATCAGTCGATGCCCAAGATGGTGGCCCCCGGCGTGGCGCTGCTGGGCTGTTCGGTGGGCATGGTCAACGTGCCGCGCATCAAGGGCAACCACAACGCCATGCTCTCGGGCAAGGCAGCGGCTGAGGCCGCCTATGCCGCGATCCAAGCGGGCCGTGGCGGTGATGAGCTGACCGAATATGAGACCGATGTTCGTGAAGGGCCGATCGCGACGGACCTTAAGAAGGTGCGCAACGTGAAACCGCTGTGGTCGAAATACGGGCTCACCGCGTCGCTGGCGCTTGGTGGCTTTGACATGTGGACCAACACGCTCGGCTTCTCGCTCTTGGGCACGCTGAGCCATGGCAAATCCGACGCCGAGGCGACCGAGCCTGCGGATAAGCACAAGAAGATCGACTACCCCAAACCCGATGGCAAGCTCAGCTTTGACCGTCTGACCAATGTGGCCTTCTCCTTTACCAATCACGAGGAGAGCCAGCCTGCGCATCTCAAGCTGAAAGACCCGAGCATTCCGGTCGAGGTGAACCTGCCGAAATACGCGGGCCCCTCGGCCCGCTATTGCCCGGCGGGGGTTTACGAGTTCGTCGAGGATGACAAAACCGGCGAGACGCGGTTCCAGATCAACTTCCAGAACTGCGTGCATTGCAAGACCTGCGACATCAAGGACCCGACGCAGAACATCGTCTGGACCACTCCGCAGGGCGGCGACGGGCCGAACTACCCGAATATGTGAGCCATCGCCAAAGGCACAGTTAAAGGACCGGCACGCGCAGGCGTGCCGGTCTTTTTCGTCTTTTCGGCGAAATCCTGTCTGCCCCGGGCGACATCACCGCCCCGCCATTGCGCCCCGGCACGAAGATGATAGCCTGCGTGCAAAGCGATATGAGGCGGTTTGCATGTTTCGGAATGTCCTAGGTTTCACCAGCGTTGCGGCGCTTTGCATCGGCCTGTCGGCGCCGCTGATGGCGCAATCGGTCGCAGGCCCCTATCTGGCGGGGCGTCATGCCGCCGTGAACAGCGACTACCCCGAGGCCGCGCGGTACTACACCGAAGCGCTGGCGCGGGACCCGAAGAACATCGAATTGATGGAAAGCGCGGTGCTGTCCTATCTCTCGCTCGGGCGGGTGGACAAGGCGCTGCCGCTGGCACGCAATATGATCACCCTCGGCACCAAGAGCCAGGTGGCCGAGATGACCCTTGTGGCCGCCTTGGCGAAAGAGGGCGATTACATGGCCCTGCTTGAACGCGATACCTCGGCCATCGGCCCTTGGGTCGGCGGGCTGGTGCAGGCTTGGGCGCATATGGGGGCGGGCGATGTCACCGCCGCGATGGCCGCCTTCGATAGTCTCAGCGAAGAGGCCGGGATGCAGGGCTTCGTGATGTATCATAAGGCCCTCGCGCTGGCGAGCGTGGGCGACTTCGAAGGGGCGGAGGCGATCTTTGCCAGTGGTGAGGCAGGGGCCGCAGGCCAGACCCGGCGCGGCGTGATGGCCCATGCCGAGATCCTTGGCCAATTGGGGCGCAGCGAGGATGCGCTGGCGGTGCTCTCTGACGGTTTCGGCGCGGATAGCGACCCCGAAATCGCGCGGCTGATCGAAGGTTTGCAGCAGGAAACGCCCGCGCCCTTCAGCCATATGCCCGACGCCCAAGCGGGCATGGCCGAGGTGTTTTTCACCTTCGCCGCTGTGCTGCGCAATGAGGCGGCGGGGGACTACTACGTTTTGCTCTATTCGCGCATCGCGCGTTATCTGCGCCCGGAGCATGTCGATGCGCTTTTGCTGACGGCAAGCCTTTTGGAGAACCTTGGCGAGCATGATCTGGCGATTGCCGAATATAAATCCCTGCCTGCTGACAGCCCGGCCTATCACGCCGCCGAACTGGGCCGCGCCGACGCGCTGCGCCGCTCGGGCAAGACCGCGCAGGCCATCGAAGTGCTGGAGCAATTGGCGCGTAGCCACGGCGATCTGCCGGTCGTGCATTCCACGCTGGGCGACATGCTGCGCGCCGAAGAGGAATACGAGGCGGCCATCGACTCCTACGACCAAGCGCTCGCGCTGACGCCCGAAACCGCCCGTGCCCGTTGGGTGCTGTTCTACGCCCGCGCCATCGCAAAGGAGCGCAGCGGCGATTGGGAAGGCTCCGAAGCCGATTTCCGCGCCGCGCTTGAGTTGAACCCCGAACAGCCGCAGGTGCTGAACTACCTCGGCTATTCGCTGGTCGAACAGCAGCGCAACTTGGACGAGGCGCTGGAGATGATCGAACGCGCCGTCGCGGCCAGCCCCGACAGCGGCTATATCGTCGATTCGCTGGGCTGGGTCTTCTACCGGCTGGACCGCTACGAAGAAGCGGTTGAGCAGATGGAACGGGCGGTCGAGCTGGAGCCGGTCGATCCGGTGGTGAACGATCACCTCGGGGATGTTTATTGGGCCGTGGGCCGCAAGCGCGAGGCCGAATTCCAGTGGCGTCGAGCGCTCTCTTTCGTTGACCTGACGGATGCGGATTCGGAGGCCGACCCCGAGCGGATGCGCCGCAAGCTGGAAGTCGGGCTCGATGCCGTGCTGGCCGAAGAGGGCGCGGCCCCGCTCAAGGTTGCTGCGGACGAATGAGCCTTTCAAACGATGGGGCGCCCGCCGACCCCGGCGCTGCGGCGTCGCGAATGGCTTGGGCCAAGGTGAACCTGACCCTGCATTGCACCGGCCAGCGGGCCGACGGCTATCACCTGCTGGATTCGCTGGTGGTGCGGGCCGGTGTGGGCGATCGGCTGGATATGGCTGCCGCGGATGATCTGACCCTGACGGTCAGCGGCCCGCGGGCCGAAGGGGTGCCGACCGATGCCCGCAACCTTGTCCTGCGCGCGGCAGAGATGCTGGACGCAGGCGCGGGCCGTGGCGCCGCACTGCATCTTGAGAAACACTTGCCCGCAGCGGCGGGGATCGGGGGCGGCTCTGCCGATGCGGCGGCGGCCTTGGAGCTGCTTGCGGCGCATTGGGGCGTTCCGCTGCCCATAGACACCGCGCAGCTCGGGGCGGATGTGCCGGTCTGTCTGACCCGCGGCCCGCAGCGGATGCAGGGGGTGGGGGAGATCCTCACGCCGCTTTCCGCGCTGCCGCCTTGCCATATGGTGCTGGCGAACCCCGGCGTCGATGTGCCGACGCCCGCTGTCTTCTCGGCGCTCAGCGACAAGAACCAGCCGCCGATGCCCGAGGTGATCCCGAGCTTCGCGCGCTTTTCCGACTTCATCGATTTTCTGAGCGCACAGCGCAACGACCTTGCCGCGCCCGCCATCGCGCGGGAGCCGGTCATCGGGGGCTGTCTGGAGGCGCTGAGCGATGCGGCGCTGGCGCGGATGTCCGGCTCGGGCGCGACCTGTTTCGGCCTCTACGCCACGGCGGCGCAGGCCGAGGCCGCGGCCCATCGTATTGCCAGCGCGGCGCCGCGATGGTGGGTCGCCGCCGCGCCGATCTTGGCCGCTTAGCTGATCCGGGCGACGACGTAGTCGGCCAGATCGATCAGCATGTCTTTCAACTCATGGTCGGGCAGGGGGGCGAGCGCCGCTTTGGCCTTCTCCGCCCAGTCACAGGCATCGCGCTGCGTCGCGGTGAGCGTGTCGTGTTTGTCCAAAAGCATCAGCGCATGGTCGAGGTCGCCCTCTTCCTGTTTGCCCTTCTCGATGGTGCGGGTCCAAAAGGCGCGCTCATCCTCGTCGGCCTTGGCCACGGCTTTGATCACCGGCAGGGTCAGCTTGCGCTCGCGGAAATCGTCGCCGACGTTCTTGCCCGTGGCCCCTGTATCACCCTGATAATCCAGCAGATCGTCGACGATCTGAAAGGCGATGCCAAGGGCGTCACCATAGTCATAGAGCGCCGTGACCTGATCCTCCGGAGCATCGGCGATCACGCCGCCCACCTCGGTCGCGGCTGAGAAGAGCGCCGCCGTCTTGCCGCGCACGACTTGCAGATAGACCTGTTCATCCGTGGCCAGATTCTGCGCCGCGGTCAGTTGCAGCACCTCGCCCTCCGCGATGGTCGCGGCGGCGTTCGACAGGATGCGCATGACGGGCATCGAGCCCGGCTCGGTCATCAACTGAAAGCTGCGGGCAAAGAGGTAGTCCCCGACCAGCACCGACGACTGGTTGTCCCACAAAAGGTTCGCCGTAGGCCGCCCTCGCCGTTGGGCGCTTTCGTCCACCACATCGTCGTGCAGCAGGGTCGCGGTGTGAATGAACTCAACCGTGGCGGCCAGATGGACGTGATAGGGCCCGTCATAGCCGCACATCCGGGCCGCGGCCAGCGTCAGCATCGGGCGCAGGCGCTTGCCGCCCGCCTCGACCAGATGGGCGGTGACCTCGGGGATGCGGGGCGCGTGTTTCGACGCCATCCGCTCACGGATCAGCGCGCTGACCGCCGCCATATCATCGCTTAGATAGGCCGCCATGCGGTCGTGCGGTTTGCCCGTTGCATCACTTTTAATCATCATTTCCCGCGTCCCGCTCGACATGCCGGTGATCCGGCTCTACATCTTTGATATGAAGGAACTTTTGCGCAGCACCGACATGACCATCATCGCCTTTGCCACCGCCCTTCTCAGGGGGGAGGATATAGACTGCTTTGAAATGGACGTAAACATGAGCGTGCTCGAAGGGGGCATTGGGATTTTCCCGCGCCGCCTGATGGTGCATCCTGATGACCATGACGCCGCCCTGCGGGTGATGCGCGACAATGAGATTCCGCTGGGGCTGTGACCCGTTTCACCGAAGACGACCTGACCTGCGACGCTTTTCTCGGCGGCAAGCTGCACCTCTGGCAGCCGCGCCGGGGGCGGGGCTATCGTGCCGGGGTGGACCCGGTTTTGCTGGCCGCGAGCATAGAGGCCAAGGCAGGGCAGAGCGTGCTGGAGCTTGGCTGCGGGGCCGGTGCGGCGGTGCTTTGTCTGGGGGCACGGGTGCCGGGACTGACGCTGACGGGCTGTGAGCTGCAACCCGCCTATGCCGAACTGGCGCAGCGCAATGGGGGCGCGGCGCTGGAGGTGGTGGAGGCCGATCTGACCGAGATGCCCCTGCATCTGCGCCAGCGACAATTTGACCACGTTCTTGCCAATCCGCCCTATTTCGACCGGGCCGCCTCGGTCCAGTCCCGCGATCCCGGGCGCGAGACGGCCTTGGGTGAGGCGACGCCCCTGCGACAATGGGTCCGCACCGCCGCGCGGCGGCTAAAGCCCAAAGGGCAGGCGCATTTTATCCATCGCGCCGAACGGCTGCCCGAGATTCTGGCGGCGCTGCCGCATGAGATGGGATCGGTCGAGGTGCTGCCGCTCGCCTCGCGCGCGGGAAGGATGCCGGAGTTGATTCTCTTGCGTGCGCGCAAGAACGGACGCGGTGCTTTTCGGCTCTATCATAGCTTTGTCATGCACCGTGGCGCGCGGCATGAGGGGGACGGCGATAGCTATGTGCCGGAAATCGAAGCGGTCCTGCGCCGGGGGGCGCCGCTGGTCTATCCTACTTCTTAAGCGTTTCTTTACCAACTTCACCCCTATGCTGCGGTGCCGCGTGACTTGTGGGTCGCGCTGTGGTCCACTGAAATTCCACACACCAATCATGGAGGATTGTATGGCTTTGAACGCACATCTGGACACCCTGAAGCGCAAGCATCAGGCGATGAGTGAGGCGGTGGAAACCGCGCAACGCGCCCCCGGTATGGACGATTTGAAAGTGGCTTCCATGAAGAAGGAAAAACTGCGTTTGAAAGAGGAGATTAGCCGCCTGTCGAGCTGACCCTCGCCGCGCAATGCGGCGTTTTGATCGCTGTCGTTCCGCTTTGGCGGGGCGGCAGGCTGGATGGCTAGTAAAGGACGCAGTCGGGTTCTGTTTTCCCATTAAAAAGGCCAGTCTTTGTAAAAGACTGGCCCATTAAATTTCCAGAACATCGGCCCGTCAGACGACGAATTGCGCCCCATTGGCCGAGATGGTCGAGCCGTTGATGAAACCCGCATCGTCGGAGACGAGGAAGGCCACCGCGCGGGCGATTTCTTCGGGCTCTCCCAAACGTCCGGCGGGGATCTGCGCGATGATGCTTTCGCGGACCTTTTCGGGCACGGCCATGACCATATCGGTCGCGATATAGCCGGGGCAGATGGCGTTGGCGGTGATGCCCGCGCGCGCGCCTTCTTGGGCCAGTGACTTCACGATGCCCAGATCACCCGCCTTGGTCGCGGCATAGTTCACCTGTGCGAACTGCCCCTTTTGCCCGTTGATTGAAGAGATCACGACAACGCGACCGAACTTGCGTTCGCGCATGCCGGGCCAGACCGGGTGGATCGTGTTGAAGACGCCGGTCAGATTGGTGGCGATGACTTCATTCCACTGGTCGGGGGTCATCTTGTGAAAGGGCGCGTCGCGGGTGATGCCCGCATTGGCGACCACCACCTCGATGGGTCCAAGCTCGGCTTCGACTTGTTCGATCCCCGCTTTGGAGGCGTCGTAATCTGCCACGTTCCATTTATAGGTCTTGATGCCGGTCTCTTCGGTGAATTTCGCGGCGGCTTCGTCATTGCCGGCATAGGTGGCGGCGACGGTATAGCCTTTGTCCTTCAGCGTGGTCGAAATGGCCGCGCCAATCCCGCGACTTCCCCCGGTGACCAAAGCGATGCGTGACATGTAATCCCTCCCTCAAGGTAATGTTCTTGCAAATGCATGTTTCGGCGCGCAAGAAAGTTGCGCGCCGATTTAGTCTTAGGGGCGCTCTAGGCACATGGCAACACCCATACCGCCGCCGATACACAGCGTCGCCAAACCTTTCTTGGCGTCACGGCGCTGCATTTCGAACAGCAGGGTGTTGAGCACGCGCGCGCCGGAGGCACCGATCGGGTGGCCGATGGCGATGGCGCCGCCGTTGACGTTCACGATTTCCGGATCCCAGCCCATCTCCTTGTTCACGGCGCAGGCCTGCGCGGCGAAGGCTTCGTTGGCTTCCACCAGATCAAGGTCCTCGGGCGACCAACCGGCTTTCTCCAGCGCCTTGCGCGATGCATAGACGGGGCCGACGCCCATGATCGACGGGTCGAGACCGGCGGTGGCATAGGAGGCGATCCGCGCCAGCGGCTGAATGCCCCGCTTTTCGGCCTCATCCGCGCTCATCAGGAGCGCACCCGCCGCACCGTCGTTGATGCCCGAGGCATTGGCCGCGGTGACGGAGCCGTCTTTAGTAAAGGCCGGGCGCAGCTTCTGCATCGCTTCGATATTGGCGCCGTGGCGGATGTATTCGTCCTGATCGACAACCGTCTCGCCCTTGCGGGTCTTGATGGTGAAGGGAACGATCTCATCGGCGAATTTGCCAGCCTTCTGCGCGGCTTCGGCCTTGTTTTGCGAGGCGACGGCGAATTCGTCTTGCTGGTCGCGGGAGATCTGCCATTTCTCGGCCACGTTCTCGGCGGTTTGGCCCATGTGGTAGCCGTTGAATGCATCCCAGAGACCGTCGCGGATCATCGTGTCGATGAACTGCAAATCGCCCATTTTCTGGCCCGCGCGGAGGTTTTGCGCATGGGGGCTGAGGGTCATGTTCTCTTGCCCGCCAGCGGCCACGATGTTCGCGTCACCGAGCTGGATGTGCTGAGCCGCCAGCGCCACGGCGCGCAGGCCCGAGCCGCAGACCTGGTTGATGCCCCAAGCCGCGCTCTCTTTCGGCAGACCTGCGTTGATATGCGCCTGACGCGCCGGGTTCTGACCTTGGGCGGCGGTCAGCACCTGCCCCAGAATGGTCTCGGAGACTTCGGACGGGTCCACCCCGGCGCGGGCCACCAGTTCTTTCAGAACGGCGGCACCAAGGTCATGGGCGGGCGTATTGGCGAACGCCCCGCCGAAACTGCCCACGGCGGTCCGGGCGGCGGATGCGATGACGACATTGGTCATGATGTGACTTTCCTCTACCTTGTTGGGCGGGGGCACACCGACACGCGCCATCGTCGGGCGTGGGCGCTCCCGTCCCTCTGAGGTAGTGATAGCGGATGCGCTGCAATGCGGCAACTGAGCAGGCAGCCCGCCGCCGCAGCCCCGGCGGCCTGTCGGCGCTGGCTTAGCCGGTGGCGCGCACCCGGTCGAATTTCAGCCACGGGGGCCGGGTGGTTGGCGCGGCGAAGTGGTAGCCTTGCAGGCAATCGACGCCCATCTCGACCAGCACCGCCGCATCGGCGGCGTTCTCGACGCATTCGGCCACGGTCAGCATGTCGAAATGTGTGGCGATGGACATCAGCGCGGCGGTCAGGGCGCGGTTGTCGGGGTTGGTGGCGATGCCGCGAATGAACTGCCCGTCAAGCTTCAGGACATCAAAGTAGAAATCCTTGAAATAGCGGATCGCCGTTTGCCCCGCCCCGAAATCATCCATGGCAAAGCAGATGCCGTGGGGCTGCAACTGGTTCATGAAGCTTGTCACCAGTTCCGGCACCATCATGGCCGAGCTTTCCGTGATCTCAAGGATCAGCCGTTCGCCCAAGGTCGCGTCGCGGGCCAGCCAGTGGCGCAAGACGCGGGTCCATTCCTGATACCCGATGGAGCGGGCGGACATATTGATTGACAGCCGCAGCCCGGGATGGTGGTGCAGCGCGTTCAGCCCAAGACGCAGGGCCAGAACATCCACCTGCCGCCCGGTATCCGTGTCCTCGATTGCGGGCATGAAATCCTTGGCCGGAATCACGCGACCCGTGGGATCAAGCAGGCGGATCAGCCCCTCGTGAAAGGCCACATTTGTCGGATCGCTGGCCAGCATGACGGGCTGGAACGCCAGCAGCGTTTGGCGATGGGCCACGGCCTCGCGCACCATTTCAAGCGTCGCGGCATCGCGCTGCATCACCGCATGGTTCAGCGGGCTGTCCCCACCGGGGGGAACGTCGGCGAAAGGGCGTTGGAATCGACGGGGCACGGCGGTACTCTCTTGCTGTCCTGTGATTGGTATGGGCGCAAAGGTGATAATACGGTCTTAATCGGCGGCGATTTCCGCGGTGGATCGCGCAGGGGGAGAGCCGAAGATGCAGCGCTGTGACTGGGCCGGGGATGACCCGATTTACCGAGACTACCACGACACCGAATGGGGCGTGCCCGAATATGACAGCCGCGCGCTTTGGGAAAAGCTGATCCTTGACGGGTTTCAGGCGGGGCTAAGCTGGATCACGATCCTTAAAAAGCGCGATAATTTCCGTGCGGCCTTTGCCGGGTTCGACCCGCATCAGATCGCCGAATGGGGCGAGGCGGATGTGCTGCGCCTGCTGGGTGATCCGGGCATCATCCGCCACAGGGGCAAGATCGAGGCCGCCATCACCAACGCGCGCGCATGGCAGGAGGTGGAGGCGCGCGAGGGGTTCGACGCCTTCATGTGGCGCTATGTTGATGGCAAACCGCTGCAAAACCGCTTTGCCACACAGGCCGAGGTGCCGCCGAAGACCGCCTTGTCCGAGCAGGTGAGCAAAGACTTGAAGAAAGCCGGTTTCAAGTTCTGCGGGCCGACGATCACCTATGCTTGGATGGAGGCCTGCGGGCTGGTGAATGATCATATCCTGACCTGTCACCGCCACGCGCCCTGCGCTGCGATGGCACGGTAGGGGCGGGGCGTATTAAAATCGCCGAAAATCCCCCGTTGACTCCCCGCCATGGCCCCGTATAAGCGCCCCTTCATTGGTGTTGGTGGACCCCGCAAGGGGAAGCCTGTCGGGCTTCGGCCAAAGGACAACGCCCTTTACCGCCCCTCGGGGCCTTATAAAGGAGATCAGCCGTGACAAAACGCACAGCTGCCAAGCACAAACTAGACCGCCGTATGGGCGAAAACATCTGGGGTCGTCCGAAGTCCCCGGTGAACCGTCGTGAATACGGCCCCGGCCAGCACGGCCAGCGCCGCAAGGGCAAAATGTCGGATTTCGGCATCCAGCTGCGTGCCAAGCAGAAGCTCAAAGGCTACTACGGCGACCTGACTGAGAAGCAGTTCCGTCGCATCTTCGGCGAAGCCGAGCGTGTTAAAGGCGACACCGGTGAAAACCTGATCGGCCTGCTGGAGCGCCGTCTGGACGCCGTTGTTTACCGCGCCAAATTCGTGCCGACCGTTTTCGCCGCACGCCAGTTCGTGAACCACGGCCACGTCAAAGTGAACGGCCGCAAGGTCAACATCCCCTCCTACCGCGTGAAAGAGGGTGACGTGATCGAAGTGCGTGACCGTTCCAAGCAGCTGACCTCGGTTCTCGAAGCCGTGCAACTGCCCGAGCGTGACGTGCCCGACTACCTTGAGTGCGACCACTCCAAAATGACCGCGACTTTCGTGCGCACACCGAGCCTCGGCGACGTGCCGTATCCGGTCGTCATGGAGCCGAACCTCGTCGTGGAATTCTACGCGAAGAACTAAGCTTCTTCGCCTGTCGAATACCAAAGGCCGCGTGGTGCAGACCACGCGGCCTTTTTCGTTGCGCGCGAGGGGGAGGGGGCGCAGCAATGCAACAGCCCGTCCGCGGGCGCCGCGGATGCAGAATGATTCTGGCATCACCGCGACACCCCCGATAGAAGGGCGGCAGTAGCGTGAGGATGAGAGCGAGATGACACAGATCGCACCGCAACCGGGCATTATGGAGATCGACCTTTATCAAGGGGGTGCGGCGCATGTCGCGGGCCTTGAGAATGTGGTCAAGCTCAGCTCGAACGAGAACCCGCTGGGCCCCAGCCCCGCCGCCGTCGAAGCCTATCGCCGCGCGGCCTATGACCTGCATCGCTACCCGTCCTCCGACCATAGCGCCCTGCGCGCCGCCATTGCCGAGGTTCTGGACCTCGATGCCGAGCGGATCATCTGCGGCGCGGGTTCGGATGAGATCATCGCCTTCCTCTGCCAAGCCTATGCCGGACCGGGGACCGAGGTGGTGCATACCGAGCACGGCTTTGCCATGTACCGCATCTCGGCGCTGGCCGCAGGTGCGACGCCCGTTGAAGTCCCCGAGCGTGAGCGGGTGACCGATGTCGATGCCATCCTCGCCGCCTGCACCGAGGCGACGCGGCTGGTGTTCATCGCCAACCCCAACAACCCCACCGGCACGATGATCGGTCTGGCCGAGCTTGAACGGCTGGCCGAGGCACTGCCGCCGCAGGCGCTTCTGGTGCTCGACGGGGCCTATGCCGAATATGTTGAGGGCTATGACGGGGGTGCCGCCTTGGTGGACCGCCGCGACAACGTGGTGATGACGCGCACCTTCTCCAAGCTCTATGGGCTGGGCGGGCTGCGCATCGGCTGGGGCTATGGGCCGGGCCATGTGATCGACGTGCTGAACCGGGTGCGCGGGCCGTTCAACCTGTCGCAGGCCGCGCTTAACGCCGCCGAGGCGGCGATGCGCGACCGCGCCTATACCGACCATTGCCGCGCCGAGAACGCCCGCTGGCGCACCTGGCTCGCCGATGCGCTGGCCGAGATCGGCGTGCCCTCAGACGTCTCGCTCGCCAATTTCGTGCTGGCTCGTTTCGCCAACCAGGCCGAGGCCGAGGCTTGTGACGACTACCTCAAGACCCAAGGGCTGATCGTGCGCCGGGTGGCGGGCTACAACCTGCCCAACTGCCTGCGCATCACCGTGGGCGATGAGAGCGCCTGCCGCCGCGTCGTCCATGCGGTGCGGCAGTTCAAGGGGGGCAACTGATGGCGCAGATCTATGACAGGGTCGCCCTGATCGGGTTGGGGCTGATCGCCTCCTCGCTGTTCTGGGCGATGAAGCGCGGCGGTCTGGCGGGCGAAGTCACCGGCTATGCCCGCAGCGACGAGACCCGCGCCACGGCGCGCGAGATCGGCCTCTGCGACCGGGTCTGCGACAGTGCCGCCGAGGCTGTCGCGGGCGCCGATCTGGTGGTGCTCTGCGTGCCGGTGGGTGTCATGGGCGCCGTGGCCGCCGAGATCGCGCCGCATTTTGCGCCGGGTGCCACGGTGACGGATGTGGGTTCGGTCAAGGCCGACGTGATCGCGCAGGTCGGGCCGCATCTGCCCGATGGCGTGCATTTTATCCCCGGCCACCCGCTGGCGGGGACCGAGCATTCCGGCCCGCGCAGCGGCTTTGCCGAGCTCTTCGACAACCGCTGGTGCCTTCTGGTCCCGGTGGAAGGCACCGACAAGGACGCCATCGCGCGGCTGCGCGCGCTCTGGGAAGGGGCGGGTGCCAATGTGGAGGAGATGGACGCCGAGCATCACGATCTGGTGCTGGCTGTCACCTCGCACGCGCCGCACCTCATCGCCTATACGATGGTGGGCGTGGCCGACGACCTGCGCCGGGTGACCGACAGCGAGGTGATCAAGTATTCCGCCGCCGGTTTCCGCGACTTCACCCGGATCGCGGCGAGTGATCCCACGATGTGGCGCGATGTCTTTCTGACCAACAAGGATGCGACGCTGGAAATCCTTGGCCGTTTCACCGAGGAGCTTTTCGCCCTGCAACGCGCCATTCGGACCGGCGACGGCGAGCATCTGCACGCCTATTTCACTCGTACGCGCGCGATCCGGCGCGGCATTATCGAGGCGGGGCAGGATACCGACGCGCCCGATTTTGGCCGGGGCGCGCCCAAGTCATGAAGGGCTGGGCTGTCCTGCCGCTGATCATGCTGGGGCAAATCGCCTTGGCTGCGGGGCCGGACAGTTCTGAGCGCCCCGTGGCGCGTCAGCAGGGGGATAGCTTGCCGGTCAGCGTCGCCCCCGGCGGCGCGATCGCCCCGCCCGAACGTGACCCCGCCGCCCGTGCCGCCGCCGAGGGCGGGCAGGGGATGAAAGCATCGCTCCGTCCCACCCTGCGCAGCGCCAAGGTCGAACAGGCCGCCCGTGCGCGGCAGCGGATGTTGGCCAAGGGCGCGGTCTGCGGCGATCTGGCGATACAGGGCAGCCGGGTGGGCCGGGTGCCGGGCCGGATCAGCGGTTGCGGGGTTGAGAATGCGGTCAAGATACGCTCGGTCTCGGGCATCCGGCTTGGCACCGCGGCGGTGATGGATTGCACCACGGCCAAGGCGCTGAACACATGGGTGCGCCAATCGGCGGTGCCCGCCTTGGCGGCGCAGGGCGGGGGGCTGAGGGAGCTCAAGGTCGCCGCGCATTACGCCTGCCGGACGCGGAACAACCGCAAGGGCGGTAAGATCTCCGAACATGGCAAGGGCCGCGCGATCGACATTTCCGGGTTTGCTCTCGCGGACGGCAGCACGATCAGCCTGTTGAAGGGCTGGCGCGCGCGGCGCAGCAGCGCGGCTTTGCGACGGATGCACCGGGGCGCCTGCGGGCCGTTTGGCACGGTGCTGGGGCCAGAGGCAGACCGCTTTCACCAAGACCACTTTCACTTCGACACGGCGCGCTATCGCAGTGGCAGCTACTGCCGCTAAGCGGCCGTTAGGGCTGAACCAACCGCGGCGCGGGGCCAAGCGGAATCCCTGCCAGCATCATCTGACCGTCCGTAAAGATCAGGTCGAGGTCCAATCCGCCCGGCGTGCCGCCCCGCGCTTCCAACAGCCGCAGCATGGTGTCGACCTGCCCGCGCATCGACGGCGGCAGAAAGCCCGCGCGTTCGCCCGCGTCCAGCAGTTTGGTCCAATTAGTGACCCGCAGGCTCAGCACCCCATCGGGAATGCCCGCGGCGTCAAAGGTCAGCGCCCCCTCGGCGCCCAAAGCCACCTCGCCCCAAGCGGCATCCACATTCTCAACCGTCAGCGCGTCGATCTGCGGCAGGGTGCCCGCCATCGCGCTGTGCCGGTCCAGCGGGCGGGCAAAGGTCACGGCCATCCGCGCCGAGAGGATCGGCTGCCCGCCGGGCTGGCCCGCGCCATCGCCCAAGACCTTGCGCAGCAAGGGGCCGGGGTTGATGCCGCCGAGCAGCAGCGCGATGTCATAGTCCCGCGCCGCACTGCCCGATTGCGCGATCCGCATCCGCGGCTCTTCGGCCTTCAGCAGCAGCCCGTCGGGGCCGTCGACCTCCAGATGCGTGCTGCGAAGCTCCATCGCCTCCAGCTGAAGCGAGGTGCCGGGATGCAGTTCCAGATCGGCGCGCAGGTCGCGCATCTTCAGCGTCAGGGGCAATGCGCCTGCGGGCAGGTCGGCCGCCGCAACGGGCGCGCGGGCGGAGAGATCACCGGGCCACCAGACCGGGGCGGAGAGATCAAGCTGCGGGGCTTCGAATGCCAGACCGCGGGCCGGGTCTGCCACGGCAAACCCGCTCAGCCGGTTTTGCAAGGACAGGGGAAAGCCCGCTTTGTCGATGTCTTTGAGCGTCACCTCCCAACCCGCCGCGCGGCGGGTGTCGAGCAGGCGGGTCAGGGTGCTTTGCATCTGCGTCGTGGCGGCAGCCCACCACGCGCCCCAAAGTGCGGCGAGCACAATCAGCAGCCAAACCCATTTCCGCATTTCGATAGCCCTTCAAATCGTGCTTCAGATGCGGTTTACCGAAGGCCAGCAGAAAGGACCAGCAGGATGACAATGTGGGTATTTGGCTATGGCAGCCTCTTGTGGAACCCCGGTTTCGAGGTAGCGGAAAGCGTGATCGCCACGCTGCCGGGCTATGCGCGATCGTTCTGCATGCGCTCGATCCATCACCGGGGCACGGTCGAACAGCCGGGGCTGGTGCTGGCGCTTGACGAATCCGTCCGCTCGGCCTGCGAAGGCATGGCGATGCGGGTGACTGCGGGGCAGGAGGCGCAGACGTTGGAGTACCTGCGCGAGCGTGAGCTGATCTCTTCGGCCTATGTCGAGAAAAACCTCACCGTGCATCTGACCGATGGCCGCGACGTGGAGGCGGTGACCTATGTGATCGACGCGGCGCATGAGCAATATTGCGGCGGCCTGCCCTTGGAAGAACAGGCGCAGATCATTGCCCGCGCCGTAGGCGGACGCGGGCCAAATACCGAGTATTTGATCAACACCGCCGTGCATCTATCCGAAGTGGGCTTGCATGACCCCGCGTTGGAGTGGTTGCATGATCGGGTGAAGGCGTTGACCTCATAAAAACTTGGCAACTCTTTGCCGTTTCAGTGTAAGCTGCGGCAAGAGCAGAACAAAGGGTCAGGAAAGGCCGCATGGCACAGCCAGACCGCAAGGCAAAACCGCAGTTTTCACAACCGGTGCGTCAGATTTCTCTGATGCTGATCGCGCTCGGCCTCACGGGGACCGGGGTCTTTCTGGCGCTGCCACGGGTGCTGCCGATCTTTGCCGCGAACCCATGGCTGAATGGGGTCATCATCTTTGTCTTCATCGTCGGTGTGCTGGCCTGTTTCTATCAGGTGATGCAGCTTATCGGCTCGGTCCGCTGGATCGAGGATTTCGCCGCTGGCAATGCCGAACCCGATGCCAAGCCGCCGCAATTGCTGGCGCCTTTGGCGTCGCTTCTGCGCCAGCGCGGCGCGCGGATGCAGGTCAGCACGACCTCCACCCGGTCGATCCTCGATTCCGTCGCCTCGCGCATCGACGAAGTGCGCGAAATCACGCGCTATATCGTTAATATGTTGATTTTCCTCGGTCTTTTGGGGACATTCTACGGGCTGGCCACGACCGTTCCGGCTGTGGTCGACACGATCCGCTCCCTCGCCCCCGGTGAGGGGGAGGCGGGCGTCAATGTCTTTGGCCGTCTGATGACCGGTCTTGAGGCGCAGTTGGGCGGCATGGGCGTGGCCTTTGGCTCCTCGCTTCTGGGGCTTGCGGGCTCTCTCGTCGTGGGGTTGTTGGAGCTTTTCGCAGGCCACGGGCAGAACCGCTTTTATCAAGAGTTGGAAGATTGGCTGAGTTCCATCACGCGGGTCGGGCTGACCTCGGGCGATGATGTGAGTGACCAGAACATCATGGCCAGCGTGATGGATCAGATGGTCGAACAGATGGCCGAGATGCAGCAGATGTTCACCCAATCCGACGTCAGCCGCGCCATGGTCGACGACAAGCTGGGCAAGCTGGCCGATGCCGTGGACCGGATGACCACGCGGATGGAGCATGACACCACCACCAACAGCGCGCTGGAGCGGGTGGCCGATGGGCAAGACCGATTGATCGCCACGCTCGAAGGTCAGGTCGCGGGCGAAGGGATCGACGCGGAAAGCCGGATGCGCCTGCGCTCCATCGACGTGCAGATGCTGCGTATCTTGGAAGAGATTTCTGCCGGGCGGCAGGAAACCATGGCCGAATTGCGCAAGGATATCTCTTTGCTGGCCAAGGCGCTTTCCGGGCAACGCGCCCCTGAGGCCCGCCGCCTGCGGGCCAGCGATATCCCCGGTGGCGGGGACCAGTAATGGCACTTTCCCGGCGGACAGGCGCACGGTTTCAGGGCTCCATCTGGCCGGGGTTCGTCGATGCGATGACCGGGCTTTTGCTGGTTCTGATGTTCGTGCTGACTATCTTCATGGTGGTGCAATTCGTCCTGACCGAGCGGATTAGCGGGCAGGAAAGCGAGCTTAACGAATTGGCCGGAGAGGTCGCGGCCCTTGCCCAAGCGCTTGGCGTCGAAGAACGCACCACCGCGCGTTTGGAGGCTCGGCTCGGCGCGCTGAATGCCTCACTGAACGACGCGCGTGATGAGGTGTCGCGGCAAGAGGCGGTGATCGCCGGGCTGACTTCTGAACGCGACGCGCAAGCGGCTGCCTTGCAGGCGGCGGAGGCCGAGATCACCGGCTTTGAGGCACGGGTGGCCGCGCTCTTGGCGTCGCAGGCGGAAGATCAGGCGCGCATCGGTGACTTGGAAGACCGCGAAGCCGCGCTGTTGGATGAGCAAGAGGCGCTGAACCTCGCGCTTAGCACCGCGCGGGACGAGATCGATGCGCAGGCGGAAACGGCCCGGCTTGCCGCCGCGAAACGTGAGGCGCTGGATGCGCTGGTGGCCGATCTGCGGGCGCAAAACGCCGAAGCCGAGGCCGAAGTCGCCGCCCTCAATGCCGAGGTGGCGGAGGCCGAAGAGGCGCTCAGCGCCGAGGAAGCCGCCCGTCTGGCCGAAGCCGCAGCGGCGCAGGCCCTGCGCGACCGGCTGGAGGATGCGGATGCGGAATTGACGGCCATGACCCTCTCGCTTGAGACGCAGCGCAAGAAGGCCGAAGAGACGCTGACCCTTTTGGCCGCCGCCCGCGCGGCGCGCAGCGACCTCGACAGTGAGCTTGCCGCAGCGCTGCTGCGGATGGAGCGGCTGGAGGAGAGCGGCGCGGGTCTGGAGGCCGAGCGCGCCGCGCTCACCGAAGAGTTGGAAGCCGCGGAAGGCACCGAAGAGGAACTGCGCGCGCGGTTGGCGCAGGCCGAGGCGACCGAGCAGGCCTTGAACGCCCGTCTGGCCGAGGCGCTGGCCCGTGTGCAATCCCTTGAGGAAGAGGGCGAAGCGCTGAGCGGCACGCAGTCGGACCTGCGCGAACGTCTGGCGCAGACGCTGGCGGCAAAACTCGCGGCGGAGACTTTGGCCGAGGATAAGACCACCGCCGCCGAACGCCGCGCCGCCCTTTTGGCGCAGGCCGAAGAGACGCTGGCCGAGGAGAAAGCCGTGAGCGCCGCGGCGCAGCGGCAGACCGAATTGCTGAACCAGCAGGTCGCGGAACTGCGCGCGCAGTTGGGGAACCTACAGGCGCTGCTCGATGACGCGGTGGCGCGGGATGCGGCGAAATCGGTGGAATTGCAATCGCTTGGCTCCGAGTTGAACACCGCGTTGGCGCGGGTCGCGGCGGAGGAACGCCGCCGCGCCGAATTGGAGACGGCAGAGCGCAAGCGGCTTGAGGAAGAGAGCAAGAACCTCGCCCAGTACCGCTCAGAATTCTTTGGGCGGTTGCGTGATCTGCTGGGCAATCAGGAGGGTGTGCGGATCGAAGGCGACCGTTTTGTCTTCTCCTCCGAGGTGCTTTTCGCGCCGGGCAGTGCGGTGCTGAGCCAAGACGGGCAGGGTGAGATTGCCAAGGTGGCGGGCATTCTGCGCAGCGTGGTGGATGACATCCCGCCCGAGATCGATTGGGTGATCCGCGTCGATGGTCATACCGACAATGTGCCGCTTTCCGGCTTTGGGGAGTTTGCGGACAACTGGGAACTCAGCCAAGCGCGGGCGCTGTCGGTGGTCAAATATATGGTCAATTTCCTCGGCATCGCGCCGGATCGTTTGGCCGCCAATGGCTTTGGCCAGTATCAGCCCGTGGCCGAGGGCAATACCGAAGCCGCGCGGGCGCAGAACAGGCGGATCGAGTTGAAGTTTACTGAGAAGTAGGCAGGCAGTCCCGGCCTATCGCAGGGTCAGAACGCCGGTCTTTTTGTCGATCACACGGCCCTCGCGCAGCAGTGTGACCCTGCCCGTATAGCGCCCGGCTGGCCATGGCGCAGAAGCCGCGCGTTTGCCGATGGCGCGAAAGGCTTGCGCCTGCGGCTTCTCCATCACCACATCCCTCTCGATGACCGTGCCTTTTGGCCCCGCGAGGCTGAGGCGCAGCACGTCATCCTTTTGCGTGCCATAGCTGTAGCCGTAGATAACCAAGGCAGGCGCCTCTTTGGGCAGGCTGTCGCGATTGGCTTCGCCCGCCTTGATCTCATCATAGCTGGGCACGCGGTCGGCAAAGCCAAGCGCAATCAGCCCGCCGGGGCGGTAGGGCGGGGTGTCTTGCCAGAGGGTTTTGCGCGGTTCGACGTCACAACTATGGCCTTCGGGGGCAAATGGATCGACGGGCTGGCCGTGATGGCGCAGCGACAGGTGCAGATGCGGAAAGGCCGCTTTGCCAGACTGGCCAACGAGCCCGAGAGCGTCGCCAACTGCCACCCCTTGCCCTTCCTGCACGCGGAGCGAGCCGTGTTTCAGGTGGCAGTATTGCGTCTCCCATCCCTGGCCGAGGTCGATCACCACGCCATTGCCGCATTCGCGCCCTTGGACCTCCGAGAGCGGCGCACCATCTGGCATCCCGTCTCGCAGCCCTTTGACCACCCCCGCCGCTGCGGCGCGCACGGTCACGCCCGCGGCCATCGCCGCGCGGTCGGGCAGGGCGAAATCCGTACCCTTGTGGCCGTCATAGGTTAGGCCGGAACAGCGGTAGTCCTCTGCGCCGCCGCTCGGGTCGCGGTCCATATATTGTTGGATGTGGCAGTCCTGCCCAAGGGTGCAATCCAGCGGGAAGGCCAATTGCAAATCCTCCGCCAGCGCAGGGCTGGCGGAGGAGAAGATCAGGGCCAGTGCGGCCCGATAGATCATTCCGCGGTGAGCAGCGGGGGCCGATCACCGGAAAGACGCTTGCTTTCGCTGCCCAAGACTTTGAGCGTCAACTCATCATCCTTGACGCCGACCTTGACGACACCGCCCTTGGCCAGCTTGCCAAAGAGCAGCTCCTCGGCCAGCGGCTTCTTGATGTGCTCTTGGATCACACGGCCCAAGGGACGCGCGCCCATCTTGTCGTCGTAGCCCTTGTCGGCAAGCCATTCGGCGGCCTTCTTGGAGAGCTCGATGGTCACGTTGCGGTCCATCAGCTGCGCTTCGAGTTGCAGCACGAACTTCTCGACCACCCGCAGGATCACCGACTTCGGCAGCGGCGCGAAGGAGATCACGGCGTCCAGACGGTTGCGGAACTCCGGCGTGAAGGTCCGCTCGATGGCGGCGGTATCCTCGCCCTCGCGGCGGTCGCGGCCAAAGCCCACTGCCGCTTTGGCCTGTTCGGAGGCGCCCGCGTTGGAGGTCATGATCAGCACCACATTGCGGAAATCCACCGTGCGGCCATTGTGATCGGTCAGCTTGCCGTGGTCCATCACCTGCAACAGGATGTTGTAGACGTCAGGGTGCGCTTTCTCCATCTCGTCGAGCAGCAGCACGCAATGCGGATGCTGGTCCACGCCATCGGTGAGCATGCCGCCTTGGTCAAAGCCGACATAGCCCGGAGGCGCGCCGATCAGACGGCTGACCGCGTGTTTCTCCATATATTCCGACATGTCGAAACGCAGCAGTTCCACGCCAAGGGTGTCGGCCAATTGCTTGGCGACCTCGGTTTTACCCACGCCAGTGGGACCAGCGAAGAGGTAGTTGCCGATGGGCTTGTCCGGCTCGCGCAGGCCTGCGCGGGACAGTTTGATCGCCGAAGACAGCGCCACGATGGCGTCGTCCTGACCAAAGACCACCCGCTTGAGCGAGCTTTCCAGATCCTTCAGCACCACCACGTCGTCCTTGGAGACATTCTTCGGCGGAATGCGGGCGATCTTGGCCACCACGGCCTCGACCTCCTTGGTGCCGATGGTCTTGCGGCGCTTGGAGGCGGCGACGAGGTGCTGGGCGGCACCGGCTTCGTCGATCACGTCAATCGCGCTGTCCGGCAGCTTGCGGTCATTGATGTAGCGATGTGCCAGTTCCACGGAGGTCTTAATCGCATCGGAGGTGTATTTGACGCTGTGATGCTCTTCGAAATAGGGCTTGAGCCCCTTCAGGATCTTGGTGGCGTCTTCGACCGAAGGCTCGCTCACGTCGATCTTTTGGAACCGGCGGCTCAGCGCGCGGTCCTTCTCGAAGTGCTGGCGGAACTCCTTATATGTGGTGGAGCCCATGGTGCGCAGTTTGCCGCCCTGAAGCGCGGGCTTCAGCAGGTTGGAGGCATCCATCGCGCCGCCCGAAGTGGCACCTGCACCGATCACGGTGTGGATCTCGTCGATGAAAAGCACGGCGTCCTTGTGATCCTCAAGCTCGGTCACCACGGCCTTCAGCCGCTCCTCGAAATCGCCGCGATAGCGGGTGCCTGCCAGCAGCGCGCCCATGTCGAGCGAGTAGATCGTGGTATTGGCCAGCACCTCAGGCGTTTCACCGGCAACGATCTTGCGCGCCAGCCCTTCGGCGATGGCAGTCTTGCCTACGCCCGGATCCCCCACCAAAAGCGGGTTGTTCTTGCGCCGGCGGCAGAGCACTTGAATGCAGCGCTCAACCTCGCCCTCGCGGCCGATCAGCGGGTCAATGTCGCCTTCGCGGGATTTGGCGTTGAGGTCCACGCAGTATTTCGCCAGCGCGGATTCCTTCTTGTCGCCATCGGTGACGCCTTGGGCCTCTTCCTCGGTCTCGGGCGCGCCTGTGACGGGGCGGGATTCACCATATGCCGGGTCTTTGGCGACACCATGGGCGATAAAGTTCACCGCGTCATAGCGGGTCATGTCCTGTTCTTGCAGGAAATAGGCGGCGTTGCTCTCACGCTCGGCAAAGATGGCGACCAACACGTTGGCGCCCGTCACTTCGGTCCGGCCCGAGGATTGCACATGGATTGCGGCGCGTTGGATCACGCGCTGGAAAGCCGCCGTTGGCACCGCTTCGGAACCGTCGATGTCGGTGATCAGATTGCTGAGATCATCGTCGACGAATTCCACCAGCGTATCGCGCAGGTCAGAGACATCGACGGAACAGGCTTTCATGACCTGCACGGCATCGGGTTCATCGAGCAAGGCCAGCAACAGATGTTCAAGCGTTGCGAATTCGTGGCGGCGGGCATTGGCCAGCGCGAGGGCCGCGTGGATTGCCTGCTCAAGTGTAGTCGAGAATGAAGGCACGGGCGTGCTCCTTTTCGATCGGGGTCGGTGAGGTGCTGAGATGTCTCAGGCCCCGGTCCGACCATGGCCTCATAGTATTAGAGTTTGGTTGATCATGGCCCATCTTCAAGAAGATTCTGGTCCGAATCGGTCACATTTGCCGTGAGCGAGGACTTTGAGCCATGATTGCAGGCGCTCAGAACTGGTCTTTTCGCCTGCGGATTTCGGTGAACACTTCTGTGTCGGTGGCGTCTGGCATCCCCAAGGTCGCGCGGATGGCCGGGTCGGCGGGGCGCAGGAAGGGATTGGTTTCTAGTTCCAGTGAAAGCGACGAGGGGACGGTCGGCTGCCCCTGGGCGCGGGCGCTGTCGATGTCCTTGGTCCTTGATATAAGGGCGGGATTGTCCGGATCAACGGTCAGGGCGAATTTTGCGTTGGCGGCGGTGTATTCGTGGCCCGAGCAGATCGTCGTGTCACGGGGCAGGGCGGCCAGCTTTTGCAGGCTTTCCCACATCTGCGCAGGCGTGCCCTCGAACAGGCGGCCGCAGCCGAGCGCCATGAGGCTGTCTGCGGTAAAGGCCGCCTTGGCTTGGGGCACATGAAAGGCGATATGGCCGACGGTATGGCCAGATACGTCGAGCACTTGGGCCGCAAGCGCGCCCAACTCGATGCTGTCACCCTCGGCCACCGCGCGGTCGAGCGGGGGCAGGCGGTGGGCATCGGCCTTGGCGCCGATCACCTCGGCGGGGAAACGGGTCAGGACCTCGGCCAGCCCTTGGACGTGGTCGGGGTGGTGGTGGGTCAACCAGACTTGGCTCAGCGTCCAGCCGCGGCGGTCAAGCTCTGCCATTATCGGCGCGGCCTCGGGCACGTCGATCAGCGCCACCGCGCCGCTGTCATGGTCACGCAGCAGAAAGGCGTAGTTGTCCGACAGACAGGGAATCGTGACCAGATCAAAGGCCATGGCGTCTTACCTCGCTGTGTTGTTATGGTCCGGTAAGAGTGACATTCACCAAGGCGGGCTGCAATGCATCTTGATGTACAGGATCTGCGCAATTTCTATTATCGCAGCGCGTTGGGACGTGCGGCGCAGAAATCCCTGCGCGGGCGGTTGTTGGAGCTTTGGCCCGAGGCGAAGGGCCAGACCGTTGTCGGCTTTGGCTTTGCTGCACCCCTGCTGCGCCCCTATCTGGCGGATGCGCGGCGGGTGATGGTCTTGATGCCCGGCCCGCAGGGGGTGATGCCTTGGCCGGCGGGGATGCCCAACACCTCGGTCCTGACGGAAGAGACGCTTTGGCCGGTCGAGACGGGGGCGGTGGATAAGCTGGTGCTGATGCACGGGCTCGAAACCTCTGAGCGGCCCAGTGAACTGCTGGACGAATGCTGGCGCGTGCTGGGGCCGGGGGGCAAGGCGCTGTTTATCGTGCCAAGCCGCGCGGGCATGTGGGCGCGGCGCGACCGCACGCCTTTCGGCTATGGGCGGCCCTATTCGCCGGGGCAGCTAGAGACGCAGTTGCGCAAGCATCAGTTCCTGCCCGAACGGCACCTTGGCGCGCTTTATCAGTTCCCGTCGCAGCAGCGAATCTGGATGAAATCGGCGCCTTTGTTCGAGAAAATCGGGCGTCAGATGCCGACGATGATGGGCGGCGGCGCGATCTTGGTGGAGGCCACGAAACTGGTTTACCCGCCACGGGGCCGCCCGCAACGCAGCACCGCAAGGCGCGCCATCGGGGTGTTGGAGGGGATGGCAGAGCCGCAGGCCAAACCGGTCTAAACGCCTCAGCGCCTTGTAGACTTAGCGCATGCAGCGGGCGAGGGGACTGGATTCGTGGGCCCGCTCCAGCGGTGAGTGGGGTGGCATTTTTCTGCGGCAAAGAGCCGCGATAGGCCGCAGCCCTTGCAATATTGCAGCACGCCGCGACATTACCTGCCTATACTGTGTTGCCGGGCGTGAACCTGTCTGCTACATCGCCCCTGATTTAGACGTCTTGGGTAACTTCAAGCCGCGCCAACTGCTGGTGACGCGACATCTTCGCATATCCGGCGCTTATTGAACGAGAGGATGGACGTGTCCGAACCTGCTTCCATTTCCACCGGTATCGCGGAACGTTATGCGACAGCCGTGTACGATCTGGCCCGCGAGGCCAATCAGGTCGATGCCATCGAGGGCGATCTTACCGCGCTTGAAGCGGCATTGAACGACAGCGACGATTTTCGCCGCCTGACCACTTCGCCGCTCTATACCCGCGAAGAGCAGGAGCAGGCGATCAAGGTGCTGGCCGAAAAGATGGGCCTGACCAAGATCATGGCGAACACGCTGCAACTGATGGCGCAAAAGCGCCGCCTGTTCGCGCTGCCCGCGCTGGTTAAAGCGCTGCGCGAGACCATTGCCGAAGCCAAAGGTGAAATCACTGCCGAGGTCACAACGGCCAAAGCACTGACGAAGACACAGTCGGACAAGCTGGCGAAATCGCTGACCGCTTCCACCGGCAAAAAAGTATCACTTCATGCGACCGTTGATGAAAGCCTCATCGGCGGTCTTGTCGTCAAAGTGGGCTCGAAGATGATCGACACCTCGATCCGCTCCAAGCTCAATTCCCTCCAGAATGTAATGAAAGAGGTCGGATAAATGGGTATCCAAGCAGCAGAGATTTCTGCGATCCTGAAGGACCAGATCAAGGATTTCGGTCAGGAAACCGAAGTGGCCGAAGTGGGTCGCGTTCTCTCCGTCGGTGACGGTATCGCCCGCGTCTATGGTCTGGACAACGTTCAGGCCGGTGAAATGGTCGAATTCCCCGGCGGCATTCAGGGCATGGCCCTGAACCTCGAAGCCGACAACGTGGGTGTCGTTATCTTCGGCTCCGACCGCGACATTACCGAAGGCGACACCGTCAAGCGCACCAACTCCATCGTGGACGTGCCAATCGGTGACGAACTGCTGGGCCGCGTTGTTGACGGTCTGGGCAACCCCATCGACGGCAAAGGCCCCATCGGCGCCACCAAGCGCGGCATCGCCGACGTGAAGGCACCGGGCATCATCCCGCGTAAATCCGTGCACGAGCCGATGGCCACTGGCCTCAAGTCCGTCGACGCGATGATCCCGATCGGCCGTGGCCAGCGTGAGCTGATCATTGGCGACCGTCAGACCGGCAAGACCGCCGTCGCGCTCGACGCGATGCTGAACCAAGCTCAGGTCAACGAAGCCGCTGGCGACGACGAGAGCAAGAAGATGTACTGCGTCTACGTCGCGATCGGCCAGAAACGCTCGACCGTGGCGCAGCTGGTGAAAAAGCTCGAAGAGACCGGCGCGATCGACTACTCCATCGTCGTGGCTGCGACTGCTTCCGAGCCCGCGCCGATGCAGTTCCTCGCGCCCTATGCCGCCACCGCGATGGCCGAGCATTTCCGCGACAACGGCCGCCACGCGCTGATCATCTACGATGACCTGTCCAAGCAGGCCGTGTCCTACCGTCAGATGTCCCTGCTGCTGCGCCGCCCGCCGGGCCGCGAAGCTTACCCGGGCGACGTTTTCTACCTTCACTCCCGCCTGCTCGAGCGTTCCGCGAAGCTGGGTGATGAGGCTGGCAACGGCTCGCTGACGGCTCTGCCGATCATCGAAACCCAAGGTGGCGACGTTTCCGCGTTTATTCCGACCAACGTGATCTCGATCACCGACGGTCAGATCTTCCTTGAGACCGAACTGTTCTACCAGGGCATCCGCCCCGCCGTGAACACCGGTCTGTCGGTTTCGCGTGTTGGCTCTTCGGCTCAGACCAAGGCGATGTCTTCGGTGGCCGGTCCGGTGAAACTGTCGCTGGCCCAGTACCGCGAAATGGCGGCCTTCGCCCAGTTCGGTTCCGACCTCGACGCCGCGACCCAGCAGCTGCTGAACCGTGGTGCGCGTCTGACCGAACTGATGAAGCAGCCCCAGTACGCGCCGCTGACCAACTCCGAAATCGTCTGCGTGATCTACGCCGGTACCCACGGCTATCTCGACAAGGTGGACATCTCGGACGTTGGCCGCTTCGAAGCGGGTCTGCTGGCGCATCTGCGCAGCAAGCATGACGACCTTCTCAAGGACATCACCAACAACGACCGCAAGGTCAAAGGCGAGTTGGAAGAGAAGATCAAAGCCGCCATCGACGGTTTCGCCGCCGACTTCGCTTAAACGGGAGATAAGGCAATGCCAAATCTCAAGGACCTGAAGAACAGGATCTCGTCGGTCAAATCGACCCGCAAGATCACCAAGGCCATGCAAATGGTTGCCGCGGCGAAACTTCGCCGCGCGCAGGAGGCTGCCGAGGCTTCGCGTCCCTATTCTGAGCGGTTCAACGCCGTGATGGCAGGGCTCGCGGCCAGCGTCGGCGGTTCCGACAGCGCGCCCAAGCTGCTCAGCGGCACGGGTGAAGACAAGGTGCATCTGCTGGTGGTCATGACCGCCGAACGCGGGCTGTGCGGCGGCTTCAACAGCAACATCGCGAAGAAGGCCAAGGCCCATGCGCGCGATCTGCTGGCCCAGGGCAAAGAGGTGAAAATCCTTACCGTTGGTAAGAAGGGCCGCGACGCGCTGCGCCGCGATCTGGGCGATCATCTGGTGGGCCATGTTGACCTCAGCGAAGTCAAAAAGATCGGCTACGGCGACGCGCAGAACATCGCGCAGGACGTGCTGAACCGCTTTGACGCGGGCGAATTCGACGTGGCGACGATCTTCTACGCGAAGTTCGTCAACGTGGTCATGCAGACGCCGACGGCGCAGCAGATCATCCCCGCCAAATTCGACGGCGAAGAAGGCGACGACAGCGCAGCGTCCACATTGTTCGACTATGAACCCAGCGAAGAGGCGGTCTTGGCCGACCTTCTGCCGCGCGGGGTCGCCACGGCGATCTTCTCGGCTCTGCTGGAGAACGGTGCATCCGAACAGGGTGCCCGGATGTCGGCGATGGACAACGCCACACGCAACGCGGGTGAGATGATCGACAAGCTGACCATCGAGTACAACCGCTCGCGTCAGGCTGTCATCACCAACGAGCTGATCGAAATCATTTCCGGCGCGGAAGCGCTGTAAGCAAATCGGAGACACGACATGGCAAAAGCTGTCGGTAAAATTACACAGGTCATCGGCGCTGTCGTTGACGTTCAATTCGAGGGCGACCTGCCCGAGATTCTCAACGCGCTCCACACCGAGAACCAAGGCAAGACGCTGGTTCTCGAAGTGGCGCAGCACCTTGGCGAAAACACCGTGCGTGCCATTGCGATGGACGCCACCGAAGGTCTGGTCCGCGGTCAGGACGTGACTGACACGGGCGACCAGATCCGCGTGCCCGTCGGCAACGCGACCCTGGGCCGCATCATGAACGTCACCGGCGAAGCCGTGGACGAGCAAGGCCCGGTCAACGCGGACAACTCCCGCGCCATTCACGGCGAAGCGCCCGAGTTCGCGGCCCAGTCGACCGAGACCGAAATCCTCGTCACCGGCATCAAGGTCATCGACCTGCTGGCCCCCTACACCAAGGGTGGTAAAATTGGCCTCTTCGGCGGTGCCGGTGTGGGCAAGACCGTTCTGATCATGGAACTGATCAACAACATCGCCAAAGTGCACTCGGGTCTCTCGGTGTTCGCGGGCGTGGGTGAGCGGACCCGTGAGGGCAACGACCTCTACCACGAGATGATCGAATCCGGCGTTATCGTTCCCGACAACCTCGTGGATTCGAAAATTGCGCTGGTCTACGGCCAGATGAACGAGCCTCCGGGTGCGCGTATGCGGATCGCCCTGACCGGCCTGACACTGGCCGAGCAGTTCCGCGACGAATCCGGTTCCGACGTTCTGTTCTTCGTTGACAACATCTTCCGCTTCACGCAGGCCGGTTCCGAAGTGTCCGCCCTTCTGGGCCGTATTCCTTCGGCCGTGGGCTACCAGCCGACACTGGCGACCGACATGGGCGTCATGCAGGAGCGTATTGCTTCGACCAAGAATGGCTCGATCACCTCGGTTCAGGCCGTCTACGTTCCCGCGGACGACCTTACCGACCCCGCGCCGGCGACCTCCTTTGCGCACCTCGACGCGACAACGGTTCTCGACCGTTCGATCTCGGAAAAGGGCATCTACCCTGCGGTTGACCCGCTCGGCTCCACCTCGCGTCTGCTTGACCCGCTGATCATCGGCGACGAGCACTACAAGGTGGCGACGGACGTGCAGCAGGTGCTTCAGCGCTACAAATCGCTTCAGGACATCATCGCCATTCTCGGCATGGACGAGTTGAGCGAAGAGGACAAGCTGACCGTGGCCCGCGCCCGTAAGATCGAGCGTTTCCTCAGCCAGCCTTTCGACGTGGCGAAAGTCTTCACAGGCTCCGACGGCGTTCAGGTGCCGCTGGAAGAAACCATCGCCTCCTTCAAGGCCGTGGTTGCCGGTGAGTATGACCACCTGCCCGAAGGTGCCTTCTACATGGTTGGTGGCATCGACGAAGTGAAGGCGAAAGCCGAGAAAATGGCGGCAGACGCCGCTTAAGGAGCGCTGACAATGGCAGACACAATGCAATTCGACCTCGTTTCGCCGGAACGGCGGCTGGCATCGATGCAGGTGACGGCCGTGCAGATTCCGGGCACCGAGGGTGACATGACGGCCATGGCCGATCATGCGCCCACCATCACCACCCTGCGTCCGGGCCTTCTGCGCGTGGAAGGGCCGGAGGGCACGACCGAATACGTCGTGACCGGCGGCTTCGCCGAAATCGGCGGTCAGGGCGGCGTGTCTGTGCTGGCGGAACGTGCCGTGGCGCGTGCCGACATGACGCAGGAGCAGATGGACAGCATGGTGGCAGAGGCGCATGCCGTCTACACCCGCGCCAAGGACAACTGGGAGAATGAGCCCGGTCCCGTGGACGACGCCGCCAAGCTGCTCTCCGATATGGTTGCCGTTGGTGATCACATCGGGTTGTCGAGCAAGCAGCCTAACCTGTAATGCGTTGAAAATTCGTGAAAAGCCCCGCTTCGGCGGGGCTTTTTGCTTTTCTGCCTCTCGCTGCTGCGGCATCATTGTGCAGTGAACAAAAAAGCGGGCAGGCTAGGGATATGAAACGACTGCGCAGCCATACCATCGGCGTGGATAATGGCGATGTCATGCTGTTTTCAGAGTTCGAAGACGGCGGTTCGATGTGGACGGGTCATGGCCAGCGTGAACGCCGCCGCCGGATCAATTTTTCCGAACCTTTCCGAGAGCCGCCGCATGTTCAGGTGAGCATGTCCCTTTGGGACATCGACGCCAGCACCGTCACCCGCGCCGATATCGGCGCCGAGGCAGTGACGGACACGGGCTTTGACATGGTGTTCCGCACATGGGGCGACACCCGCGTCGCGCGTGCGCGGCTGGCTTGGACGGCGATTGGATCGCTGGGGGAGGAGGATGACTGGGTCATCGGCTAGGCCCGGCGCTCTCGGGGAGGGGCCTAGAAGGCGTGGGCGGCCCGCTGGGGCCGGCCCTAGATCACAGCACGCGGCTTAGCTCGCGGCATACATCCCGTCATAGATCGGGCCCAGCGTTTCCGCCTCGAACAGAGAGGAGACGGAGGTGCCGTTCCAGATGTTCAGGATCGCTTGGGCAAACATCGGCGCGGTGGGCACGATGCGGATGTTCGGCGCTTTCTTGACCGCGGGGGTCGGCGCGATGCTGTCGGTGATGACCAGCGATTTCATGACCGAATTGGCCACACGTTCAACCGCCGGGCCGGACATGACGCCGTGGGTGATGTAGGAGTGTACCTCCTTGGCGCCGTTCTCCAACAGCACTTCGGCGGCTTTGCAGAGCGTGCCCGCGGTGTCGCAGATGTCGTCCACGATCAGGCAGGTCTTGCCCTTCACATCGCCGATCACGGTCATCTCGGCCACTTCGCCCGCTTTCTCGCGGCGTTTGTCGACGATCGACAGGGGGGAGTTGATCCGCTTGGCAAGTTCACGCGCGCGGGCCACGCCGCCAACGTCGGGGCTGACGACCATCAGCTCATCCATACGGTCTTTGAAAGCGTCCTTGATATCCAGCGCAAAGATCGGGGAGGCGTAGAGGTTGTCGACCGGAATGTCGAAGAAACCTTGGATCTGCGCGGCGTGCAGGTCCATGGTCAGGATCCGCTCGATCCCGCTGCCGGTCAGCATGTTGGCGACCATCTTGGCGGTGATCGGCGTGCGGGCCTTGGTCCGGCGGTCCTGACGGGCGTAGCCGAAGTAGGGCAGCACCGCAGTGACCCGCGCGGCCGAGGACCGGCGCAGCGCATCGGCCATGATCATCAGTTCCATCAGGTTGTCGTTCGCGGGGTTCGACGTGGGCTGGATGATGAACATATCCTCGCCGCGCACGTTCTCATAGACCTCGACGAAAATCTCGCCGTCGTTGAACCGTTCGACCCGTGCATCGACAAGGCCGACATTGACGCCGCGATGCAGCGACATGCGCCGCGCGATGGCCTTGGCAAGCGGCATATTGGCATTGCCTGAGATCAGTTTAGGTTCTGAAGTGCGTGGCATAGGGGCTCCGGGGCAGCGGTAGGTTGCAGATTCGTGACGTTGACACCGCTTAGCATGCGCTTACGGTCGGGCAAAGCTGCACCGCCCCCGAAGGAGAGCCAAATGGCCCGGATCGACTATTTTTTCGCAACGCTGTCACCCTATTGCTACCTCGCCGGGAATCGGCTTGAGGCGATTGCTGAAAAGCACGGGGCCGAGATCGTTTACAAACCTTTCGACATCGTGGCGGCTTTCCCGCGTACCGGCGGGCTGCCCCCGGCAGAGCGTCACCCCAGCCGGAATGAATACCGCGCCCAAGACCTGCCGCGGCAGGCGCGCAAGCTGGGCCTGCCCTTCAACCTCAAGCCCGCGCATTGGCCGACGAATGGCGCGCCTGCGGCCTATGCGGTGATCGCGGCGCAGAACGCGGGCGGGGGCGATTTGGGCAAGCTGACCCATGCCATCACCCGCGCCGTCTGGGCCGAGGAAAAGGACATCGGCCATGACGATGTGGTCCGCGCCTGTCTGAGTGAGGCGGGGTTCGATCCGGCTCTGGCCGACAGCGGGTTGCTGCAAGGCGCCGAGACCTATGCCGCGAACCTTGAAGAGGCTGTGGCGCAGGGTGTCTTTGGCGCGCCGTTCTATATCGTCGGCGATCAGAAATTCTGGGGGCAGGACCGTTTGGAAGACCTCGATCTGCACCTCGGGGGCAAGCTGTGATTCCAGAGATTAACGCGCGCCGTTTTGGTCACGGCCCGCGCCCGGCCTTGGCGATCCATTGCTCGCTGGCGCATTCCGGCGCGTGGCGGGGCATCGGGGCCGCGCTGTCGGATGAGCTGACCCTCCGCGCCTTCGATCTGCCGATGCACGGGCGGTCGGGCGATTGGGACGGGCAGGGGAATATCCACGACGTGGCGACAGAGATGGCACTGAGCCTGCTCGAAGCGCCGATGGACCTGATTGGCCATTCCTTTGGCGCGACGGTGGCGATGCGGTTGGCGATTGAACATCCCGAACTGGTGCGCAGCATCACACTGATCGAGCCGGTCTATTTCGCCGCCGCCAAACAGGATGACCCCGAGGCGATGGCCGAATACAACGAACAGAACGCGGCCTTTGAGGCGGCTTTGGCCGAAGGCGACGCGGAAACCGCCGCGCGGCTCTTCAACCGGGTTTGGGGCGATGGCACGAAATGGGATCAAATCCCCGAGCCGACCCGCGCCTATATGGTCGATCGCATCGGCTTCATCCCCGCCTCTTCGCCCTTCTTGGGGGAGGACAGCGCTGGCTTGCTGGCACCGGGCATGTTCGAGCGTGCGTCGATGCCCGCGCTTTTGGTCGAAGGCAGCGCCTCTCCCAAAGCGGCCCATGCGATCAACGCGTCACTGTTGCGCCGCTTGCCGGACGCGCGGCGCGTCTCGGTCGAGGGGGCAGGGCATATGGTGCCCATCACCCATGCCGCCGAGGTCGCCGAAGCGATCCGTGATTTCCTGAACGACGTGCCGCTGGCGTGAGCGTTTAGAACTGGCTCAGGAACTGGTCGATCTGCTCACGGCTGATCGACCAGTCGCAGACCATCCGCGCCGCGACCATCTCATCATCATCGCCGTCCAGCGTGCCGTCCCACAGATAATAGCGCGCACCAGCTTCATGCAGCTTGCGGTGGATGGCGCGGGGGAAGCGGGCGAAGATCATGTTCGCCGCAGGTTCATGCAGGAATTCCGCCCCCGCCGCGCGCAGCCCTTGGGCAAGATGGGCCGCATTAGCATTGGCCGCCTTGGCCGTTTCCAACCATGTGCCATCCGCAAGGTAGCCCGCCATCTGGGCCGAGAGATACCGATGTTTGGAGAAGAGATGCGCGCCGCGTTTGCGGCGCAACTCGAATTCCCACGCCTTCTTAGGGTCGAAGAAAACCACGGCTTCGACACCCATGCAGCCGTTCTTGGTGCCGCCAAAGCTCACCACATCGACGCCCGCTTTCCACGTCATCTCAGCCGGGGTGCAGCCCAGTGCCACCAGCGCATTGGCAAAACGCGCGCCGTCCATATGGACGGGCAGGTCGTATTCCTTGGCCACCGCGGTCAGCGCCCGCAACTCTTCAAGGCTGTGCACCCCGCCGCGTTCCGTCACCTGCGTGATCGACACCGGTCCGCGTTGCGGCGTGTGCACGTCGCCCGCCATCCGCGCGACGATGGCCCGGCGCAGGGCCTCTGGGGTCATCTTGTCTTCGGTCTCTACCAGCGTCAGCTTGGCCGCCCCGGCGTAGAACTCGGGCGCGTTGCACTCATCCTCTTCGATATGCGCGACCTTGGCGCAAAAGATCGTCTGCCACGGCTGGGTGTAGCAGGCCAGCGCCAGCGCATTGGCCGCGGTGCCGGTGGCAACGAGGTAGACCTCGGCCTCTGGCGCCTCGAACTGCTGCCTGATTTGGTCGCGGACCTCATCCATGATCGGGTCTTTGCCGTAGGGCATCGCGTAGTCCGTATTGGCGGCGATCACGCGCTCCATCACTTTGGGGTGGACGGGGCCGGCGTTGTCAGAGGCGAAAAACATCAGGTGGGCTCCTCGATAATATGGTCTTCCCATTCTTCGAACGGGGTATCAAATTCGGACACGGTATCAAATTGCACGCTGACCCCGGCGTCATGCACGCTGTCGGGGGTGCTGGTCAGCAGGGGGTGCCATTCAGGCAGCGGTTTGCCCTCCCACAGCAGGCGGTAAGCGCAGGTCTGGGGCATCCAATAGGCGTGGGTATCGAGGTTGTCGGGGCGCAGCACGATGCAGTCGGGCACGAACTCGTGCCGGTTTTCGTAGTGCACGCACCGGCAAGTGCTGTCGTCGAGCAGGCGGCAGGCGACGCGGGTCAGGGCCACTTCGCCGCTGTCCTCGTCTTCTAGCTTGTTTAGGCAGCATTTGCCGCAACCGTCGCAGAGCGCTTCCCATTCGGTCTGGGACATCTCCGTCAGGGCTTTCTTCTCCCAGAACTTCGGGGTCAGGCCCTTGCGGGGGATCGGATCGCTCATAACGCCGCCAGAATGGTCCGGGCGCGGTCGCAGTCCTGCCCCATCTGGGTGATCAGCGCATCGAGGCTGTCAAACTTCTCTTCGCCGCGCAGATGTTCGACCAGCCCGACCGAGAGCGGCGCGCCATAAAGGTCGCCTTTGAAGTCAAAGACATAGGTCTCGATATTGGCTTTGTTCTCACCGAACATCGGGCGGGTGCCGATGCTGGCCGCCCCGTGGTAGCTGCCCTTATGCGGCCCCTCCAGCACGTCGACCAGCACGGCGTAGACGCCGAAGGCGGGCGGGTGCAGACCGTCGATGGACATATTCGCGGTGGGAAAGCCCAGCTCGCGGCCACGCTGCTCGCCCGAGATCACCGGCCCGTCAATGCGGTGCCAATGGCCCAGCATGGCGGCTGCTTCGCGGGGCGCGCCGCGGGTCAGTGCTTCGCGGATGGCGGTCGACGACACGGTCAGCTCATCGCGGGCCATCAGCGGGGCGATGGTGACGCCAAAGCCATATTGCGCGCCGAAGCGAACCAGATCCTCAGCCGTGCCTTCGCGGCCCTTGCCAAAGCAGAAGTCAGCGCCGACGACCACATGGGCCAGCCCCAGCCCTTCATGCAGCACGTCGCGGGCAAAAGCCTCGGGCGAGAGGCCCGCCAGCGTGCTGTTGAAGGCCAGTTCATAGAGCCGTTTGACGCCTATTTTTTCAAGCCGATGCGCGCGGGCCTCGCGGCCCATCAGGCGAAAGGGCGGGGCGTCGGGGGCGAAGTATTCGCGGGGATGCGGCTCAAAGGTGACGACGCCGAGCGGCGCGGCGGGGGCCGCCTGCTGCGCCAGTTCGATCACCGACCGGTGGCCAAGGTGCACGCCATCAAAATTACCGATCGCGGCGGTGGCACCGCGATCTGGCAGGTCGACGAATTGATAATCTCGGATGATCCGCATGCGCCTTGCCTAGCCGTGCTGCGGGGCGAGAGCAAGATGCACAGGCGGCGAAAACCGCCTGCTTAGTCGAGCTTGGCCGAGGGCGCGAGCACCGTGGCCTCTCCGGCCAGCACGGGTTTGCCGTCGACCGTACAGCGGCAGTCCATTTTCACGCGGCGTTTGGCGATGTCCATGTCGGTCACGGTGACTTCGGCCAGCACCATATCGCCGGGGCGCACGGGGCCGAGGAATTTGAGCGATTGCCCAAGGTAGATCGTGCCATGGCCGGGCAGCTGTTCCCCGATCACCGCCGAGATCAGCCCGGCGGTCAGCATCCCATGGGCGATGCGCCCCTCGAATATCGTCTCGCGGGCATAGTCGTCATCCAGATGCACCGGGTTGCGGTCGGTCGAGACCTGCGCGAAAAGTTCGATATCCATATCGGTCACGACTTTGCGCAGATGGCGCGACATGCCGATTTCGATATCTTCGATGCAGATCGTCCCGCGTGGCATATTGTCCAACATGACGGCTCCTTGGTAACAAAGTGACGCTAGGCTGCGCCGAGATGCAACTTTATTACTTCGCGGCTGCAGAAAATCAAGCTCTTTCTGGGTTAGCGCAAGAATCCGATGGCATAGGTCGGGGCCGATGCTTCGCGGTCGAGATAGGCGCGGAGTTTGGCTTCGTCGGGCTGCTCGGTCGTGGCGGTTTCCGCGGCGGCCAGTCCGCCGGTGATGAAGAGCGAATCGATGCCTTCGTCCATCGCGCCTTTGACATCCGTCAGGATGCCATCGCCGATGGCAAGGATGCGATTGTCGGGGATGTCGACCTCAAGCGCGGGAAGACGGCGGCGGGCGAGGTCATAGATCGGGGCGTGGGGCTTGCCGAAATAGAGGCTTTCGCCCCCCATTTCCGTATATAGCGCAGCCAGCGCCCCGGCACACCATTCGCGCACCTCGCCCCGGTCGACCACGATATCGGGGTTGGCGCAGAGCAGCTTCAGCCCGCGGGCGATGGCCTGCTCAAACTCGGGGCGCATGACTTCCGGGTCGGCCATGGCATCGACGGGGCCGGTGCAGACGATGCCCTCGGCCTGCGCCAGCGGGACGGTCTCGATCTCAACCGGGTCTTTCAGGATCGTTAGCGGCTCGAAAAACTTGCGCTCACCGGGATGGCCGATGAACCAGACCTTTTCGCCCACGACCCCTCGGAACATCGCCGACCGCGCGGAATCGCCGGAGGTGGCGATGCTGTCCCATGCGTCTTGCGGCACGCCGAATTGCTGCAACTGTTTCTCCACGCCATCACGGGGGCGGGGGGAGTTGGTGACCAAGACGACCTTGCCGCCGGTCTTGCGATAGGCCTGCAAGGCCGCCACCGCCGCGGGCAGCGCTTTGCGCCCGTCATGCACACAGCCCCAAAGATCGACGAAAAGCGCGTCATATTGATCGGATACTTCGGGCAGAGCAGAGATAATGCGGGTCATGGGGCGGCCTTTCAAAAAGTGAGGGCGGGCACTGGGCCCGCCCGATTGGCTTACATCTTGAGGTTCGGGATGATCTGCTTTTTACGGCTCATCACACCGGGCAGCACGACCGTGTCGCCGGAGACCTCAGCGCCAAAGCTCTGCTCGGCAATATGTTTGACCATGTCGTTGGGCACCAAGAGGGTCGCCTCTTCTTTCAGAATGTCGACGATGAACAAAAGCACCTGCGCGGCACCGTCGGCTTCGGCCACTTTGGGCATCTCGGCCATCAGCGCGTCCTTACGCTCCAACAGCGGCGCGGGGGAGGTGGTTTCCAACACGCTCACGCGCAGGTTGGTGCCGTCAAGGTCAAAGCCCTTGCTGTCCATGCGCAGCAGTTCCGCTTCGCTGAAGGCAGAGACATCGGATTTCGCGGCGAACATTTCGGTCGCATAATCCGTGATATCGACGCCGAGATCCTGCGCGATGTCATGGGCGATGGCGCGGTCTTCTTGGGTGGTGGTGGGGCTGCGGAACTCAAGCGTGTCCGACAGGATGCAGGACAGGGCCGCGGCCTTTACCCCGCGCGGGGCCTGCGCCCAATCCTTGCCGATCATCTTGTACATGATCGTCGCGGTGCAGGCGAGCGGCTGGATGTTGATCTCGATCGGGCCGCGTGTCTCAAGCCCTGCCACCAGACGGTGGTGGTCGATGATGCCGGTGATATCGGCGTCATTGATGTTGTCGGGCAGTTCGGCGGGGTTGTTGGTGTCGACGATGACAACCTTGGTGTCGGCCTCAAGCTCGGTCAGGATCTCGGGCTTTTGGAGGTCCCATTTGTCGAGCATGAACAGCGCTTCGGTATTCGGCTCGCCCAGCAGGACGGGTTTGGCGGGGATGCCTTTGATCTCATTGAGATACCACGCCCAAACGATCGGGCTGCCGGTGCTGTCGGTGTCGGGGGATTTATGGCCAAAAACAAGCGTTGTCATGGGGCGGTCCTGTCTGTTCGGGTGGATTTGCGCGCCTTATAGCAGGTTGAATAGGCTTGTCACCTGCGCGCGCTGCAATGCGGCATTGCGCGGCACTTTCAGCCGGTGCCGCCCTTTGCATAGCGCCGCGCGATGGGGCAAGTTGCGCGCCATGAGCAATCCGCGCGAAACCGACCTTTACCCGCCGATCAAAGCCTTCCTTGAGGATCAGGGCTATATCGTGAAGGCCGAGGTCGGCGCGGCGGATGTGGTGGCCGTGCGCGGAGCCGAGCCGCCGGTGGTGGTCGAGTTGAAGCTCGGCTTTTCGCTGGCGCTGTTTCATCAATGTCTGGCGCGGCTGAAAGTGGCGGATGATGTCTACCTTGCCGTGGCGCGCCAACCGGGAAAGCGCTTTGCCAAGGCGGTGAAGGACAACGTCACGCTGGCCCGGCGGCTGGGGCTGGGGCTGATCACCGTGCGGCTGTCGGATGGGCTGGTCGAGGTGCATTGCGATCCTGGCCCCTATGCGCCGCGCAAGAATGCCAAACGGGCGGCGTTGCTCTTGCGAGAGTTTGCCCGGCGGCAGGGGGATCCGAACGACGGCGGCCAAACCCGCGCAGGGCTGGTGACGGCTTACCGACAGGATGCGCTGAAGCTCGCGGTCTACCTCTTCGAAGCGGGCGCCAGCAAAGGCGCGGATGTGGCCCGGGCGACTGGCGTCTCGGCGGCGACCCGCATGATGCGGGACGATCACTATGGTTGGTTTGAAAAGGTCGACAAAGGCATATACGGGCTGACCCCAAAGGGGGCCGAGGCTGTCGCGACTGCGGGGCGCATTTTAGGGGCCGAATAATGGTTCCAATGCGCTCAAAATTTTTCAACGCCGTTGTTGACAGGCCGCGGGCCGCTCCTTAGCTATGCATCGTTATCACTCATATGGGTCGAGTGCTAACGGCTGCACCCCTCGCCCGGAGGGGGTGGCTTGGAAGAGTAACTTTGAGCCTTAAGGAGCTGCAAAGATGGCATTGAAACCGCTTCATGACCGTGTGCTGGTCAAGCGCACAGAAAGCGAAGAGAAAACCGCCGGCGGGCTGATCATCCCCGATTCCGCCAAGGAAAAGCCTTCCGAAGGTGAAGTCGTGGCTGTCGGCACTGGCGCCCGCAAAGACAACGGCGAGCTGATCGAAATGGCCGTCGCACCCGGCGACAAAATCCTGTTCGGCAAGTGGTCCGGCACAGAGGTCACCGTCGACGGCGAAGAAATGCTGATGATGAAAGAAAGCGACATCATGGGGATCATCGCGTAAGCCACTTGGCTTGCCGAACCCTGACGACGCTCACATCAAATCCAAGATTTTAGGAGAAGACAACATGGCTGCTAAGGACGTCAAATTTGACACCGATGCCCGCAACCGGATGCTCAAGGGTGTGAACATCCTTGCCGATGCGGTGAAAGTCACACTCGGCCCCAAAGGCCGGAACGTGGTTCTGGACAAATCCTTCGGCGCACCGCGCATCACCAAAGACGGTGTATCCGTGGCGAAGGAAATCGAACTGGAAGACAAGTTCGAGAACATGGGCGCGCAGATGGTCAAGGAAGTCGCTTCCCGGACCAACGACGAAGCCGGCGACGGCACCACCACCGCGACCGTTCTGGCCCAAGCCATCGTGCGCGAAGGCATGAAATCGGTTGCCGCTGGCATGAACCCGATGGACCTCAAGCGCGGCATCGATCTGGCGACTGCCAAGGTCGTCGACGCGATCAAAGCCGCCGCACGCGACGTGTCCGACAGCGACGAAGTCGCGCAGGTTGGCACCATCTCCGCCAACGGCGAGCGTGAAATCGGCCGCCAGATCGCGGACGCGATGCAGAAAGTCGGCAACGAAGGTGTGATCACCGTCGAAGAGAACAAAGGTCTGGAAACCGAGACCGATGTCGTCGAAGGCATGCAGTTCGACCGTGGCTACCTGAGCCCCTATTTCGTCACCAACTCCGACAAGATGACTGTCGAGCTGGAAGACGCGATCATCCTGCTGCACGAGAAGAAACTGTCGAGCCTTCAGCCGATGGTGCCGCTGCTCGAGCAGGTCATCCAGTCCCAGAAGCCGCTTCTGATCATCGCCGAAGACGTCGAGGGCGAAGCCCTGGCAACCCTCGTCGTGAACAAGCTGCGTGGCGGTCTGAAAATTGCTGCTGTGAAGGCACCGGGCTTCGGTGACCGTCGCAAAGCGATGCTGCAAGACCTCGCGATCCTGACCGGTGGTCAAGTGATCTCCGAAGACCTCGGCATGAAGCTCGAGTCCGTGACCATGGACATGCTGGGTTCGGCCAAGAAAGTGTCGATCACCAAAGACGAGACCACCGTTGTTGACGGCGCTGGCGAGAAGGCCGAGATCGAAGCCCGCGTGGCTCAGATCCGCAACCAGATCGAAGAGACCACCTCCGACTACGACCGTGAGAAGCTGCAAGAACGCGTTGCCAAACTGGCAGGCGGTGTTGCCGTGATCCGCGTTGGCGGCATGACCGAAGTCGAAGTGAAAGAGCGCAAGGACCGCGTCGATGACGCCCTGAACGCGACACGTGCCGCTGTTCAAGAAGGCATCGTCGTTGGCGGTGGTGTGGCTCTGGTTCAAGGCGCCAAGAAGCTGGAAGGCCTCACAGGCGACAACAATGACCAGAACGTCGGTATCTCCATCGTCCGTAAGGCGCTGGAAGCACCGCTGCGTCAGATCGCTGAGAACGCTGGTGTGGACGGTTCCGTTGTGGCCGGCAAAATCCGCGAAAGCGACGACCTGAAGTTCGGCTTCAACGCACAGACCGAGGAATATGGCGACATGTTCTCCTTCGGCGTCATCGACCCGGCGAAAGTGGTGCGCACCGCACTGCAAGACGCAGCTTCGATCGCAGGTCTGCTGATCACCACCGAAGCGATGGTTGCCGACAAGCCCGCCAAAGAGGGCGCAGCCCCCGCAGGCGGCATGCCCGACATGGGCGGCATGGGCGGCATGATGTAAGCCAGCCCTTTCGGCTAAGGTTCCGGAGGCGCGCCAGCAATGGCGCGCCTCTTTTCGTTTCGGGCGAGGCTTTGACTGGCGGTTATCCGGTTCTCATCGGGCTAACTGGGCAGCTCCACGATCCGCGCGTAGGTGTTCAGCATGTCGAGCGCATTTGCAAAGGTCTCTGACGGGTTCTCCTTCACGATATAGCCTGCGACATTTTTGCTATAGGCCGATTGCACATCCGTGGGCATATCGGAGGTCGTGAAGACGAAGACCACCATACGCTCCAAGGCGGGATCGGCCCGAACGACCTCCAAGAACTCAAGCCCGCCCATGCGCGGCATATTGAGGTCGAGCGTGATGATGTAAGGCGGCAATCGCCCGTGCCGCTTCACCTCCTCCGCCAGAAACTCAAGCGCCTGCTGGCCGTCATGGCAAACCGCCGTCTCATTGACGATCTTCAACTTGCGCATTGCCCGTTGCATGGCCATCACGCTGACTTTGTCGTCATCGACGATAAGAAATTTCGCGGGCGTCGTTTTCATCCGATATTCCTTTCCGACTGCTGTCACGCCGCGGCCGCCACGGGCAGAGATTGATGTGCTTGTGGTGCCAGTGGAAGCTCAACCACAAAGGTCGCGCCGCGCCCTTTGTCAGGGTCGGAAAATAGCGTGACCTTGCCTTTTTGGTGGGCCGCAAGCTTGCTTACGATGGCGAGGCCCAAGCCGCTCCCCTCAACCTCATCGCGGGGTTTAAGGGTTTGAAAGAGTTCAAATATCTTTTGCTGATGTCGAAGCTCTATACCCGGCCCATCATCGCGGACGGTCAAGATAAGGTGGTTCTGCCGCCGTTGTGCACTGATATGGATCGTCCCATGATCCCGGTCATGGTGTTTGATGGCGTTCGAGATGAGATTGCCCAAGATTTGCTGCAAGGGTGTGAGCTGCGCGTCGACGACCTGTTCCGCCCCGGTAAAGGTGATTTTGAAACGGCCTTCGGTATCGATGTAGCGAGCGAGCTCCGTCACCAAGCGGCCAAGATGCACGGGCTCCGACGCAGGTTGGTCCTGCCCTGCGCGAGCGTAGTCCAAAAGATCGGCCAAAAGACGGTTTAGCCGGTCGATCCGCTGTTGAGACATCAGCAAATAGCTTCGGCTTTCGGCGCTCAGCGCGTTGTCTTCATCCTCCAGCACCCAAAGGCTCAATTCATGCACCGCCCGGAGGGGCGACCGCAGGTCGTGCGCAGCGACATAGGCGAATTTCTCCAACTCGATATTCGAGCGCCGCAGCTCCTCCGCCGTGGTGCGGAAGACGGTCAATGCGCGCGCCATCTCTCCAAGTTCGTCCCGCCCTCTCACGGTAATCGGATGGTCGAGATCCCCCCGAGCGATCGCGGTCACGGAATCGGTCAAGCGTCTGATGCGGCGGTTAAACTGCCGTTCGATAACCAAGCCGTTGGTCATTGCAATCACGAGAAAGGCGCAGGCCATGGTGAGGCCCACGGTCCAAATGACCTGGTTGATGGTATCACGCAGGGCCTGCGTCGCAGCATCCACCCGCTCTAGGGTGTTTTGGGTCAGATCGGAGGAGATATCGGAAATTTCCACGATCATGGGGAGATGTTCGGCTTGCAGCCTTTCGAAGCTATTGTGAAACCGCAGGCGGGCCGTTGTATGGGCAAAGAACCCTGTTTTGGGACGCAGCAGCAGGTCGCGCAACGCGTCAATTTGGCGGGCAAGTGACCGCCTGCTGGCTGTATCGTGAATGCGCGGTAAGCGGGTTATGGTATCCTGAAAATGTTCGTCGACAAGCAGTTTCGCGCGCGCGAGTTGAAGGGGTTGGTTCTGTAGCCCTTGCGATATGACGATATTGATGAGCGTGTCGAGACTGAGCTGAATGTCATTCAAATTGACCGCACTTAACAACAATTCGGGAAAGCGGGACGTAGGATTTTGAAGCTGGCCGGAACCCGAAGTCCTAAGGGCTTCGGCCAGCAAAGCTTCGGTTTGCCTAGAAAGCCGATAGGCCAGATCGTCGATAATGAGGTGACTTTGCTCTTGAATTTGCTCGACAAGATCGAGGGTTGAGACGATTTGCGCCTCGGCGCGCCGCATCTCTTGAAGGCTGACTACTGTCGCATCCGTCGCACGCCGTGCCATCTGCAGACGCTGTTCCAGCCGGGCGGCTAAGGGAGGCGCGATCTCGGACGTCGATAAGTCATCTAGAAGTTTGGAGACTTCGCTGATTTTTGTCTCGATTTCCTGCCCAAGTACTGATGGCGAAGCGGTGGTACCTTTCTGATTTAACTGCTCAATCGAAAGAAATACACCATTCAAAGAGTGCTCGATCTGCTGGGAGACGCCCAACATCGGTAGCGCCGATTGGCTTAGATGAGCATGACTGGCCAACACAGCGCGCATTTGCCCCGTAGCAACCCACCCCGCTAGGCCGATGATGCCCGCAACGAGCAGAAAAGCGGCCCGGAGACGGGTGCTGATGCGGCTGCCGAAAAGCTGCAGGAGGCGCCAAAGGGGGGGCATCGTTTTCATGCCTTGTGAATAGCCGTGACCGATTAACGCAATGTTAATCGCCGTCGCCCTAAAACCAGCGCCACGACAGCGGGAAGGGGTCATGCCCCGGCGTATTGGAGGATCGAATCGTGTCAGGCGGCCGCAGGTTAACAAGGCGAACGGTTTCAATCGGATTGGGCGCCGGTCTGAGCACGCTGATCGCCGCTCCGGCATTCGGTGAGGCGATCGATATAAAGGTGACCGCGCAGGCCCGCGAATTGGGGGGAAACGCCAAGACGCTTTCGGTGCTATTGCCTGAAGGGTCGCGGGCCAATCTCGCGCCGGTTGCAAAAGCCTTTACAGAACGGACCGGGGTCGCGGTCGACCTACAAGAAGTGCATGTAGATCAGATCAACGCGGAACTGATGCTTAATAGTGTGCTCGGGGAGGCGCGATATGATGTTGCTTTGCCCGCGACGTTTGGTCTTGCAGATCTGGTGGCCGCAGGGGCGGTCCATGCTTTGGATGGCTTCGCCGCACGCTATGAACCGCCGGGGTTTCGCGACCCTATGCTTTATCAAGAAGGGGACAAGTTCGACGGTAAAACCTATGGATTTCAAACGGATGGCGACGCCTATTTGATGTTCTACCATCGCGAGATGCTGCGCGATCCGCATGACCAAGCGCGCTACGCCGATCGTTTCGGCTATCCACTTGTTCAGCCAGAAACTTGGCAGGAACTGGACCGGCAAATCCGGTTCTTTCATGCACCAGAGGCCGGTCGATATGGCGGATTGTTGTTCCGCACGCCGGGGTATCTCGCATGGGAATGGTGGGTGCGGTTTCACGCCAAGGGCTATTGGCCTCTGTCCCCCGATATGACGCCGCAAATTGCAGATGACGCGGGTGTCGCGGCGCTGGAAGAGTTGATTGCGATCACGGACTGCCTTGCCCCCGAAACTTCGAGCCTGGGGCTGTTTGGAAATTGGGCGCGTTACGCGAAGGGTGATGTCTATTGCAATATCGGCTGGGGCGGAACGCAGAAATACCTTAACTCCCCTCGATCATTGATGCGCGGACGGATGGTTTACGGGCCAACCCCCGGAGGGCAGGTGGGGGAGGAACTGCTCGAAATCCCCTATTTCAATTGGGGATGGAGCTTTGTGATCAGCGCGGCATCGACCCAGAAAGAACTCGCCTATCTATTCGCCCTCTTCGCGGTCACGCCAGCAATGTCGACACTTGCCGTTCGGCAGCCGGACGGGTTTTTCGACCCTTTTCGTAATGAGCACTACAGTGACCGGGGCGTGGAAGCGGCCTATTCAAAGTCTTTTCTTGAGGTGCATCGCGCGGCGCTTAAAGGGGCGATTCCCGATTTCTATTTGAAAGGGCAATCAGAGTATTTCCAAACATTGGGAAGGGGATTGGATAAGGCGCTTCAGGGTGAGGTTTCGCCGAAAATGGCCCTGACCAGGGTGGCAAAGCAATGGCAGTTGATCACCAGCCGGGTTGGACGCGAAAGGCAAATACAAAGGTGGGCGCGCCTGCGAGCGAAATATCCGCCCAATGCGCGTCGATTGCTACGGGATATCGCTTGATGGAACTTTTAGTTTTAATTCGGGTTAGCAGGGCGTTTTGCTCATGCGCTGATCGCAGGGAGGTCGCGATATGACGCAGCGGCTGTTAAGGTTACCTGCCGACCATGAGTTACCTTCGCGCGAAGAGCCGCAGCCTCTCGGGCCTGATGCAGAGGAGTTTATCCATCTGGTAAGTCACGATCTGCGCGGCTCCATTCGCGCGTTGTTGGAACTGCCTGAATGGATCGCCGAGGATATTGAGGAGGCGGGACTGGAGGTAAGCGCTTCGGTCCACAGTTCCATCGCCTTGTTGAAGCGGCACGCGCGGCGGTTGGATCGAATGCTAGTCGACTTGCTTCAATACTCGCGCGCCGGAAGGGGGGGCAATGCGACTGTGCTTGAGGTTCGTCAGGCTTTTGATGCCGCGGTAAAGGAAGTCGGGCTGCCTAGTGGTTTCCGGGTTGATCATCATTTCGGGTGCGACTCTTTCGTCGTTGACGATCAGGACCTGCACTGGCTTTTCGTGGCGTTGATTGGAAACGCGCTCAAGCATCATGATCGGTTTTCCGGGCGGGTCGAGGTAGTGGTAAAAAACGAAGGGGAGGCCATGATGCTCACCGTTTCCGATGATGGGCCGGGAATACCGTCGCGTTATCATGAGCGTGTCTTCCAGCCGATGACCACTTTGCGGTCGCGCGATGAGGTTGAAGGGTCGGGCTTGGGGCTGGCCTTGGTTCGCAAAATCGCAGCGGCTTATGCGGGCCATGCCTGTTTGGTATCCACCGGTGCTGGGCGCGGTGCGACTGTATCCGTGCGTTTGGAGGGCGTGGCTATGACATAGCATAGGTGAAACCCCGGGGAGCCAAGGAACCCCTCTGCCGCCACTATCGAATTGCAGCGCGCGTACCGCCTTATCTCACCACAGCATTCAATGCGAAGGAGGAGATCATCACGTCCCAGTTAGAACCTTGTGCCAAAGGCATTCCGCGCTTGGCGCGGCTCGAGAGTGAGGCTAAGCGAGAGGTCATGCAGCTTTTCCTTCTTTCCGTCCTCACCATGTGCGCTTTTGCGGCGAACTCAATTTTGACCCGAATGGCGATGGACGGCGGGCATATCGATCCGGCGGGCTTTGCCCTTGTGCGGGTCGGTGCGGGGGCATTGGTTTTGGCCGTCTTGGTTGCGCTGCGGGGTGGACGGTTGCCGCTTTTGCGGCGCAACAGGATCGGCGGAGCCGTGAGCCTCGCTGTCTATATGATCGGGTTCAGTCTGGCGTATCTGACGTTGGATGCGGGGCTCGGGGCGCTCATCCTTTTTGGTGTGGTGCAGATTACCATGTTCACCTACGCCGCTTTGGCCGGCGCGGCGCCCACCGCGCGGCAGATTACAGGGGCTGCGGCGGCTTTTGCGGGGTTGGTTTTGGTCCTCTGGCCAGATGGGCAGGGTTCCACGGATCCAATCGGCGCCGGGCTGATGGTTCTGGCGGGGATCGGCTGGGCCGCCTATACGATCATCGGTCGCACATCGGGCGATCCGCTGGCGGCAACTTCGGCGAACTTTTTGCTCTGTTTGCCGTTCATGCTCATCCTGCCAGCTTTTGCGGGGGCGCATTTCAGCCTGACGGGGCTTTTATTGGGCGCGCTTTGCGGCGGGGTGACCTCGGGGCTTGGCTATGCCCTGTGGTATGCGGTGCTGACGCGGATCGACGGGGGCACGGCGGCGGTGGCGCAGCTAAGCGTGCCGATCATCGCCATCCTCGCCGGGGCGCTGCTCTTGGGTGAGCCGCTGAGCCTGACGCTGATCATCGCGACGGCCTTGGTTCTGGGCGGGATCGCTTGGGCGATCAGCGCAAAATCGGCTCCAAAGGATCGTAGGTGATCGCCGCCTCCGTCGGGCCAAAGGCAACTGTGCCGAGGCTATCGGGCTTGTGGGGGACTTGTGCCAGTTCCGCTTGGGTGACCCATCGATGCCGCGTGACGATGGCCTCTCGGTCTTGCCAATCGGGGGCGATTTGGGCGGATCCGAGGATGTGGCATCTGAAATAGATATCCACCTGATGGAAATCGCCGCCGGGGTCATGGAACTCATTGACCAAACAGGGCGCGCCGACAGAGATCGTGAGGCCCGTTTCCTCAAAGACCTCGCGGCGCAGGTTATCGGGGAGGGAGGCGCCGGCCTCCACCCCACCGCCGGGGGCGCACATCAGGCCCAGCCGATCATCGGCATAGGCGTTGACCAGCAGCAGCCGGCCTTCGTGCAGCAGCACGGCGCGGGCGGCCAATCGGGGGCAGGGTCGGGGCATCGGCATACTTTCGTCAGGTAACGCGCCAAGACCATTTCACAGTCGGGGCAATCAGTCTATCTGGGGGGCATGATGAGATTTTTCACTCTGCTGATTGCCGCGATCTGCTTGGCGATCCCCCTGCCTGCCGCGGCCGAAAACGCAGCGGGGCGCTGTGTGGTTTTGCTCCATGGGCTGGCTAGGACCGAGATGTCTTTTGCCGTGATGGAAGCCGCCTTGGCCGCCGAAGGCTACCGCGTGGTGCGCCCGGGCTACCCTTCGACTGAGGCCAATATCGCGGAATTGGCGAAACAGACCCTGCCGCGCGCAATTGAGGCCTGCGGCACTGCGCAGATCGATTTCGTGACTCATTCCATGGGCGGTATTTTGGTGCGCAAATGGGTGGCCGAGGCCGGTGCCGACCGGGTCGGGCGCGTAGTGATGCTGGGGCCGCCCAATCACGGCAGCGAGGTGGTGGACGAATTGGTCGAGAACCCTGCGTTCGAATGGTTGAACGGGCCCGCCGGGGCCGAGATCGGCACCGATGATGCGGCCTTGCCGAACCAATTGCCGCCGGTCCCTTTCGAATTGGGCGTGATTGCCGGCTCACAGTCGCTCAACCCCTATTTTTCGAGCCTTTTGCCGGGGCCGGATGACGGGAAGGTCTCGGTCGCCTCGACCCGTGTGGCGGGGATGAAAGATCATATCGTCCTGCCGGTGACCCATACCTTCATGATGAACAACCCGCGCGTTATCGCCCAGACGATGGCCTTCTTGAAAACCGGCAGTTTTGATCGGTCGATGACTTTTATCGATGGCGTCCTGAATGCGATCGGCTGCCCGGAAGCGGGCTGCCTGCCGGGGGTGGGAGGGGACGATGCCAAACCTTGATCTCGTCAATGCGGAGGTGCTTCACCCCGAGGGGCTGAGCCGCGCGCCGCTCTCTTTTGCCGACGGGGTGATTGCCGATGCCCCGGTCGGGCGGCCTGTCGATCTGACCGGCTTTCAAGTCTTGCCGGGGATCGTCGATCTGCATGGCGACGCGTTCGAGCGGCATCTGGCTCCACGTCGCGGGGCGATGAAGCAACTGTCCGAAGGGTTGGTCGCGGCGGAGGCGGAGCTTGCGGCGAATGGCATGACCACCGCGGTTTTGGCGCAATTCGTCAGCTGGGAAGGCGGGCTGCGGGGGCTCGCGTTCGCCGATCAGGTCTTTAGCGGCATCCGCGACACCGCGCCGGAATTGGTCACCGACATCCGCCCGCAGCTTCGGTTCGAGACCCATATGCTCGACCTTTACGACAGCCTGCCGCAGCGCATGGCGGATTGGGGCGTGGGCTATGTGGTGTTCAACGATCACCTGCCGCATGATCGTTTGGCGGCGGGCAAGACCCCAAAACGGCTGGTCGGGCAGGCGCTGAAGGCCGGGCGCAGCCCGGAGAGACATTTGGCACAGATGCAAGAGATGCACGCGCGGCGCGATGAGGTGCCCGCGGCCTTGGACCGACTCTGCGCGGAACTGGCGCAGCGTGGCGTTAAAATGGGCAGCCATGATGACCAAACCGCCGAGGGCCGCGCCCTTTGGCGGGCGCGGGGCGTGACGCTGGCGGAATTCCCCGAGACGCAGGAGGCCGCCGAGGCCGCGCATGGGGCGGGGGATGCGGTCATCATGGGCGCGCCCAATGTGGTGCGCGGCGGGTCGCATAATGGCAACCTTTCGGCGCTGGACCTGATCACCATGGGGCTTTGTCACGCGTTGGCGTCGGATTACCATTACCCTTCGCCGCGCCGCGCCGCCTTGATGCTGGCGCAGAGCGGATTGCTGGACCTTGCGGGCGCTTGGGCGTTGGTCTCATCCGGGCCGGCGCAGGTCTTGGGGCTTACGGATCGCGGCACGCTCGCGCCGGGCAAACGCGCCGATATCGTCGTCTTGGACAAGGCCACGGGGCGCGTCGCCGCCACTTTCGCGGCGGGGCGGGTGAGCTTCATGTCCGGCGCGGTGGCGGATCGGTTCTTCGGCTGACCTCAGCCGCGGGTGATCTGGTTTACATGACCCATCTTGCGGCCCGGCTTGACCTCGGCCTTGCCGTAGAGATGCAGCGCCGTGTCGCGGGCGCGGGCCAGTTCGGGCACGCGGTCCATGTCATCGCCGATGAGGTTGGTCATCACCACATCTGCATAGCGCTGCCCATCGCCCAAGGGCCACCCGGCCACGGCGCGGATATGCTGCTCGAACTGGTCGATGGTGCAGCCGTTCTGGGTCCAATGGCCAGAGTTGTGCACCCGCGGAGCGATCTCATTCACGATCAGCCCCTGCGGCGTGACGAAAAGCTCGACCCCCATAACGCCCACGTAATCCAGTGCGTTCAGCACGCGACCGGCAAGCAGCACTGCGTCGGTGCGCTGTGCATTGCTGATCTTGGCGGGCACGGTGGTGGTGTACAGGATGCCATCGCGGTGGACATTCTCACCAGGGTCGAAACAGGCAACCTCGCCCGTGGCACTGCGCGCGGCGATGACAGAGATTTCGGCACTGAAGTTCACGAAACCTTCGAGCACGGAAGGCGCACCGTTCATCTCGGCCCAAGCGGCGTCGAGGTCGGCATCGTCTTTCAGTCGCGCTTGGCCTTTGCCGTCATAGCCGAAACGGCGGGTTTTGAGGATCGCAGGCGTGCCGATCTGGGCCACGGCGGCCTTCAGGCTGGCGACGTCGGTCACATCGGCGAAAGGGGCCACGCGCAGGCCAAGGTCGCCGAGGAAGGTTTTCTCGGTCAGCCGATCTTGGGAAATGCGCAGCGCCTCGCGGCCTGGGCGCAGCGGGGTGATCGCCTCGACCACGTCGAGCGCTTCGGTGGGGATGTTCTCAAACTCGAAGGTGACGATGTCACAGGCACGGGCGAAAGCCTCCAGCGCCTTGTGGTCGTCATAGGGGGCGGTGGTCACCGCATGGGCCACATCGGCGGCGGGCGGGTTGGCGCCCGGCTCGAATATATGGGTGCGAAAGCCAAGCCGCGCGGCGGCGACGGAGAGCATGCGGCCCAATTGGCCGCCGCCCAGAATGCCGATGGTGGCGCCGGTTTGCAGGGGTTCAGTCATGCGGCACCTCGGGGATCGAAGCGCTGAGCGCATCGCGCCAATCGTCCAGCCGCTTGGCCAGTTCCGGGTCTTGCAGCGCAAGGATGCCCGCCGCCATCAGGGCGGCATTGGCTGCGCCTGCGGCACCGATGGCCATGGTCGCGACCGGGAAGCCGCGTGGCATTTGCAGGATGGAATAGAGCGAATCCACCCCCGACAGCGCCTTGGTCTGCACCGGCACACCGATCACCGGCACCCGGGTTTTGGAGGCCATCATGCCCGGCAAATGCGCCGCCCCGCCTGCGCCCGCGATGATGACTTGCAAACCCCGGTCCACCGCCGTCTTGCCATAGTCCCAGAGCCGGTCCGGGGTGCGATGGGCCGAAACGATGCGCGCCTCGAAGGGGATGTTAAGCTCGTCCAGCAGGGTTGCTGCTTCGCGCATGGTGGCCCAGTCGGACTGGGACCCCATGATGATGCCAACCGGGGGCGTGGTCATTGCTGCGGGCCTTCTCTTGGTGGATCAGAGCGCGCACTATACCCATCACGGCCCATCTGGCAACGCCGATTGCCGCGGGCCATGGGGATAATGGGTCAGGCGATGATATCGGGCGTCAGCCGGTCTTCGATCTGGGCGATCAGATCCTTGAGGCGCAGTTTGCGTTTCTTGAGGCGTTGCAGGGTCAGTTGATCTCCGGTGCCGCGTTCGACCAGCGCATGGATGGCGTCATCCAGATCGCGATGTTCCCGTCGAAAGACCTCAAGCTCGACACGCAGCACTTCGTCCGTTTTCATCGACAGATCGGTAGGGGCATTCATGGGCAGGTGATTCCGTTGGGCATCTGAACCTTGAATATAAGCGGTTGAGATCATTTGGCATAGCCCTTGCGCCCTTGCCCAAGCCCCCCCATATTCAATGCAACGGGCTGCCGGTTGCGGGGCCTGTGAAACACTGTCGCTTGACCTGATAAGGACGTGTCGCATGACGAAATTAACGCTTGCCTCTTACCCGCATATGCTTGGGTTTGAACAATTGGAACGGGTGCTTGAACGCAGCGCCAAGGCCGGAAACGAAGGTTATCCGCCGTTCAACATTGAACAAACCTCGGACTACAGCTATCGCATCACGCTGGCGGTAGCGGGTTTTTCGGAACAGGATCTGTCGATAACCGTTGAGGATAGACAGCTCGTGATCCGTGGGCGTCAGTCCGACGATGGCGAAGACCGGGTGTTTCTGCACCGTGGAATCGCCGCGCGTCAATTCCAACGCTCGTTCGTACTGGCCGATGGGGTCGATGTGGGCGAGGCGGTTATGGAGAATGGTCTGCTGCATGTCGACCTGACCCGCGCCAAGCCTGAAACGGTGGTTCAAACCATCAAGATCAAGAAGGGGTAACATCATGCAAGACGCAATCACCCACGGAAACGACCGTATGGTCTATGTCAAAACCATCGCTGTCGCCGACCTGCCGCGCGAGGTGCGCGATCAGGCCGAGGGGCTTGAGCTTCTCTATGCCGTTCACGATGCCGAAGGGCAGCAGCTTGCGCTGGTCGGCGACCAGAAACTCGCCTTCTCATTGGCGCGAGAGCATGACTACCGGCCAGTGATGGTGCATTGACGCCGCCCGGCACGACGATACGCTAAGCCCGATGCAAGGCCGCAGTCCGCTGCGGCCTTTTTTATTGGGAGCAGTCTTATGGATTTCGATTTCGACTGGGTAGACGCCTTTACCGACCAAGTCTTTGGCGGCAATGGCTGCGCCGTGGTGCATGGCGGGGCAGGGCTGCCGGATGAGCTATGCATGGCCTATGTGCGCGAAACATCCCTCGTGGAATGCACCTTTACCGGCCCGTCGGAGGTCGCGGATTTCAAGGTGAAATACTACCTCGCCAGTCGTGAGATACCCTTTGCGGGCCATCCCACCATCGCCACCGTCGCAGCGCTGCGCCATCGCGGGTTGATCGGCGAAGGGCCACTGCGGTTGGAGACCGGCGCGGGGATCGTTGAGGTCGAGGTGCGCGGCTCCCAGATCGCCATGACCCAGATCGCGCCGGTTTTCGGGGAGGAAGTGCCTGCCGATCTCGTCGCCAAGGTGGGCGGCTTGGTACCCGAGGATATCATCGCGCCGCCGCAGGTAGTTTCTACCGGGCTGCCGTTCTGTGTCACCGTTCTGCGCAGTCGCGCCGCCTTGGAAGGGCTGAAACTCAACCCCGAGGCGCTCGCGGCCTATAATGCCCATCTGGGGCAGGGCAGCGATATGATGGAGCCTTTTTGGGTCACCCTCGAGGGCGCGACCGCTGCGGGCAATACCTATGCGCGGCTGCTGCTGGCCCCGCCCAGCCCCGCCGAAGACCCTTTCACCGGATCGGCGACGGGTGCCATGGCAGCCTGTCTCTGGGCGCGCGGATTGATTGACAGCCCGAATTTCGTGGCCGAGCAGGGGTACCTCATGGGCCGCCCCGGACGGGCGGAGGTCGAGGTGCTTGGCCCCCGCGATGCGATCACCGGTGTCCGCGTGGCGGGGCAGGGGCGTGTGGTGATGTCGGGCCAAGTCTTCATGCCCGAGATGGCCTGACCCCAAACGTAAAACGCAGCCCCGAGGGGCTGCGTTGTTCTTAGCAGAGACTGAGCGGCTTACCCCGCGATCAGCCCCATGCTTTCGAGCTTCAGCAACACCTGATGCGCGCAGTTGTCGACCTCGACATTCTCGGTCTCCAGCACCAGTTCGGCGTTCTGCGGCACATCGTAGGGGTCGGAAATGCCGGTAAATTCCTTGATCTTGCCCTCCCGTGCCAGCTTGTAGAGCCCCTTACGGTCGCGGCGTTCGCATTCCTCGATGGAGGTTGCGACATGCACTTCAACAAAGGCACCAAAGCTTTCCACATCCTTGCGCACCGCGCGGCGGGTGGCGGCATAGGGCGCGATCGGTGCGCAGATGGCGATGCCGCCGTTCTTGGTGATCTCGCTTGCGACATAGCCGATGCGGCGGATGTTCAGATCGCGGTGCTCTTTCGAGAAGCCGAGTTCGGAACTGAGGTTTTTCCGCACGATGTCACCATCCAGCAGCGTCACCGGGCGGCCGCCCATCTCCATCAGCTTGACCATCAGCGCGTTGGCAATGGTGGATTTACCCGAGCCGGAGAACCCGGTGAAGAAGACAGTGAAACCCTGCTTGGAGCGCGGCGGGGAGGTGCGGCGCAACTCTTTCACGACCTCGGGGAAGGAGAACCACTCAGGGATCTCCAGCCCTTCACGCAGGCGGCGGCGCAGCTCGGTGCCCGAGATGTTCAGGATGGTGACGCTGTCCTTGTCCTTGATCTCATCCATGGCCTCATATTGCGCGCGTTCCTGCACCCAGACCATGTGTTTGAAATCGACCATCTCGATGCCCATCTCCTCCTGATGCGCGCGGAACAATTCCTGCGCGTCATAGGGGCCATAGAAATCCTCACCGGCGGAGTTCTTGCCGGGGCCAGCGTGGTCGCGGCCCACGATGAAATGGGTGCAGCCGTGGTTTTTGCGGATCAGCCCGTGCCAGACGGCCTCGCGCGGGCCAGCCATGCGCATGGCGAGGTTCAAGAGCGACATGGAGGTGGTGGCGGCAGGATACTTATCGAGCACCGCCTCATAGCAGCGCACGCGGGTGAAGTGATCGACATCGCCGGGTTTGGTCATGCCGACAACGGGGTGGATCAGCAAGTTGGCCTGCGCTTCACGGGCGGCGCGGAAGGTGAGTTCCTGATGCGCGCGGTGCAGCGGGTTGCGGGTTTGGAAGGCCACGACGCGGCGCCAGCCCAGCTTGCGGAAATAGGCGCGCAATTCGTTGGGCGTGTCGCGGCGGGCGCGGAAGTCGTAGTGCACGGGCTGCTGGATGCCGGTCACGGGGCCGCCGAGATAAACGTTGCCCGCCTGGTTGTGCAGGTAGTTCACCGCCGGATGCGCCTCGTCATCGGCGCCAAAGACCTTCTCGGCCTCGCGCGATTTGTTCGGGGTCCAGCGGTCGGTGACGGTCATGGTCGCGAGAATCACGCCCTCTTGGTCGCGCAGGGCGATGTCCTGCCCTACTTCCAGCTTCTCGGCGAAAGCCTCGGTCACGTCGAGGGTGATTGGCATCGGCCAGAGGGAGCCATCCGCCAGACGCATATTCTCGACCACGCTGTCGTAGTCCTCTTCGCCCAAGAACCCTTTCAGCGGGTTGAAGCCGCCGTTCATCAAGAGTTCCAGATCGCAGATCTGGCGCGGGGTGAGGTCGAGGCTCACCAGATTGCCCGCCTCCACCTTCAGCTTTTGCGAAGACTCGTAAGAGACGTAGAGTTCGGGGATCGGCGTGAGGTTGCTGGGCATCATGACTATCACTTTTCTTCAGGGAACAGGCGGCTTTGGTCCCGGCTGCCATAGCTGCAAAAGATGTGAAAAGTCTATAGAACTAAGGGGTGTCGCCCCGTTAAAGGCCGAAATCCCATGATCCGAGGGTGGCCTGCAATTCGGGTACTGAGGGGCGGCGGAAACCGGAATTATCTCCGCCGCGCCTTCGTCTGAGTTAAACGTCTTCCTTCACCTCGGCCCCGTAGCCGAGCGGGAGGGAGGTATCTTTGCCGTCATCGTCGCCCACTTCGGCAAGGAAGCGCTCGGCTTCGAGTGCTGCCATGCAGCCCATGCCGGCGCTGGTCACCGCTTGGCGGTACTTGTGGTCGGTCAAATCGCCTGCGGCAAAGACGCCGGGGATGGAGGTCTCGGTGCTGTCGGGTTTGGTCACGACATAGCCGCCCATGTGGGTCTCCAGCGTGTCTTTGACCAACTCGTTGGCAGGCGCATGGCCGATGGCCACGAAGACGCCCTTGGCGGGGATGTCGGTGATCTCGCCGGTCTTGGTGTGTTTGACCTTCACGCCCTCGACGCCGAGCGGGTTGTCGGTGCCGTAGACCTCATGCAACTCATGGAACCACAGCGGCTCGATCTTGGGGTTCTTCATCAACCGGTCGATCAGGATCTTCTCGGCGCGCAGCTCGTCCCGGCGGTGGATCAGCGTGACCTTGGAGGCGAAGTTGGTGAGGAACAGCGCCTCTTCCACGGCAGTGTTGCCGCCGCCGATGACCACGATCTCCTGACCACGATAGAAGAACCCATCGCAGGTGGCACAGGCCGAGACGCCGAAGCCCTTGAACTTTTCTTCGCTCTCCAGCCCGAGCCACTTGGCCCGCGCCCCGGTGGCGAGGATCACGGAATCGGCGACGTAAGTCGTGCCGCTGTCGCCCTTGGCGTGGAACGGGCGGCTCGACAGGTCGAGGTCGGTGATGATGTCGCCGATGATCTCGGTCCCCATGGCCTTGGCGTGGTCCTGCATGCGGATCATCAGGTCGGGGCCCTGCACCTCGCTGTCGCCGGGCCAGTTCTCGACCTCGGTGGTGGTGGTCAGCTGGCCGCCCGGCTCGATCCCCTGCACGAGGATCGGCTCCAACATGGCGCGGCTTGCGTAGACCCCGGCGGTATAGCCCGCAGGGCCGGAGCCGATGATCAGTACCTTGGTTTTACGTGTCTCGGCCATCTGGCGCCCCCGGGCTGTCATTGATATTGCCCGCCTCATATAGCGATAGCCGCGAAGCCGTTAAACCCCTGCCGTCACCGCCCCGTCATTACGCTTGCGTGAGCGGTGAGGGCGGTCGGCCTCAAGGGGCGCGATAAAGAATATTGCGCTTGTGTGAAACTTTATTGCGCGTACCACGCAGGCTGCTATAAGAATCGAAAATTCACTGAGGATGTTATGGCGGGTACACGACTTGATCCGATAGACCGGATGATCTTGGCCGAGTTGCAATCTGATGGCCGGATGACGAATGTCGAACTGGCCAAACGTGTCGGCATCTCTGCACCGCCCTGTTTGCGCCGGGTGCGCACCTTGGAAGAGCAGGGCTATATCAAAGGCTATCATGCAGATGTCGATGCGCGTGAACTGGGCTTTGAGGTGCAGGTCTTCGCCATGGTCGGGCTGGCCAGTCAGGCCGAGGCTGATCTGAGCGCGTTTGAAGAGAAATGCCGTGGTTGGCCGCTGGTGCGCGAGTGCCATATGCTGAACGGTGAGGTCGATTTCATCCTCAAATGCGTGGCACCGGATCTGTCGAGCTTTCAAAGCTTCCTGACCGGGCAATTGCTGACCACGCCCAATGTGGAAAGCGTGAAGACCAGCCTCGTGATCCGCGGGGCCAAGGATGAGCCCGGCGTGCCCTTCGACGTGTTGGAAGCGCGGCTGTCGACAGCGCCTTGAGATCAGCTGTCGGCGCGGTCTTCTGCCGCCTCGGGCGCGCGGGGGTGGGCGAGGGGGCCGAAATCCCGCCCATGCGCGATCTGCGGAAACATGGATAGAAAGCGATCCCGCAGGCCGGGTGTTGCGTCACGCAGCGCTTGAGCGCCGGGGTGAAACGTCTCCATCTCTAGCCCGCCTGCCTTGATCACCGCATGGCGCGACAGACAGATATGAAACAGGCGCACCGGAGTTGGCGGGGTGACCTCGATCACATTGACCCCATCCACGAATTCGCACAGCGGGGTGAGCAGGCGGCTGCCCTCCGCCTCGGCCCGCAGGTGGGGCGGCGTCTGGAGTACCCGTGCGGCGGGGCCGAGGGTGAGGAACGAACTCGGGCGCCCCTCGCCGAAACTGTCGGGCATGATGCGGATGAGGGGCAGCCGCCCACTGTCCGCCGGGATGAAACGGCTCGACCCGATCCAGATCAACTGCGCCGGACCTCCGGCACTCGTGTGGATCATGTCGCCGGGCTGGAGATCTTCGATGGCGATGTCGCCCTGCACCGTTTGGATTGGCGTCCCGCGGGCGAAGGCCGCGAAAGCGGCTTCGAAAAGTGGCGCAGTGGGGGCGGTGTCTTGCCCGATATAGAGCGACCCGTCGGCGCGGAGCGCGGCGACTTCATAGCTGCGCATCGGCGCGGGCGGCGGGCCTTCGGCTTTGGTGGCGGTCTCAGTCATGCAAAACCCTTTGTCGGCCCGGCTCAGCGGTGCCGTGGGCGGCATGCACCGGCGCGGGCTGACGGATACTGCGCCATGTTCTGCGGGATTTGTCAAAATATCCGGCCTGAGCGCTGCGCTTTGCGCGCCAATCTCGGCTGAATGCGGGGGCTGTTTCCGGGCCGGGTGCGTGATCGCCATATTCGCATGAAAACGCCCCTCGCAACGAATCAACGGCACGAGGGGCGGTCTGCTATACCGAGCGCGTGGCACCGGTACCGGGGGGAACTTCTCAGGCGGTCTTGCGGGCCGGCGCGTTGCCCGAGCGTTTGGCGATGAAAGCGGCGCGGCGCGCACCGCGGGCCCAAGGCATGACGGTGTCGTTCTTGGCCGCTGTCTCGACAACGGATTTGATGAAGCGCGGGTTCTTTTTCATGGCTCTGTTCCTCTTCGGGTCACGCGGGCATCGTTGCATCCACTATCGCAGTGCAATCGGGCCGGTTTTTGACCGTGGGCGAGAAACTTGTGGGAAATTGACGGGTTCGAAGGGCGATTTGGGGCGCCTTTGCCATACTTCGAAAAGTGTTAATTTTCGGTGGTTTGCAGGGGGTGCGAGAAACAATGGGGCCGCAAAGGGCTGATTGTGCCAGATTTCGCGACAGCAATGCGGCGCGAAGCGGGCAGGCTTTGCCGCAATCTCGCCCCGTTCAGAGGGTGATCGCCGAGAGCAAGCGGCCATAGTCCGCTTCTTTGGCGTGGGTCGTGCGCCGGTAGGAATAGAATCGCGCGGCATCGGCGTAGGTGCAATGCCGCGTCCATTCCGCATGGCCCACGCCTGCCGCGCGCAGCCGGTTCAGGCCAAAGCCGGGCAGGTCGAAATGCAGTCGGTCGCCTTCGCCTTGGGCAAAGTAGCGGGCAAACTCGGGGTCGGCATTCATGAAGTTGTCCAGAAACTCCGGCCCGACCTCATAGGCGCGCTGGCTGATGGAGGGGCCGATCACCGCGGTGATCTTTTCACGGGTGGCGCCGAGATCGACCATCGCATCGACGGTCGCTTCGAGTATCCCGTCAAGCGCACCGCGCCAGCCAGCATGCGCCGCGCCGACCACGCCGGCTTGTGCATCGGCGAAGAGCACAGGCTGACAGTCAGCGGTCAGGATCGACAGGGCGATGCCGGGGGTTTTGGTGACCAAGGCATCGGCGCGGGGTTTGTCGTCCTGCGGCTCCGTCACCGTGACGACGGTGGCGGAATGTACCTGATGCACGCCGACAAGATGGTCGGCAGGCAGGCCCATCGCCTCGGCGGCGCGGGCGCGGTTGATGCGCACGATTTCGGACTGGTCCGAGCTGCCGCTGCCGCAGTTCAGCCCGGAAAACACCCCCGATGACGCGCCGCCACGGCGGGTGAAAAACCCGTGCCGCAAAGGCGCAAGCGCATCGGATGTCAGAATTTCGAGCGTCATACTTCTGTCCCCGGGGGCGGGGTCTGACCTTTTTGGTAGAGCCCCATCACTTTGAACAAGTTTCCCATTTCCGCCGGGTGCGTCAACCGTCGATGTGCGGCAATATGGTTGCTGAGCGCGTCGCCGGTCAGCGCCTCGGCCAGTTTCTGCGCGCGGGGGGTGATGCCCAGCCGCTCCAGAAAAACGCCTTGGGTGACCACGCGGCTATGGGGGCAGGGGCAGGCGCGGGTCAGCGCCTCGAAATCGACATGGGCGGTCAGGTCGGCCTGCCCGGGATTGGCGAGGGGATCGGCGGGGCTGTGGTTCTCCAGCGCTTGCAGCGTGTCGCCCAAGGCGCGCCAATCGCCATAGTCGATGATCAGCCCCGCCCCGCCATGGGCCGCGATGCGTTTGCCGATCTCTTGCATGATCTCCGCCGCCGGGGCGCAAAGCTCAACAAGGTCGGCGTCCTTCGTATCCTCCAACCGATGGGTAAGGGCAGGCTGTGGGGTCACGGGGCCGAGGCCAAAGGTCAGCGCCCCCTCTGCCGCGCCCACCCGGCGCTCGGCCCAGCCTGCGCCTTGGCGGATGAATTGCCGGATTGGCAGCGCGTCGAAAAATTCATTGGCGACGAGGAACAGCGGCGCATCTGGCAGGTCAGCGGCACTCTCGGCCCAAGTGACCTCGGCCCCTCGCAGCGTCTCGCGCTGCACATCGCGTAAAGAAGGAGAGGCTTCGACCAGCGTGACCTGTGCCGCCGCCTGAAACCCCGGCACCCGCGCCGTGGCGCGCAGGATATCGGCCATCAATGTCCCCCGGCCCGGCCCAAGCTCGGCCAAAGTGAAGGGGGAGGGGGCGCCCTGATCTAGCCAGCTTTGCGCCAGCGACAGGCCGATCAACTCACCAAACATCTGGCTGATCTCGGGGGCGGTGATGAAATCCCCCTCCGGGCCGAAAGGCGCCCGGGTGGTATAGTACCCCCACTCGGGATGCAGCAGGCAGGACTGCATATAAGCGTCCAGCCGCATCGGCCCTTCCAGCGCGATCCGTGTGAGCAGATGGTCCTTCAGGCTCATGCCTGCCGCCGCGCTCGGATGATGAGGAAGACGCCCACGGCAATCATCGGCAGCGATAGGATTTGCCCCATGGTCAGCCCCCAGCCGCCGATATGCCACGCCAGCCCCAGCGGGTTGCCGGGGGTGACGAATTGCGCGTCGGGCTGGCGCAGGAACTCCACCGCGAACCGCGCCGCGCCATAGCCCGCAAGGAAAGTGCCGCCGATCAGCCCCGGCATTTTAAGCGCGCCGCGTTTCCACGCCATCCAGAGCAGGACGCCGCCCAAGAGCAGCCCCTCCAGCAGCGCCTCATAGAGCTGCGAGGGGTGGCGCGCGCAGATGCCCGCCACATCGGGGCAGAACTGCGCCGCTTCACCGGGGAAGGCCACGCCCCAAGGCAGATCGGTCGGGCGGCCCCAGAGTTCGGCATTGATGAAATTCGCAAGCCGCCCCAAAAACAGCCCCGGCGCCAGCCCCAGACAGACCATATCCCCGGTCGAAATCACCAGAATCCGGTGCCGCCATGTATAGAAAAGCCCCGCCAGAATGACCCCAAGCGCCCCGCCATGGAAGGACATGCCGCCCTCCCAAAGCTGCAAGATCGCGGCGGGGTTCGACAGGTAATAGGCCGGTTGGTAAAACAGCACATAGCCCAAACGCCCGCCAAGGATCACGCCCAGAATGACCCAAAAGAGCAGGTCCTCGACCTGACCGGGCTTCATGACCGGCGTGTCGTTCTTCCACAGATGGGGCCGTTTGACCGCCGCGGTGGCGACGCGCCAGCCCAGCAGAATGCCCACGATATAGGCCAGCGCATACCAGCGCAGCGCGAAGGTGGAACCAAACAGGGTCACCGAAAAGATTTCCGGCGCGATATCGGGGAAGGGGAGCATGGCTATCATGCTGTTGATTGAGCAAGGCCGCGCGGGGAAGTCAACCTTGCGAGTAAGGGCTGCGCGCCCCATATAGAGGCTAACAAACCTCCGGAGGCCAGACATGCAGACCCGTAACAAGTTTTTCGACGATGTATCACAGATGATGACAAACGCGATGGGCGTCGCCCAAGGCGCCAAGGACGAGGCCGAGACCGCCTTCAAGGGCATGCTCGACCGTTGGCTCGCCGATCGTGATTTCGTCACCCGTGAGGAGTTCGACGCGGTGCGTGCCATGGCGCAGAAGGCCCGCGAAGAGAACGAAGCGCTGAAAGCGCGGCTCGACAAGCTCGAAGCCAAGGACTGAACCCGATAGAATTTGATCAGCCGCCCCGGGCCGGGGCGGCGATCCTTCGCGTGGACAGAGGCCGTTTGCGGCCAGTCGCGCCCCCTGCCTCCAATTTATAGACGATTTCCGCGATTTACCCACAAGTTATTGCGGTTATCCCCTATCAATTGTGGTTATCCCCAAGAAAAAACTTGCCAGACTGTTCCGCTGCAAGCACCATATCTTGTATAGGTGATGTGAACTTACACGCCTATTTGTGCAGGCTTCCATGCATGGTGGGCCAGGTCCCGCCCCGTGGAGCAGATTGAGAGGTGGCGAAATGGCCCTGTCCGAGCATTACCTTGAAGAAGAAATCCACCCCATTGATATCGTTGAAAATCTCGCGGCTCATCATGATTGGGAATTCGACCGCGTGGCGGATGACCAGATCGCCATGGCGGTCGAGGGGCAGTGGCGGACCTATTCGATCACGCTGGCATGGTCAGCTTACGACGAAACGCTGCGCCTGATCTGCACCTTTGAGATGGAGCCTCCGGCTGAAAAACTGCCGGAGCTTTACGAATTGTTAAACCTCGTCAACGATCAATGCTGGGCGGGGGCCTTCAGCTTCTGGGCCGATCAGCAGTTGATGGTCTACCGCTACGGGCTGGTTTTGGCGGGCGGACAGGTCGCGGGGCCAGAGCAGATCGACACGATGATCGGTGCCGCCGTCATGAGCGCGGAACGCTACTATCCTGCGCTGCAATTGCTCGTCTGGGGCGATCAATCCCCAAAGGCCGCGATGGACGTCGCCATTGCAGAGGCTTACGGCCGGGCGTAACAAAGTCCCCGAACAACTTCGGGGGATAGGATGAAAGACGGGAGAGTGGCACGCGACGGTCTGGTTTTGCTGGGCTGTGGCAAAATGGGATCGGCCATGTTGGAAGGCTGGCTGGCGAAGGGGCTGTCGGCAAGCGCGGTCTGGGTCGTGGACCCGAAACCGTCCGATTGGCTGCAAGATACCGGCGTGAATCTGAACGCCGACCTGCCCGCCGCGCCAGCGGTGGTGCTGGTGGCAGTTAAACCGCAGATGATGGCGGACGCGCTGCCGACGCTTCAGGCGATGGGCAATGGTGAGACGCTGTTCGTCAGCGTCGCGGCGGGCACGACCATCGGCTATTTCGAAAGCGTCCTCGGCGGGGACACGCCCATTGTGCGGGCCATGCCCAACACGCCTGCCGCCATTTCCAAAGGGATCACCGCCATCGTCGGCAACGCCAAGGTGGGCAGCCGGTCTCTGGATGAAGCCGAAACGCTGCTGAGCGCGGTGGGTGAGGTCGTCCGCCTGACCGAAGAGGCGCAGATCGACGCGGTCACCGGGGTCAGCGGCTCCGGCCCGGCCTATGTCTTTCACATGATCGAATGCATGACCACTGCCGGTGTGGCCCAAGGCCTGCCCGAGGAATTGGCGATGCAATTGGCCAAGGCGACGGTCGCCGGGGCAGGGGCGCTGGCGATGCAGGCTGAAGAGGATCCGGCGCAGCTGCGCGTCAACGTCACCAGCCCCAATGGTACGACCCAAGCGGCGCTTGAGGTTTTGATGGATGAGGCCGAAGGCTTCCCGCCCCTTCTCAAGCGCGCAGTCGCCGCCGCGGCGGACAGATCGCGGGAGCTGGCCAATGGCTGAGATCACTTTCGACGATTTCCTGAAGGTCGATATTCGCGTCGGCACCGTGACCCGGGCCGAAGCCTTTCCGGAAGCACGCAAACCGGCGATCAAAATCTGGGTGGATTTCGGCGAGGAGATCGGCGAGCGTAAGACCTCGGCCCAGATCACCGCGCATTATACACCGGAAACGCTTGTTGGACGGCAGGTTGTGGCCGTGGTTAACTTCCCCGCGCGCCAGATCGGGCCTTTCATGTCTGAGGTGCTGGTGCTCGGCCTGCCCGACAAGGACAGAGAGATCGTGCTTTTGTCGCCCGATCAAAAAGTGCCCGAAGGAGGGCGGATGCATTGAAAAAGATATTGATTGCCAGACCCTTGCCCAAAGAAGTCACCGAAGCGTTGAAGGGCTGCGAAGTGACGGTGCGCGAGGAAACCGCGCCGCTTTCGGGCGAAGAAATGCGCGCCGTGCTGCACGACTATGACGGGGTGATGCCGACCCTGGGGGATGCTTTCTCGGCCGAGGTTTTCGCCGATGTGCCCGAGCCGCGCTGCAAGATCCTCGCCAATTTCGGCGTCGGTTATAACCACATCGACGCGGCAGCGGCCCGCGCGGCGGGGGTGGAGGTGACCAACACGCCCGGCGCCGTCACCGATGCCACGGCGGATGTCGCCATGACGCTTATGCTCATGTCCGCCCGCCGCGCTGCCGAAGGGGAGCGGCTGGTGCGCTCCGGCGCATGGGCCGGTTGGCACCCAACGCAGATGCTGGGTCTGCATTTGACTGGCAAGCGGGTCGGCATCGTTGGCATGGGGCGGATCGGGCAGGCCATCGCGCGGCGCTGCCACTATGGGTTCGACATGCAGGTCAGCTATTTCAACCGCAGTGAGAAAGAGCTCGATTTCCCCGCTACCCGTGTCGAGAGCCTGACCGCGCTGGCTGAAGCCGTGGATGTGCTTGTCATCGCCGTGCCCGGCGGCGGCGAGACACGGCATCTCGTTGATGAAACCGTTCTCCGCGCGATGGAGCCCCATGCCCATTTGATCAACATCGCCCGCGGCGATGTGGTGCAGGAGGCCGCGTTGATCGAAGCCCTGCAAGCGGGGCGCATCGGCGGTGCGGGTTTGGATGTCTATGAGTTCGAGCCCAAGGTGCCGCAGGCGCTACGCGATCTCGACAATGTTGTGCTGCTGCCGCATCTCGGCACCGCGGCGCATGAGGTCCGTGTCGATATGGGGCTGATGGCGGTGGCCAATCTGCAAGCCTTCATCGACGGAGAGACCGCGCCAAACCGGGTTTAACCGTCGCCCACAGCGGCGCGCCAGTGTTTGCGGCAGAGCGAGACATAGGTCTCGTTCCCGCCGATCTGCACCTGCGCGCCGTCCCGCATCGCTTGCCCTTCGGCGTCGCGGCGCACGACCATCGTGGCTTTCTTGCCGCAATGGCAAATGGTGCGCACTTCGCGCATCTCATCGGCCAGCGCCAGCAGGGTGGCGGAGCCGGGGAAAAGCTCACCCCGGAAATCGACGCGAAGGCCAAAACACATGATCGGCACGCCCAGATCATCCACCGCGCGGGCCAGTTGCCAGACCTGCTCGACCTCCAAAAACTGCGCCTCATCGACAAAGATACAGGCGCAGGGGCCTTGCTCCAACCGGGCTTCGATCTTGGCCAGAAGGTCTTCGCCCGGGGCGAAAGTATCGGCCTCTTGCCCGATGCCGATACGGGAGGCGATGCGCCCTTCGCCCGCGCGGTTGTCGAACTGCGCGGTGAGCAAAAAGGGCACCATGCCGCGTTCCACATAGTTATGCGCCGCTTGAAGCAGCACCGTGGATTTCCCGGCGTTCATGGTGGAGTAATTGAAGTAGAGCTTTGCCATGGGCAGGGTGTTACGCCGCCCATGACAGCGGATCAAGATGCAAACCCCGCCCTGATCTTAGGGCCGGGCGCCGCGGGTTAGCCGCGCTTTTTGACGATGACGGAGCCGACGGAATAGCCCGCCCCGAAGGAGCAGATCAGCCCAGTGTCGCCGTCTTCCAGATCGTCGGAGTTCTTGGCGAAAGCGATGATCGACCCGGCGGAGGAGGTGTTGGCGTAGTCTTGCAGAATGTTGGGCTGTTCGCCCGGCTCAGGCTCCCGCCCCAGCACTTTGCGCCCGATGAAATCGTTCATCGACTTATTCGCCTGATGCAGCCAGATGCGCTTGAGGTCGGCGGACTCCAACCCGTTGTCGGCCATATGCCCGCCGATATGGTCGGCCACCATGGGTAACACTTCCTTAAACACTTTGCGCCCATTCTGCATGAACTGCATATCGCGCCGGTCGCTCAGCCCATCGGGGCGGGAGCGGCGGAGGAAGCCGTTGTTGTTGCGGATGTTGTTGGAATATTCGGTTGCGCAGCGGGTAGAGATGACGTCGAAACAGGGGCCTTCGACATCTTCGGCGCGTTCCAGCAGCGTGGCGGTGGCCACGTCACCAAAGATGAAGTGGCAATCGCGGTCACGCCATTCGAGGTGGGCGGAGCAAATCTCGGGGTTCACCACGAGGGCGGAGCGGATGGAGCCGGAGCGGATCATATCCGCCGCCGCCTGAATGCCGAAAGTGGCCGAAGAACAGGCGACGTTCATATCGAAGGCAAAGCCCTTCACGCCAAGAAGCTTCTGAATCTCGATGGCCACGGCAGGATAGGCGCGCTCGAGGTTGGAGGCGGCGCAGATCACCGCGTCCACATCCTCGGCACTCTTTCCAGCGGCGGCGAGCGCCTTTTGCGCGGCATCAATGGCCATTTCGGCCATGAGGGAAGGCTCCTCATCCGCGCGCTGGCGCAGCAGGGGGTGCATCACATTGGGGTCCAGCACGCCGGATTTATCCATGACATAGCGCTGTTCAATGCCGCTGGCTTTGACGATGAACTCTTCCGAAGAATGCGCCTTGGCCTCCAGGGTGCCCGCTTCGATCGCCTCGGCATTCTCGGCATTGTAGAGGTCGGCATAGGCGTTGAAGGCTTCGACCAGTTCGGCGTTGGTGATGGTTTGCTGCGGCGTGAAAACGCCCGTACCGGTGATGGCGGCTTGATACATCGGTGTGATCCCTTTCTCTCCAACGGCATGGCTGGTCTGATAAAGCTGAGCAGCCCCGGGCGAATTGCAAGGGCCGTTGTCATGTCGGTGCACTTTGATGCAGGGGGCAGCAAGGTGCAGGTTCCATACTTTAGCGAAACCGCACAGGACTTGCCACGGCTTTGACGGGGCAGACGTGTGAATGCCGCTACAGTTGCGAATTTTGATCGCCCCGGCCCCCGCGCGCTGGCTTGACTATGCAACCGGAAGCGCGCAGTGATTGAGCATTAGCAATCATTAATTGAACGAGAACAGTCAGGGTTTTTTTGAGGCAGCGGCCCCTCCGGCGCGTGATTTACAGGTCCACCATCCGCGGATGCCGCAGCCTAAAGCACAGAATTTGCTTACGGATTCAACCTCCGAAAAAGAGAGGTGTCATGAGGCGCAGTATTATCAGTCGAATGCTTTGCGAGCGGGCAAAGCGTTTTCGCAAGGACGAGGGCGGCGGCATGCTGGTCCTCATGTTGGTCGTGTTTTTCGGGATCACGATCTTTGGCGGGCTGGCCGTGGATCTGGCGAACCACGAGCGGACGCGGACCACCTTTCAGACCCACCTCGATAATGCCGTGCTCGCCGCGGCGAGCCTGTCACAAGACCTCGACCCTGAAGAAGTCGTGCGCAGCTATCTTACCTCAGCGGGGCTCGATCCTTCCGAGGTGGTGATCGACTCGAGCGAAGAAAAGATCGGCGGCATTCTGGTGGGGCGTACCGTCGAAGCCTCGCTCCCCGCCGGGCTGAACACCTATTTCTTCCGGTTTTTCGACATCGATTCACTCGGGATGACGATCAGCTCTGAGGCGACCGAACGGGTTGAGGATATCGAGATTTCGCTGGTGTTGGATGTGTCGGGGTCGATGGGGGAGAGGACCAGCGACCGCAGCGGGATCAAGCTGACCCTGCTGAAGAATGCGGCCATCGACTTCGTCGATACGATCCTAAGCGATACCGAAGAGGGACGCGTATCGATTTCGATCATTCCCTATTCGACCAAGGTAAATGCGGGAGAAGCTCTGCTGGGCCAGTATTCGACAACCACCGAACATAGCTATTCCCACTGCGTGGATTTCGATGGGAATGACTATGGTTCCTTGGCGATCGACCCCCAACAACAGATGCAACGGACAGGGCACTTCCAGTTCCAGAGCATGTCGAGTTCCAACCAGGAAAGGGGCCAATGGGTTTGCCGTAAAGACGCAGGCTTTGAAATTACTCCTTTGTCAGACTCGGTCGCGGCGCTGAGATCGCAAATCCTCGCTTTGACCGCCGAAGGGTCGACGTCGATCGACGTTGGTGCGAAGTGGGGGCTGGCCTTGCTCGACCCATCCGCACAGGGGCCGGTGAGCGGCTTGATCGACGCCGGTCTGGTCCCGCAGGAGTTTCAAGGCCGCCCGCACCCGCACGGGGCTGATAACAGTATGAAGGTTCTGGTGCTGATGACGGATGGTGAGAACTTTCCGGAATACCGTCTTGAGCCTGAGTATGCTTCCGGCGAGTCGGATGTGATCCGCACCGATTACGGGTCGGTGGTGTTCTATACAGTGGATTCTGCCGAACGCTCCAACGAATACGACGGGGATAATTCCTATCCTGAAGACTACTTTTATGCGACCCACCCTTGGGGCTCTGATCGTAGGTGGGATGATTACACACTGCTCAATCACCCCAGTCTAAGGCAATATAGGGATCAGGGGCAGGAAGAACGGCTCGACTGGCCCGAGGTTTGGGCCGAGATGTCCCCATATTACTACGGCTATAACCTCTATGGCCGGCGGCGGACGACAAGCTGGTGGGGCGGATCGCAGACTTGGAGTTCCCGCGCGAATAGTTTTTGGAACAACATGCACGACACCATCAGCGCGAGCGAGAAGGACCGCCGTCTGCGCCAAATCTGCGGCGTCGCGAACACCGCTGGCGTCGTGGTCTATTCCATCGGCATGGATGTCGACAGCACCAACTCCCTCAGCCTGTTGAAAGACTGCGCCTCTTCCGAGGCCCATTACTTCGACGTTCAGGGTCTGGAGATCCAAACCGCCTTCGACATGATCGCGGCGTCCATCTCTATGTTGAGGCTGACAAAATGATCCGCTTCGTCAAAGACCGCTTTCGCCGGTCCGAGGCGGGCGGGGTCACCATTGAGTTCGTCATTCTCTTGCCGCTCGTCTTTTACTTCTTCTTCCTCGCGCTTGAGACGGGCCTGTGGAGCGCGCGTGAGATCATGCTGCGCCGGGCCACGAATTTGGCCGTGCGGGACGTGCGTTTGGCCACCGGTTCTGTGCCAGGCTATGACGCGATGAAGGCGCTGATTTGTGAGCGGTCGGTTTTCGATGCGGGCTGCATCGAGAATATCCGGATCGAGATGCGCGCCATGCCGATTGCCGATTGGGCTGATCTGAACGGGGCTGCCCCCTGTGTCGACCGGGATGAGGATTTCGACCCGGCCAATGGTTTTCTGCCCGGTCAGCAGAACAACCTGATGATGATGCGGGTCTGTCGTTTGTTCGATCCGCTTTTGCCGGGGACAGGCTTGGGCCGGAAATTGCCCGAAGGGTCGGATGGCACATATGGCGTGCGGGTCACCACCGCTTTCGTGACGGAGCCGCGCGGATGAGGGGGATCGTATTCAAACGTTTCGTCCAGTCGGAAGAGGGCAGCCAGACGATTGCCTTTCTGGTTCTGCTGCCGTTGTTGGTCTGGTCGATTATGGCGATGCTGACCTTTACCGATGCCTTTCGGGTGCGCGGGATGGCGACCGATGCCACCGCCGTCATCGCCGACAGCCTGTCGCGGCAGACGACGCCAATTAACGCCGCTGATCTCTTGGGCCTGCAATCGGTGGCGGAGCAGCTCACCGGTTACGAAGTCTCTCTGCGCGTCACCCAGGTGCGGTGCATTCTGAATTGCGACAGTCTGGACCGCCGGATTTTGGCGGTGGATTTCTCGCAAGGCATCGGGCTGGACAGCCTGCTCGACCTCGACTTTATCGCGGGGCTTTCGCGCGAACGGGTGCCGCTGATGGCCAATGGTGACCGTCTGGTGTTGGTGGAGACTTCTTTCATGCACGAGCCGATTGCGCAGATCGGCTTGGAGGGCACGGAGGTCAACGTCTCGCATGCCACGCGAATGCGTTTCGCGCCTCAGCTTTGCTGGATCCGGTGCATCATCAGCTAAGCGGGCACCGATGCCCAAATGCGAAAGGGGCCGCCCGATGGGCAGCCCCTTTTCCTTATCCCTGAAGCGCTTTCACGCCGATCGCATCCTCGGCCTGCGCCTTGATCGCCAATGCGGCGGCATGGGCGCCTGCGGCGGTGGTGAAATAGGGGATCTTGTCATAGAGCGCGATGGAGCGGATCGACTTGCTGTCTTCGACCGCCTGTGCGCCTTCGGTGGTGTTCATCACCAGATGCACCTCGCCGTTCTTCATCATATCGGTGATGTCCGGGCGCCCCTCGTAGACCTTGTTCACCACATCGCAGGCATGACCATTGGCGGTAAGCCATTCCGCCGTGCCACGGGTGCCGATGAGGGTAAAGCCTTGGTCTAGCAGGATCTTCGCCGCATCCAGCATGTTCTGCCCCTTATCCGCATCCTTGACCGACAGGAAGGCGCAGCCCTTGCGCGGCAGCGGGTTGCCCGCGCCCATCTGCGCCTTGAGGAAGGCGCGGGGGAAGTCGCGGTCCCAGCCCATGACCTCACCGGTGGAGCGCATTTCTGGCCCCAGCAGCGTGTCGACGCCGGGGAAACGGGCAAAGGGCAGCACCGCCTCTTTGACCGAGAACCAAGGCATATTGGGGTCGGCCAGCGTCATCGGGTCGCCCAAGGGCAGCGTGTCTTCATAGGCGGCCTGATCGGGGTAGGCGGGGCGCTGCGGGAAATTGCTCAGCGGCTCGCCGGCCATGATCCGCGCGGCGATGGAGGCGATGGCGCTGTCGGTCGCCTTGGCCACGAAGGGCACGGTGCGCGAGGCACGGGGGTTCACCTCGATGAGGTAAATCTCGCCGTCCTTCACCGCGAACTGGATGTTCATCAAGCCTACGACGTTAAGCGCCTTGGCCAGCGCGCGGGTCTGCTCTTCGACCTCTTCGATCACCTCGCGCGGAAGAGAGTAGGGCGGCAGCGAACAGGCGCTGTCGCCGGAGTGGACGCCCGCCTCTTCGATGTGCTGCATGATGCCCGCCACATGGACATTCTCGCCGTCGCAGAGCGCGTCGACGTCAAGCTCCACCGCGCCCGACAGGTAGCTGTCGAGCAGCACCGGGCTGTCGCCCGAGACCACCACGGCATTGGTGATGTAGCGCTCAAGGCTGGCCTGATCGCGCACGATCTCCATCGCGCGACCGCCCAGAACATAGGAGGGGCGGATCACCAGCGGGAAACCGATTTCCTTGGCGATTTCCATCGCCTCCGCATCAGAATGGGCGATGCCATTGCGCGGCTGTTTCAGGCCGAGGTTCAGCACAAGCTGCTGGAAACGCTCACGGTCTTCGGCCAGATCGATCATGTCGGGCGTGGTGCCGAGGATCGGAATGCCCGCTTCTTGCAAACCATTGGCAAGCTTCAGCGGGGTCTGGCCGCCGAACTGGACGATGACGCCGTGTAGCGTGCCGTTCTCCTGCTCGACGCGCAGGATTTCCATGACATGCTCAAAGGTAAGCGGCTCGAAATACAGGCGGTCGGAGGTGTCATAGTCGGTCGAAACCGTCTCGGGGTTGCAGTTGACCATGATGGTTTCATAGCCCGCATCCGTCAGCGCGTAGCAGGCGTGGCAGCAGCAATAGTCGAACTCGATGCCCTGACCGATCCGGTTCGGGCCACCGCCGAGGATGACGACCTTCTTGCGGTCCGAGGGCCGCGCTTCGCATTCCGCCTCACCCATCAGCGGGGTTTCATAGGTGGAGTACATGTAGGGCGTCTGCGCCTCGAACTCGGCGGCGCAGGTGTCGATGCGTTTGAACACGGCCTTGACGCCGAGCGCCAGCCGCGCGTCGCGGACCTGTGCTTCGCGGCTGTCGGTCAGCATGGCGAGGCGGGCGTCGGTGAAGCCCATCATTTTCAACTCGCGGAAGGTATCGGCATCGCTTGGCAAGCCGTTTGCGCGAACGCCTTCCTCAGCCTCGATGATTTCACGGATGCGGGCAAGGAACCACGGGTCGAACATCGTATGCGCGTGCAGATCGTCATCCGACATGCCGTGGCGCATCGCTTGGGCGATGGTGCGCATCCGGTCGGGCGTGGGCGCCGACACGGCTTTGATAAGCGCCGCCATATTCTCAGGCGCGTCGCCGGGCAGGTCGTTGTTGAGCCCGGCGATTTCCACCTCGTCAAAGCCTGTAAGGCCCGATTCCATGGAGGCCAGCGCCTTTTGCAGGCTCTCGTGGATGGTGCGGCCAATGGCCATGGTCTCACCCACCGATTTCATCGCGGTGGTCAGGTTGGGCTCGGCCCCGGGGAATTTCTCAAAGGCGAATTTCGGGATCTTGGTGACCACATAGTCGATGGTCGGCTCGAAGGAGGCGGGGGTGACGCCGGTGATGTCGTTGTCGAGCTCATCTAGCGTGAAGCCCACGGCGAGCTTCGCGGCGATCTTGGCGATGGGGAAACCCGTGGCCTTGGACGCCAGCGCCGAGGAGCGGCTGACGCGCGGGTTCATCTCGATCACCACCATGCGGCCATCGGCAGGGTTCACCGCCCATTGCACGTTGGAACCACCGGTCTCCACCCCGATCTCGCGCAGCACCGCGATGGAGTGGTTGCGCATGATCTGGTATTCTTTGTCCGTCAGCGTCAACGCAGGGGCCACGGTGATGCTGTCGCCGGTGTGCACGCCCATCGGGTCGATGTTCTCGATCGAGCAGACGATGATGGCGTTGTCGGCGGTGTCGCGCACCACCTCCATCTCGTATTCCTTCCAGCCCAGCAGGCTCTCGTCGACGAGGATCTGGCCCATCGGCGAGGCATCCATGCCCGAGCGGCAGTAGAACTCATAATCCTCGCGGTTGTAGGCCACGCCGCCACCGGTGCCGCCCATGGTGAAGGCGGGGCGGATGATCGCGGGCAGGCCGACGTATTCAAGCGCTTCGAGCGCGAGGTTCACGCCAGCGGCGAGGTCTTTCTTGCCGTCCTCGCGCTTGGGCGCGGTGACGATGGTGGCTTTGGGGTTTTCGATGCCCAAACGGTCCATCGCCTCGCGGAAGAGCTTGCGGTCTTCGGCCATTTCGATGGCTTCGCGCTTGGCACCGATCATCTCGACGCCGAATTTCTCCAGCACGCCCATTTCTTCGAGCGCGAGCGAGGTGTTGAGGCCCGTCTGGCCGCCCATGGTGGGCAGCAGCGCATCGGGGCGCTCTTTCTCGATGATCTTGGCGACGATTTCGGGTGTGATGGGCTCGATATAGGTGGCATCGGCGAGGCCGGGATCGGTCATGATCGTGGCCGGGTTCGAGTTGACGAGGATGACGCGGTAGCCTTCCTCCTTCAGCGCCTTACAGGCTTGGGCGCCGGAATAGTCGAACTCGCAGGCTTGTCCGATGACAATCGGCCCCGCACCAATGATCATGATCGACTGGATGTCGGTACGTTTCGGCATGGCGGCCCCCTAATTTTGCAAATTGTCCTGCCTTATAGGGATGGCGGCACGGGCTGCAAGGGGGGAATGGCTTTGACGGCCCCAGAAATAAGGGCGGGGCCGCCGGTTCAACCCTTACGGGCGGTGTTTTGAGTCTCTGTCGGGGCGAAAGGGCTTAGCCCGTGGAGGCAGCCCCTTCGGCGTTTAGAAAGATGCGCAGCGTGGCTTCGAACTCGCGCGGTTTCTCTGCGTGCAGCCAATGCCCCGCGCCGGGGATTTTGGCAAAGCGCGCTTGTGGGAACAGCGCCTTAATCGGATTGCGATGTTCGGGCTGCACATAGTCCGAGGCACCGCCCGACAGAAACAGGGTCGGCCCCGCGAACTGGCCGGTCACATCCTCGGGCCAGCCGATGATCTTGGGCATCTCCGCCTCAAGCGCGTCGAGGTTCAGCCGCCAGCGCTTGCCGGGCAGGTCGAGCGATTGGGTGAAAAAGCTTTGCAACGCGCGCTCGACCCCGGCTGAGGCCAGTTGCGCCTCTGCGTCCGAGCGGCGCTCGACTTCGCTTAGGTCCACGCCGCGCATGGCGTCGATGAACATCTGCTGCGTATGGCCATAGGTGACGGGCGCAATGTCGGCGACGATTACGCGGCGCAGCAGGTCGGGCCGTGTCAGCGCCAGCATCATCACCGCTTTGCCGCCCATCGAGTGGCCGCAGATGTCCACCGGGCCGCCCAGATGGGTGATCACCTCGGCCAGATCCTGCGCCATTTCGGGATAGCTGTGGGTGTCGTGATGCGGGCTGCTGCCGTGGTTGCGCATGTCGACGGTGACGACATGACGCGCGTCCGCAAGACGCTTGGCGATCACGCCCCAGTTGCGGCCAGAGCCATAGAGGCCATGGACAATAAGCAGGGTCGGGCGGTCGGCGGCGGCTTCGCCATATTCGATGTAATTCAACATGTGGGCAAATTACGGGCATTGCAGCCCGGGGACCAGAGCGATTAGATGCGCGCATGATTGACCGGCAAAATTTCAACACCCGCGCCGAGGCGCTGCGCCCCCTGTTCGAGGACCGTCTGCGCATCAAGGCCCGTGACCTACGCGAGGCGTTTCACCGCGCCGGACCAGAACTGCCACGCGGCATTCGTGGTGACGGGGTGTTGCTCAGCAAGACCGAGCATCTGGTCGCCAATCCCCATATCGCCCGTCAGTTGGAAGATGCCCCGGTTTGGGCTGCCTTCAACCGGGTTGCGGCGCATTTGAAAGAGATCGACCCGAAGGCCCGGCGGCGCGGCATCATCCTTGACCGGCTGGCCGGGGTGGCCTTCAACATTCTGGTGGTTATCGTGGGTTTCGTAATCTGGCTTTGGTGGCGCGGCTACGTGTAAGCCGCCGCGCCGATGGGCTCAGGCCGGGTCGTAATCCGCGTCCGATACCTTTTCCATCCATTCGACCGCCTCACCGACCTGTGCCTCTTGCAGCGCGATGTGGGTCATGGCGCTGTCGGGCGCGGCCCCGTGCCAGTGTTTCTCACCGGGGCCGAACCAGACGACATCGCCTTTGTTCAGCGTTTGCACCGGGCTGCCTTCGGTCTGGGCGCGGCCTTTGCCTTCGGTGACGATCAGGGTCTGGCCCAGAGGGTGGACATGCCACGCGGTGCGCGCGCCGGGCTGAAAGGTCACCGTCACCCCGCGCAGGCGGGCGGGGGCGGGGGCCGAGATCAGCGGGGTCATTTCGACCTCTCCGGTGAAATAATCGTCGGGGCCGGGTTCAGAGGGGCGGCTGCCCTTGGGGTGAATGATCATGCGGTTCTCCTTTGCGAGAGAATGTGGCGCGGGGAGGGGGGATCGGCAAGGGGGCTGTCTGGCGATGATCGCCCGGAATTAAGGCCCTTTGCGCCGCCGGGCAGCGCCCGACCGCCCCATGGGCGGGCGCTTTTGCTGCCGGGCACATCACCTTGGCCGCACATCATGGTTGAGAAATAAAGCAGTAGGAACGCAGGTTGCGATGCCCACCCGCGGTCGGGCGCCGCCCGGCCGGAGGGTAAAGTGGCCCCCGCATCGCTGCGAGGGCCAGAGAGCTTACAGGTTCGGATACATCGGGAAACGCTGGCACAGCGCTTCGACTTCGGCTTTCACCTTGGCCTCGACCTCGGCATTGCCATCGGCACCATTGGCCGCCAGCCCGTCGACCACTTCAATGATCCAATCGGCGATCTGGCGGAACTCGGCCTCACCAAAGCCGCGTGTCGTGCCCGCAGGGGAGCCGAGACGGATGCCGCTCGTCACCATCGGCTTTTCCGGGTCAAACGGCACGCCGTTCTTGTTGCAGGTGATATGCGCGCGGCCCAGAGCCTTCTCGGTGTCGTTGCCCTTCACGCCTTTGGGGCGCAGGTCGACCAGCACAACATGGGTGTCGGTGCCATGGGTCACGGTGTCGAGGCCACCTTTGATCAACTGATCCGACAGCGCCTGCGCATTGGCGATGACCTGTTTGGCATAGGCTTTGAACTCAGGCTGCTGCGCTTCGCCAAAGGCCACGGCCTTGGCTGCGATCACATGCATCAGGGGGCCGCCCTGAATGCCGGGGAAGATGGCGGAGTTGATCTTTTTCGAGATCGCCTCGTCATTGGTCAGGATCATGCCGCCACGCGGGCCGCGTAGGGTCTTGTGGGTCGTGGTCGTCGCCACATGCGCATGGGGGAAGGGGGAGGGATGCTCGCCCGCTGCCACGAGCCCCGCGAAATGCGCCATATCGACCAGCAGATAGGCGCCCACGCTGTCGGCAATCTCGCGCATCTTGGCAAAGTCGATCTGACGCGGGATGGCAGAGCCACCGGCGATGATCATCTTGGGCTGATGCTCTTTCGCCAATTCGGCGACTTGGTCGTAGTCCAGCAGGTTGTCCTGTTTGCGCACACCGTATTGCACGGCGTTGAACCATTTGCCCGACTGGTTCGGCTTGGCCCCGTGGGTCAGGTGGCCGCCGGCATCAAGGCTCATGCCCAGAATGGTGTCGCCCGGTTGCAAAAGCGCTGTGAAGACACCTTGGTTCGCTTGGCTGCCGGAGTTCGGCTGCACATTGGCGAACTGGCAATCGAAAAGCGCGCAGGCGCGTTCGATGGCAAGGTTCTCGGCCACGTCGACATGCTCACAGCCGCCATAGTAGCGGCGGCCCGGATAGCCTTCGGCGTATTTGTTGGTCATGATGCTGCCCTGCGCCTCAAGCACCGCAGCCGAAACGATGTTCTCGCTGGCGATCAACTCGATCTCGTCGCGCTGGCGGCCCAGTTCGGCGTCGATCGCAGCGGCGAGGGCGGGGTCGGAATCAGCGAGAGATTTGGTGAAGAAATCGGACATCAGGGGATCCTCATTGGAGCTGGTTTCGCGTGTTGCCTATCGGAAACGCGGCCTGAGGTGAAGGCTGTAAACCGACAGGTTGCAAGATATGTGCGTCAACACTGGTGGCGCACGGAATAATGTGATTGTTTTGGCCCCAAACGCCGATGATCGGAAACTTCGCCGGAATGAGCCTGCTGACATGTCCTTAAAGATCGCTTTTGTGGCCAGCCGGGCCAGCGTGGCACAGACGGCGCGGGCCGCTTTGATCGGGCGTTATGGCGATGTGCCACTGCGTCAAGCCGAGGTGATCGTGGCGCTTGGGGGCGACGGGTTCATGCTGCACACGCTGCACAGCACCCAAGACATGGACGCGCCGGTCTATGGGATGAACCGGGGCACCATCGGCTTTTTGATGAACGCCTACCGAGAGGGCGACCTGCAAGCGCGGTTGGCGGCGGCGGAAGAGGCGGTGATCAACCCTCTGGTCATGCGCGCCACCCATATCGACGGGACGATTTCGACCGCGCTGGCGATTAACGAGGTGTCTTTGCTGCGCGCGGGGCCGCAGGCGGCCAAGCTGCGCATCACGATAGATGGGCGTCAGCGGATGGAGGAGCTGGTCTGCGACGGGGCGCTGGTGGCGACCCCTGCGGGCTCCACCGCCTATAACTACTCGGCCCATGGGCCGATCCTGCCCATCGGTTCTGACGTTTTGGCCCTGACCCCGATCGCCGCTTTCCGCCCGCGCCGCTGGCGTGGGGCCTTGCTGCCGAAACGGGCCACGGTGCGTTTCGATGTGCAAGAACCGCAGAAACGCCCCGTGATGGCCGATGCCGACGGCCAGTCGCACCGCGATGTCACGACGGTTGAAGTTTCCTCGGACCCCAGCGTCAGCCACCGGATCCTCTTCGATCCCGGTCATGGGCTGGAAGAGCGGTTGATCTCGGAACAGTTCAACTGACCGGGAAGGGCGGCGCCTTTCCGCCGCACCTCGCGCTCGCCGGAACCCTAACTTCGCGCCAGCGTTGAGCCTGCAAGAGCGGGATCCCCCCGCGTCTTAACAGCCGAAGAAAGGAGACCTAAGATGAATTGGGACCGTATCGAAGGCAATTGGAACCAGATGACCGGCGCGGTGAAATCGCAATGGGGCGATCTGACCGATGACGAAATCGCCGAAGCCCGCGGCAACCGCGAGCAACTCGTTGGCAAGATCCAAGAACGCTATGGCATCGCCAAAGACGAGGCCGAGCGTCAAGTCGATGACTTCGCCGCGAAATACTAAGTTTCGTCGGCAGAATTAAAAAAGGCGACCCCCTGAGGGTCGCCTTTTGCGTTTCAAGAGAGGCTCAAGCCTCGTGCCACGCGCGGTCACCCTTGTCGTCTTTGACACGGGTGGGCAGGCCGATGTCGTCGAGCAGACCGAAGAGGGGCTTGGGGTCCAACTCTTCGACATTGACCATGGTGGCGGTGTCATAGGTGCCATCGGCGATCAGCATCGCAAAGGCCACCGGCGGCACGCCCGCGGTGTAGGAAATGCCTTGGCTGCCCACTTCGTTATAGGCGTCCTTGTGATCGGCGACGTTATAGACAAAGACCTCAACCTCTTCGCCGTCCTTCACGCCTTTCACCAGATCGCCAATGCAGGTCTTGCCGGTGTAGTTGGGCGCAAGGCTCGACGGGTCGGGCAGCACGGCTTTCACCACTTTCAGCGGGACGACCTCCAGCCCCTCGGCGGTGGTCACGGGCTGCTCGGACAGCAGGCCGAGGTTTTGCAAGACGGTGAAGACGTTGATGTAGTGGTCGCCAAAACCCATCCAGAAGCGCACGTCGGCCTGCGGGTAGTTCGCCGACAGCGAATGCACCTCGTCATGGCCCGACAGATAGGCCTTCTGCTTGCCGACCACGGGCAGGTCCCATTCGCGACCCACTTCGAACATCTTGTTCTCTTGCCACGCGCCTTCCTGCCAGCTGTAGACCGTGCCGGTGAACTCGCGGAAGTTGATCTCAGGGTCGAAGTTGGTCGAGAAATACTTGCCGTGGTTGCCCGCGTTGATATCGACGATGTCGATGGATTTGACCTCATCCATGAATTCATCCACCGCGAAACGCGCGAAGGCGTTGACCATGCCCGGATCGAAACCGGCGCCGAGGATCGCGGTCACGCCCGCTTCGGCGCAGGCCTCGCGGCGCTTCCACTCGTAGTTGCCATACCACGGCGGGGTCTCGCAGATCTTGGTCGGGTCTTCGTGGATCGCCGTGTCGATATAGGCGGCACCGGTGTCGATGCAGGCTTGAAGCACGGTCATGTTCACGAAAGGCGAGCCCACGTTGATGACGATCTGGCAGCCGGTCTCCTTGATCAGGGCGGCCACGGCATCGGTGTCCATTCCGTCAACGGCATGCGCCTTGAAGACGCCGTCTTGCTTCATCGCGTTTTTCTCATGCACGCTGGCGATGATCGCCTCGCATTTGGAGACCGTGCGGCTGGCGATATGCAAGTCACCCAAACGGTCATTATTCTGCGCGCATTTATGCGCCACGACCTGTGCGACGCCGCCCGCGCCGATGATAAGAACATTGCGTTTCATAGTGTTGACCTCTTTCCTTGTCACGACAGGGCGGCGGCGAAATCGTCATAATCGAAATCGCGCACCATTCGGGTGGTTCCGTCCAACTCGCGCACCGCGATGCCGGGCATCTTCACGCCGTTGAACCAGTTTTTCTTGACCATCGTGTAACCGGCAGCGTCCTGAAACGAGAGCCGGTCGCCCGCTTTCAGCGGCGCATCGAAGCGAAACTCGCCAAAGATATCGCCCGCAAGGCAGGACTTGCCGCAGATCATCCATTCGTGGTCACCGCTGTCGGGGCTCACCTTCGCAGGCTCACGGTAGATCAGCAGATCGAGCATATGCGCCTCGATGGAACTGTCCACGATGGCGAGGTTCTTGCCGTTGTACATCGTGTCGAGCACGGTGACCTCCAGCGTCGCCGCCCCGGTGATCGCGGCCTCCCCGGGCTCAAGGTAGACCTGCACGCCAAAGCGGTCGGCAAAGGCCTTGAGCCGCAGCGCCAGGTCGTCGAGCGGATAGCCTTCGCCGGTGAAATGGATGCCGCCGCCGAGGCTGATCCACTCCATCTTATGCAGCACCGCGCCGAAGCGGTCTTCGATCAGGGTCAGCATCTCATCGAAACGGGCGAAGTCGTCATTCTCGCAGTTGTTGTGAAACATCAACCCGCTGATCCGGTCCGCAACCGCGTCGATCGCCGCAGGCTCATGCTCGCCCAGGCGGCTGAAGGGGCGGGCGGGGTCGGCGAGATCAAAGTCCGAGGTGGACACGCCGGGGTTCACCCGCAGCCCCCGGATATGGCCCTGCGATTGCGCATCGAACTTGTCGAGCTGGCCGATGGAGTTGAAGATGATCTTGTCGGCATGGCCCAGCACCTCGTCGATCTCATGCTCGGCGTAGGCCACCGAATATGCATGGGTCTCGCCGGGGAATTTCTCGGCCCCGAGCCGCACTTCGTAAAGCGACGAGGAAGTCGAGCCGTCCATATACTCGGACATGAAGTCAAAGACCGACCATGTAGCAAAGCACTTCAGCGCCAGCAGGCAACGCGCACCGGAAAGCGCGCGGAGGCGGGCGATCTTTTCCATATTGTCGCGGAGATTGGCCTTGTCGATCAGGTAATAGGGTGTCTGCACGTCGAAAACCTTTCTGCGCGGCCGGAGGGCAAGCTCCGGGAGGGAAAAGACCCACTGAATGTGCTGTCGTGGTTGGCCCCGCCGGGGGGCATTTCCGGGGGCGCTTCGCATATTTTGCGCAAGCAACGCAATTGTAAAAAACGCGCGGGCTGGGCTGCGCGCGCGTTTCTGTGGGGGTAACTGTAGCGCCGGACCGGCAAAGGTCCACCGCCATGTGATTTTTGGCTAGCTCTGCGGGTAGCCGATGCCACTCAGCGCCGTGCGGATTTCGTCCAAGATCGCCGGGTCGTCGATGGTGGCGGGGGTCTTGAAATCCTCCCCATCGGCGATCTTCACCATCGTCGCGCGCAGGATCTTGCCCGAGCGGGTCTTGGGCAGGCGGTCGACCACCACGGCCTGTTTGAAGGCGGCGACGGGGCCGATCTGCTCGCGCATCCGGGTGACGCATTCGGAAACGATTTCCTCATGCGGGCGGTCGACACCCTTGGTCAGGCAGAGAAACCCGACCGGCATCTGTCCTTTAAGCTCATCGCTGACCCCCACAACCGCGCATTCCGCCACGTCGGGGTGACCGGCCAAGACCTCTTCCATCGCGCCGGTCGAGAGGCGGTGGCCCGCGACGTTGATCACGTCATCGGTGCGCGCCATGATCCAGACATAGCCGTCCTCGTCGATCCGGCCCGCATCGCCCGTCTCGTAATAGCCGGGGAAGGTGCTGAGGTAGGATTTGCGAAAACGGTCTTCGGCGTTCCAGAGCCCCGGCAGGGTGCCGGGGGGCAGGGGCAGCTTGATGGCGATGGCGCCCAACTCTCCGGCGGGCAGGGGGTCGCCGCGCTCATCCAAAATCTGCACGTCATAGCCCGGCATCGGCACGGTTGGGGAGCCGACCTTGACCGGCAGCGCCTCAAGCCCCGCCGGATTCCCGACGATGGTATAGCCGGTCTCGGTCTGCCACCAGTGATCGTAGACCGGCTTGCCCAGTTTCTCCTGCGCCCATTCGACGGTATCGGGATCGGCCCGCTCCCCCGCCAGATAGAGCGCACGCAGGCTCGACAGGTCGTATTTCTTGATCTCCTCGCCCTCGGGGTCTTCGCGTTTAACGGCGCGAATGGCGGTGGGGGCGGTAAAGAAGCTCGCCACGCCATGTTCCTCAATCACCCGCCAGAAGGTGCCGGCATCGGGCGTGCCCACGGGCTTGCCTTCGAACACGACGGTGGTGTTCCCGGCGATCAGCGGGGCGTAGCAGATATAGCTGTGCCCCACGACCCAGCCCACGTCCGAGGCGGCCCAAAAGACCTCTCCCGGTTCGACGTTATAGACGTTTTTCATGGTCCAGTTCAGCGCCACCAGATGCCCCGCCGTGGGCCGCACCACGCCCTTGGGTGCGCCGGTGGTGCCGGATGTGTAGAGAATATAGGCCGGGTGGTTCCCCTCCACAGGCACGCAGGGCGCCGGGCGCACGCCGTCTTGGGCGGCGTACCAATCGATGTCCCGCTCGGGGTTCAACTCGCAGGGTTTCTGGCCGCGTTGCAGGATGATGCAGGTGTCAGGCTTGTGGCTGGCCTGTTCGATGGCTCCGTCAAGCAGCGGTTTGTAATCCACCACCCGCGACGGCTCCACCCCGCAGGAGGCGGCGATGATCGCCTTGGGTTTGCAATCGTCGATCCGCACCGCCAATTCGCTAGAGGCGAAACCGCCGAAGACCACGGAATGGATCGCGCCGATGCGCGCGCAGGCCAGCATCGCCTCCACCGCTTCGGGGACCATGGGCATATAGATCACCACGCGGTCGCCCTTCTCGACGCCCTGCGCCACCAACGCCCCGGCGAGCGAGGCGACATGGGCCTGCAACTCCCCATAGGTCAGGGTGGATTTGCTGCCGGTGATCGGGCTGTCATGGATGATCGCCACGCGTTTGCCGTTGCCTTGGTCGACATGGCGGTCCACGGCGTTGTAGCAGGTGTTCACACTGGCATCCGCGAACCATTCGTAGATATGGTCGCCCCGATCAAACAGCGCGCGCGTCGGCGCGATGTCCCAGTCGATCGCCTCGGCTTGCTCTAGCCAATAGGCTTCCGGGTCGGCCTTCCAGCGGTCGTAGGTGTCGCGATATCCCATGGTGTTCCTCCTCCTGTTGCGCTGTCCGGCAAACCCGTGGCCCGGGTATAGCTGTGCTGATGCGCAATTATTTCCAGTCACTCTGGCCGCTTAGAAAGATTTCGGCAAGCGGAACGCTATTGTTCCTGTCAGTCGCGCCGCGTCATGCTAAATTGGGCGGAAATTCACTGTTTTTCCGGAGCCTGCCATTATGCGTCTCGCCCTTTCTTTGCCTCTTGCATCCTGCCTTGCCATCGTTGCCGCGCTGCCTGCCGCGGCGCAGGACCGTAGCATCAACTTCGCCCTGCGCGGCGGTGTCGGCGCGGCGCCGGATTATCCGGGCGCCAGCAGCTATCGCGCGACGCCGGATTTGGCCTTTACCTTCGGCACGCTGGAATGGGGCGGGCGCAAGATCGGCACCAACATTGGCGAAGCGCCCAAGACCGGTTTCGGCTTCACTGGCGCGTTCCGCTATCTGGGCGAACGTGACAGTTCCGATCACGCGGAGCTTGCGGGGCTTGAGGATATCGACGCAGCGGTCGAACTGGGCTTTGGCGTGGTCTACCGCGAGGTGAACTGGCAGGTCTTCGGCAAGGTGCGCCGTGGCTTTGGCGGCCATGAAGGCGTGACCGGCGACATCGGCGGCGATGTGATCTTCCGCCCCGATGAACGCTGGACTATCACCGCAGGCCCGCGTTTCAGCCTTGGCAACGACACCTATGCTGACACCTATTACGGCGTCGACACCGCCACCACGAACTTCGCCGCTTATGAGGCCGGTGGCGGTCTGCTCGGCGCGGGTGTCGAGGTTGAGGCGACCTATCGTTTGGACGAGGCATGGGCGCTGGAAGGGGCCGTGGCCTATCAACGCCTGCTGAATGACGCTGCCGACAGCCCGATCACGCAGGCCGGGTCAGAGGATCAATGGACCATGCGCATTGGCGTCAGCCGCGCCTTTACTTGGCGGTTCTAAACGGCTTTGCGCCGCCCCTTGAGGGCGGCGCCTTGTCTTGTCTTAGCCGTAATGCGCGACCGGCGTGCCCGCGATGGCGCCCACGTTCAGCAGCCCGCGCGCGGTGATCGAGGGCGACACGATATGCGCCCGGTTGCCCATGCCCATCAGGATCGGCCCGACCTCAAGCCCGTCGCCCTTCATTTTCAGGATGTTGCGCACGCCCGAGGCAGCATCGGCATGGGCAAAGACCAGCACATTGGCGGCCCCTTCCATCCGGTTGCAGGGCAGCAGCCGCGCGCGCAACTCGGCATCAAGCGCGGTGTCGATGTTCATCTCACCTTCGTAGACGAAATCATGATTGCCCGCGTCGAGGATCTCCAGCGCCGCGCGCAGACGTTTGCCCGACCCTTCGCCCTGATTGCCGAACTGGCTTTGTGAGCAGAGCGCGACTTTCGGCTCGATGCCAAAACGGCGGACGTGACGGGCGGCCCCGATGGCGATCTCGGCGATCTGTTCGGGGGTGGGGTGCAGGTTCACTTGGGTATCCGCGATGAAAAGCGGCCCGTCTTCGAGGATCATCATCGAAAGCGCGCCATGCGGGCGGAAACCGTCGCGGCCCAGCACTTGGTTGACGTAATTGAGGTGCCAGCCAAATTCGCCAAAGGTGCCGCAGATCAGGCTGTCGGCCTCACCACGATGCACCATGACGGCGCCAATGGCGGTGGTATTGGTGCGCATGATTGCCCGCGCGATGTCGGGGCTGACGCCGCGGCGGCACATCAGGCTGTGGTAGGTCTCCCAATAGTCGCGGTAGCGGGGGTCGTTCTCGGGGTTCACCAGATCGACGTTTTGGCCCAGTTGCAGGTTCAGACCCGCCTTTTCGATGCGCCGTTCGATCACCTCGGGGCGGCCAATCAGAATGGGCCGTTCCACCGTTTCTTCGATGATCGCTTGCGCGGCGCGCAGCACGCGTTCGTCCTCCCCCTCGGCAAAGACCAGACGGCGGGGGGAGGAGCGGGCGGATTCAAAGACCGGGCGCATGATCAGCGCCGATTTGAACACCGATCCGTCGAGTTTGCGCTTGTAGGCGTCGAGGTCTTCGATGGGCCGCGCCGCCACGCCCGTCTCCATCGCGGCCTTGGCCACGGCGGAGGAGACGACGCCGATGAGGCGCGGATCGAAGGGTTTTGGGATCAGATATTCCGCGCCAAAAGTCAGCTGCTCGCCCTGATAGGCCGCTGCCGCCTCCGCGCTCGTGGTGGCGCGGGCGAGGGCGGCGATACCGTCGATACAGGCGATCTTCATCTCGTCGTTGATCGTGGTCGCACCCACGTCCAGCGCGCCCCGGAAGATGAAGGGGAAGCAGAGCACGTTGTTGACCTGATTGGGAAAATCGCTGCGCCCTGTGGCAATGATCGCATCCGGTGCCACGGCGCGGGCGACATCGGGCAGGATTTCCGGCGTGGGGTTCGCCAGCGCGAAGATGATCGGGCGTTTGGCCATCTTCGCCACCATCTCGGGCGAGAGCACACCGGGACCGGAGAGGCCGAGGAAGAGGTCGGCCCCGTCGATCACATCATCCAACGTGCGCAGGTCGGATTTCTGTGCATATTCGGCTTTGCTGGGGTTCATATCCTCGGTCCGGCCGTCATAAACCAGCCCGTTGATGTCGCAGAGCCAGACGTTCTCGCGCTTCACGCCGAGTTTCAGCAGCATGTTGAGGCAGGCGATGCCCGCAGCCCCGCCCCCGGTGGAGACGATCTTGATGTCCTCGAAACGTTTGCCCGCCACATGCAGCGCGTTCTTGGCGGCGGCGCCGACGACGATGGCGGTGCCGTGCTGGTCATCATGGAAAACGGGGATGTTCATGCGCTCGCGGCAGATCTTCTCGACTACGAAACAGTCGGGCGCCTTGATGTCTTCGAGGTTGATCGCGCCAAAGCTTGGCTCCATCGCGCAGACGATCTCGGCCAGTTTCTCGGGGTCGGATTGATCAAGCTCGATGTCGAAACAGTCGATATTGGCGAACTTCTTGAAGAGCACGGCCTTGCCCTCCATCACCGGTTTCGAGGCCAGCGCGCCGATATTGCCCAGCCCCAGCACCGCGGTGCCATTGCTGACCACGGCCACCAGATTGCCGCGCGAGGTATAGCGCGCGGCGGTGTCGGGGTCGTTCTTGATCTCGATGCAGGCCTCGGCCACGCCCGGTGAATAGGCCCGCGCCAGATCGCGGCCATTGGCCAGCGGTTTGGTCGCGCGGATCTCCAGTTTCCCGGGCCGGGGGTGTTCGTGGTAATCCAATGCAGCTTGGCGCAGGTTGGGGGTGTCGGACATCGTTTATGCTTCTCCCGAATAATGGTTTAGCGTTAAACTAATTTTCGCGCGCAGGCAAAGCGGCTTTTGGCGGGGGCGGTCTGGGCGCCGGATGGCTTTGCCCCAGCGTCGCCCTTGCAGGTCATTTTGCGCGGGCTTTTAAGAGGCGATTGAGGGGACATGTGGTTTTGCATCGCACAGGGCGGGGCAATTTTCTATAGTCCGAGAAAAGGGAGAGCCTAATGACTGATTTGCGCGACGCGGCTGTGTTGGTGCGGGAAAACGCCCATGCGCCCTATTCGAATTTCAAGGTCGGCGCGGCGATCCGCACTGCCTCGGGCGCGGTGTTCAGTGGCTGCAATGTCGAAAACGTCGCCTACCCGCAGGGCACCTGCGCCGAGGCGGGTGCGATTGCCGCCATGGTGGCGGCGGGCGAGCGTGAGATCGCCGAGGTCTATGTCGTGGCGGGCAGCGATATGCCGGTGACGCCTTGCGGCGGCTGCCGCCAGAAACTGGCGGAATTCTCAGGCGGGGATGTATCCGTGACCATGGCGACCGTGGCGGGCAAGGAACAGCAGACCACCATGGGCGACTTGCTGCCGGGGGCCTTTGGCGCCGCCCATATGCAGGGTTAACCGCATGAGCGCGCGGGACATTCTAGCGCGGCTGCGCCATGGTGAGGCATTGGATGCAGAGGCGCTGACCTGGATGGCCGGGGCGCTGGCCGATGGACGTGTCAGTGACGCGCAGGCCGGGGCCTTCGCCATGGGCATCTGCCTTAATGGTTTGGACCAGCAGGGCCGCGTGGCGCTGACCCTCGCGATGCGCGATTCGGGGCAGGTGTTGGACTGGGATTTGGATGGCCCCGTGCTCGACAAACATTCGACCGGCGGGGTGGGCGATTGCGTCTCATTGATCCTCGCCCCCGCGCTGGCCGCCTGCGGGGCCTATGTGCCGATGATCTCGGGTCGGGGGCTGGGGCATACGGGCGGCACGCTCGACAAGCTTGAGGCGATCCCCGGCGTCAGCACGCAGTTGGAAGAGGCCCGCTTTCGCGACGTGGTGCGGGACGTGGGCTGCGCCATCGTCAGCGCCAGTGGCGACATCGCCCCGGCGGATCGGCGGCTTTATGCGGTGCGGGATGTGACCTCGACCGTGGATTCGCTCGATCTGATCACCGCGTCGATCCTGTCGAAAAAGCTCGCCGCTGGGCTGGATGGGCTGGTGTTGGATGTAAAGGTCGGCTCGGGCGCTTTCATGAAGGAGCTCGCGCAGGCGCGTGCCTTGGCCGAAGCGCTGAGCGGCACCGCCACGGCGGCGGGCTGCCCGACGACGGCGGTGATCAGCGACATGAACCAGCCGCTGGTGCCGAGCCTTGGCAACGCGCTGGAGGTGGCCGAGGTGATGCGGGTGCTGACCGGGGCGGTGACGGGGCCGATCCTTGATGTGGCGGCTGAATTGGGCGGTGGGCTTCTTGCCAATGGCGGTCTGGCCGCGACGGCTGAGGCGGGGGCCGAAGCCCTGCGCACGGCGGTCCGCGATGGCCGCGCGTTGGAGCGTTTCACCCGGATGCTCAGCGCCATGGGCGCACCTGCCGATTTCGCCGAAAACTGGGAGCGCATTCTGCCCAAAGCCCCGGTGATCCGAACGGTTCCCGCGCCGCGCGGCGGCTACGTGAGCGCGATCGACGGCGCGGCACTCGGCATGGCGGTGGTCAATCTCGGCGGGGGCCGACTGGTCGAGGCGGACCAGATCGATCCGGCGGTGGGCCTGTCGCAGGTGCGGCGCTTGGGCGAAGAGGTCCGCGCGGGCGCGCCTTTGGCCACGGTCCACGCAGCGGGAGAGGCGGCTGCGGATGCGGCAGAGGCGGCGGTTCTGGCGGCAATCACGCTAGGCGATAGGGCGGTTGAAGTGCCGGATTTGATCTTGGAAAGGATCGGCTGATGGAACGTGCATTCTTGGTCGTGATCGATTCCGTGGGCATCGGCGGGGCGCCGGACGCGGGGGATTTCTTTAACGGTGATCTGCCCGATACCGGGGCCAATACGCTGGGCCATATCGCGCAGGCCTGTGCCGCGGGAGAGGCCGAAGAGGGGCGCAGCGGGCCGCTGGCCCTGCCCAATCTCGACCGGTTGGGTCTGGGGGCCGCGCTGAAGCTGGCCAGCGGGATGGAGGCGCCGGGTCTGGGGGCTGCGCCCGAAGGCCGCTGGGGCGCTGCGACGGAGGTTTCGCAGGGCAAAGACACCCCCTCGGGCCATTGGGAATTGGCCGGGCTGCCGGTGCCTTGGGCATGGCATTACTTCCCGGATGAAACGCCTGCCTTTCCCGCAGACCTGACCGCAGAGGTCGCGCGGCTCGCGGGCACCGATGGCATCTTGGGCAATTGCCACGCCTCTGGCACGGCGATCATCGAACAGCTGGGGGCGGAGCATTGCGAAAGCGGCTGGCCGATCTGCTATACCTCTGCCGACAGCGTGTTCCAGATCGCCGCGCATGAAGAGACCTTTGGCCTCGATCGCCTTTTGAAGCTGTGCCAAGACATCGCGCCGCGGCTGCATGAGATGAAGGTGGGCCGTGTCATCGCACGGCCCTTCACCGGGGAAGTGGGTGCATTCCAGCGCACCGCGAACCGGCGCGACTATGCCATCACCCCGCCCAAACCCGTGCTGACCAATTGGGTGCAGAACGCCGGAGGGCGGGTCTATGCGGTGGGCAAGATTGGCGACATCTTTACCATGCAGGGCATCGACGAGCTGCGCAAAGGGCCGGATGCCAAGCTGATGGATCATCTGCATGATCTGGTGGGTGAAGCCGAAGAGGGCAGCCTGACCTTCGCCAATTTCGTGGAGTTCGACAGTCTTTACGGGCACCGCCGCGATGTGTCGGGCTATGCCCGCGCGTTGGAGTGGTTCGATGCCGAGATCGGCAAGGTGATCGCCGCACTGCGCGACGGCGACATGCTGGTGGTCACGGCGGACCATGGCAATGATCCGACATGGGCGGGCAGCGATCACACCCGCGAAAGGGTGCCGGTACTGGTCGCCGGGACCGGGGCAGGGGCGTTGGGGCAAATCGGCTTTACCGATGTCGCAGCCCTCGTCGCCAGGCATCTGGGGGTAGAGGTGCCGCAGTAGCCGCGCAGCCTTTGCTTGCGAGCGGGGCGCTTGTGCGGCTAGAAGCAGGGCAAATAAAGGAGCCTGCCGCATGACCGATACCCCCAATCACCTGACGATCGTCGACCATCCGCTGGTGCAGCACAAGCTGACCATCATGCGCGACAAAGCCACCTCGACCGCCGTCTTCCGGCAGTTGCTGCGCGAGATCAGCCAGCTTTTGGCCTATGAGGTGACGCGCGGCCTGCCGATGACGACCAAGCGGGTCGAGACCCCGATGCAAGAGATGGACGCGCCAACGCTCGACGGCAAGAAACTGGCGCTGATTTCGATCCTGCGGGCGGGCAACGGGCTGATGGATGGGGTGCTCGAATTGATCCCCTCGGCGCGGGTCGGCTTTGTCGGTCTCTACCGTGACGAAGAGACCCTTCAGCCGGTGCAGTATTACTTCAAAGTGCCCGAGGCGATGGAAGACCGTTTGGTCATCGCCGTAGATCCGATGCTGGCCACCGGCAACTCCTCGGTCGCGGCGATCAATCTGCTGAAAGAGGCAGGCGCCACCAATATCATCTTCCTCTGCCTGTTGGCCTCGCCCGAGGGGGTCGCCACGATGAAAGCGGCGCATCCGGACGTGCGCATCGTCACGGCCTCGCTGGACGAGTCCCTCAACGAGAAGGGCTATATCATCCCCGGTTTGGGCGACGCGGGTGACCGGATGTTCGGCACCAAGTGATCGGGTAAGTTTCGCTAATCGGCGCGCGGTGCTTTACTCAGGCCGCGCGCTGATGCATCGTTCTACCAGATAGTGTGGGGGCATTAGATGACACTTACCAGAAGTATTGCCATGGCGATGATCGTCGCAGCCTTGGGCGTCGGCGGATCGCAGACCCAAGCGCAGGACAGCCGCAGCCAACCGGCAGAGTTTCCGCCGTCCTCTTACAAGGGCAAGCAATATGTCGACAGCGCGGGATGTGTGTTCATCCGCGCGGGCATTGACGGCAATGTGTCTTGGGTGCCCCGCATGAGCCGCGCGCGCGAGCAAATCTGCGGGTTCCAGCCCACAAATGGCGTGAAAGTGGCAGAGGCAAAGGTTGAGGCGGCGCAGACCAAGGTCGACCCCGCCCCGGCCAAGAGGCCCCCGGCCCGCGTCGCCGAAGCGCCTGCGCCCAAGGCGAAGCCGAAAGCCCCCGTGGCCCGGCCCGCGCCGCAAAAAGTGGTGCGCCGTGTCGCGCCAGCCCCGGCGCGGAGCACTGCCCCCAAAGTCGTGCGCGAAACCGCGCCGCGCCCCGTGCCCGTGGTGCCCAGCAAACCCGTCGCGTTGGCCGCCCCGGCACCGGCTGGCTTCGTCACCGCTTGCCCCGGCGCGTCGCCCCTGTCGCAGCGCTATATGCGGCGCGGGAATGGTTATAGCGTGCGCTGCGGTCCGCAGGCGGAGCCGATCGTGACGGGGCGTCTTGCCCCTTCGAGCCCGCAGCGCGGCACCGCACCGCAGCCCTACCGCAGCGCGGGTATGATGCCCGGCGTTGCCGCTGCACCCGCGCGGATCGTGGCCCCTGCCGCCGTCACCGCACCGGTGGTCAGCGCCAAACCCGCCCGCGCCGTGGGCACGCAGACGCGGATCGTGCCGAAACATGTGGCGATCAATCGGGTAAACACGACCAATGTGAAAGTCCCGAAAGGATACCGGAAGGTTTGGGAAGACGACCGTCTGAACCCGCACCGGGCCGAGCAGACCTTGGAAGGCCGCGCCGACATGCTGTTGGTCTGGACCCAGACCCTGCCGCGCCGTTTGGTCAACAAGGCCACCGGCGAAGACGTGACCGCCAAAGTGCCGCTGATCTATCCCTATCTCGATATCGAAACGCAGCGCCGCAAGCTTGGGCGGGTCAAGATCGTCGAGCGGGATGGCCAAGTGGTGAAACGGGTGCTGCGCTACCGCAACGCCGCGCCGATCCATCGGGATGCCCGCCCGATCAAGACGGCCCCCGTCTATTCCAGCCGCTCGGCCCCGACAGCCCAGCCCAGCACCAAAGCGGGCTATGTGCAGGTCGGTGTCTTCGGCAGCCCCGCCAATGCGCAGCGCGCGGCGCGGCAGATCGCGGCCTTGGGCCTGCCCGCCCGCATCGGCAAACAGACCCGTGGCGGCAAAACCTATCACAGCGTTCAGGCAGGCCCCATTGCGGGCGGCTCTGCCCAAGCGGCGCTTGGCCAATTGCGCCGGGCGGGATACCGGGACGCCTATCTGCGGCGCTAAGCGTTTTGCAATGAAGGAGAAAGGCCAGCCGCGGTGTTCCCCGGCTGGCCTTTTTCTTGGGCCAATCCGTCAGCCGCCGCAGATGCTTTGCAATCTCAGCCAATCGGCATCCGACATCAGCGGTGCGGTCAGCTTGCCGTTCATCGGGTCACCTTCGATCAGGGGCAGGGTGCTTTCGCCGGTGATGTCACGCGCAAAGGCATAGGGCTTGCTGCGCAGCTCGGCTTGGGCAAATCGCGCCAGTTGAGCCTCGACCTGCGGTGTCGCGGCGGGGCGCATCAGCAGTTGCTCGGCATAGGCATCCAGCGCCTCGGAAGAGATATCGCCGGTGGTCAGCAGGCGGAAGTTCTCGCGCAGGCCCACGGCCTCCAAAAGCGCGCGCAGCGGGTCATGTTCCCGGCGGGCCACATCCTCGGTCAGCACATAGCCCGCAGCGACGTCGGGCTCTTCGTAATCCTCCAGCACCGCGCGGTCGAGCACGATGAGACGCCCTGGCAGATGCAGGCTGGCGCGGGTCATATCGGGTAGGATCGCCACGCGCCCGACCTCCAACCGTTTGGTGAGCCGCGACAGCGCGGCACTGCCGCCGGGGCTTTCGCAGGCGGGGCCAGAGACGCGTTCAAGCCGCTTGAGCAGCGCCGTGCCCAAAGAGACACGCTTGACCTCTGGCACCACTTTGATCGCATGATCGCGCAGCGCGCCGGGCATCCAAAAGACCGCCAGCGCCGCCACCACCGCGACGGAGGCCAACATGCCGACCGACCGCAACCGCCCCGGCTTGGGACGGCTGCGATTGATCGCGCGGCGCAGCTTTTCGATGGCCTCGATCATCTCGGTTTCATTGTCGGGCAGTTCCAGCGTCTCGCCCGGATCGCCGTCTGGATGATAGAGCGCGGGGGTCTGGCCGGGGTTGGCCCTGTCGACGGCGGCCAGCGACCAATGGGTCAGCGCCTGATCCTTGAGATCGCTGATCACCAGCGTCGCGTCACCGATAGAGACGATCACCTCGCGCCGCTGCGCATCGGGCGTGGCGCGCCAAAGGCCCGTCGCTTCGAGCCGGGCGTATTTTGTCAAGGCGGTCATGGGGTTCTGCTGCGGGCCTGTCAGTTTTCGCCACTCTACCACGCGCTGCGGGATCAGCAATGGCAGGTGACATAATGCCCCGCCTTAGAGGGCCGCCGCCTGTTTGCGCAATTCGAATTTCTGGATTTTCCCGGTGGAGGTTTTGGGCAGTTCGCCAAAGACCACGCGCTTGGGCATCTTGAATCCGGCAAGGCGCGCGCGGGCGAAGGCGATCAGCGCCTCTTCGCTGGCCTCCGCCCCCGGTTTCAACTCGACAAAGGCGCAGGGCACTTCGCCCCATTTCTCATCCGGTTGGGCCACCACGGCGGCGAGGTTGACCGCGCCGTGGCCCATCAACACGCCCTCGACCTCGACGCTCGAAATATTCTCTCCGCCCGAGATGATGATGTCTTTGGCACGGTCTGCGATCTGGATGTAGCCATCGGGGTGCTGCACTGCGATGTCGCCGGAGTGGAAGTAGCCGCCCGCAAAGGCTTCGACCGTGGCCTCGGGGTTCTTGAGGTAGCCTTTCATCACCGCATTGCCGCGGATCATGATCTCGCCCTGCGCGGTGCCGTCGCGCGGGGTTTGGGCCATCTCGGCGTCCATTACGGTGATCTCTTCCATCATCGGCATGGCGACACCTTGGCGCGCCTTGATCCCGGCGCGTTCGGGTTCGGGCAGCCCGTCCCATGCGCCTTGCCAGAGACATTCGGTGACATGGCCAAAGGTCTCGGTCAGCCCATAGACCTGCGTGACGTTGAACCCCAGCTTTTCGATCTTCGACAGGGTCGCGGGGGCCGGGGGCGCGCCCGCGGTGAAAACCTCGACCCGGTGATCGAAGGCGCGGCGGTCTTCTGCGTCCGCGTTGACCAGCATGTTCAACACGATGGGCGCGCCGCCGAAATGGGTGACGCCGTGATCGGCGATGGCGTCATAGATCGCCGCGGCGGTGATGTCGCGGCAACAGACCAGCGTGCCGCCCAAAAGCGGCATCATCCATGTGTGGTTCCAGCCGTTGCAATGAAACAGCGGCACGATCTGCATGAAGACCGGGCGCAACACCATCTGCCAAGAGATTACCGTGCCCATGGTCATCAGGTAGGCGCCGCGGTGGTGGTAGACCACGCCCTTGGGCCGCCCGGTGGTGCCGGAGGTGTAGTTGAGCGCGAGGCTCTCCCATTCGTCCTGCGGCATGATCCAGCGAAAGTTCGGATTCGCCTCCGCAAGCAACTCTTCGTATTGCGGGTGTCGTCCGCTGGCGGGGAAACCGGCGGGGGCGTCGGGCACTTCGATGATGGCGGGGCAGGTGCCCTCCATCCGCGCGCAGGCGTCTTCGGCCAGCGGCAGGAACTCGGTATCGACCAAGAGCACCTTGGCGCCGCCGTGGTCGAGGATATAGGCCACCGTGTCGGGATCGAGGCGAATGTTGATGGTGTTAAGCACGGCCCCGCAGGCGGGCACGCCGAAATGCGCCTCGGCCTGTGCGGGCAGGTTGGGGATGAGGGTGGCGACCACATCGCCGGGGCGCACGCCGATCTCGGCCAGTAGCGCGGCGAGGCGGGTGCAGCGGTCGTGGTACTGGGCATAGGTGACGCGATGCGCGCCGTGGATGACCGCCGTCTGGTTCGGGAAAACCTCTGCGGCGCGGGCCAAATGCGACAAGGGCGTGAGCGGCACGAAATTCGCCGCGCATTTCTCAAGCCCGCTTTCATCCGTCATCCACCCCATGCGACCCCTCCCAAGGCATTGGTTGCGATTTGGGGTTGAGTATTGCTGCCCGGACGTGACTTTGAAAAGAGGGCAGGAGGGAAAAGGAGGGCAGATGCAGGACACAGCGGTAAAATCGGGGCTGGCGGCGCTTTGCGCGGTGAGCGGTATGGCGGCCTTGGGGCTGACGGATAATTTCGTGCCCTTCATCACCGAGCGCGGGTCGCTCTGGCAGTTCCACTTCCTGCGCGGGCTTATGGCGGTGGCCATTCTGATGGTGCTGGCGGCCCTGGGTTTCGGCATTCTGCGCCCGCGGCGGTTCTGGGCCGTGGCCGGGCGCAGCTTGTTTCAGGCGGGCGCGATGTTGATCTATTTCGGCTGTCTGGCTTTTCTGCCCATCGGGGTGGTGGTGGCCGGGCTGTTCACCTCGCCGCTTTTCGTGCTGATGATCTCGGCCCTGTTTCAAGGCAAGCGCGTCGGCCCGTGGCGGTGGGGGGCCGTGGCCGTGGGCTTTGCCGGGGCCTTGATGGTGATCCGCCCTGACCCGAGCGATCTTGACCCCGTGGCCTTCCTCCCGCTGTTGGCCGGGGCGCTCTATGCCATCGGCGCCGTGGCGACGCGGGCGTGGTGCGAGGGGGAGAGCACGATGGTGATGACCGCGGGCTTCTTCGGCATGTTGGCAGTCATGGGCGGCATCGGTGTCTTGGTCCTGCCGGGGGCGGAGGTGGCGGGGGCCGAAGGTTTCGTCAGCCGGACATGGGGGCCGCTCGACGGCGCGATGTGGTTCTGGATCGCGGTGCAGGCGGTGGGCTCGCTCATCGGCATCGGCTTCCTGGTGCGCGGCTACCAACTGGGAGAGGCCGGGCATGTGGCGATTTTCGAGTACTCGCTGCTGATCTTCGCCAGTTTCTGGGCCTATATCCTCTGGGATCAAGAGGTGCCGCCCTTGGCATTCGCGGGCATGGCGTTGATCGCACTGGCCGGGGCGGTGATCGCCCTGCGCAGCGATGAGCCTTCGACCCTACGCGCGCCGGAGGCGGTGGAGTGATCATTAGTCGCGGTCGGCGTTACGTCTTCGTTCATATCCCCAAGACCGGGGGCACCTCACTGGCGCTGGCGCTGGAGGCGCGCGCGATGAAAGACGACGTGATGCTGGGCGATACGCCGAAAGCGCGGAAGCGGCGGCGGCGGGTGCAGGGGGTCGAGACCGCGGGGCGGCTGTGGAAGCATTCGACGCTGGCGGACATCGACGGGTTGGTGACAGCGGAGGAACTCTCGGGGCTGTTCTGCTTCACGCTGGTGCGCAACCCGTGGGACCGGGTGGCGAGCTACTATCGCTGGCTGCGCGGGCAGGGGTTCGAGCATCCGGCGGTGGCGCTGGCGAAGGCGACGGATTTTGCTGGGTTCCTGCGGCATCCGCAGACGCAAGCCAGCCTGCGGGCATGGCCCGCGCGGCGGTATATGCGGGATGCGGCGGGGCGGGAGCGTTGCGATCTCTATATTCGGCTGGAGCATTTTCCGCAGGATGCGGCGCCGTTGTTTGAGCATCTTGGGTTTGAGTTGGAGTTGCCGCGGGTGAATGCCTCGGAGGGGCAGGCGGCCTATACGCCCGAGTTGCGCGATTTGGTGTCGGAGGTCTGTGCCGAGGATATCGCGCGGTTTGGCTACGGTTACAAAGAGCACTAGGGCCAGCGCCTGCCCGTGGGTTGGCGACCCGCGCGGCGTCGCTGCCACTTTATCGTTCAACCGTGGCGTGCCATCGCGAGGGCAGGCCCAACCTCGCCAAATCGCCTACCCGGGGGACGGGCAGGCGATGGCCCGGCGCCTGCGGCTTGATTCCGGGCCGGGTGGCATCACAGACGATGACCCTCCTACCAATAAAAAGGGGCGCCGAAGCGCCCCTCTCCCCCTTACGCCGCTTTGGCGTCCGGGTTGAACCGTCCGTAGAAACTCTGGTTCTTCTGCGCCATATCGCGCAGCAGGTCCGGGCAGGCAAAACGCTCACCGTATTTCTCGGTCAATTCGTCACAACGCTCCGCCGCATAGGGCGCGCCGATCATGTCGAGCCAGCTCAGCGGGCCACCCGACCAAGGCGCGAAGCCCCAGCCGAGGATCGCGCCCACGTCGCCCTCGCGGATGTCCATCAAGACACCTTCCTCCAGCGCGCGCACGGCTTCCAGCGTCTGCGAGAATAGCAAGCGGTGCTGCACCTCGATCAGCTCAGGCTGCTCGTCTGCCACGGGGTACTTGTCCCCCATGCCCTGCCACAGCCCCTCGCGCTTGCCCTTGGCGTCGTAGCTGTAGAAACCGGCGTTGGCCTTGCGGCCCAGACGGCCCTCTTCCTCCATCCAGAACACCAGCGGATCGATGTCGTCGTTCGGATAGGCATCGCCCATCGCCGCCTTGGTCGCCCGGGCGATCTTCGCCCCCAGATCGATCGAGGTCTCGTCCATCAGCTGCAGCGGGCCCAAGGGCATGCCGACCAGCTTCGCGGCGTTCTCGATCAACGCGGGCTCGACACCCTCCTGGACCATGCGCACACCCTCGTTGATATAGGGAATGATGCAGCGGTTGGCATAGAAGAAGCGCGCGTCATTGACCACGATCGGCGTCTTGCGGATCTGGCGCACGTAGTCGAGCGCCTTGGCCACGGCCCGGTCACCGGTCTCTTGCCCCTTGATGATCTCCACCAGCAGCATCTTTTCGACCGGCGAGAAGAAGTGAATGCCGATGAACTGCTCCGCGCGGCTCGACGCCTTGGCCAGATCGGTGATCGGCAGGGTCGAGGTGTTGGAGGCAAAGATGCAATCCTCGGGGATCACGGCTTCGACCTTTTGGGTCATCTCGGCCTTCACCTTGGGGTCTTCGAAGACCGCTTCGATGATCAGATCGCAGTCCTTGAGCGCATCGAGATCGGTGGTGGCGGTGATCAGATCGAGCGCCTTGGCCTTCTTCTCCTCGGTCGATTTCTTGCGGGCGATGCCCTTGTCGAAATAGCTCGCGGAATAGGCCTTGCCCTTGTCGGCGGCTTCCTGCGTCTGGTCGATCAGCACGACCTCGATCCCGGCCTGAACCGAGACCAAAGTGATGCCAGCCCCCATCATGCCGGCACCCAGAACGCCCAGCTTCTTCACGCGCTGGTCCGGCACGCCTTCAGGCCGAACGGCGCCTTTCTCTAGCGCTTCCTTGTTGAGGAAAAGCGAGCGGATCATATTGCCCGATGAAGGGTTCATCAGCACATTGGTGAACCAGCGTGCCTCGATTTTTAGCGCCGTGTCGAAGGGCACCAGTGCGCCTTCGTAGACCGCCGAGAGCAGCGCCTTGGCCGCCGGATAGACGCCCTGGGTCTTGCCGTTGACCATGGCATTGGCGCCGACAAAGGTCATGAAGCCCGCCGGGTGGTAGGGCGCGCCGCCGGGCATCTTGTAGCCCTTGGCATCCCACGGCTTGACCAGATCGGCATCCTTGGCGTTCAGCACCCAGTCGCGGGCCGCGGCCATCGGGTCTTCGCTGACCTCGTCGATGATCCCGGCCTTCTGCGCTGCGGCAGGGGCGACCATCTTGCCTTCCAGAAGGAAGGGCGAAGCCGCCATGGCGCCGAGCTTGCGCACCATCCGCGTGGTGCCGCCAGCACCCGGGAAGATGCCCACGAGGATCTCCGGCAGGCCGATGCGTGCCTTGGGGTTGTCCGCGGCAAAGGTGCGATGCGTGGCCAGCGGCAGTTCCAGCCCGATGCCCGCGGCGGTGCCGGGGATCACGCAGGCCACGGGCTTGCCGCCCTTGTTGGTCTTGGGGTCCATGCCCGCGCGCTCGATCTTGCGCAGCAGGGCGTGCATCTGCATCGTGCCCTCAAACAGACCCTTGGCCGGATCGTCGCCTGCGTCTTCCTTCATCTTCGCCAACAGGTTCAGGTCCATGCCCCCGGCGAAGGAGCCTTCCTTGCCGGAGGTGATGACGATGCCCTTGACGGCGTCATCGGCCAGCGCGTCGTCGATGTGCTTTTCCAGATCGCGCAGGCCGTCGAAGGACATGACGTTCATGCTCTTGCCCGGCACGTCCCAAGTGATGGTGGCGATGCCTTCGGCATCCTTGTTCATTGTGAAATCGGTCATTCTCTTGCTCCCTTCGCGGCTCACACGCGCTCGATGATGGTGGCGGCACCCATGCCCGACGCGATGCAGAGCGTGGCCAGCCCCACTTCCTTGTCGGCGCGCTCCATCTCATCGAGCAGGATGCCGATGATCATGGCGCCGGTGGCGCCCAGGGGGTGCCCCATGGCGATGCCGCCGCCGTTCACGTTGACCTTGCTGTCATCCACGTCGAAGGCCTGCATGAAGCGCAGCACCACGGCGGCGAAAGCCTCGTTGACCTCGAACAGATCGATATCGCCGATGGTCATGCCGTTGTCCTTGAGGATCTTCTCGGTCACCGGCACCGGGCCGGTCAGCATGATGGTGGGATCGGTGCCGATCTTGGCGGTGGCGCGGATGCGGGCGCGGGGCTTCAGGCCGTGCTGCTCGCCGAACTCCTTGTTACCGATCAACACCGCGGCGGCGCCGTCGACGATGCCCGACGAGTTGCCCGCGTGGTGGATGTGGTTGATCCGCTCAAGATGCGGGTATTTCATCAGCGCGACCTTGTCGAAGCCGGGCATGACCTCGCCCATCTGCTGGAAGGCGGGGTTCAGGCCGCCAAGGCTCTGCATATCGGTCTGCGGGCGCATGTATTCGTCGCGGTCAAGGATCGCGAGGCCGTTCTGGTCACGCACGGTGATGACGGACTTGTCGAAGCGGCCCTCTTCCCAGGCCCGCGCGGCGCGCTGCTGGGACTGCATGGCCAGTTGGTCGGCCTCGTCGCGCGAAAAGCCGAACTCGGTGGCGATGATGTCGGCGGAAATACCCTGCGGCACGAAGTATTTCTCCATCGCCAGCGTCGGGTCCACGGCGATGGCCGCCCCGTCGCTGCCCATGGCCACGCGGCCCATCATCTCGACACCGCCGGCGATATAGCCGTTGCCGGCGCCGCCTTTGACTTGGTTCGCGGCGAGGTTCACCGCTTCCATGCCCGACGCGCAGAAACGGTTGATTGCAAGGCCGGGGATGCGCTCATCAAGGTCCGAGGCCAACACCGCCGAGCGTGCCAGGCAGCCGCCCTGTTCCATCACCTGGGTGACGTTGCCCCAGATCACGTCCTCGACGGCATGGCCTTCGAGGTTGTTGCGCTCCTTCACGGCGTTCAGGGTCTGCGCGGAAAGTCGCAGCGAGGTCACCTCGTGCAAAGCGCCGTCCTTGCGGCCCTTGCCGCGCGGAGTGCGCAGGGCGTCGTAGATGTATACGTCTTGGGTCATGTCATGTCCTCCGGGTCAGGCGCGGTCAGCAGGGCTGCCGGGCATCAAATCATACGGGGCTTTCCAGCCCGGTGTTTCGCTCAGACGCGTGAGCCACGCGTCGATATGGGGCCAGTCGCTGCGGTCGAAGCCAAAGGGCTCGGGGTAATAAAGATACCCGCAGCAGCTGAGGTCTGCGTTGGTGATGTCGTCGCCCACGATCCAGTCGCGGCCGTCGAGATGGTCGTTCAGCACGTTATACGCGGCCTTGAGCCGGCCTTGATTAAAGGCGATGACCTCGGCGGGACGTTTGTCTTCGGGCAGGAAGTTCATCAGAAAACGGGTCATCCCGGCAACGGAGCTAAGCTTGTGGTTATCCCATAGCACCCAACGCAGGATTTCGCGCCGTTCCGTCGCGTCGCGCCCGCCGAATTTGCCCGTCTTTTCCGCGACGTAATCCTGAATTACGCCCGATTGGGTGAGCCGAAGATCGCCGTCGATCATCACCGGCGCCTCGCCCATGTTGTTGATCTGCGCGCGGTAGTCGGGCTGGCGCGTCTGGCCACCGAAGAAGTCCACCTTCACCGGCTCCCAGTCGAGCCCGGACAATTCGAGCGCAAGCGCCGCCTTGTAGGCGTTGCCCGATTCGCCAAAGCAATAAAGCTGTATGGTCACCTGTCATTCCTCCTCTTCTGTCGGCGCCCGCTGAAATGTCGGAAGGTATTTGTGAAAGGATGAAGGGGGCAGGGGGCGCCTTATCTTCATCCTTTTTCAAATACCTCTGCGCCGGTGTTTCAACCCGCGCGCGGTCAGAGGTTGCGCGCGATCAGTTCCTTCATGATCTCGTTGGTACCGCCGTAAATGCGCTGCACCCGCGCGTCGGCCCACATTTCGCCCACGGCATATTCCTGCATGAAGCCGTAGCCGCCGTGCATCTGCAAGCAGACATCCAGCACCTCGCCTTGAGTGTCGGTGAGCCAGTATTTCTGCATCGCCGCCTTGTCGACGCTGAGTTCGCCGCGCAGGTGTTCCGCGATACATTCGTCGAGGAAGGCGCGGGCCACCGCGGTCTTGGTTTTGACCTCGGCGAGTTGGAAGCGGGTGTTCTGGAACTGGGTCAGCGGGCCGCCGAAGGCCTCGCGTTCCTTGCAGTATTGTACCGTGCGCGCCACTGCGCCTTCCATGGCGCCCACCGCGCCGCAGCCGATGATCAAGCGTTCCTGCGGCAGTTGCTGCATCATCTGGTAGAAGCCCTGGCCCTCGTCTTGGCCGAGGATGTTCTCGGGCGGGATCTCGACATTGTCGAAGAAGAGCTCGGAAGTGTCGGCGGCATGCAGGCCGATCTTGTCGAGGTTGCGGCCGCGCTGGAAACCTTCGGCCTTGTCGGTTTCCACGACGACGAGGCTGACGCCCTTGGAGCCTTCCTTGGGGTCGGTCTTGGCCGCCACGATGATCAGGTTGGCGTGCTGGCCGTTGGTGATGAAGGTCTTTTGGCCCGAGAGTTTGTAGGCGTTGCCCTCGCGGATCGCCTTAGTTTTGATGCGCTGCACGTCCGAGCCGGTCGAGGGTTCAGTCATCGCCAGTGCGCCGACCAGCTCGCCCGAGACCATCTTGGGCAGCCAGCGTTTTTTCTGGTCCTCGGTGCCATAGGCGAGGATGTAATGCGCCACGATGCCGGAGTGGATGCCGTGGCCCCAGGAGGCGAGGTTGGCGCGGGAGCCTTCGATCAGGATCGCGGCCTCATGGCCGAAGTCGCCACCAGCGCCGCCGTATTCTTCGGGCACCGAGGGGCAGAGCAGGCCGAGCTCTCCGGCCTGGGCCCATGTGTCGCGGTCCATCTGGCCCTGCTTGCGCCATTTCTCGAAATGCGGCGCCCATTCGGTGTTGATGAACTGCGCCGTCATGTCGGCGATCATCTGGTGTTCTTCGGTCATCCAGCTGGATGTTTTGGTCTGCATCTTCTGGCCCCCTCCCCAAGGGTTCAGCGTTTGCGGGCGTCCAGTTCGGCGTTGAACAGGCGCAGCCGCGCGATCAGGTTTTCCTCGTTCATGACTGAGTTGAAATTCTCGAACAGGAACGACAGCGCTTCCCCCTCATCAAGACCTGCTTCGGTGCTGAACTTCTTCAGCCTGCGGTAGCCTTCTTCGGTCATGGCGACGGGGAAGCGGCGGGTCAGGCGGAAGCGTTTGGGCATGGTCTCTCCGGGTGTTGGGCAGGGTGGGGGGCTTGCCCCCACCCCCCGTTTTAGAAGTTTGCGGCCTCCAGCGCCATGACCGTATCCGCGCCCGATTGGATGCGGGTCAGGTGCAAGGCCGTGGCGGGCAGTTGGCGCGCCATATAGTAGCGCCCGGTGGCCAGCTTGGTCTCGTAGAAGGTGGCGTCGCCGCTGCCGCTCTTCAATGCTTCTTTCGCCGCCAAACCCATCTTGGCCCACATCAGGCCGAGGCAGACATGACCGAACATATGCATGAAGTCATTGGACCCGGCGAGCGCGTTGTTGGGGTTCTTCATGCCGTTCTGCATGAAGTACATGCCCGCCGATTGCAGGTCCTTGCTGGCCGCCTTCAGGGGTTCAAGGAAGGCCGCGTCGAATTCGGCGTCTTGGCCCGCGTTGTCCTTGATGAAGCCCTTCACGAGGTCGAAGAAGGCCATGACGTGTTTGCCGCCGTCCTGCGCCAGTTTGCGGCCCACGAGGTCAAGCGCCTGCACGCCGTTGGCGCCTTCGTAGATCTGTGCGATGCGGGCGTCACGGGTGAATTGGGACATGCCCCATTCCTCGATATAGCCGTGGCCACCGTAGACCTGCTGGGCCTTCACGGTCATGTCGTAGCCTTGGTCGGTCAGGAAGCCCTTGATGACCGGGGTGAGCAGCGACACGAGGCCATCTGCGTCCTTATCCTCAGCGCGGTGCGCCGCGTCGATCATCGTGGCCCCCCAAAGGACGAAGGCACGGGCCGCTTCGACAAAGCTTTTCTGATCCATCAGCGAACGGCGGATGTCGGGATGCACGATCAGCGGATCCGCGGGTTTTTCGGGGGCGACGGCACCGGTGACGGCACGACCTTGCAGGCGGTCCTTGGCGTATTCCAGCGCGTTTTGATAGGCCACTTCGGCCTGTGCCAGACCCTGCATGCCGACGCCGACGCGGGCTTCGTTCATCATGGTGAACATGGCGCGCATGCCCTTGTGTTCGGTCCCCAGCAGATAGCCGGTGGCGCCGTCGTAGTTCATCACGCAGGTGGAGTTGCCGTGGATGCCCATCTTCTCTTCGATGGAGCCGACGGAGACGCCGTTACGCTCCCCCAAGGAGCCGTCTTCGTTCACCATGAACTTCGGCACGATGAAGAGCGATACGCCCTTGATGCCCTCGGGGCCGCCTTCGATCTTGGCCAGCACCAGATGGATGATGTTGTCGGCCATGTCATGCTCGCCTGAGGAGATGAAGATCTTCTGGCCGGAGATTTTATAGCTGCCGTCGTCCTGCGGGGCGGCTTTGGTGCGCATCAGGCCCAGATCGGTGCCGCAATGCGGCTCGGTCAGGTTCATGGTGCCGGTCCATTCGCACGAGACCATCTTGGGCAGGTAGGTGTCTTTCTGCGCGTCGGTGCCATGGGCGAGGATCGCGGAGGCCGCGCCGTGGGTCAGACCTTGATACATGGTGAAAGCTTGGTTCGCGGCGGAGAACATCTCGCCCACGGCGGTGCCGAGGACATAGGGCATGTTCTGCCCGCCGTATTGCTCGGGCATGTCAAGGCCGGGCCAGCCGCCTTCTTTCACCTTTTCAAAGGCTTCTTTGAACCCTTTCGGCGTGTAGACGGCACCGTTTTCCAAGCGGCAACCTTCCTTGTCGCCCACGACGTTCAGCGGGGCGAGCACTTCGGAGGTGAGCTTGCCCGCCTCTTCGAGGATGGCGGAGGTGAAATCAGGCTCCAACTCTTCATAGCCGGGGGTCTTGCTTTCGGTGACCTTCAGCACGTCGTGCAGCACGAATTGCAGGTCTTTGGTGGGGGCTGTGTAACTGGGCATCTTTGCTCTCCGGGTCGTCTTTTTATGGATGTCTGGGGGGCGGCATCGCCGCCGGGGTTATTCGGCGGCGCGGCGGGGTTGGTTCATGGAGGCGATCATCTTTTCCCCCCATTTCAACTGGTCCTTGAGGTCTTCGATGGCCTCGTTCAGCTCTTCGCGGCGCGACTCGAGGTCGGCCAAACGGGCGCGGGCGATCTCATAGGCCGCGGCGATCTGCGTCTGTTGCTGGTCGCCCATATGATACAGGTCGAGCAGCTGGCGGATTTCTTCGAGGCTGAAACCAAAGCGCTTGCCGCGCAGGATCAGCTTGAGCCGGGCGCGGTCGCTTTTGGTGAACAGGCGTTTCTGGCCCTCGCGCAATGGGAAGAGCAGCTCTTTCGCTTCGTAGAACCGCAGGGTGCGGGGGGTCACTTCGAAAGCGTCGCACATCTGGCGAATGGTCAGCGTGTCGGCGGTCATCTCATCACTCTCCAATCGTCGTTTCATGACTTCAGTTGGGGGCTGGCATTTCTGATACAATGGGAGTTGACGTTGACGTAAGTGATACGTTGCGTCACTTTATGCGCAGGGTAATTTCCTTTAGGTTTGAAAGGATGATGGGCGTGCGCCGCCGCCATGGCGCTGGGCATTAGAACGGGTGGGAGATGGCAAACCTCGATCAAATCGGGCCGAAGACGTTGGACGGATTGGTTCACTGTGCGCAGAACGCCACCTCCGCGGCGCGTCTTCTGGCTTGCGGCCTTGCCTATTATCAAGGTCGTGGAATTGATCTGGTCAGCTATCACGGTGACAGCCCCGGCGCGCCTGCGATCCTCTATCAGTTCGACAGCAGTGGGACAGATGGACCGCAGTGGCATTCGCAGTTTCTCGACATAGAGAAGCTGCGCGAAAGCCCGGTGGAGGCGCTGGCCCGGCAACAGGTGATGCCGATTTACTGGTCGGATGTGGCCCGCACGGCGCGGCTTACCTCTGCGGAAGGCCTCTATATGAAAGGATTGATGCGGCGCTACCCGAATGACGGCATTTCGCTTAGGGTGCATGGTCCGGGCAGGGATTCCGCCGTGGTAGGACTGGGGTTTGCCGCCAAACAGGCGCGTCTGCCGCCGGAAGCGTTGTACAAACTTCTCAGCGCCGCCCAGATCGCGCATCTGCGCTATTGCGTCTTGGCCGAAAGCCAATCGCCGCGGGATTTCGGCCTGTCCCCGCGCGAGGTCGAGGTGCTGGAGTGGATCGCTACCGGCAAGAGCAATGGCGTCATCGCCGAAATACTTGGGATTTCGCCCCATACGGTCGATACGATCGTGCGGCGGATTTTCTCCAAGCTTGAGGTGAATGACCGCACGACCGCGGCCATTCGCGGGCTGGGGGCGGGGCTGCTGCGCCGCCCGAAAGAGGGCGCGCCCTAGGGCAAGGTTGACCTCGCGTCGCTGTCGCGTGACTGCGTGACATGACCCCACGTCGTGGGGGCTGTAGGTGCGGGCGCTCGACCTAAAGAGGCACGAGGCATGTCAGAAAAACAAGAGCAGACAGGTAGCGGGGCTGAAAACGGTTCCGTGGCAGAAACGCGCGCGCGCGTGGTTGCAGAGCTGAAAGGCGCGTCCGAGACCATCGAAAACGGCGCATTCGATCTGGCCGGAGACGCGAGCGCGGATGTGGTGTCCGATCTCATCCGCATCACGGCGGATTTGCAGATGCTCATCGGGCAGTTGGCGCAGCGCAACAGCCGCTGAGCCCGCCGCTCAGCCAGCCGCTCAGCTCTTGTCCGAGGCGATGGCCGCGGCGGTGTCGTCGCGCAGCTTTTGCAATTCCGCCATGGCTTCGTCCAACTGGCGGCGCTGCTCGGCCAGTTCTTCCAATTGACCATCGGCCATGGTGACCCAAGTGCGCATCTGCGCCTCGGTCCCCTCTTTTTCGTAGATCAACAGCCACTGGCGGATGTCCTCCAGCGCGAAGCCGAACTTGCGGCCGCGCAGGATCAGCTTCATCCGCGCCCGTTCGCGCGGGCCATAGAAACGCGAGCGCCCCTCACGGTGCGGTTGCAGCAATTCGATATACTCGTAATAGCGCAACGTGCGTGGCGTCACGTCAAATGCCGCGCACATCTCTTTGAATGTCAGGCGTTCATCGTCCAAAGCATCTTCTCCCTTCCGGCAAACTATGGTCACGCGCGGGGATGCGCAACAGGCGGTCTTGCCCTTTGGCTATCTCGCCCTGATAAAGGACAAAACCAGAGGCAGAGGGTTGGGTTGCATGTCCGACAAATTAAAGCTGGCGCGACAGTTCATTCAGGCGCTGCCCCATTCCATGGCACTGGGGATGGAGTTGCAGGAGTTGGGCGATGGCTCTGCCGTGATCACCATGCCCTATGACGACAAGCTGATCGGCGACCCGCAGACCGGGGTGATCAGCGGCGGGGCGGTCTCGGCGCTGATGGACACCTGCTGCGGGGCTGCGGTGATGAGCCACCCCAGCAATCCCGCGGCCACCGCCACGATGGATCTTAGGATCGAATATCTGCGTGCCGCCACACCGGGGCAGACGATCATCACCCGCGCGACCTGCTATCACGTCACCCGTTCGGTGGCCTTCGTGCGGGCCACGACGACGGATGAGGACGCCGACAACCTTGTCGCCACAGCGACCGGCACTTTCACCGTGGAGGGGCACACATGACCACACGTCGCAAGCCGGAGCCGGTTCAGGTCATCAAGCAACGCCGCGACGGGGTGCTGCGCGCCATGGTCGAAGGCGTGCCCTATATCCGTTTTCTGGGCATCGAGTTCGAGCGCCGTGGCGATGAGCTAACCGGCATCATGCCGTTTTCCGAGCAACTGATCGGCAACCCGATCCTGCCCGCCCTGCACGGCGGGGCCACGGCGGCCTTTCTTGAGGCGACCGCGATCATCACCCTCAGCTGGGGGCTGATCTGGGAAGATATGGAAAGCGGCGCGCTCGATCTGGACAATCTGGATGCCGACCACTTGCCGCGGCTGCCCAAGACGATCGATTTCACCGTGGATTACCTGCGGTCGGGCCTGCCGCGCGATGCCTATGCGCGGGCGCGTATCAACCGCTCGGGGCGGCGCTATGCCAGCGTCCATGTCGAGGCATGGCAGGACAACCGCAGCCGTATTTTCGCGCAGGCCACGGGCCATTTCCTGATGCCGCAACGGCGTGGCTGAGCCGCAATCAGAGACAGAGCCGCTGACCGAGGCAGAGGTGCGCGCGGTTGAGCGTGGTACGCTGGCGGCGCGTGATGTGGTGACCCACCGCCGTGTGCTCAAGATCGCGGTTCCCATTGTCATTTCCAACGCCACCGTGCCGATCCTCGGCGCGGTCGACACCGGCGTGGTGGGGCAGATGGGCGCCGCCGCCCCCATCGGCGCGGTGGGGCTGGGGGCGATCATCCTCTCGGCGCTTTACTGGATTTTCGGCTTTCTGCGGATGGGTACCGTGGGCCTCACCGCGCAGGCGGCGGGCAATGGCGAAGAGGGCGAGGTCGCCGCGCTGCTGACGCGCGGGCTTTTGATCGGCGCGGGGGCGGGGCTGGCCTTGATGGCGCTGCAATGGCCGCTTTTCTGGGCCTCGTTCCAGATCGCCCCCGGATCGCCCGAGGTCGAGGGGCTGGCGCGGCAATATATGGCGATCCGCATCTGGTCTGCCCCCGCCGCGATCTCGATCTATGCAATCACCGGCTGGCTCATCGCGCAGGAGCGCAGCCGCGCCGTGCTGGTGTTGCAGGTCTGGATGAACGGGCTGAACATTCTGCTGGACCTGTGGTTCGTGCTGGGCCTCGGTTGGGGTGTCGAAGGCGTCGCCATCGCCACCTTCCTTGCAGAGTGGAGCGGGGCGGCCTTGGGCCTGTGGTTCTGCCGCGCGGCTTTCGCAGGGGTGGCCTGGCGCGATTGGGCGCAGGTCTTTGACGGGCCGCGCTGGACGCGCATGATGCAGGTGAACACCGATATCCTGATCCGCTCGCTTTTGTTGCAGGCGATCTTTGTCTCCTTCCTCTTCATGGGGTCGGGCTTGGGCGATGTGACCTTGGCGGCCAATCAGGTGCTGCTGCAATTCCTGATGATCACCTCCTACGGGCTGGACGGTTTCGCCTTCGCCGCCGAGGCGATCATTGGCCGGGCCTACGGCGCGGGGCAGCGCGATGTCCTGCGGCGCGGGGCGGTGCTGACCTCCGCTTGGGCGCTGTTGGTTAGTCTGCTGTTGGCGGTGGTCTTTGCCGTCAGCGGCGGCGCGATCATCGACCTGATGGCCAAGGCCCCGCAGGTGCAAGAGCTCGCCCGGGTCTATCTGCCCTATATGGTCGCGGCGCCGCTGCTGGGCTGTGCTGCCTATATGTTCGACGGTATCTTCATCGGCGCCACGCGGTCGCGCGACATGCGCAATATGATGCTTGTGTCGTTTCTGATCTATGCCGTGACCGCACTGGCTCTGGTGCCGAGCCTGGGCAATCACGGGCTTTGGATATCGCTTCTGGTGTCCTTCGTGGTGCGCGGCATCACCTTGGCGCTGCGCTATCCGGCGTTGGAGCGCGCGGCGGGCTAGAGCAGCGCCTGCACCGCTTCGGGCGGGCGGCCGATCACGGCGCGGCCATTGGCAAAAGCGATGGGGCGTTCGATCAGGATCGGATGGGCGGCCATGGCGTCGATCAGAGCCTCTTCGGGGCTGTCCTTGGTCAGGCCCAACTCTTTGAACAGCGTCTCGCCCGTCCGTATCATCTTGATCGCAGGCAGGCCAAGGGTGTCGCGGGCGGCGATGACCTCATCCCGTGTCGGCGCGTCTTCGAGGTAGCGGCGGAAGGTTGCTTCCACCCCCGCCGCTTCGATCAGCGCCAGCGTCTGCCGCGATTTCGAACAGCGCGGGTTATGCCATAGGGTGATCATAGCCAATCCTCGCGTTTGCTGCTCACGGCCTCGGCCACGCTGGCAAAACCATCGCGGGCCAAGAGTGCATCCAGCCCGGTGGTGATCTCTCGCACCAGTCCGAGACCGCCGAAGACCAGCGCGGTGTAAAGTTGCAGGGCAGAGGCCCCGGCGCAGATCTTGGCATAGGCGGTCTGCGCGTCCGACACCCCGCCGACGCCGATCAGCGGAATATCCGTCAGCCCTGCCAGCCGCGCCAAGACGCGGGTCGAGCGGTCGAACAACGGCGCACCGGACAGACCACCCGCTTCGCCTGCATGGGCGCTGGCAAGGCCAGTCCGGTCAAGCGTGGTATTGGTCGCGATGATGGCAGCAACGCCCGAATTTTGGGCAACCTCGGCCACATCCTCAATCTCGGCTTCGCTGAGATCGGGGGCGATTTTCAGGAAAACCGGCGTGGCGCCGCGCACGTCCATCACCCCTTCGAGCAGGGCCGAGAGCGCCGCCTTGCCCTGAAGGTCGCGCAGCTTCTCGGTATTGGGGGACGAGACATTGACCGTCGCGAAATCGACGTGATTGCGCGCGGCGGTCATCACGCGGGCAAAGTCGGCGGCGCGGTCCGCGCTGGTCTTGTTCGCACCAAGGTTCAGCCCCACCGGCACACCCGTGCCACGGCGCGAAAGCCGGGCGCAGATCGCCTCCATCCCCTCGTTATTAAAGCCGAAGCGGTTGATCGCGGCGCGGTCTTCGGTCAGGCGAAACAGGCGCGGGCGCGGATTGCCGGGCTGGGGCAGGGGCGTGGCGGCCCCCACTTCGACAAAGCCAAACCCGGCGCGGGAGAGGGGGGCGATTGCAGTGGCGTTCTTGTCAAACCCCGCCGCCAACCCGACAGGGTTCGGCAGGTCCAGCCCGGCAAGCGTGGTGTGCAGCCGCGCCGAAGTCTGCGGCCCCGGCGCGGGCGCAAGCCCCGCCCGCAGCGCGCGGATCGCCAGACCGTGCGCCGCTTCGGGATCGACCCGGTGCAGCGCCCGCAGGCCCAGCCTTTCCAACAGCGGCGTCATTTGCTGGCCTCGCCCAGTCCTGCGGGGAATTCATGCACGCCACCCACCAGCGGCAGGGGCTGCGCCCAGACCACGTCTTCGATCTTGAGCGGACGGTAGAGATGGGGAAAAAGCGCGCCGCCGCGCGAGGGCTCCCATTTCAGCGCATCGCCCAGAGCGTCGGCCTCAAGCGCGAGCAGGAAGAGGCCGTCCTCCCCTTTGAAATGTTTGGCAGCGGTTTCCGCCGCCTGTTCGGCGGTGGAGATGTGCACATAGCCATCGGTAACATCGATAGGCGCCCCGTCCGAGACCCCATTCTTGCGCAGCGCAGCCCATTCGTCTGCGCGGAATATCTTGAAAATCAGCATGGCTTCTGATGCCCGCCGGGCGGGGCGGGGTCAAGACCCGCGGGTGACCATAGGGCAGGTCATATGACCTTTGACACGGGCCAAACCCCGCGCCACGATACCGGCATAACAAGCAACAGGGGAACTATCATGAAACGATTCCTGACCGCGACCGCCGCGCTGGCTTTGACCAGCGGCATGGCGGCGGCCGAGTATAATCTGACCATTCTGCATACCAATGATTTCCATGACCGGTTCGAGCCGATCAGCAAATATGACGGCCCCTGCAGCGCCGAGGACAATGCCGAGGGCAAATGCTTTGGCGGTGTCGCGCGGATGGTCACCGCCATCGAAGCCGCCCGCGAACGTGCGGGTGAGAACCATCTGCTGCTGGATGCGGGCGACTGGTTCCAAGGCTCACTTTTCTACACGCGCTACAAGGGCGACATGGCGGCCGAGTTCATGTCGAACCTCGACTATGACGTGATGGCCGTGGGCAACCACGAGTTTGACGACGGCCCCGAAGGGCTGGCCGATTTCGTGGCCAAGGTCGATTTCCCCGTGCTCTCGGCCAATATCGACGTGAGCGGTGTCGAGGGGCTGGAGGGCGAGATCGGCAAATCCACCGTGCTTGAGGTCGGCGGCGAGAAGATCGGCATCGTTTCCGTCCTTGCCGAGGACACGCCCGAGACCTCGTCACCCGGGGCCGAGGTGATCTTCTCTCCGGCGGCGGATGCGGCACAGGCCGAGATCGACGCGCTGACCGAGGATGGGGTCAACAAGATCATCCTGCTCACCCATATCGGGCTGGCGGGCGACAAACGGCTGGCCGAAGAGCTGACTGGCGTCGACCTGATCGTTGGCGGCCATTCCCATACGCTGCTTAGTAACAGCGAGGAGCGGGCCGAGGGCGCTTACCCGACCATGGTCAACGATGTGCCGATCGTTCAGGCCTATGCCTACAGCAAGTATCTGGGCGAGCTGAATGTCACCTTCGACGACGCGGGGGAGGTGACCGCAATCTCCGGCGATCCGATCCTGCTCGACGCCTCGGTCGAAGAGGATCAGGCGACGGTCGATCTGGTGGCCGAACGCGCCGCCCCGCTGGAGGAGTTGCGCCAGAAGGTCGTGGCCGAGACGTCGGAAACCATCGAAGGCAGCCGTGACATCTGCCGTGCGCAGGAATGTGCGATGGGCAACCTTGTCTCTGACGCGATGCTGGACCGGGTCAAGGATCAGGGCATCGACGTGGCGATCTCCAACGCGGGCGGCTTGCGTGCCTCCATCGACGCAGGCGAGGTGACCATGGGCGAAGTGCTGACCGTGCTGCCGTTCCAGAACACGCTCTCGACCTTCCAGATCAGCGGTGCGACCCTGATCGAAGCCTTGGAAAACGGGGTGAGCCAGTTGGAAGACGGCGCGGGCCGTTTCCCGCAGGTGGCGGGCATGTCCTATACCTTTGATCCCAAGGCCGAGCCCGGCAGCCGCATCAGCGATGTGATGGTGGGCGGCGAACCGATTGATCCCGAAAAGACCTATGGCGCCGTGTCCAACAACTATGTCCGCAATGGCGGCGACGGCTACGCGATGTTCAAGGACGCCGAGAATGCCTATGACTTCGGCCCCGATCTGGCGGATGTGACGGCGGAGTATCTGGCGAAGAACGGCAGCTACAAGCCCTACACCGATGGCCGCATCAAGATGAAGTAAGGGTCTCGGGCCTTAGCGAGAGGGCGCGTCCAGCGGGGCGCGCCCTTTTTGTTTGTGAATAGCCGGACAGGGCCCTTGATTCCGGGCTGTTGCCCAAGCTGCGCGCCCCCCCCCGCAAGCCAGCCCCTTGCACCTCTCCCGCCAAGGGATACACATGCGGTAACCAAACAGGAGACCGCTATGCTCACCCCCTTCCACCTTGCCTATAACGTCCGCGACCTTGATGAGACCCGCGCCTTCTACGGCGATGTGCTGGGCTGCACCGAAGGCCGTTCGACCGAGACTTGGGTCGATTATTCCTTCTTCGGCCACCAGATCTCCATGCATCTGGGCGAGCCTTTCAAGACAGAGGCCACCGGCAAGGTCGGTGAGCATATGGTGCCGATGCCGCATCTGGGCGTCGTCCTGCGGATGGAGGATTGGAAGGCGCTGGCGGAGCGGCTGAAGGGTGCAGAGGTCGACTTCGTGATCGAACCTTCGCTGCGTTTCGAAGGGGAGCCGGGCGAGCAAGCAACCATGTTCTTCCGCGACCCGTCGGGCAATCCGATTGAGGTCAAAGGTTTCGCCGATATGGACCGCGTTTTTGCCCAATAAGGCCAAGCGCTGAAACGACAAAGCCCCGCTGTCATAAGCGGGGCTTTGAGTGGCTCATGCTGCTGCGGGCTCAGTCGAAGCTGATCGCCCCTTCGAAAGCAGGCTCTTCCAAGGTTTGCCCGCTGAAACGGGTCGGGGTCTGTGCGGTGATGTCGAGCGTGTAGTTGCCGTTCACGGGGATCGGGCCGCTGGTCCAAGCCTCGTCCTCGCCGGTGATCGTATGGCTGCCGGTGGCGTTATTGGTAAAGACCACCTGATCGCCTGGCTGCACATGGGACAGCGATGGGAAATAGGCGCCGTCGACGATCAGCACGTTGCGGCTTTCGGCCATGGCGCCAGCGGCGCAGAGGCTCAGGGCAAGGGCCAGAGCGCCGGTGCTTTTGCGATATGAACTTAGCATCATCTGCTCCTTTGGAACGCCCGATGCGGGCGGGTTAGCCGGTTTCATACAAGGTAAATGCGGCATAACTTGGGCCAGCTTTGCGCGGCTCATCCTGCCGTCGCAGGCTCCGCCTGCTGGGCCAGCCAGCCGCGGAATGACGCAAGCGCCGCCGTCTCATCGCGGTCGTCGGGCCAGACGAGGTAGTAGTTGCCGATGCTCTGCGTGGTGGGCGAGGCGGCCAGCACCAATTGCCCGTCGCGCAGGTAGGGGCGGGCGAAGAAGGTCGGCAGCAGCGCCACCCCCAGCCCGTGAATCGCCGCCTGCGCCATGGTCGAGAATTGGTCGAACATCATGCCGCCGGGCGGCTCATCCGTCACCCCGAGCGAGGACAGCCACCGCGCCCATCCGCGCGGGCGGGTTTCTAGGTGAAGCAGCGGCAGATGGCGCACGTCGCGTGCATCCTCCAACGGTGCGGGCAGCAGGTCGGGCGCGCAGACCGCCACCACCGTTTCCGGCAAAAGCGGCAGGTAGCGCACGCCGGGCCAATCTTCATGACCAAAATGAATGGCGGCGTCGAATCGGCTGCCCGCAAAGGTAAAGGGCCGCAGCCGGGTCGATAGGTTCACCGTCACCTCCGGGTGGTCACGCGCGAAATCGCGCAGGCGCGGGGCCAGCCAATGCATCCCGAAGGCAGGCAGGATCGCCAGATTAAGCGTGCCCCCCGTGGGGTTCGTCCGAGCCGAGACCGAGGCCTGCGCCAGCCGGTTCAGGATGTCGCGCACCTGCGTTACATAATCCAATCCCGCCTGCGTCGGGGTCAGACGGCGGCCCTGACGGATCATCAGCGTCACGCCCAGCTGTTCCTCCAGCGTCTTGATCTGACGGCTCACCGCGCTCTGCGTGAGGTTCAATTCCTGCGCCGCCGCCGTGGCGGTGCCGAGCCGCACGACCGCCTCGAAAGACAGCAGGGCCGAGATCGAAGGCAAGAAGCGGCGCGGCGCGATCATATGACTTTTTCTCATGAACTCAGGACAAAGCAGCGATAGAGTTCGCGCCGCCGATTTGCAATACTGCCGCAAATCACATCACCCGAAAGGATGCATCATGACCGCTGACGCCCCCAAGTTGCGCGCCAAGGACAAACCCGATCTTGGAACCTTCGACTGGCAGGATCCCTTCCGCCTCGACAGCCAATTGACCGAAGACGAGCGGATGATCCGCGATTCCGCCCGCGCCTATGCGCAGGAAAAGCTGCAACCGCGCGTAATCGAAGCCTTTGCCGAAGAAAAGACCGACCCCGAGATCTTCCGCGAGATGGGCGAGATGGGCCTTCTTGGCGTCACCATCCCCGAGGAATACGGCGGTCTGGGCGGCAGCTACGTCTCCTACGGTCTCGTCGCCCGTGAGGTCGAGCGTGTGGACAGCGGCTACCGCTCCATGATGTCGGTACAGGCAAGCCTCGTGATGTATCCGATCTATGCCTATGGCTCCGAGGAGCAGCGCCAGAAATACCTGCCCAAGCTCTGCTCGGGCGACTGGATCGGCTGCTTCGGCCTGACCGAGCCCGACGCGGGCTCCGACCCCGCCGGCATGAAGACCCGCGCGGTGAAGACCGACACCGGCTACACGCTCACCGGCTCCAAAATGTGGATCTCGAACTCGCCCATTGCCGATGTCTTCGTGGTCTGGGCCAAGTCCGAGGCGCATGGCGGCAAGATCCGCGGCTTCGTGCTGGAGAAGGGCATGAAGGGCCTGAGCGCGCCGAAGGTAGGCAACAAGCTTTCCTTGCGCGCCTCGATCACCGGCGAGATCGTCATGGACGGCGTCGAAGTGGGCGAAGATGCGCTGCTGCCGCATGTGGAAGGCCTGAAAGGTCCCTTCGGTTGCCTTAACCGCGCCCGCTACGGCATCTCCTGGGGCGCGATGGGCGCCGCCGAATTCTGCTGGCACGCCGCGCTGCAATACGGTCTCGACCGCAAGCAGTTCAACAAGCCGCTGGCCCAGACCCAGTTGTTCCAGAAGAAACTCGCGGACATGATGACCGAAATCTCGCTTGGCCTGCAGGGGTCACTGCAGGTGGGCCGCCTGATGGATGCCGCCAATGCCGCCCCCGAGATGATCTCGATCGTGAAGCGCAACAACTGCGGCAAGGCGCTCGACGTCGCCCGCATGTCGCGCGACATGCACGGCGGCAACGGCATCTCGGGCGAATTCCAGGTGATCCGTCACATGATGAACCTCGAGACGGTGAACACCTACGAGGGCACCCATGATGTGCACGCGCTGATCCTGGGCCGTGCCCAGACCGGTCTGCAGGCGTTCTTCTAAATACTGGCTTCGGGGGGCACCCCCCGGCCACCGAAAAAACTTATGGCCAGAAAGAGGGGCGCCGCCTTTCTTTCTGGCCGACATGCTTTCGCCGAGAGCGATTAATTTCTATTTCAAGAGGCCCCATGGACCGCGTTGCCATCGTTCATGAGAACTTCCTCCGTCGCGTTGCGGCGGGGGATTTTCCCGTTTCCACCTCCCCGCAAAAGGCGCTTGATCGCGACCAGTTGGAGCAGCTCTACCGCGCGCAGGTGCTGAGCCGAGCGCTTGATCTGCAAAGCCGCGTCATGCAGAAGGAGGGGCAGGGGTTCTACACCATCGGTTCCTCCGGCCACGAGGGGATGGCAGCGGTGGCGGCGGCGCTGCGCGTCGATGACATCGCTTTCCTGCATTACCGCGACGCGGCCTTTCAGATCGCCCGTGCCGATCAGGCCGGGGGGCAGGACATGATGCGCGACATGCTCCTGAGCTTTGCCTGCTCGGCGGAGGACCCGACCAGCGGCGGGCGGCACAAGGTGCTGGGTTCGCGCCCACTGATGATCCCGCCGCAGACCTCTACCATCGCGAGCCATCTGCCCAAGGCGGTAGGGGCCGCGCATTCCATCGGCATGGCACGGCGGCACCGGCCTGAGCACGCGATCCTGCCGCGTGACGGCATCGCCATGTGCAGTTTCGGCGACGCCTCGGCCAATCACTCCACCGCGCAGGGCGCGATCAATGCCGCCTGCTGGACCGCCGTGCAGGGCGTGCCGCTGCCGCTGCTCTTCGTTTGCGAGGACAACGGCATCGGCATTTCGACCAAGACGCCGACGGGCTGGATTAAGGCGTCGATGTCGGGCAGGCCGGGGTTGAAGTATTTCGAGGGCGACGGGCTTGACCTGCATGCGGCCTATGCGGCGGCGAAGGAAGCGGCGGATTGGGTGCGGGTGCATCGCAAGCCTGCCTTCCTGCATCTGCGCACCGTGCGGCTCTATGGCCATGCGGGGGCAGATGTGGCGACCTCCTATCTGCCCCGCGCCGAGGTGGAGGCGGATGAGGCCAACGATCCGCTGCTGCATTCCGCGCGGCTGCTGGTGGAGGCCGGGGCGTCTGCCGAGGAGGCGCTGGCGATCTACCGCGATACGCAAGAGGCGGTCGCGAAGGCGGCTGACGAGGTGGTGAAACGCCCCCGGCTGAAGACGGCGTCGGACGTCATGGCGAGCCTCGTGCCGCCCAAGCGCGACTGCGCGCCCAGCAACGGGCCGAGCGCCGAGGCGCGGGCTGACACCTTTGGCAGCGATATGGGGCAGATGCACAACCCGCAGCCGATGTCGCGGCTGATCAACTGGGCGCTGCACGACCTGATGCTGGCGCACCCGGAGACCATGCTGATGGGCGAGGACGTGGGCCGCAAGGGCGGGGTCTATGGCGTCACCCAGAAGCTGCAGAGCCGTTTTGGCCCCGGTCGCGTGATCGACACGCTGCTGGATGAGCAGAGCATCCTCGGCCTCGCCATCGGCATGGCGCACAACGGTTTCGTGCCGATGCCGGAGATCCAGTTCCTCGCCTATCTGCACAACGCCGAGGACCAGCTGCGCGGCGAGGCGGCGACTTTGCCCTTCTTCTCGGACGGGCAGTGGAGCAATCCGATGGTGCTGCGCATCGCGGGGCTGGGCTATCAGAAAGGGTTCGGCGGGCATTTCCACAACGACAATTCGCTGGCCGTGCTGCGCGACATTCCGGGCATCGTCATTGCCTGCCCCTCGGCAGGGGACGACGCGGCGATGATGCTGCGCGAGGCGCACCGCTTGGCGCGTGAGGAGCAGCGGGTGGTGGTCTTTGTCGAGCCCATCGCGCTCTACCCGATGCGCGACCTGATGGAGGCCGGGGATGGCCGCTGGATGCGCAGCTATCCGGCACCGGACCGGCGGATCGGGCTGGACGAGGTCGGGGTCACGGGTGCGGGCGGTGATCTGGCGATCGTGAGCTATGGCAACGGGCATTACCTGAGCCAGCAGGCGGCGCGCGATTTGGCCGAGGCAGGTGTTGATGCGCGGGTGATCGACCTGCGCTGGCTGGCGCCTTTGCCGGAGGATGCTTTGATCGAGGCCATCGGGGATCGTCCGGTGCTGATCGTTGACGAGTGTCGTCGGACGGGCGGGCAGGCCGAGGCGCTGATGGCGCTGATGGCGGAGCGCGGTGTGGCAAAGTTTGCTCGGCTGACGGCGGAGGACAGTTTTATCGCCACGGGGCCAGCTTATGCGGCGACGTTGCCCTCACGCGAGGGGATCGTGGCGGCGGCACGGGATCTGTTGGGGTAGCTGAGGGCCAGCGTCTGCCCGCGGGTCGGCGATTCGCGGGTGCCTTATGCCACTTTATGGTGCAATCTCGGCGCGCATTCGCGAAGTTGTGCCAAGCCCCGCCAAATCGCCTACCCGGGGGGCGGGCAGGCGATGGCCCGGCGCCTGCGGCTTGAATCCGGGCCGGGTACGCGCGCCTAGTGGCTATCCGCTGGCGCACCGCCCTGAAAATTATTCCCATTCACATAATCGCAAGGCTCTTCGCGCATCTCCAGATGCAGGCCATCGCCTGTGTAAGGATGCGCGCGGGCGAGTTCCTCATCGACTTCGATCCCCAGACCGGGTGCTTTGGGGGCGGTGATGAACCCGTCCTCCACCCGGATCGACCCTTTGATCAATTGGTCATGGAACGGCGTCTCAATACATTCGCACATCAGGATGTTCGGGATCGCGGTGGCAAGCTGCACATTCGCGGCCCATTCCACCGGTCCGGCATAGAGATGCGGCGCCACTTGCGCGTTATAGACCTCGGCCATGGTGGCGATCTTCTTGGCCTCCGCGATGCCGCCCACACGGCCAAGGGCCGGTTGCAGGATCTCCGCCGCGCCCGCCCGCAACAAAGGCGCGAATTCGGCCTTGGTGGTCAGCCGCTCGCCCGTGGCCACAGGGACGCGCACGCCGCGCGCGACCTTGGCCATCTGCTCAGGCGCGTCTGGCGGGATTGGCTCTTCGTACCACAGCGGGCTATAGGGTTCGATCGCTTGGCCCAGCCGGATCGCGCCCGCGGTCGTGAACTGCCCGTGGGTGCCAAAGAGCAGGTCGGCGCGGTCGCCCACCGCCTCTCGGATGGCTTTGCAGAACGCCGCCGAAGTGCTGATGTCCGACATCGCAGGCATATGCCCGCCGCGCAGCGTATAGGGGCCGGCGGGGTCGAATTTTACCGCCGTATAGCCGCGCGCCACGCAATCCGCCGCCGATTCCGCCGCCATCTCAGGCGAGGTCCAGAAATCCGCCATGCTGTGATGCGGCAGCGGGTAGAGGTAGGTATAGCCGCGCACCCGGTCATTGGTGCGCCCGCCGATCAGCGCATGCACCGGGCGGTCGCGGTCCTTGCCCAGAATATCCCAACAGGCGATCTCAAGCCCCGAAAACGCGCCCATGACCGTCAGGTCTGGCCGCTGGGTGAAGCCTGCGGAATAGGCGCGGCGGAACATTAACTCGATATTCTCGGGGTTTTCGCCCTGCATATGGCGGGCAAAGACATCTTCGATTACCGTGCGCATCGCGTCGGGACCGACGCTGGCGGCATAGCATTCGCCCCAGCCGGTTATGCCGGCGTCGGTGGTCAGTTTGACCAATATCCAATAGCGCCCGCCCCAGCCGGGGGCGGGCGGGGCCGTCACGATGATATCGAGGTCTTGCAGTTTCATGACGGTCCCTTTCGTTTGGCCGCTTAGGTCTCTTTCTTGTCGTCGACGATGGTCATCTGCGCGATGCCGCTTTCGCCCAGATCGACCTTGGCGAAGGGGCCGCCGTGGCACATTTGGCCGGGGTCGGTGATGTCGACGGGGCCTTCTTCGGCCAGCACTTTTTCGGCAAATTGCTCGGCGTTGTCCTTCGGCCGGTAGCCGAGGAAGGAGGCTTTCGAGTTGTCCACCGGGGCGCGGTCGTTGTTCGACACGCCGTAGATCACCGAGAAGCCGACCGAAGGCGTATCCACCGCGCGGGTCACCAATTGGATCAGATCGTCATACGACAGCCACGAGCCAAGCGCGCGGGAGTTGTTGACCTGTGCCGCGCTCAGGATGCGCAGATGCACGGATTCGAGTTGGCGCTTGTCCCAATACATGGAGCCGAGGTCTTCGGTGAAGCATTTGGCGAGGCCGTAGAAAGTATCGGGCTTGTGGGCCGCGTCGATGCCGATGAAATCGGCCTTTTTGTGCATCCCCACCGCATGGATCGACGAGGCATAGACGACGCGCCGTGCGCCCGCCTGATAGGCCGCTTCCCATACGTTGTAGGAGCCGACGAAGTTCGGGCCAAGCAATTCCATGAAGGGTTTTTCATCCACGATGGCGCCGAAATGCACCACCATGTCAGCGCCCTCCATCAGGGCCGCGACCTCGTCGTAGCTCGCCAGATCGGCCTTCTGATAACGCTCACCGTCGTAAAGCTTGCCAATGTCCTCGGCGATGTCGGAGCTGACCAGTTCTTCGCACATCGCGGCCAGCGGCTCGCGCAGGTAGGAGCCGAGGCGCCCGGCGGCGCCTGTCAGGACCAGTTTCTTAAATTTCATTACATCTTCCTTTCACGTCTCAGAAATCTTGTCGCGCACCTTCGCACGCAGGGCATCGGCGCCTTGGGCCAAAAGGCCCACATCCGTGCCGCAGGCGACAAAGGTGAAGCCTTCGTTCAGCAGTTGGGCGGCGAAATCGGGGTCGGTGACCAGCGTGCCCACGGGAATGCCCTTGTCCATCAAGAGTTTGGCCGCGGGGCGGATGACCTCCCAGACCTCGGGGTGCAGGGTCTGGCCCAGATGGGCCATGTCGGCGGCGATATCGGCGGGGCCAAAGAAGATACCGTCGATCCCCTCGACCTCGGCAAAGGCGGCGGCGTTTTCGACGGCGGCGCGGGTTTCAAGCTGGATCAGGATGGCGGTCTGGTTCTCGACCTCGGCGTTGTAATCCGCGACCCGACCAAATTGGTTGGCGCGGTTCAGCCCGGCCACGCCCCGAATGCCGCGCGGCGGATAGCGGCAGGCGGCCACGGCGGCGCGGGCCTCATCAGGGGTCTGCACCATGGGAAACAGCAGCCCCGGTGCGCCGAGGTCCATCAGCCGTTTGACCTTGACCGCATCGTTCCAGTCGGGCCGCACCATCGCCGTGGTCTCACTGCCCGAGAACGCCTGCAACTGCCCCAAGACCGAGGCCATGTCGCTGGGCGCATGTTCCATATCCAGCATCACCCAGTCATAGCCCGCATGGGCCACCACCTCGGCGGCATAGCCGTTGGAGAGGGAGACCCAGAGGCCAAGCTGCTTTTGCCCGGCGCGGATGGCCGTGAGGAAGCTGTTCTCGCGCAATTTCATATCACGGCCCTTTCGACGAATTTCTCGGAACGCACGATCCGCGCGTAGTCCAGCGGGGTCAGGTCAAGCGTGCGGTAGCCGCCATGGGTGATCAACTCTGCCGTGCCGCGCCCGATGGCGGGGGCCTGTTGCAACCCGTGGCCGGAAAAGCCGTTCATGAAGACGAAATTCGCGACCTTGTCGTGCCGACCCAGAATCGCGTTCTGGTCGACGGTGTTATAGGCGTAATGGCCGACCCATTCGTTGATCACCTTGACCCGTTCAAAGGCCGGAACGCGGGTGGCGATGGTGGGCCAGACCTTTTCCTCCCAGATCGAATGATCGAAGGTGAAATCGTCATAGCCAGCGTCGTAGTCATCCTCCGGCGGGCAGCCTGCCATGTAGTATTTGCCCTCTTGGCGCATATGCACGCCGCTGGGGTCGATGGTCAGCGGCAGGTCCATTTCCAGCGGCTCGGCGGCGTCAAAGATGAAAGTGTAGCGTTTGCGCGGCATGACGGGCAGGGCGATGCCTGCCATCTGCGCCGTCGCGGCGGCACGGGGGCCGGAGGCATTGACGACCGTGCCGCAGGAGACCGTCGCACCTGACTTCAACGTCACCGCATCCACCGCGCTGCCTGCGGCGTTCAGCGTCATACCCGTCACCTCGTCATGGACAAAGGTCACGCCGCGCCGCTTGGCCATGCGTTTGAACCAGTCGAACATCGTGCCGCCGTCGAAGTAGCCTTCGTTGACCGTGTTGTGATTGCCCGCGATCACATCGTCGAGCATGTAGAACGGATAGCGCACGGCGATCTCATCCTTGGTCATATGCTGGGTATGCGCGCCCATGGAGGTCTGGATGCTCTGTGCCTCGCGCAGGGTCTGGGCAAACTCGGGCGTGTCGGCAAGATAGAGGTAGCCAAAGCTTTGCAGCGCCAGTTCCGGCACCTCGGGATCGTCATGCATGAAGTGGCGGAAGTTTTTGATGAACTCGGCCCCGAACTGCGAAATCTGGATATTCACGGGGGCGCTGAACTGCTGGCGGATGCAGGAATTCGTATGGCTGGTCGAGGCGAATTCATAGGTTGGATCCCGCTCGACCACCAGCACCTCGCCGTCGAACCCCGGCGTGTTGGTCAGCCACCAAGCCAAAGCCGAGCCATAGATGGCCCCGCCCACGATCACCACGTCATAGGACGTCTCAAGCGCGTTTTGCATGCACAGTCTCCCTTTGCGCATTCCCCTCTGAATCGTGGGTAGCCTAAGCATCCAGAGCCTGCAATCTTTGTGAAGCGCGGCGCGAATTTTCGTTTTGCGGCGATGGGTTGCGCCTGTGCCTATGGATGAGGCAGGGTTGACTTTTACTGCGGCTGTCGCACCATGAGCGCAATGCCGCAACACAGATGACCGCCCAAAGGAGTGACCCTTGGACAGCGACCGCGAAGAGATTGAGCGTCTGATTGCGCAGGTCGCAATGGGGGACCGTGCCGCCTTTGAGGCGCTTTATGATCGGGTGTCGGCGAAACTATTCGGGGTCTGCCTGCGTGTGTTGGATACACGCGCCGCAGCAGAGGATGCCATGCAGGACAGTTTCGTCAAAATCTGGAATAATTCCGACCGCTATCAGGCCAATGGCCTGTCGCCGATGACGTGGCTGATCACCATTGCGCGTAACACGGCGATTGACCGGCTGCGCGCCACCCGCAAGGGCCATCAGGACATCGACACGCCGGGGCTGGAACTGGCCGCGCCGGGGCCGAACCCCGAGCAATCCGCCGTGGCCGCGTCAGAGGCCAAGCGGCTGACCAATTGTCTGGATGATCTTGAAGCGGATCGCGGTGCAGCGGTGCGCGGGGCGTACCTTGATGGCGACAGCTATGCCGAGCTTGCGCAGCGTTTCAACGTGCCGCTCAACACCATGCGCACATGGCTGCGCCGTGGTTTGATGGCCCTGCGGGAGTGTATGAGCATATGAGCGACACCCCCATCACCCCGCCCGAAGACGACGATCTGCTGGCCGCCGAAATGGCCTTGGGCCTGTTGGAAGGCGAAGACCGTGCCGCGGCCCGCACCCGGCTGATGCAAGACCACGAGTTCGCCCGCCGCGTGGCCGATTGGCAGGAGCGTTTCGTGGCGATGACCGACGATATCGCCCCCGTCGCCCCGCCTGCGAAGCTGCGCCGCGCGCTGATGGCGCGGCTCTTCCCCGCGCGGCAGGTGCCGCTGTTGCAGCGGCTCTGGCTGTGGCAGGGGATTTCGGTGGCGGCTTTGGCCACCGTGGCCTTCCTTGCCCTGCCGATGCTGCGCGAGCCGCCGATGCAGCCCCCGGCCGAGGTCTATGCCACCCGCATGGCCGCCGAGGACAGCGCGCTGGAATTGCTGGCCGTCATGGACATGTCGCGCGGCGATATCGCGCTGCGCCGCGTCTCGGGCGACGCGCCCGCGGGCCGCGTGCTGGAGCTTTGGGCAATCCTGCCGGATCGTGCGCCGATCTCTCTGGGCGTGCTGCCTGAGGGGGAGGTTAACCGCGTGACCTTGCCCGCCGATCTGGCGCCCGAGGCGGCGCAGATCACGCTGGCCATCACCGATGAGCCGCCCGGCGGCGCACCCGGCGGTGTCCCCACTGGGGAGGTCATGGCCGCTGGTGCTGTAGCGGAACTCTAAACCCCCGAAACGCCCTGCTTTGACCGAGCAGGGCGTTTCATTTTTCACATCCCTTACAACGCGTTATGATTTTGTTGCGAATTTTCTGAACCATTCTGAAACTCCTCTCACGTCTGCCCCGTGGGTCCAGTATCGCCGCCCACAACGGGGGGCATTCAAGGGAGGAAATCCAATGAAGACGCTCAAGACATTCGCCGCCGCCACCGCCACTGCCGCTCTGCTGGCCACCGGTGCCATCGCCGCCAATCCCGAAGTGGGCGGCGCGCCCATGTTCGAGAATAAGAACATCGTCGAAAACGCCGTGAACTCCGCCGATCACACCACGCTGGTCGCCGCCGTCAAGGCTGCCGGTCTGGTCGATACGCTGGCCTCCGAAGGGCCGTTCACCGTTTTCGCCCCGGTCAACTCCGCCTTTGACGCGCTGCCTGCGGGCACTGTCGAGACCCTGCTCAAGCCCGAGAACAAGGACATGCTGACCAAAGTGCTGACCGCCCATGTGGTGGCCGGTAAATGGTCCGCCGCCGACATCGCCGCCAAGGCACGCGCCTCCAGCGATGGGTTCTACCACTTCAACGCCGTGTCCGGCGATGCGCTTTCGGCGCAGGTGAAGGGCCGCAACGTCTATATCATCGACGAAAGCGGCAATGCCTCGCGCGTGACTATCGCAGATGTGAACCAGTCCAACGGGGTGATTCACGTTGTAAACAGCGTGTTGGTTCCCAAATAAGAGGCAACCCTTAGGCCTGTTGCCGGGCCAGTACCCCCATGCTGGCCCGGCGCTATCCCACCCGAACGCGAGGAGTAACACCATGAACAGACGTCATTTTCTGACATCGACCTTTCTGGGCGCCACCGCCATCGGGTTCGGCGCGCGCGGCGCTTTGGCCGCTTATGTCGAGGGCAAGTTTGAGGTTACCCGCAGCGAAGCCGAGTGGCGCGCGATGCTGAGCGACTTGGAATATGCGGTCATGCGCGAAGGCGACACGGAGCGCGCCTTTACCAGCCCTCTAAACGACGAGAAACGCCCCGGCACCTTCATCTGCAAGGGCTGTGATCAACCGCTTTATGATGCGGCGACCAAGTTCAAAAGCGGCACCGGCTGGCCGAGCTTTTATCAGCCGCTCGACAATGCGGTTGAGACCATGGCCGACAACAGTTTCTTCATGCGCCGGACCGAGGTGCATTGCGACCGTTGTGGCAGCCATCTGGGCCATATCTTTGATGACGGGCCAGAGCCCACGGGCAAGCGGCATTGCATCAACGGCGTCTCGCTGAAGTTCGTCGCAGCTTGACGGATAGGTCTCACCCCAACGGATCGCGCGCCGCTTTCGGCGCGTGTTGCCCCGTCAGGTGCCGCGCGGTTTGGCGCGCAGGGTCGGGTCCGCCACCGTGGGGTCTTCGGGCCACGGATGACGCGGATACCGCCCTCGCATGTCCTTTCGCACATCGGCATATGAGCTTGCCCAAAAGCCGGGGATGTCCATCGTGACCTGCACCGGGCGCTGCGCAGGCGACAGCAGGGTAACTTGCAATGGCTGGCCGCCCACCGTCGGGTGCCGCGTCACGCCGAACATCTCTTGTAAACGCAGCGCGATGCCGGGGGTCTCTCCGCTATAGTCGATGGCCACGCGCCGCCCGAGCGGGGTTTCAAAATGGGCAGGGGCCGAGCGGTCCAATTCTCGCTGTTGCTCCCAACTCAGCCGGGTTTTGAGCGCCGGGGTGAGGTCGAACCCTTTCCAATCGGCGCTGCTTCGCACGCCCGTCAGATGCGGCAGCAGCCAGTCTTCCAGCGTATCCATCAGATGCGCTTCGCTGAAATCGGGGAAGGGCGCGGGCATCAGCCGGGCGCGGGCCAGAAACAGCGCCGCCGTCTTGCCGGGGTTCAGCCCCAATTGCCGCACACCGTCCAGCATCGCGACCGCCACAGCATCGGCGGGCGCATCGGGCCATGTGCGGTCCTCCAGAACCAGCGCACCGAAGACCTCCTGCTTGCGGGTCAGCACACGCCCCTCACGGCGCGACCATAGGCAAACATCCTGCCAGTGGATTTGATCGGCGAAGGTAGCGCGCAACTCGGCGTCCGAGATCAGCGCCGCCTGCCGGATACGCGCCTCACGCGGGTCGCCGTCGAGGTCGGTGGCCACCAAGAGCCGCGCGCCCGCCATCGGGTCGGCCTCTGACAGCACCGCGCCCTTGCCGCCTGAGAGCACATAACGCGGTGCCTCGCCCTTGCGGCGCAGCCCGACGCGGTCGGGATAGGCGAGCGCGGCCAGCACGCCCAAGGAGTCCGGCCCGTCGCCCTTCGCGCCGCGTGCCAGACGTTTCGCCTCGGCCTTGATGCGCGCTAGCGTGGGCGCATGGGGTGGCGTGGCAGTGCGTTTTCCGGCCAGCGCGTCCATCCGCAGCGCAAGGTCGACCGGCGCGCCGCGCATGGGGTCACGCTCGGCCAGAAGGGCCGCCAGCAGCGGCGCGCGAGGGCCGCCGCGGGTCACCATATGCGCCAGTCGTGGGTGCAGGGGGAGCTTCGCCAAGCCGCGGCCATGCTCGGTGATGCGCCCCGCAGCGTCCAGCGCGCCCAACATCTGCAGCACCGATTGCGCCTCGGCCAGACGGCCCGCGTGGGGCGGGGTGACGAAGCTCAGATCGCTCGCCTGCGCGCCCCAGAGCGCCAGTTCCAAGGCGAAACCGGTGAGGTCGCCAGCCTCGATCTCGGCCGGGGGGAAGGCCGCCAGCGCGCCTTCCTCGCCCCGGGTCCAGAGCTTGTAGGCCACCCCGGTATCCAGCCGCCCGGCACGGCCCGCGCGCTGCGTGGCCTCGGCGCGGGTGACCCGCTCGGTCACCAGCCGGGACATGCCCGAGGCCGGATCGAAGAGCGCGCGCCGCGCGCGGCCCGCATCGACGACGATGCGGATGCCTTCGATGGTCAGGGAGGTCTCGGCGATGGAGGTCGCCAGCACCACCTTGCGACCCGAGGGCGCGGGCGCGATGGCGGCCTGCTGCGCCTTGAAGTCGAGCGCGCCGAAGAGCGGGGCGAGGGTGCAATCTGCGGGCAGGGCAGGGCGCAAAAGCGCCTCGACCCGGCGAATCTCCCCCTCGCCGGGCAGGAAGACCAGCGCGGAGCCGGGCGATTCCGACAGCGCCTTTAGCGTGAGGTCGGCCACGGCGTTCTCTAGCCGTTGTTTGCCCATGGGCTTGTCGAGCCAGCGCGGCTCGACCTCGAAACTGCGCCCCTCGGAGGTCACGATCGGCGCCGCCATCAGCGCGGCCACCGGGGCGGCGTCGAGCGTGGCGGACATGGCCACCAGCATCAGGTCGTCGCGCAGCGCGCCCGCAACTTCGAGCGCCAGCGCGAGGCCGAGATCGGCGTTGAGCGAGCGTTCGTGAAATTCGTCGAAGATCACCGCGCCGACGCCCGGCAGGTCGGGGTTGTCCTGCAACATGCGGGTCAGGATGCCCTCGGTGACGACCTCGATGCGCGTGGCCTTGGACACCGCCGAGGCGCCGCGCACACGAAAACCGACGGTCTGGCCGGTCTCCTCGCCAAGGCTTTCTGCCATGCGCGCGGCGGCGGCGCGGGCGGCGAGGCGGCGCGGCTCCAACATCAGGATGCGGCCCGGCGTCAGCCCGGCCTCCAGCATCGCCAGCGGCACCCGCGTCGTCTTGCCCGCGCCGGGGGGCGCTTGCAGCACGACGCGGCCCGTGTTGCGCAGGGCGGTGATCACATCCGGCAAAACGGCGTCGATGGGCAGGGCGAAATCAGCGTTGGACATGGCGCGGTTATCGGGCATCGCGCGCGCCGCGCCAAGGGTGGGGATGGACAATTCCACGCCGCCCCCGCAAAAGTTGCCCCATGGATATCGAGACATTGGCCGAAGGCATCATAGCAGGAGAGCGCCGCGCATTGGCGCGGGCGATCACCTTGGTGGAATCAGGCCGCGCCGACCATCGCACGGCGGCGGCGGAGCTGCTGGCGAAGCTGCCAGCCGACCGGCAGGCGCTGCGCATCGGGCTTTCGGGCACGCCCGGTGTGGGCAAATCCACCTTCATCGAAAGCTTCGGCATGATGCTGACCGGGCAGGGCAAACGCGTGGCGGTGCTGGCGGTGGACCCCAGTTCGGCGCGTTCGGGCGGGTCGATCCTCGGCGACAAGACGCGGATGGACCGGCTGAGCCGCGACCCCAATGCTTTCATCCGGCCCTCGCCCAGCCAAACGCATCTCGGCGGCGTCGCGCGCCGCTCGCGCGAGGCGGTGCGGCTTTGCGAAGCGGCGGGCTTTGACGTGGTGCTGATCGAGACCGTGGGCGTGGGCCAGTCGGAAACCGTGGTGGCCGAGATGTCGGACGCCTTCGTGCTGCTTCTGGCCCCCGCTGGCGGGGACGAGTTGCAGGGCGTCAAACGCGGCATCATGGAGATTGCCGACCTCATCGTCATCAACAAGGCCGACGGCGATCTGAAATCCACCGCCGCGCGTACCCGCGCTGACTATGCCGGTGCCCTGCGCCTGTTGCGCAAGCGCCCGCAGGACCCCGAGGGTTTTCCGCGTGCCACCGCCGTTTCAGCGCTGGAGGAAAACGGGCTGGAGGAGACTTGGGCCGCTTTGCAGGAACTGACCGACTGGCGCCGGGAAAACGGGTTCTGGGACCGCACCCGCGCCGCACAGGCGCGTTATTGGTTTGAGCAGGATGTGAAGCAGCGGCTTTTGGCGCAGCTTGAGACCCCACAGGCCAAGGACGATCTGACGCGGCTCAGCGATGCCGTGGCCGATGGCGCGCGTGATCCGGCGGAAGCGGCGGCGGAATTCGTCCGCCGCCTCAGGGCAGATTAAGACGCGTTTGCGGGTTCCGAGACGGGGAAGAGCACGTCGTAGATCCAGTTAAAGACGAAGGCGTAGATCAGGTAAAACACCGCCAAGGACACGTCGATCAAGAAGGCTTCGCGCAGAGAAATCTCAAGATACCACGCGATGAAGGGCAAGAGCACGAAGAGCAGCCCGATCTCGAAACTCACGGCATGAAGCACGCGGATCGGCACCGTCTTTTTCACCGTGCCGCGCAACCGGCGCAGGGCGTGGTCGAAGCCGAGGTTGTAGACATAGTTCCACCCCGTCGCGATGCTGGCGCTGACCACGGCGACGACGCCGATATGGCCGATGGGCTTGTCAAAGAGCCAAGCACTGGCGGGGGTGACGATCAGCAGGGCGATGATCTCAAAACTAAGGGCGTGGCGGATGCGGTCTGCGGTGCTGCGCATGGGGTGGTCCCGGTATTGGTCGGGTCGTCCCGAGTGGCTGCCCAAATGGGGGAGGTCGTCCTCGCTTGGGGCCAATATGGCGATTGACGCGCGGGGTGCAAGGGGCTCAGCGGCCCGCCTTGGGATGGGCGTTGTTATAGACCTCCATCAGCCGCGCGGTATCGACGGCGGTATAGGCCTGCGTGGTCGACAAGGACGCATGGCCCAAAAGCTCCTGAATGGCGCGCAGATCGCCGCCCGCGTCGAGCAGATGGGTGGCAAAGCTGTGGCGCATGGCGTGGGGCGTGGCGCTGGCGGGCAGGCCCAGTTGCATCCGCGCATCGGCCATCACCTGCGCCACGGCGCGCGCGCCCAAACCACCGCCACGGATGGCGCGGAACAGCGGGGCCTGCGCCTCACGCGGGTGCGGGCAGAGGGCGAGGTAGTCTGCGACCGCGGCGCGTGCGGCGGGCAAGACCGGCACGACCCGTTCCTTCCCGCCTTTGCCAAGGATGCGCAGGCTGGCAGGCAGGGGCGCATCGCCGCCTTTCAGCGCCAGCGCCTCGGAAATCCGCAGCCCGCAGCCCCAGAGCAGGGTCAGCACCGCCACGTCACGCGCCGCCACCCATGGCGCGCGGGCTTGGGTCTCGACACAGTCGATCAGCGCGCGGGCAGCGTCTTCGGCCAGCGGGCGGGGCAGTTTCTTGGTGAACTTCGGCGACCGGGCGAGCAGAACGGCAGTGGGCTCGAACCCCTCCCGCTCGGCCAGCCAGCGGTAAAAGGCTTTCACCGCCGAGAGCTTGCGCGCGACTGACCGTGACCCCGCCCCGCCGCTGCGGGTGCTGGCCATCCATGCGCGCATATCGCTGATGGTGATTTTCGCCAACGCACCCAGACCTTGGGTGTCGCCCTTATGCAGCGTCATGAAGGTGAGGAATTCGGTCACATCGCCCCGGTAGGCGATGATCGTATTTTCGGCCGCATCCTTTAGCGCGCTTTGGTGTTCCAACCACGTCTGAAGCGCGTCCCGCGCGGCGGGGCTGATCAGCAGCGGATTTGCCTTCTCGCTCAAGACAGCCAGCGGCGCATGGATCGCTCCAGCACGCCGGTAAAGAAGGTGAGCAGATCGGTGCCCTGTTGCGGGCCGAACATATGCGGGTCTTCGGCGCCCATGACCAACAGGCCGGGCAGCCGTCCGGGGCCGAAATCAAGCTTGAGACAAGCCTCGGACCGGATCCATCCCGCCTTGCTGCCATAGAGCGCTTCGGATCCGTCTTGCAGCGCGCGCAGGGTCACCTGCCGCACCATGCCGCCGCGCCCTTGGCTCAGGTAGTCGTCGATGAACCCTGGCTCGGCCACGCTGAGCACATCGCCCAAACGCTGCACCGCCGGGTCATTGTCGTTCTGGGTGGATTCCAACACCAGCCGCACCGCATCGACGCGCAGGATATCGGCCACTTCGCCGCCGAGATCGCGCAGGAAAGTCTCGAACTCCACCGGGTCGAGCATGCGCAGGATGGCGCGGTGGATCTGATTGGTCCCGGCAAGGTTTTCATAGGCCGCCGCGATGACGCTGCGGTGGGTGTCCTCCAGCCGGTCGAGACGGGTTTCCAGCCGCTCCATCGCGATGCCGCGCAGGTCGACGATATTGCCGCCCATGGCCTTTTCATTCGCCGCGATCAGCGCCTGCATCACGTCGCTGTCGTCAAGAATGACGTCAGGCGCTGAGATGATCGCCTCCCGCAGGGCGTCGTCGATTTTGGGGCTGCTGCTCATGGGCGTCTCTTTTTGATTTGCAGTGTCATAGCATGCTGGGGCGTCAAGATCTGCCCCCAATTGGTCACGGGTCCTGCCGCCTGCGGTCTTTGTTGCCGCCTTGCGTCAGGCCGGGATGTAGAACGAAGCCTGGCGGAACAAAAGCGGCGCAGACGTGTTGGCCCCGGTCGACGCGCGGATTTCAGCCGTAGGGCCGCGCGTACCTGATCGAAGCCTGCCGCATATCCCCGGGTGCGGTGGGAGAGGTCTTTGCCGGGAGAGGAAATCTTACATGGAACATGTCTCTGTCGATCTTTGGGCCGCCAACCTTCAGGTCGCGCCGGACTCGCTGCAAAGCTGGCTCGCCAGTGTCGAGACGCGTCTGCAACAGGCCGCCGAGCGTGAGGCGCAGCTTTTGGTGATGCCCGAGTTTTGCTGCGCGCAGTGGCTGAGTTTCGCCCCCGCCGACCTGCCTGCGGAAGAGCAGCTTGGCTGGCTCGCGCAGACCGCCACGCTGGCGCTCGACCCGATGCGGCGCATGGTTGAGCAAACCGGCGTGGCCCTGCTGCCCGGCACCTTTCCCGTGGCCTTCCCTACGGTCGATGCGCCCGAAGGTTACCTTAATCAAGCGTGGTTTCTAACCCCCGATGGCGGGCTGCAAGTGCAGAACAAGCTGAGCCTGACCCCGCTTGAGGCGAATGGCGCCAGCGGCGTGACCATCGCGGGCACGGGGATCAACCTGTTCGAGTGGAACGGGCTGCGCTGTGTCATCGCGATCTGTCTTGATGCGGAATATACCGCGCTCTGGTCCAAACTGGGGGAGCTGAACCTCGATCTGGTGATCATTCCCGCCAAGACCGATATGATCACCGGCTATAACCGCGTGTTCAGTTGCGCACGGGCGCGGGCCATTGAATTGCAGACCGCCGTTTGCTGTGTCGGCGCGGTGGGCGCGCCGCTGACCCCGTGGCAGCAGGATACCGGCGTGGGCGGGGCGAGCGTTTACCTGCCCTGCGACGTTTCGGTGGCTTTGGACGGGATGCATGCGGCCCTGCCGCCCCAGACAGCGGCGCAGGGCATGGATTTGGTCTTGGAAGCTCCCGCAATTCCCGTGGGACAGTGCCGCCGCATCCGCGCAGGCGCGGCAGAGGCCGAGGTGCGCCCGGGGCTGTGGTCGGGCGATCACCTGACGGTCGAAGGGAGTGCGGCCTAAGGCAAAGAAAAACCCCCTCCGCCACGGGCGGAAGGGGTTTGATGTTCGCGCGTTAAGGCGGGATCAGAGGATGTTCTGACCGGTCTTTTTCCAATCGGCCATGAACTGCTCCAGCCCCTTGTCGGTCAGCGGATGCGCGGCCAGTTTCTTGATCACCTCGGGCGGCGCGGTCATCACGTCGGCACCGATGCGCGCGGCGTCCAGAATGTGGTTCACGCTGCGGATGGAGGCGGCGAGGATCTGCGTTTCGAAACCGTAGTTGTCATAGATGGTGCGGATGTCTTGGATCAGGTCCATGCCATCGAGGTTGATGTCGTCAAGGCGCCCGATGAAGGGCGAGATGAAGGTCGCGCCCGCCTTGGCCGCGATCAGCGCTTGGTTCGCCGAGAAGCAGAGCGTCACGTTGATCATGTGACCTTCGCCCGACAGAACCTTACAGGCTTTCAGCCCGTCCCATGTCAGCGGCAGTTTGATGGTGATGTTGTCGGCGATTTCGGCCAGTTTGCGGCCCTCGGCGATCATCGCGTCGGCTTCCAGCGCCACGACTTCAGCGGAAACAGGGCCGTCGACGAGGTCACAAATCTCTTTGGTGACTTCAAGGATGTTGCGGCCCGATTTCAGGATTAGGGAGGGATTGGTGGTCACGCCGTCGACCATGCCAAGGTCATTGAGTTCGGCGATGGCGTCGATCTCGGCTGTATCTACGAAGAATTTCATGGGCTTTCCTTCCGGGTTGGAATGTGATCGCTATCGGGTCAATTCGTTGCCTTGGCTTTACCGCATGATCTGCGATGCTTAAAGCCTCAATTCCCCCAAGCGTCACGGAGCATGCGGCAGGTATGGCTGAATTCTACCACCATGGTGAGTTGTTGTCGGTAATGACCACCCAGCCTTTGGGCCGCGCTTTGGATTATCGCGCGCCCGAGGGCGGTTGCCATGCAGGGGCCTTTGTCGAGGTGCCGCTGGGGCCGCGCAAGGTGATGGGTGTGGTCTGGGGGCCGGGGGCCGGGGATTACGACATCAACAAGGTGCGCCATGTGATCCGGGTGCTCGACGCGCCGCCGATGCGCGAGGAGATGCGCGAGTTTTTGCTGCGGTCTGCTGCCTATACGCTCACGCCGCTGCCCGCCATGCTGCGGTTGGCGACCCGCGCGCCGGGCCTCGGCGATCCGCCGTCGATGCGCAAGATTTACCGCGCCGGCGATGGTATGCCGTCGCGCATGACCGATGCGCGGCAAAGGGTCATGGCGGTGCTGGAGGAATATGGCGATCTGGCCTTCACGCTGAAGGAGCTTTCTGAGATGGCCGGGGTGACGTCCTCGGTCGTGAAAGGGCTGGTCGACCAAGGCGCCGTGCGCGAGGAGGAAAGCCCCCGCGACCTGCCGTTCCGCCCGCTCGATCCCTCGCTGCCGGGCAAGGCGCTGACCGAGGATCAGGCCAAGGCGGCGGCAGTGCTGCGCGAGGGGATCAAGTCCGAGACCTACGGCACCACGCTTTTGCGCGGGGTCACCGGTTCGGGCAAGACGGAGGTCTATCTCGAAGCCGTGGCAGCTGCGGTGCAAGCGGGGCGGCAGGCGCTGGTGCTGCTGCCCGAGATCGCGCTGACCGAGCAGTTTTTGGAGCGTGTCGAAGAGCGTTTCGGCGCCAAGCCCGCCGAATGGCACTCGGGCGTGACCATGACCGAGCGGCGCCGCATCTGGCGCATGGTGGGGCAGGGCAATGCGCAACTGGTGATCGGCGCGCGCTCGGCCCTGTTTCTGCCGTTCCAGAACCTCGGGCTGATCGTCGTGGATGAGGAACATGACACCTCCTACAAGCAGGAGGACGGCGTGCTCTACAACGCGCGGGACATGGCGGTGCTGCGGGCCTCGATCTGCGGCGCGCAGGTGGTGCTTGCAAGCGCCACGCCGAGCCTCGAGACATGGGCCAATGCCGAGGCCGGGAAGTACCGGCGGCTGGAACTGACCTCGCGTTTCGGCCCGGCGGTGATGCCGCAGATGGGCGCGATCGACATGCGGCAGGCGGGGCTGCCGGGGGACAAGTGGATTTCGGGCGAGATGAAGCGCGAGGTCGATGCGCGACTGGCGCGCGGCGAACAGGCGATGCTCTTCATCAACCGACGCGGCTATGCGCCGGTGACGCTCTGCCGTGCCTGCGGCGAGCAGATCGGCTGCGACCAATGCGATGCGCGGATGGTCGAACACCGGTTCCTGAAACGCCTCGTCTGCCACCAATGCGGTGAGAGCAAGCCGATGCCCGAGGCCTGCCCCTCATGCGGGGTCGAAGGCAAGCTCGCGCCCGTGGGGCCGGGGGTGGAGCGTCTGGGCGAAGAAGCGGCAGGGCTCTGGCCCGAGGCCCGGATCGCGACGCTCAGCTCGGACATGTACGGCTCGGCCCGCGCGCTCAAGGCCGAGATCGCGGGCATCGCCGAGGGGGCGGCGGATATCATCATCGGCACGCAGCTGGTGGCCAAGGGGCATAACTTTCCCAAGCTGACGCTGGTGGGGGTGATCGACGCCGATCTTGGCCTCACCGGGTCGGACCTGCGCGCGGCGGAGCGGACCTTCCAACTGATGCGGCAGGTGGCGGGGCGTGCGGGCCGGGCCGAGGCGCCGGGCGCGGCCCTGTTGCAGACCTATCAGCCCGAGCACCCGGTGATCCGGGCGATCTTGGCGGGTGAGGAGGAGGCCTTTTGGGCCGCCGAGGCCGGGGAACGGCGGCAAGCCGGGGTGCCGCCCTATGGGCGCATGGCGGGGATCATCCTGAGCGGCAGCGACGCGGCGGCGGTGTTCGATCTGGGCAACCATCTGGCGCGGCATGACGGGCCTTTGCGTGCCATGGGGGCGCAGGTTTTCGGCCCTGCGCCCGCGCCGATCGCCCGGGTGCGCGGGCGGCATCGTGTGCGGCTGTTGGTGAAGGCGGATAAAGGCGTGGCGCTGCAGGAGGCGCTGGGCCGCTGGGTCGGCGGGCTGCGGCTCAAGGGGGATTTGCGTCTGGCGGTGGATATTGATCCGCAGAGTTTTTATTGAAGCTGGCTGCCAAGACGTTTGCACCTCGCGCACCAGCCCGGAATCAAGGGCGTATGCCCGCCGGGCAGCGCCAGACCGGCCCATGGTCTGGCGCTTTTGCTATCGGAGTGGCGGCTTGCGCATGTTTCATATGAGTTGCTGCCATAAAGTGCCCACCTGAAAGTTCGTGTGCGCCAGCCCCCGGTCTGGCACTGCCCGGCTCCTGAGCCGGATCGTCCTTTTCTCTCGCCATCCCCGGGCCTTGGGCGTAATGAATTGCCATGACCCGTTTTATCACCCTCGAAGAGGCCAAGCGCCTGCCGTTCTGGCGCCGTCCCGTGGCCCTGCTGTTCCTCATGGCGCTGGCCATGCCGATCGCCTTCAACACATGGTCGGCGTTGCTCAATAACTTCGTTATCGAGGTCGCCGATTTCGACGGGTCCGACATCGGACTGCTGCATACGGTGCGCGAGATCCCGGGCTTCTTCGCCATCGGTGTCATCGCCATCCTGCTCTTCATGCGCGAGCAGGTGCTGGGGCTGGTCTCGCTCGCGCTTCTGGGCGCGGCCACGGCGGTCACGGCCTATTTCCCCTCCATGGGCGGTATCCTGACGATCACCATGCTCAGCTCCATCGGGTTCCACTACTACGAGACGGTGAACCAGTCGCTGCAACTGCAATGGCTGAAGATTGAGGACGCCCCGCGCATGATCGGCTGGCTCATGGCCGCGGGCTCGCTGGCCACGTTGGTGGCCTATCTCGCGATCATGGCGCTGTGGGAGACGCTGAGCCTCAGCTACAGCATCGTCTATATGATCGGCGGGGGCGTTACCGTCGCCATCGCACTCACCGCCATGCTGGCCTATCCGCAGTTCGAGGCGCCCACGGTGCAGAACAAGAAAATGGTGCTGCGCCGCCGCTACTGGCTCTATTATGCGCTGCAATTCATGTCCGGCGCGCGGCGGCAGATCTTCGTGGTCTTCGCGGGCTTCATGATGGTCGAACGCTTCGGCTTTGAGGTGCATGAGATCACCATGCTCTACCTCATCAACCTTGTCGCCAATATGCTCTTTGCCCCGCTGATGGGCCGCGCCGTGGGCCATTTCGGCGAACGCCGGACCTTGGCGGTGGAATACATCGGGCTGATCTTGGTCTTTCTGGCCTATGGCGGGGTCTATTACCTCGGCTGGGGCGTGGTGATCGCGGCGGCGCTCTATGTCATCGACCATATGTTCTTTGCCCTCGCATTGGCGTTGAAGACCTATTTTCAGAAGATCGCGGACCCTGCGGATATCGCACCCACGGCGGCGGTGGCTTTCACCATCAACCATATCGCCGCGGTCTTCCTGCCGGTGCTCTTGGGGCTCTTGTGGCTGGCCTCGCCGGCGGCGGTGTTCTTCCTCGCGGCGGGCATGGCGGCTGTGTCGCTGATGCTGTCGCTGCTGATCCCGCGCCATCCCGCGCCGGGGCATGAGACGATCTTTCAAAGTGTCCTGCCGCAGGCCGCCGAATAAGGCGCAAAACCCAGCATGGCTTGACCCGGCGCGCGCGCGGCCCTAGGCGAAACGCAACCGCACCGCAGCAAAGGACCGCGCCATGCCCACTTTCACCGCCCTCACCACCCTCGAAGGCCGCGACCCCGCCTATGCTCTGGGCGAGGCGATGGAGCGGCTGACCCCTGAGCCCACCGGCGTGGGCGTTTTCGAGGTCGAGGACGGCTCGGGCCTGTGGGAAGTCGGCGGTTACTTCGAAGAAGCGCCCGATACCGCAGCACTTGCCGTGCTGGCCAAAGCCATGGGCGCCAAGGAGTTCACCGTCTCCGAACTGCCCGAGACCGACTGGGTCGCCCATGTCCGGCGCGAATTGGCGCCGGTGGAGGCGGGCCGCTTCTTCGTCTACGGCAGCCATGACGCAGACAAGGTGCCCGAAGACTGCGAGCCGCTGCTGATCGAGGCCGCCATGGCCTTCGGCACCGGGCACCACGGCACCACCTTGGGCTGCCTCAAGGCGCTCGACCGGCTGGCGAACGAGGGGTTCCACGGCCGCAACGTCGCCGACATCGGCTGCGGCACCGCGGTGCTGGCCATGGCCGCCGCGCGCATCTGGCCGGAAACCGTGCTGGCAAGCGACATCGACGAAGTCGCGGTGGAGGTGGCGCAGGCCAATGTCGACGCCAACGGGCTAACGGGCCGCGTGACCTGCGTGGAGGCCGCGGGTTTCGACCATCCCGCGTTGGCCGAAGCCGCGCCTTTCGATCTGGTCTTTGCCAATATCCTCAAAGGACCGCTGGTGGCGCTGGCCCCCGACATGGCGGCGGCGCTCCAACCCGGCGGCTATGCGATTCTCTCCGGCCTGCTGAACGAACAGGCGGAAGAGGTGATCGAGGTTTATGCGCGATCCGGCATCAATCTGACCCACCGCGAGAGTATTGGTGACTGGACGACACTAACGCTTCAAACGAAAGTATAATTCACGCCTCATTTTCGTTGCATTCGAGCCTTTTGCCGCTTTGTTGCCACATTTGGACTTTATTCAAATTGACAGCAAACGGTGGGGGCCGGATTGCTACGGAGGCTGTGATGGCTGAAGGACACGCTCAATTCGCGAAACGGATCGAACTTCTGGGGCGCAAGCATCGGAAGCTGGAACGAGGATATGTCACCCGCGTCGGACGCGATGGGTTGATCTCTGTCTTGCCGAAACGCGCCCGCCGGGGTTTCCCGATGACAGGGCTTTTCCTGATCGTTCTAGTGTTCTTCGGCTTCAAAGCCTTCACCCTCGCCGCGATCGGCCCGGTGACCTATAACGAACGCCTCTCACGCCTCGCCAATGGGTCGAACCTTGAGCAGATCGGCGCCAAGATGATGGCCATCGACCCGGTGACCCAGACATTGGCCGAGCTGACCGGCCCGATCATGCGGTAACGGGGCATCGCCTCTTGCGTAAAGAAAAAGCCGTAGCGGAGGCTCTCCGCTACGGCTTTTTCTAATTGGGCTGGTGATTATCCCGTAGGGTCAACGCACGAAGTGGCTCTGCGCCACAAAGTCGATGTCGCCCCGGATCAAGCCGATGTCTTGCAACTCGAGATCGGTCAGGTCCGACAGCGCCTTGCGGGTGGCGCGGCTGTCTTGCCAAGCCTCAACCGCAGCGAAGAAGGTGCCGAAAAAGCCAAGGATGCGTGTGACGGCCGAGGGGGAGCCGTAAGCGGTGCGGGTGGTGTCGAAAGCTGCCATGGGGCCGTCCTTTGTTTGATCTCAGGTTGCGTCGGTAGGGGGGCGGGATGACCTTCCTTACCGAACGGAATTTTCGGCAAGTATGCCCGAAATTCGCCCCGCGCAATCCCTCAAAAACGACAGTGAGGCTTGCGTTTTTTGCATGGGTCGAAAATAGGGTTAACCCACTCTCATTACGGGAAAAATTTACCGCCCGGCATGTCGGTTTTGAACCATGGAGAGGCGCAATTCGACACCGCGGTTCAAAAGCGACAGAGCGCCTGTCGCAAAGCGCCCGCCGCGCATCAGGGCTTTGCGATGTTCGCCTTTCGTGCTAGTGCACCAAAAAAGCAACAACTTTATCGAGGGGCAGAGATGATACGGGTGATCGGCATAGATCCGGGGCTGCGCAATCTGGGCTGGGGCGTGATCGATGTCTCGGGCAGCCGAATCGCCCATGTGGCCAATGGCATCTGTCACTCCGAAGGCGACGACCTTGGCGCGCGGCTCTTGTCCTTGCATGGGCAGCTTACGCGTGTGCTGACGGCATGGCGGCCCCAAGCGGCAGCGGTTGAGCAGACCTTCGTGAACAAGGATGGCGCCGGGACGCTGAAACTGGGGCAGGCGCGGGGCATCGCCATGCTGGTGCCCGCGCAGTTTGGTTTGACGGTGGGCGAATATGCCCCCAACAAGGTCAAGAAAACCGTGGTCGGCGTCGGCCATGCGGATAAGGGACAGGTGGCGCATATGGTCAAGATGCAGATGCCGGGGATCGAGATTTCGGGGCCGGATGCCGCCGATGCACTGGCCATCGCGATCTGCCACGCGCATCACGGCGGGGCGAGCACCTTGGCCCAAGCGGTGGCGAGGGCAAGCGCATGATCGGCAAGCTTTCGGGCCGCATCGACTACCGCGCCGCCGATCACGTGCTGATCGACGTGCGCGGGGTGGGTTACCTCGTCTATGTCTCCGACCGCACCATGGCAGCACTCCCGGGGGTGGGCGAGGCGGTGGCGCTTTATACCGACCTCGTGGTGCGCGAGGACCTGATGCAGCTCTTTGGCTTCCAGACGCTGGTGGAGAAGGAATGGCACCGGCTACTGACCTCGGTGCAGGGGGTGGGGGCCAAGGCCTCGCTCGCGATCCTCGGCACGCTGGGGCCGGATGGCGTGAGCCGCGCCATCGCGCTTGGTGACTGGAACGCGGTGAAGGCCGCGAAGGGCATCGGGCCCAAGATCGCCCAACGCGTGGTGCTTGACCTCAAGGACAAGGCGCCCGGCGTCATGGCGATGACCGGCACCGTGGCCGACGCCATGGGCGAGACTGAGGCCGCCGCCGACGAGGCGGTGATTGAAGCTGCCGCCCCGCGCCCCGCGCCGAAACCTGCCGCCCCCAATGCCTCTGCCCAGTCCGAGGCGCTTTCGGCGCTCGGTAACCTCGGCTATGCCCCGGGCGATGCGGCGGGCGCCGTGGCGCAGGCGACAGGCGAGACGCCCGAGGCCGATACCAAGGCGCTCATTCGCGCGGCGCTGAAGCTGCTGGCGCCGAAGGGGTGAGCACGAATGCGCGCGGCGGTTGGTGCGTGAACCTTCTGCTGGAAGAACCACGCACCCTACGGCATAACGAGGCCCTATGACCGACATCGACCCCACCGTGCGGCCCGACCCGCTGCCCGAAGACACCGACCGCGCGCTGCGGCCGCAGATGCTTGGCGAATTCGTCGGGCAGGCGGAGGCGCGGGCGAATCTGTCGGTCTTTATCCAATCCGCCCGCCAGCGGGGCGAGGCGATGGACCACACGCTGTTTCATGGCCCGCCCGGCTTGGGCAAGACGACGCTGGCGCAGATCATGGCGCGCGAGCTTGGCGTGGGCTTTCGCATGACCTCCGGCCCGGTGCTGGCCAAGGCCGGGGACCTCGCCGCGATCCTCACCAATCTCGAGGCGCGCGATGTGCTGTTTATTGACGAGATCCACCGGCTGAACGCCTCCGTCGAAGAGGTGCTCTACCCGGCGATGGAGGATTTCGAGCTCGATCTGGTGATCGGCGAAGGCCCCGCCGCGCGCACCGTGCGGATCGAATTGCAGCCCTTCACGCTCGTGGGCGCCACCACCCGCATGGGGCTTCTGACCACGCCGCTGCGCGACCGTTTCGGCATCCCGACGCGGCTGCAGTTCTACACCGAGGACGAGCTTTACATCATCGTCGACCGCAACGCCCGCAAGCTCGGCGCCCCGGCGGACGAAGGCGGCGCGCGCGAGATTGCCAAACGCGCCCGCGGCACGCCGCGCATCGCCGGGCGGCTGTTGCGCCGGGTGGTGGATTTCGCCGTGGTGGAGGGCGACGGTCGCGTGACGCGCGAGTTGGCTGATATGGCGCTGACGCGGCTCGGTGTCGATCACCTCGGCCTCGACGGGGCGGACCGGCGCTACCTGCGCCTGATGGCTGAGAATTATCAGGGCGGCCCGGTGGGGATCGAAACGCTCTCGGCCGCGCTTTCGGAAAGCCGCGATGCGCTGGAGGAGGTCATTGAGCCGTTCCTGTTGCAGCAAGGCCTGATCCAGCGTACCCCGCGCGGCAGGATGTTGGCCGCCAAGGCGTGGAGCCATCTCGGGCTTGCCGCGCCCCGAGGGCAGAGCGACCTTTTCGGCTGACGTTTCGGAGCGAAGGTAGACCAGATGACGATGACCGCAGAGCAGATCGAGACCCTTTTCACCCGCCGCGACGGGCAGTTCGCCTTTGCCCGCTGGGGCCGCCCCATCGCCCCCGTGGCCTTTGGGATCGAGGAAGAGGCGCTGCCGGTGGTGAAAGGCGCGCTCGAAGCGGTGGCCAAGCTTGCCGGTCACGACATGGCCGAAACCGACCCGGAGTTAGGCAGCAATCTGATGATGTTCTTCTTCGCCGATTGGGCGGAACTGCTCGATGTGCCGGGGATGGAGGGTCTGGTGCCGGACCTCGCCGCGCAGGTCGAGCGGCTGCAGGCCGCCGGGGCGAACCAATACCGTTTCTTCCGTTTCGACGAGAACGGCGCGATCAAGGCGGCTTTCGTCTTCCTGCGCATGGACGAGAGCCTGCAAGACATGTCCGCGCAGGTGCTGGCGCTTAGCCAAGCGGTGCAGGTCATCCTCTTGTGGTCCGAGGATGCCTTTCAGGAGCAATCCCCGCTGGCGATGGCCGATGACGCGCTGGTGCTGCGCCCCGAGGTCGCGGATGTGATCCGCGCCGCCTATGACCCGGTGATGCCCCCCGCCGCCAATGATGCCAGCCACGCGCTGCGCCTTGCCGCACGGGTGCAGGTGGCGTCATGAGCCATAGCTTCCCGGTCCGCATCTTCTATGAAGATACCGATATGGCGGGTGTCGTCTATTACGCCAACTACCTGCGCTATATCGAACGGGCCCGGTCGGATATTGTCGAACAGATCGGCCTTGATCAACGCGCCATGCGCGACGAGGGGCTGGTCTTTGTCGTGACGCGGGTGGAGGCGGATTACCTCGGCGCCGCGCGCTTTGGCGATCGGCTGGAGGTGCAGACGACCCATCAGGCCAAAGGGCCGGTGCGTTGGGTGTTCGACCAAGACGTGCTGCGCGATGGCAAGGTCATCTTTCGTGCCAAAGTTACCGCCGTTTGCATGACAACGGGCGGAAAACCCACGCGGCTGCCAGCGAAACTCCGCCTGTCGGAGGGCGATCCGGCGCGATGATACCATAATTCTGGCAATCTAGGTTGCAGTCCGTTAGCTTTGCTCCAAATTGAGGCCGGAAAATAGGGCCCAGAGATAGAACCCAGAGGCAGAATGCCCCGACGGGGCGGCAGTAAAAGAGCATAGTTAAATGGAAGCAGAGACGCTGGCATTGGCACAGGGGATCGATTTCTCCCTGTGGGGTCTGTTCGCGAAGGCGACGGTCACGGTCAAACTTGTAATGATCATGCTGATCGGGGCCTCTTTCTGGTCTTGGTCGATCATCATTCAGAAAACCATCCAATACCGCAAAGCCCGTGCCGAGGCGGCGCAATTCGATCGGGCCTTCTGGTCGGGTGAGCCTTTGGACGGTCTCTTTGACACCATCGGCGCGGACCCCGATGGGCCATCGGAGAAGATCTTTGCCGCCGGCATGTCGGAATGGCGCCGCTCGCACCGCGAGGATGGCGCGCTGATCCCCGGTGCAACCGCACGCATCGACCGGTCGATGGACGTGGCGATCGCGAAAGAAGCGGAGCGCCTGCAAAAGGGCCTGCCGGTACTGGCGACCGTGGGCTCCACCGCGCCGTTCGTTGGCCTCTTCGGCACCGTCTTCGGCATCATGAACTCCTTCATCGAGATCGCGGCCCAGCAGAACACCAACCTCGCCGTCGTGGCCCCGGGCATCGCCGAGGCGCTTCTGGCGACCGGCATCGGCCTTCTCGCCGCGATCCCGGCGGTGGTCTTCTACAACAAGCTGAGCGCCGACAGTGACCGGATCTTGGGCACCTACGAGGCCTTCTCGGACGAATTCGCCACCATCCTCAGCCGCCAGTTGGACAGCTAAGCCATGGGTGCGGGTGTCATGAAAAAGCAAGGCGGCAAGGGGCGGCGGCGTGGCCGCGCCCAGCCGATGGCCGAGATCAACGTCACGCCCTTCGTGGACGTGATGCTGGTGCTGCTGATCATCTTCATGGTCGCGGCCCCGCTTTTAACCGTGGGCGTTCCGGTGGAGCTGCCCAAGACCGCCGCCACGGCCCTGCCGGCCGAGCAGGAAGAGCCGCTGACCGTCACGGTCACCGCCCAAGGCGCGGTGCAGATCCAGACCACCGACACGCCGCGCGACCAGCTGGTGACCAAGCTGCGCGCCATCGCGGCTGAACGGGCCAGCGACCGGGTCTTTTTGCGCGCCGATGGCGCGGTGCCCTATGCGCAGGTCATGGAGGTCATGGGCGCGCTCAACGCGGGCGGATTTTCCAACATCGGTCTGGTGACCGACATCGGCGGCCCGGCGATGGACGGCAGCGACACGTCGGGTGGCTGAGCGGTGCATACCGGGCATTACATATCAGGTGCCGGGCATCTGGGTCTTATCGGCTGGCTTCTGCTCGGGAACATTTTCACCTCCGAGCCGGACCCGGTTGAGATGACCGAGGTCTCGGTGATCTCGGCGGCGGAATATGACGCGCTCGTCTCGGCCCAGCAGCCGCCCGCCTCGACCACCGAGGTGGCCCAGCCCGCATTGCCCGCGCCGAGCGAGGAGGCGCCCGAGGTCACCGCCGAGCCGGATGCCGAGATCGAACAGCCCGAGCCGGTGCAGACCGAAACCCCGCCCGAGGACACACCGCCTGAGGTGACCGAGCTGGAACTGCCGCCGCAGACTGAAGTGGACGACAGCGCCCCCGAACTGAACGAGCCCATCGGCGACACCGCCGTTCTGGTGCCCGAGATCGCCCCCGAGGCCCGCCCCCGCGAGGCCCCGCGCGTGGCGCCCGAGCCTGTGGCCCCGCCCGAGCCCGAAGCGCGCCCCGACCTTGATGAACAGCCCGCCGTCGCGCCCGAACCCGAGGCCGAGCCGGAAGTCGTCGTCGAAGAAGAGCCGCAAGAGGCGCAGACGCCCGAGGACAGCACGACCGAAATCGTGACCGAGGCCGATCAGGCCCCGGCGGCCTCGGCCCGCCCGCCCGGTCGCCGTCCGGCCCCGCCGCCGCCCGTCGAGGTGGCCGAGGCCCCGGAGGAACCCGAGGAGGAAGCCGCCCCCGAACCGACGCCGGCGCCCGCCGAGGAACCTGCGCAGGACACGACCGAAGACGCCATCGCCGATGCGCTGAGCGAAGTCCTCGGCCAGCCGGAGGCCGAGGCCCCGGTGCCGAGCGGCCCGCCGCTGTCGTCGGGCGAGCGCGAGAGCCTGCGCGTCGCGGTCTCGGCCTGCTGGAACATCGGCGCATTGTCGACCGAAGCGGCGCGGACCACGGTGATCGTGGGGCTGCAGATGAATCAGGACGGCACGCCGGTGATCGGGTCGATCCGGATGCTCAGCGCCTCGGGCGGTGGCGATGCCGCAGCAAGGCAGGCCTTCGAGGCGGCCAAACGTGCAATCATCCGCTGCGGCAGCCGCGGCTACGACCTGCCACAAGAAAAATACAGCCAGTGGCAAGACATCGAGATGACATTCGATCCAATGAGGAGCCGATAACATGCTGACGAGACTTCTGGGACTTCTGGCACTGGGGGCCGCGACCGTCTTCGCGGCGGCCCCGGACACCGCGCGCGCCGAGCCGTTGCGCATCGTGATCGACGACCCGACCATCGAACCCTTGCCCTTTGCCGTCCCCAGCTTTCAGCCCGAAAGCGGTGAGGCGGGGCAATTGGCCGTCGACATCGCCCGCGTCGTCTCGGACGATCTGACTGGCACTGGCCTGTTCCGCGAGATTCCGGCCAGCGCCTATATCTCCACCGTGAGCGACTTCAACGCGCCGGTCGAATATGCCGACTGGAAGGCGATCAACGCGCAGGCGCTGATCACCGGGGCTGTCAATGTCACCGGCAATAGCGTGAACGTGAAGTTCCGCGTCTATGACGTCTTCTCGGGTGAGGAGTTGCTGGATGCCAGCGGGCAGGGCGGTCTGCAATTCAGCGGCACCGTCGACGGCTGGCGGCGCATGGCGCATAAGGTGGCCGATGCGGTTTACAGCCGGATCACCGGCGAGGGTGGCTATTTCGACAGCCGCGTGGTTTTCGTCTCTGAGACCGGGCCGAAGGACAATCGCCAGAAACGTCTGGCCGTGATGGACTATGACGGGGCGAACCTGAAATACCTTACCGAATCCGGCTCCATCGTGCTGGCGCCGCGTTTCTCGCCCAGCGGGGACCGTGTGCTTTACACCAGCTATGAAAGTGGCTTCCCGCGCATCTATGTCTTGGATATCGGCACCGTCCAACGCCGCGCGCTGCAAAGCGCGGAAGGCTCCATGGCTTTCGCGCCGCGGTTCTCGCCCAGCGGTCAGACGGTGGTCTATTCGTTGAGCCAAGGCGGCAACACGGATATCTATTCGATGGACATCAACAGCGGCCAGTCGGTGCGCCTGACCAACACCCCTGCGATTGAGACGGCGCCGAGCTTCTCGCCCGATGGCAGCAAGATCGTTTTTGAGAGTGACCGTTCCGGCAGCCCGCAGCTTTACGTCATGCCCGCCACCGGCGGAGAGGCGACGCGGATTTCCTTTGGCGAGGGGCGTTACGGCACGCCGGTCTGGTCGCCGCGCGGGGATCTGGTGGCCTTTACCAAGCAGAACAAGGGCCGCTTCCACATCGGTGTCATGCGGTTGGATGGCTCGGAAGAGCGTCTGCTGACCGCCTCTTTCCTTGATGAAGGTCCGACTTGGGCCCCCAATGGGCGGGTGATCATGTTTGCGCGCGAAACCCAAGGGGCGGGCGGATCCTCCTCGCTCTATTCCGTCGATATTTCGGGGCGCAACCTCAAGCCTGTGCGCACGCCCGAAGGCGGCTCTGACCCCTCGTGGTCACCGCTGCAAGACTAAGGTTTCCCCATGCCACCACCCACGGGTGCGGGCAATTCCAATGATCCCGCGCCTGTGTTAATACCAGCAACGATAACGCCACCACATAGAAGGCAGACCCCATGAAACGCATTCTGACCAGCACGCTTTTGATTTCCGCATTGGCCGTGTCGGCCTGTACCAACCCTGACCGCTTTGGTGCCGATGGCATGGGCGGGGCAAATGCAGGGGCCGGGGTCAACGCCGGCGTGGTGCCGGGCAGCGCGAATGACCCGACCTCCACCGCCTATTTCCAGCAGGCCGTGGGCGACCGGGTGCTGTTCCTTGTAGACCAATCCACTCTGACCGACGAAGGTCGCGCCACGCTTGACGGGCAGGTCGCATGGCTCCAGGCCAATTCCGACTACCAAGCCGTGATCGAAGGCCATGCCGATGAGCAGGGCACCCGCGAATACAACATCGCCCTTGGGGGTCGCCGCGCCAACGCGGTGCGTGAATATATGATCTCGCGCGGGATCGCGGCCTCGCGGCTCAAGACCATCAGCTATGGCAAGGAACGCCCGATCGAGATCTGCTCGGCCGAGGCTTGCTATGCCAAGAACCGCCGCGCGGTGACCGTGCTGGCTGGCGGCGCGCTGACCAGCTGACCGCGGCAACTGCCCAAGCAATGACCAATCCAAGGAGGCCGATGTGCTGAAGCGATATATCTTCGTGGCCGCGATGGGGCTGATGACCGCCCCCGCCGCGCTTATGGCGCAGGACAACGATCAAACGCTGGCGGACATTCGCCAGCAGCTGACCGTGCTCAACGTCGAGGTGCAAAAGCTGCGCCGCGAATTGTCGACCACCGGCGGCGCCTCGGTCGAGACCGGCGGCAATTCGGTGTTGGAGCGGGTCAGCACCATGGAGAGCGAGTTGCAGCGCCTCACCTCCAAGACCGAGGAGATGGAGAACCGGATCAACCGGATCGTCGCCGATGGCACCAACCGGATCGGGGATCTGGAATACCGTCTGGTCGAGCTTGAAGGCGGCGATCTGGGCGCTTTGGGTGAGACTTCGACCCTCGGCGGAGGGGAGGCGCCTGCCGTGGCGGCCCCCGCTCCCGAGGCAGATCGCGAGGTTGTCGAAGTGACCCCCGGCAGCGGTGGCGCAGGTACATCTGGCGGCATCATCACTCCGATCAACGAAGCAGAGCTGGCGGTCAGCGAGAAGGCCGATTTCGAGCGGGCGCAGGAGGCGCTCGCATCGGGTGACTTTCGCAGCGCCGCCGATCTCTTTGCGTCCTTCAATACGACCTACCCCGGCGGTCCGCTAGCCGCCGAGGCCGAGATGCGCCGGGGCGAAGCCCTGACCGGTCTGGGCGACAACCGCGAAGCGGCGCGCGCCTATCTTGCGGCCTTCAGCACCGATCCCGAAGGGCCGGTGGCCCCGCGGTCGCTCTTCGAGCTGGGCCGCGCTCTTGGCGTGTTGGAACAGACCCAAGAAGCCTGCGTGACCCTTTCGGAAGTCGCCGTGCGCTTTCCGAACGCCCCGCAGGTCAGCCAAGCCGAGGCGCAGCGCCAGACGCTGGGTTGTTCCTGACCGCAGATGACTGCACCCGCCGCAACGGCTGATGCAGGGCTGACCGAGGGGTTGCTTTCTGGCTTGGGCGGCGCGCTGCCGCCCCGCCTTGGCGTCGCCGTCTCGGGCGGGGGCGATTCCATGGCCCTGCTGTCGCTCCTGCATGGGCTGGCGACGGCGAAGGGCAGCCATCTCGAGACCGTGACCGTCGACCATGGGCTGCGCCCGGAAGCGGCGGAAGAGGCCGCCATGGTCGCGCGCCATGCCGCCCGACTGGGGTTGGCCCATGAAACACTGCACTGGCGCGATTGGGACGGGCAGGGGAATCTTCAAAACGCCGCGCGTGAGGCGCGCTATCGCCTGATGGCCGATTGGGCCGCGCGGCGCGGGCTTCCCGTCGTGGCCCTTGGCCATACGGCGGACGATCAAGCCGAGACGGTGCTGATGCGCTTGGCGCGCCGGTCGGGGGTCGATGGGCTTGCGGCCATGGCGCCGCGCAGCGAAAGATTTGGTGTCACATGGCTGCGCCCGCTGCTTTTCGCCCGGCGCGCGGCCCTGCGCGATCATCTGCGGCGGGCGGGGCTGCACTGGGTCGAAGACCCCAGCAATGATGACCCGCGCTATGCCCGGATCAAAACCCGCCAAAGCCTTGATGCCCTCGCGCCGCTTGGCATCGATGTAGAGACTTTGGCCGAGGTCGCGCGCAACATGGCCACCGCCCGGGCGGCGTTGGACGCCCAAACCGACCGCGCCGCGGGCGATATCCTGCGTATGGAGGCGGGCGCGCAGGTGATGCAGGCCGATGCCTTTTTCGCCGAGCCGGAAGAGATCCGCCGCCGCCTGATGCTTTGCGCGCTCGGGCAGATCAACGGCGGCGCTTACCCCCCGCGCCGCGGCCCCGTGGCCGCTTTGATCGCGGGGCTAGCGGAAGGGCAGGCGGCCACGCTGGCGGGGTGTCAGGCACTGCTCCGGCGCGGTGAAATCTGGATCTTTCGCGAGTATAACGCGGTGCGCGATCTGCGCGTGCCTGCGGATCAGCTTTGGGACGGACGCTGGCGTGCGATCCCCCCCGAAGGGCTGCCGCCCGAGGCCGAATTGCGCGCGCTTGGCCCAGAGGGGCTGGCCCAATGCCCCGATTGGCGCAGCCTTGGGCGACCCCGTGCTGCCTTGCTGTCGACCCCGGCCATCTGGCAGGGCCCGCGGCTGCTTGCCGCGCCCCTTGCCGGGCTGGACCAGAAATGGCATGTCCGGCGCGAAAGCGGCGCGGAATGGAACAAAACCGCGCCATTATCGCATTGAACATGAGCGCATCATGTCTATCTTAGTATGGTGGTTGCCCGAACGGGCGCCCCTTGGGTTGCGGGACTTGCCCGCGGCCATGTGAATTTAGGAGAATTCCCTTGGGAAATGTTCGTAACCTCGCCTTCTGGGTTGTCCTGATGTTGCTTGTGCTGGCGCTGTTCAACCTGTTCAGCGGGTCCAGCGGGTCGCTGCAAAACAACGAAGTCAGCTATTCCGAATTCGTCACCTCCGTACAGGATGGGGATGTCCGAAATGTGACATTGGATGGTGAGCAGGTGCGATTCCGCCAAGCGGATGGTGCCGACTATCTGACGATTAAACCCGGCGATGCCGAGCTGACCCAGCTTTTGATCGACAACGACATCCCCGTCAAAGCGCGCCCCCAGCAACAGTCCGGTTTCCAGACCTTCCTGATGTCGCTTTTGCCTATCGCGCTGCTGATCGGCGTGTGGATTTACTTCATGAACCGCATGCAGGGCGGCGGCAAAGGCGGGGCCATGGGCTTTGGCAAATCCAAGGCCAAGATGCTGACCGAAAAGCATGGCCGGGTGACCTTTGACGATGTCGCGGGCATCGACGAGGCCAAGGAAGAGCTTGAAGAGATCGTCGAATTCCTTCGCAACCCGCAGAAGTTCTCGCGCCTCGGCGGCAAGATCCCGAAAGGCGCGCTGCTGGTGGGCCCTCCGGGCACCGGTAAGACGCTGCTGGCCCGTGCGATTGCGGGCGAGGCGGGCGTGCCCTTCTTCACCATTTCGGGCTCCGACTTCGTCGAGATGTTCGTGGGTGTCGGTGCCAGCCGCGTGCGTGACATGTTCGAACAGGCCAAGAAGAACGCCCCCTGCATCGTCTTCATCGACGAGATCGACGCCGTGGGTCGCCACCGCGGCGCAGGCTACGGCGGCGGCAACGACGAACGTGAGCAGACCCTGAACCAGCTTCTGGTCGAGATGGACGGTTTCGAAAGCAACGAAGGTGTCATCATCCTCGCCGCGACCAACCGCCGCGACGTGCTCGACCCCGCGCTGCTGCGCCCGGGCCGTTTCGACCGTCAGGTCACCGTGCCCAACCCCGACATCAAGGGCCGCGAGAAGATCCTTTCGGTGCACGCCCGCAAGACCCCGCTGGGGCCGGACGTTGACCTGCGCATCATCGCGCGCGGCACGCCGGGTTTCTCGGGTGCGGATTTGGCGAACCTCGTGAACGAGGCCGCGCTGATGGCCGCCCGCGTCGGTCGCCGTTTCGTCACTATGGTCGATTTCGAGCAGGCCAAAGACAAGGTGATGATGGGCCCCGAGCGCCGGTCGATGGTGATGACCGCCGAGCAGAAGGAAATGACCGCCTATCACGAGGCCGGTCACGCGCTGGTGGGCATGACGCTGCCCAAATGCGACCCGGTCTACAAGGCCACGATCATCCCGCGCGGCGGCGCGCTCGGCATGGTGATGAGCCTGCCTGAGATCGACCGGCTGAACATGTTCAAGGACGAATGCCATCAGCGTCTGGCCATGGCGATGGCGGGCAAGGCGGCGGAGATCCACAAATACGGGCCGGACTCGGTCTCCAACGGTCCGGCGGGCGACATCCAGCAAGCGTCTGCGCTGGCGCGTGCGATGGTGCTGCAATGGGGCATGTCGGATAAGGTCGGCAATATCGACTATTCTGAAGCCGCACAGGGCTATCAGGGCAACACTGCGGGCTTCTCCGTCTCAGCCAATACCAAGGAGTTGGTCGAGAAAGAGGTGCAGCAGTTCATCCAAGACGGCTACGATCGCGCGATGAAGATCATCACCGAGAAAGAGGTGGAGTTCGAGCGTCTGGCCCAAGGTCTCCTGGAGTATGAGACCCTGACCGGCGACGAGATCAAACGCGTCATGGACGGCCTGCCGCCGGCAGAGGATTCCGACGACGACAACTCCGACACCGGCAGCGCGCCGAGCGTTACTGCGATCCCCAAGGCGAAGGGCAAGAAGACCCCGCCGAAGGATGGCGGGATGGAACCTGAACCTTCGGTCTGATCCGACCTGCGACATTTGAAAGACCCCGCTTCGGCGGGGTCTTTTCGTTTTCGGCACTCCCTCCGGTCGGGGCGGGAATTCCACTATCGCTTCACGGTCGCCATCGCGTTAGACAGGGACGGAATTCTGGAACAAGCCGGGTCTTATGCGACGCATCCTTTCTGCCCTCGCCCTTCTACTCGCCTTCACCGCCGGACCGGTCTGGGCCGAGCCGCAGACCTATGCTGTCGCTTTAGGCGGGCGGCAGCTGGGGACCTTGCAGTTCAACGGGCAAAGCCGGAACGCGGCCTTCCTCTTGTCGCTCGACAACGCGCCTTTCGGCATCAAGAACGGCAGCTTCAAGGCGGCCACCCAGTCGCGTGGCACCGCGGTCAGCTATCTCGGGTCCAACCGGGGGAGCGAGACGCGCGATATCGCGATTGACCGGGCCGCGGGGCAGGTCACCTCGGTGGCGATCACCCCGGCTTCGGAAATGACGAAAATGTCGGAGGCCGGAGCGGTGCCTGCCGGTGTCCTCTTCCCGCCCGAGCTTTTCGCCGCCCTTGCCACCGGCAAAAGCTGCCCCGCGCCGCTGTCGCTCTACGATGGCCGCCGCGTGGTGCAGATCGCGACGCAGAGCAGCCGAGAGGAGGGGGCTTCGGTGTTCTGCGATATTTCCTACCGGGTCGTCATGGGGCCGGGCTATGTCTCTCCCTTTTATCTCAAATCCTTTGGGATGGCGCTTGTCTACAGGGCGGGCACCCTTGCCAAAGCCTCATTGAGCGGGGGCGGTTTCAAGGTGCATCTGATCCGGCAATAGGCATAGGATGGCGTTGCCAAACCAGCCCAAAGGACGCCCCATGCCCGAACTGCGCAAGACAGACCATACCGCCCGGATCACTTGGCTGGGCATGGTCCCTCAGGACCGCGAAAACATCCGCTCGGTCGCGGTGGAGCAGGCCTTTGCGACCTATGCGGGCATCAAAGGTGATTTTCACGCAGGGCTGACCCGCCCCGCCTGCGTGCGCGTGCGCAACCTGCATGCCAAGGGGACGGAGATACGCAACACGCGTCAACTCTCCATCCTCTCCGCCGAAGAGATGGCCGAGATCGCCGCCGCCATCGACCTTCCCAAGCTCGACCCGACCCTGCTGGGCGCTTCGATCAACCTTGAAGAGATCCCGGATTTCACCCTTGTCCCGCCGGGGTCGCGGCTGCAAAACGCGCATGGCACCACCTTGGTCGTGGACATCGAAAACGGCCCCTGCAACCTGCCTGCCCGCGAGATTGAGGTGGAGGCCCCCGGCCATGGCAAAACCTTTAAAGCCGCCGCCCAAGGCAAACGCGGCGTGACCGCATGGGTCGAGCGGGAGGGGCCGTTGAGCATCGGGGACGAACTACGGCTTTTCGTGCCGAACCAGCCGGTCTGGCCGCATCTGGGCTAAGCGCGCGCCGTTTCGCGAACTTTGAGTGTCGGAAACACGGCCCCCCGTCGGGGGCTTGTCGCGCTATGGCTAAAGAATAAAGATCGCCAACAACGGCAACAGGGGATTCTCATGGCTTTCAAAACCGACATTCAAATCGCCCGCGAAGCGGCGAAACGCCCTATTCAAGAAATCGGCGCGAAGCTGGGGATCTCAAACGACGACCTGCTGCCCTATGGCCATGACAAGGCGAAGGTGAGCCAAACCTTCATCGATTCCGTGCAGGAGCGCGCGAACGGCAAGCTGATCCTCGTCACCGCGATCAACCCAACCCCGGCGGGGGAAGGCAAGACCACCACCACCGTCGGGCTCGGCGACGGGCTGAACCGGATCGGCAAAAAGGCGGCGGTCTGCATCCGCGAAGCCTCGCTGGGGCCGAACTTCGGGATGAAGGGCGGGGCCGCGGGCGGCGGCTATGCCCAAGTTGTGCCGATGGAAGAGATGAACCTGCATTTCACCGGCGATTTCCATGCCATCACAAGCGCCCACAACCTGCTGGCGGCGATGATCGACAACCACATCTACTGGGGCAATGAGCTGGAGATCGATACCCGCCGCGTCACATGGCGCCGGGTGGTCGACATGAACGACCGCGCCCTGCGCCAAATCACCGCCTCCCTGGGCGGCGTGCCCAACGGGTTCCCGCGCGAGACGGGCTTTGACATCACCGTAGCCTCCGAGGTGATGGCGATCCTTTGTCTGGCCAAGAGCCTCACCGATCTGCAAGAGCGCCTTGGCGCGATGATCGTCGCCTACCGCCGCGACCGCAGCCCGGTCTATGCCCGCGACATCAAGGCGGATGGGGCCATGACTGTGCTTTTGAAAGACGCGATGCAGCCGAACCTCGTGCAGACGCTTGAGAACAACCCCGCCTTCGTCCACGGCGGGCCCTTCGCCAATATCGCCCATGGCTGCAACTCGGTCATCGCCACGACAACGGCGTTGAAACTGGCAGATTATGTGGTGACAGAGGCAGGCTTTGGCGCCGATCTCGGGGCCGAGAAATTCATGAACATCAAATGCCGCAAGGCGGGGCTGGCGCCTTCTGTGGTGGTCGTCGTCGCCACGGTGCGCGCGATGAAGATGAACGGCGGGTTGGCGAAAGCCGACCTAGGGACCGAGAATGTCGAGGCTGTGCAACAGGGCTGCGCCAACCTTGGCCGCCACATCGAAAACGTGAAATCCTTTGGCGTGCCCGTGGTCGTGGCGATCAACCATTTCGTCACTGATACCGATGCCGAAGTGGCGGCTGTGAAGGACTATGTCGCGGCCCAAGGGGCTGAGGCGATCCTCTCGCGCCACTGGGAGTTGGGCTCGGAAGGCTCCGCCGATCTGGCCACCCGCGTGGCAGAGATCGCCGATGGCGATCACGCGAATTTCGCCCCGCTCTATGCCGACGAGATGCCGCTGTTCGAAAAGATCGAGACCATCGCCAAACGTGTCTACCGTGCCGACGAAGTGCTGGCCGACCAAAAGGTGCGCAACCAGTTGAAGGATTGGGAGGCGCAGGGCTATGGCGATCTGCCGGTCTGTATGGCCAAGACCCAATATAGCTTTTCGACCGATCCCGACCTGCGCGGCGCGCCCACTGGTTTCAGCGTCCCCATCCGCGAGGTGCGCCTTTCGGCAGGGGCGGGTTTCGTTGTCGTCATCTGCGGTGAGATCATGACCATGCCGGGCCTGCCGCGGGTGCCTTCAGCGGAGGCAATCAAGCTCAACGCCGATGGCGATGTGGAGGGATTGTTCTAAGGCGGGTTGCAATGACCCGCCGTCGCGGTGATGTAAAGCATGTTCAACCTGCAGCGAGCGAAAGTGAGACGGATATGGCAGCGACAATCATCGATGGCAAAGCCTTTGCAGCAACGGTGCGTGAGAAGGTCGCGGGCCATGTCGACCGGCTGAAGACGGATCACGGCGTCACCCCCGGCCTCGCCGTGGTGCTGGTGGGCGAAGACCCGGCAAGCCAAGTCTATGTCCGCTCCAAGGGCAAAATGACTCGCGAGGTCGGCATGAAGTCGGTCGAACACAAGCTGCCCGCGACCGTCGATCAGGACGACCTGCTCAAGCTGATCGACGCGTTGAACAACGACCCCGAGATCCACGGCATCCTCGTGCAACTGCCGCTGCCGGATCATCTGGACGAAACCCGCGTGGTCAATGCCGTCTCGCCCGCCAAGGACGTGGACGGTTTTCACATCTCCAACGTCGGCCTACTGGGCGCAGGGCAGAAAAGCATGGTGCCCTGCACCCCGCTGGGCTGCCTGATGATGCTGCGCGACCATCACGGCGATCTGACGGGTATGAACGCGGTGGTCATTGGCCGGTCCAACATCGTCGGCAAACCGATGGCGCAGCTGCTCTTGGGCGATAGCTGCACGGTGACCATCGCGCATAGCCGCACCCGCGATCTGCCCGAGGTGGTGCGCCGCGCCGATATCGTGGTCGCCGCCGTTGGCCGCCCCGAGATGGTGCCCGGCGATTGGATCAAAGAGGGCGCGACGGTGATCGACGTGGGCATCAACCGGATCGAGACCGGCGAGAAAACCAAACTGGTCGGCGACGTGGACTTCGACAGCGCCAGCCAGCGCGCCGGGGCCATCACCCCGGTGCCCGGCGGGGTCGGGCCGATGACCATCGCCTGCCTGCTGGCCAATACGGTCACCGCCTGCTGCCGCGCCAATGGGTTGGCAGAACCCGAAGGGCTGACCGCCTAAGCGCCTGGCACCGGCACGATGGTGCCCTGCAGGATGGCGATGAGCTTGGCGGCGCCATGCGTTTCCGCATGCACCTCCGCCGTGACCACACAAAGCCGCCGGCCCGGTTTCACCACCCGGCCCGTGGCAATCAGCCGGTCTCCCCGAGCGGGAGCCAGAAGGTTGATCTTGATCTCCGAGGTCACGACATCGACCTCCGGCGGCAACATGCTCAAGGCCGCATAGCCCGCCGCGGAATCGCCGATGGAAAAGGTCAGCCCCGCATGGCCAAAACCCTGCTGCTGCATCGCGCCCGGCAGGACCGGCGCCGCAACCTTGACCAGACCCGACTGCACATCGATGATCTCGGCCCCCAGGGTCTGCATCATGGTCTGCTTGGCAAAACCCTCCCGCACCCGTCGTTCAATCTGATCATCCATCATCGCTTCTTTCCGGGCATGGGGATCGCCACAGGGTGCGGCCCCGTGAGTACCGCACAGGCCTCTGGCCCCATCAAATCACAAAGCACCCGCGACTGGCTGCGCAGCCCGCCGGTATAGGTGCCATATGCAGGCAGGATTAGCCGCTTGCTGTCAAACAAAAACGCCGGACGCGAGATGCTGCGGCCCCGCGCGCGGATCGATGCCTTGGGATGATAATGCCCCGACACCTCGCCGGAGGTCCCCTCCGCCGCAATATGCCGAAAGGTCAGCGGGCCGAGCGCCAACTCACCCAAATGCGTACCGCCCAACCCAACCGGGCCCGGATCATGATTGCCTTCGATCCAATCCCACCGCCGCCCGGCCTGCAGGCCGAGAATCCAAAGCCGCTCTTCCTCTGGCAACGCCTGCGCCGCGCCGAGGTCATCAAAACTATCGCCAAGGCAGATCACATGACGCGCTTGCGTGAAAGACAGGTCCGCCGCCAAACGGTTCAACGTATCGCGCGTCTCATAAGGCGGCAGCGCCGACCCGCCGCGCCGCGCGATCCTTTCCGACTTGCCCAAGTGAAGGTCGCTCACACAAAGCAAATCCCTTTCGCGCCACCAAAGCGCGCCAGAACCAAGCGCAGTCAGCCCCGCCCCGGCGAATGAAAACTCAAGTCCGTTCATCCTTTGTTCATCTGAGATCAGCTCTGATTTGGCAAGGGGCCAAACGCGAAGGTTGCGCAGATGGAATGGTCAGCGCAGAGGTATTTAAGAAAGGATGAATTGCAGAAAGCGCGCCCCGCGATCGGGTGGTCACCGGACCGGAGACGCGCCTTCATCCTTTGCGGTCATCGGCTCCTCAGCCTGTACCGCGAGAGGAAGATGCGCCACCTTAATTAAAGAACCCTTAATTATCTTCATCCTTTTTCAAATACCTTGCAGAACCTCTCTGCCCGCGAAACGCTCAAGTTCAACGACCATCCCGCCATGGCGGCTGATCCGATGGCGGCGGGGTGAGTTGCGCGAGGCCGGAGGCTTCCATCAAGCGTTCCGCCTCTTCTGCCAACAGACGATCCTGCCCGGCGCCTTCGACCGGAACGCGGCCCATTTCGAGAAACAGCGGCGCGGCCAGGGGGCTCACGCGGGAGAGCTTGCGATGGGTGATCCGCCCGGCGATCCGCCCGAGCATTTCTTCGATTCTGCCGAAATCCACCAAACCGCTGAGGGCTTCTTCGCGGGTGATGTCGAGCATCAGGTGGTCCGGTTCATAGCGCTGCAGCGTGTCGTAGAGGATATCGCTGGAAAAGGTCGTTTGCCGTCCGGATTTGCGCGCCTGCGGGCTGTTGCGCTCGATCAGCCCGGCGATAGTGGCGGCGGCGCGAAAAGTGCGTTTCATCACGGCATTGCCCGCGAGCCAACTGTCGAGCCCTTCGTGCAGCACTGTCGGATCAAGCAGCGGCGCGGGGTCGTCGACAGGGGAGAGTCCCCAGATTAGCGTGGCATAGTCCGTCGCGACGAAGCCTAAGGGGCGTAGGCCAAGGTCTTCCATGCGTTTGGTGAGCAGAAGGCCGAGCGTTTGTTGGCCGTTGCGTCCGGCAAAGCCGTAGAACACCGTCTGTTCGGCAAAGTCATGGGGGAAGCTTTCCACCAGCAGCGTGCCGGGCTGCGGCAGTTGGCTGACCTCGCGTTGCAGGCTGAGCCATTCGGCGGTGTGGGGCGGCAGTTCGGGCCAGCTGTCTTGTGTGAACATTTGTTGCACGCGGGCCGAGAGTTGGGTGGAGGTGGCGAATTTCGTACCGCCGAAGGTCGCCACTTTCGGCTTTTTGGCGGCATTTCGGCTGACCTCGACCACGGTTTCGCGCAGCCCTTCGTAGCGCACGATTTGCCCGCCGATCAGGAAGGTATCGCCTTTGGTCAGCGTGGCGGCAAAGCCTTCTTCGATCTCGCCCAGGGGCTTGCCGCCGCGGTTGCGTTTCATGCGGACCTTGAGCTTGTCGGTGTCCTGAATGGTGCCAATGTTCATGCGGATGCGTTGCGCGGCGCGGGGGTCACGCAGTTGCCATTGCCCGTCGGGGCGTTGCAGCAGCCGTTGCCAACGGTCGTAGGCGCGCAGCGCGTAGCCCCCCGTGGCGCAGAAGTCGAGGCAGGCGTCGAAGGCGGCGCGCGACAGGTTGGCATAGGCCCCGGCGGTGCGGATTTGTGCAAAGAGGTCCTCGGCGTCGAAAGGCCCGGCGCATGCAGCGATGAGGATGTGCTGGCAAAGCACGTCGCGCGGGCCGTCGCCCCGCGGGTCGCCGTCGAGCGCGCCTTCGAGCACGGCCTCCAGCGCTGCGACGCATTCCACCACTTCGAAGCGGTTGGCGGGGACCAGAAGCGCCTTGGAGGGCGCATTGTAGCGGTGGTTGGCACGGCCGATGCGCTGGACCAGACGTTTCACGTTCTTCGGCGCGCCGATCTGGATGATGAGGTCCACGTCGCCCCAGTCGATCCCCAGATCCAGCGTGCCGGTGCAGACGATGGCGCGCAAATCGCCTCGTACCATCGCCGCCTCGACCTTTTCGCGCTGCGCGCGGTCGAGGCTGCCGTGGTGGATGGCGATGGGCAGGGCGTCCTCGTTGGCGAGCCAGAGTTTGTGGAAGAAGATCTCGGCCTGCGCGCGGGTGTTGTGGAAGATGAGCGTCGTCTTGTGTTGGCGCACCTGTTCGAGGACCGCGGGGATCGAATAGGCGGCGCCGCCGCCGGCCCAGGGGGGGGCTTCTTCGGTGCGCAGCATCTGGATGTCGGGGGCGGGGCCAGGATCGGCCATGAGCACTTCGCAGGGGTCGGGGTGGCAAGCCATCAGGTGGGCGATGGCGGCGGGGTCTTCGACAGTGGCCGAGAGGCCCACGCGTTTCAGACCCGGGCACAGCGCTTGCAGCCGGGTCAGCGCCAACATCAGCTGGTCGCCGCGTTTGCTTTCGGCCAGCGCGTGAATCTCGTCAATCACCACGCGTTTGAGGCCCCGAAAGGTGCGCCCGGCGTCCTCATAGGAGGTCAGCAGGGCGAGGCTTTCGGGCGTGGTCAGCAGGATATGCGGCGGGTCGGCGCGTTGGCGACGGCGGCGCGCGTGCGAGGTGTCGCCGGTGCGGTCCTCAATGCGGATCGGCAGGCGCATCTCCTCGACCGGGCGGGTGAGGTTGCGCTTGATGTCTGCCGCGAGCGCCTTCAGCGGCGAGATGTAGAGCGTGTGCATCCCCTCGTGATCATGCTCGGACAGATCGACGAGGGTGGGTAGGAAACCGGCCAGCGTTTTGCCGCCCCCTGTGGGGGCGATGAGCAGCAGGGCGGGGGCCTCGGCACGGTCCAGCATCTCTTGCTGGTGCGGGTGCAAAGACCAGCCGTTCTGGGCGAACCAATCGGCGAATTTGGGGGGTAGGGCGCGCATGACACCCAATGTAGTATCGGCAGGGCGCGGTGCCAGCGGCGGAGGCTATTTAACGATCACCTCGTCGCGAACGAACATATTGGCCCATGCCCGGTCCACCAGATCGGGGTTCATCTGATAGGGGATGCCTTCGAAATCGCAGATCGCGATCATCTGGTCGATCAGGAAGTTTGGCTGATAATTCGCATAGACATTGTTGATGGTCGGGTATTTTACCTTGAGCAGATGGACCAGCGTCGCCTCATCCAGCGGCATGCCGCGTTTGCGGGCGACCATGGCAAAGATCTTGAGGAAGTTCTCTTGGTCCGGCCCATCGACCTTGATCTTGAAAAAGATACGCCGCAGGGCGGCTTGGTCGAAAATCTCGTTCGGGTGGAAGTTGGTCGAGAAGATCACCAGCGTGTCGAAGGGCACCTCGAATTTCTCGCCCGATTGCAGGGCGAGGATGTCTTTGCTTTCCTCCAGCGGGACAATCCAACGGTTGATGATGCTTTGCGGCGGCTCTTTCTGGCGGCCTAGGTCGTCGACGATGAAGATGCCGCCGGTCGCCTTGAGCTGCAGCGGCGCCTGATAGGTCCGCGCCGTGGGGTTGTAGACCAGATCGAGCATGTCGAGCGACAGCTCGCCGCCGGTGATGACGGTGGGGCGTTCGCAGCAGACATAGCGGGCGTCATAGCGCGTGATCCGGCGCAGGGAGGTTGGGTCTTGCACCTCGGCCTCGGCGGCGGAATGAACGATCGGATCATAGACGGTGATGACTTGGCCTGCGTATTCGATGGCACGGGGGACATAGACCCGATCGCCAAGCGCGTCGCGTATGCCATTGGAAATGCTGGATTTACCGTTTCCCGGCGGGCCGTACATCAGGATCGACCGCCCGGCAGAGACGGCGGGGCCGAGGTGATCCAGCAGGCTGTCGGGCAGCACCAAATGGCCCATGGCGCCGGTCAACTGGTCACGGGTGATTTGCAGATTGCGCACGGATTGGCGTTTGACCTGCTCGCGGTAAACCTCAAGCGGGACGGGCATGGCGCCGAAATATTCCGACTGCGCCAGCGCATCCAATGCGCGCGCCTTGCCCGCGTCGGTCAACTGATAGCCCATTTCATTGCCGCTGGTGGCGCTGAGCGTGCCGGTGGCTTCGATCAGGCGCTGGCTGCGGGCTTGGTCGACCATCTCCTGCGTGACCGGGATCGGCAGGCAGAGCGCTTGGGCCAGATCGCTGACCATCTCGACGTTCTTGCGAAAAATCGTTTTCAGAAGGATATCGCGCATCATCACGATGGGCAGTTTCATATCCTCCAACCGCTTGGGGGGCGGCGGGGCAAGCACGGTGCTGGTCGGGGCGTTCATCAATGGCTTCCTTGGAAAGTCATGCGGCGGTGCGGCTTGTCGGTCAGACTGAAGGGTAAATCTTGAATATGGCGTGAATGTGGACGCATTTGCGCGCTGAAAAAGAGTTTGCAGCGGGGCGGTCAGACCCCGAAGAGCGCCCCCAAGATCAGATAGAGCCCCAGCGTGGTGCCAAGGGCGAGGCCCATGGGGAATTTCTTGGTTTCCTGCCAGCTCTGCCAATCGGGGGCGAGGCGGCGCAGGGGGGTGTATTTCACCCCGCGATGCGTGGCGGCGGCGGCGAGAAGGGTGGCCATGAAAAGCACCATCAGCAATCGCAGATCGCCCCATGCGATATAGGGCGCGGCGGCGGCGGCGAATTTCGCGTCACCGGCCCCCATGACCCCGGCGGCGTTCAGGGCGATGCCGACCACCAAAACCACGACAAGGCTCAGCAGGCGCCAGAGATAGGTGTCAAAGGGCAGCAGAAACAGCCCCAGCAGCACAAAGATCGCAGTCAGCACCAAGACCGCCTGATTGGTAATGCGCATCTGCTTCATGTCGGTGAAGGCGACATAGAAGCAGATCGGCAGGACGAAGGGCAGAAACCACAGGGCCGCCGTGGCAGAGATCGCCATGGATCAGCCGTTTTCCAATGCGCGCAGAGAGCGGACGGCGGCTTCGAAATGCTGGGGATGCGTGTCGATTGCTTCGCGCAGCAGTCCCTTGCCAGTTTCAACGTCGCCACGTTTGATCGCCGACAGCGCCATTGTGTGCAACAGCTGGGCGCGTTCGGATTGCTCCATCGGCATCACGGGCAGGGTGTAGTCGCGCTGTGCGGCGCGGGCCATGACGAGGTTGTTCTTGGCGGTGAAAAGCGTGTTGTCCTGACGGATCGCTTCGCCGAACAGTCGCTCGGCCTCGGCATAGTCGCCGCGGGTCAGTTTGGAGTAGCCCCAGTTGTTCATCACGGCGGCGGGGGTCGTGGTCAGGCCGACGGCGATTTCGTAAAAGCTGTCGGCGCGGTCCCACTGTTCTTTGCTGTCGGCGACCATGGCCTCAAGCCGGTAGCGGGCAAAAGTCTCATGGGTGGGGGGGATGCCGTTGAGCACCGTCTCGGCCCGCGCCCAATTGCCCGAACGGATCAGCGCATCGGCCAGTTGCACGCGGTCTTCGGGGGTGGCGCCCTCCATTTTGACGACCTTGTCCCATTCGCTCACGGCCTCGGTCGTGCGTTTGGCGCGGACCAGTGACGTAGCGAGCCCGCGCTGGTGGTCGATGCGGTCGGGGCTTTCCTTGACCGAACGCGCGAAATAGCTCACCGCCTCATTCGGGTCGGCCACTGTCAGCATCACGTCGGAGAGGTTGGTCTCATCCACCACGTTGACGTCCTTGAAGGCCCGTTCAACGGTGGCGTTCGCGTCTTTTTCACCGCAGCCCGCAAGGGCGGTGACGCCTGCCATGCAGACGGCCAGAATGATTGGATGGCGCATTTTGCGTCCTCTTACTGCTCTGCCGGGTCATGGTGTCGGACGGATCAGGTAATCCCCGCTGCCGCGCCGCACCAATTTGTAATTATGCTCATTGACTTCTGTTATAACAGATTTTTCCGTTTTTGCGAGCGCCAAGCGCAGATTGTCCCGGATTGCGTCACTTTCGCCATTGTCGAGCGCATAGGCTTTGCGGAAAATCTGCTCGGCCTCGGCGGTCTGGCCGCTCTCCATCAGCACGACGCCAAGGTTGTTCCAGACTTCCGGCTCGGCGGCGTCTTTCTCAACGGCGCCGCGTAGCAGGGTTTCGGCTTGTCCCAAACGCCCAAGCCCGAGGTTGGCACTGCCAAGGGCCGAGAGGATTTCACCCGTGAGCCCATGGTCCAACGCGGCGCGGTTAAAGGATTTGATGGCCAGTTCATACTGCCCTGCCGCGATCAGCCTATGGCCCACTTCGATCCCATCGACAGCCTCGGCCCGTTGGTTCACGCCGGGGGCATAGAGGTTTTCGGGTGTCTGATCCCCGCGCAACGCGGAAAAGCCGCCTGTCGAACAGGCGGCCAGAGCAAGGCCCAATATCGGCCCGATGAAAACGGCGCGGAGAAGGCTGCGCCGAATTTCCTTTTTCATTAATTCCCCATCTGACCCAGTTGCGAGATGCCATGTGCCGAGGGGCCGATCAGAATGATCAACAGCGGCGGCACGGTAAGGCCCATAGTGGCAAGGGTCATCTTGGTTGGCAACTTGTTTGCCGCCTCCTCGGCGCGCATCACGCGTTTGTCGCGCATCTCGGCGGCATAGACGCGCAGGGCGTCGGCGATGGAGGTACCAAAGGCAGCCGATTGGATCAGCACGGTCACGAAAGAGGAGACATCCTGCACGCCGCAGCGTTCGCCCATATCGTTGAGCACCGATACCTTGTCCTTACCGGCCTTCATCTCATAGGCGACCATCTCGAACTCTTCGGAAAGGGCGCGGTAGGAGGCGCGCAGCTCGCGGGCGACGCGGACGATGCATTGGTCCAGCGATTGCCCGGCTTCGACGCAGACCAGCATCATATCCAGCGCGTCGGGGAAGCCCCGGGTAATCTCTTCTTTGCGGGAATCGACCCGGCGGCGGACCCAGTATTTCGGCAGGTAGTAACCAATGGCGCCGGGGCCGATGGCCCACATCATGGTCTGCTGCGTTGTCAGCCCTTCGCCGCCGCCCAAGACATTGGTATAGACCAGACCGCCGACCAGCCCGAGCATCCCGAGTGCAAATTGGGCAAAGTAATAAAGCCGCACCGCATCGCGCGAACGATAGCCCGCTTGGCGCAGCATCAACTGTTTGGCGCTGAGTTCGGCCACGTCTTCAGGCTCAAGAAACTTGGCGAATTTCTGCAACTGGGCGTTTTGATCCGATTGGCGCAGCTTTTCGCGCGAACTGTCGCCCGTGGGGGCAGAGCTGGTGCGCTTAAGCTTGGTCAGCGGGTCTTCGGGCTGGCGCAGCATCAAGACCAGCGTGATCGCCACCAAGGCGACGCCCAAAGTGCCGATGATGATGATCAGCCCCATCGGCCCCAAGGCTTGGTTGATCTGATCGTTAAGCTGATTGAAAAATTCCATCACCGGCCTCTCAGACTTTGATATTGGTAAGGATGCGCATCACGAAAAGGTTCAGCACAAGGAAGATCCCCACAAGGAAACAGGCGGGAATGAAATAGGGGTGATCGCGCACCTCGTCATAGTAATGCGGATCGCCGAGGTTGATCACCACCAGCGCGGCCAGCGGGAAGGCCGACAGGAACTTGCCCGACCATTTCGCCTCGGCCGTGATCGCTTTGACCCGGCGGAACAGGCGGAAGCGGGCGCGGATCACCTTGGCCAGACCGGCGAGGATCTCGGCCAAGTTGCCGCCCGATTGCTGCTGAATGGTCACGGCGACGGCGAGAAAGCGCAAATCCTGCATGTCGAGCCGTTCGGCCATATCTTTCAGCGCCTCGCCCAGATCGCGGCCATAGGCGGCCTCATCGGCGATCACGCCAAATTCCGAGGCAAGCGGGTCTTGAATTTCTTTCGACACAATGGAAATCGCGTTGGAGAAAGGGTGCCCCACCCGCAGGCTGCGCACCATCAGCTCCACCGCATCGGGAAGCTGTTCTTCGATCATCGCCATGCGTTTGCCGGCCTTATGCGACACCCAGAAGAATACCGCACCCACGCCCATGGCGATGGACATCAGCGCGCGCACCGACACGGATGTATCGGTGCCGATGGTCAGCCCCAGAAATGCCAAAGCGGCCAACCCGGCCATGATCATCAACAACTGCTGCGGCGTGAAGGCAATCGCGGCCTTCTGCGCACGTTCTGACAGCAGGGAGTAGAGCGGGATCGACTTGGCGTTCATATGCTGCTGCATTTCCTTGCGCAGCTTATCGAGCACCTCTTCGCGGCGGGCGCCTTTCTCCAGCATCTCAAGGCGGCGGTTCACGCGGCTGTTGAGGCTGATGGATTTGCCGAATGCGACAAGGTACAGCCCCTCGACCAGCACCAGAACGCCGATGAAGATCAGGCCATAGATGATTGGTTCGGCACTCATTGCATCAATCCTTACTGGGCCGCCACGGGTTCGTAGATGGAGGCGGGCAGGTCATAGCCCCACATGCGGAACCGCTCAGAGAAGTGGCTGCGCACGCCGGTGGCGGTGAAATGGCCGATGATCTTGTTCTCGGGCGTCAGGCCGACGCGCTGGAAGCGGAAGATCTCTTGCATCGAGATGACCTCGCCCTCCATGCCCGTGATCTCGGTGATCGAGGTCATCCGGCGCGAGCCGTCTTGCAAGCGGCTGGCCTGCACGATCAGGTTCACAGCCGAGGAGATCTGGCTGCGCATCGCCTTGAGCGGCATTTCGATCCCGGCCATGGCGATCATGTTTTCCAGACGGCTGATGCCATCGCGGGCCGAGTTGGCGTGAATCGTGGTCATGGAACCGTCGTGGCCGGTGTTCATCGCCTGCAACATGTCGATGACCTCTTCGCCGCGCGTCTCGCCGACGATGATGCGGTCGGGGCGCATCCGAAGGGCGTTTTTCAGACAGTCGCGGGGGGAGACCTCGCCCTTGCCTTCGACGTTGGGCGGGCGGCTTTCCATCCGGCCCACATGGGTCTGTTGCAGTTGCAATTCGGCGGTGTCTTCGATGGTCAGAATGCGTTCGGCATTGTCGATGAAAGACGAAAGCGCGTTGAGCGTGGTGGTCTTACCCGAGCCCGTACCGCCCGACACGATGATGTTAAGACGCGTGGCCACGGCGGCCTGCAAATAGGCGGCCATCTCTTCCGAGAAGGCGCCGAAGTTCACCAGATCGTCGATGCCCAGCTTGTCTTTCTTGAACTTACGAATAGACACGAGCGAGCCATCGACGGCCACCGGGGGCACCATGGCGTTGAAACGCGAGCCATCCTTGAGACGCGCGTCAACGTAAGGGTTGCTTTCATCCACCCGACGCCCCACCGCCGAGACGATCTTGTCGATGATCCGCAGCAGGTGTTTTTCGTCTTTGAATGTGATGTCGGTCAATTGCAGCTTGCCGTCGCGTTCGACGAAAATCTGTTGCGGGCCGTTCACCAGAATATCGTTGACGCTGTCGTCTTTCAGCAGCGTCTCTAGGGGGCCCAGACCGGTGACCTCGTCATAAAGCTCGGAGTTCAGCGTCATGCGGTCTTCGCGGTTGAGCACGATGCTCTTTTCCGAAAGGATCTCGACGGCGATATCGTTGATTTCCTGCCGCAAATCAGCTTCCGAGGCATGTTCCAGCGCGGCGAGGTTGAGGTTGTCCAAGAGCGCGCGGTGCAGTTCGAGCTTGATCTCACTCATCCGCTGCTTGCGCTTGACCTCACGGTCCTCGGGGGACGCGGCGGCGGGTTTGACCGCGCGGCGCATTGAAACCGGTTTGGCCGCCGGCGCGGGCGCAGGTGCCGCGGGGGCGGGCTGGGCGGCTTTGGCTGGCTTGGCCTCGCGCGCCGGCGCGGGGGCGGCGGCTTTCGGGGTGGCAGAGGCTGGTTTCTTGTATTTCGAGAACATCGGTACGCTCTTTCGCTAGGGGGCTCAGGCGGCTTTGGCCTGCTCGCCCTTGAGATCGTGGATGGAGCTTGCCAGTTTGGCGATTTCGCGGCGCAGCGGGCTTTTCGGCGCGGAATTGGCCAGCGGCAGCCCGTGGTCATTGGCTTGGGTCACCGCCTTGCCGCCATCGGGCATCTGCACGTCGATCGAAATGCTCAGCGATTCGGCCATGCGCTTGACCCGGCTCTTGGCGCTGAGATCGGTGAATTTCGGCGCGCGGTTCATCACATAGCGCAGCTTTTCAAAGGGCAGTTCCTCAGACTGCAGCGCCCGTTTGAAGCGCAGCGCGTTCTGGGCCGAGCGCATGTCGAGCTCCAGCATGGCAAAGTAGACATGCGCGCTGGTCAGCACGGTCTCGGACCATTGAACCAGCGTCGAGGGCATGTCGACGATGACATAGTCGAACTGGTTGCGCGCCATGTTGAGGATGCGGTCGATATCTTCGTTGGTCACGATATCGAGCGGCAGCATCTCTGCCGGGGCGGTCAGCACATGCAGCTTGTCCTCAAAGGTTTGCAGCGCTTGACCAAAAATCTCTTCGTCCATGGATTCCGTGTCGGACATCATCTCATAGACCGCCTCGCGGCGTTGCAGATCAAGGAAGGTCGCGACAGAGCCATATTGCAGGTCGAAATCCAGCAGGCAGACCGAGGGCGGGTTTTTCTTGTCGGCATTTGCCAGTTCCCAAGCGAGGTTCACGGCAAGGGTCGTGGCCCCAGTGCCGCCAGCCAAACCATGCACGACGATCAGTGCGCCATCCTTTTGCGCACCGGCCTTCAACTGCGGCGCACTGCTGTCGGCTGCGGGGGCAGGGGGGGCGTTCTCTCCGGCGCGGACGCGGGCAATGGCCTGGGCCAATTCGCCTTCGGGCAGTGGATAGGGGACGAACTCATCCGCCCCCTTCCGCAGCAGCGAATGCAATGCGGCGGGGGTCATGTCTTCGGCGATCAGGATCACCCGGATGTCGCGCGCCTTGGCCTGCGTGATGATTTCACTCATCAAAACGAGGTTGTCCTCGTCGGTCTCATCCATGGCGAGGGCGACGAATTCCATCGCCTCGGCTTCGGGTTGGCTGAAAAAGGCCAGCGCTTCGGCGAATCCCAGATCGCCCCAGCTTTCGCCCAAAGTGGCTTCCATATCTTCGATCAAGAGGTCGAAGTTCTGTACATCACGGCTGATTGTGCAGGCAACGATCGGCGCTGCTTCGGGTTGTGGCATAGTGCTGCTCATGACCTTTTGTCCTTTACATCAACGGTTTGGCCGGAGGGCGGCGATATTCTGTCGCCGCGAACGCTCTGACCTCTGCCTTATGCGCGGCTCTTGAGCCGGGCACATTTATCCTTCTGCGTCGAATATCACCCCCAACTGGGGCGAGATTGGGGCCAAAAAGCCTCTATTGTTGGGTATCTTGAAACGATACGTCCATTCGCGCCCGATTGGACATGGCTTTTCAGAGACAAAAACCCCCGCGGCCCGAAGGCGCGGGGGGATATTATCCATGCGAAAGAAGGGCTTACCCTTACTCCTCGCCGCCACCTGCCTCGGTGGCACCGGAGCTTAGCTGAGAGGGGGGCACGGCGCTGGCTACATATTCGCGGTAGATGATCTGCGCATATTTGCCGTCCAGCAGCATCGGGTGGCCCTGGACGAAGCCGCTGACCTCGGTCACCGTGCGCCGGTTGCGACGCTCGCGGCCCTGGGTCACGATCAGCGGCTGCGTTTCGCCAAAGGAAACAACGGCTTCCAAACGGCTGGGGCTGATTCCCAAGGTCGAGAGATAGCGCACCACGGCCTGCGCCCGGCGCAGCCCCAAGGCGCGGTTATAGGCCTGCGAGCCGACCAGATCAGTGTGGCCATAGACCCGGAAGCGAATCTCGGGGAATTGGCGAATCCAGCTGGCTTGCTGGCGCAGGATGGCTTTCGCATTCGCGTCCAGACGGGCCGAGTTGAAGGCGAAGGTCACGGTCGAGCGGACCTCATTAGAGAAACGGTTCGCCAGATCAAAGGTCACACGCTTCTCGCCGGTCATGACTTGGCGGTTGTGCAATGTGGCATTGCCGAATTGGCCCGTGTCCACGACCGACCCCGCCTCGCGGTAGAACTGCGTATAGACCGGATCGTTGTTGGGCGCGCAGGCGGCGAGCCCGGCAAGGGCCGCGGTGCCCGCGATCAACGTGATATGTCTGCGTGTCATCGGATCAATCCAGTACATAACCGTAGGAACCGCGGAAGTCCTGCTTGGCCACTTCGCCCGCAGCGCCGCGGCTGGGGGTGCGGGTGCCATCCGCCGTGCGCCCGTGCAGGAACAGGTCTTTCTCGGAGGGCGGTTTGATGCGATCCGTGGGCAGGGCCAGCGCTTCGCCACGGGTCGGGGTGACCAGATGGGCGGTGACGATGATGACCAATTCGGTCTGGCTGCGCTGGTAATCCGCCGAACGGAACAGCGCGCCTAGCACTGGCACATCGCCGATCCACGGCAGTTGCCGCGTGCTGTCGGTGAAGTCGTCGGTCAAAAGGCCCGCGATGGCAAAGCTTTCCCCGTCACGCATTTCGACCGTGGTCGAGGTTTCGCGCCGGGTGAAGGCGGAGATCTCAATGCCGTTGCCCAACGAAATGCTGTTGCTTGCGTCGATGGCCGAAACGGCGGCGTTCATCTCGAGGTTAATGATATCCTTGTCCACGACGCGCGGGATAAAGGCGAGTTCTACGCCGAAGGGTTTGAACTCCACCGACACCGTATCACTGGTTTGGGCGACTGGGATCGGGTACTCGCCCCCGGCGAGGAACTTGGCCTCTTGGCCCGAAAGCGCCACGAGGTTCGGCTCTGCCAAGAACCGGACGACGCCCTTTTCCTCCAATGCTTCCAACAGGATGCCCACTTGGGTAGAGCCTGCATTGAAGCCGAAAAGAACTGCACCTGCGTTCTGGTTCGCCGATGGGATCGACCCGCCGAGCGAAGTCGCGACCCCGCCTGACGTATTGGTGCTGCCGGTCCCCGCGCTGAAATCGGAGCCGCCGTTGATTGCCAGCGAAGAGCCGAGCGATTTCGACACATTGCGTTGCATCTCAGCAAAGCGGACCTTCATCATGACTTGCTGGATGCCGCCCACGCTCATCAGGTTGCTGACCCGTTCCGGAGCATAGCGTTCGGCAAGATCGAGCGCGCGTTGCAGCCGTTGCGTGGAGGAGACGATGCCCGACAGCACGATACCGTCATTAGCGGTGCGCACTTCGATCTTCTCACCCGGCAGGATCTGACGCAGCCGTTCTTTGAATTCAGAGACATCCGCCGCGACGCGGACATCGACATTGGTGATCAGCTGTCCCGCCGCGTCGAGCAGCGTGAGCGTGGTCAGCCCCGGCGATTTGCCCAACACATAGATCGTACGGTCAGACAGGGAGGAGATATCCGCGATACCGGGGTTGGCGATGCTGAGTTCCGCGAAGGGAATGTCGCTTTCCACCACCACGGCGCGGTTCATCGGGACGTCGAGGCTGGAATTAGTGCCGCGTTTGACAACGCGCAGCGTGTCGGCGCCAGCTGAACTGGGCAGGGTCAATGCCATCGGCATCGCGCCCAGTGTCAGCCCCAGCAGGGCTGCTTTCAGAAATCTATCGATTTTCATGTGACCTGCCTTTTTGATCACGCCTCGGGATGGGTCTTTTTGCCCTCGTTTGGCAACACTCTGCGGCAATTCCAAATTTATTGCAAGAATCAAGCTCTTCGCGGGCGCTGTGCATGTGGGCTATGCGCAACATACCTGCAAAAATGAAAGACGCCGCATGGGAGTGCGGCGCCTTCATTAACTTAGCAAGAGGTTGTTTTCAGGTCAGTTTGTGCAGGGGATCGGCAGTTCGACCACCTCGGCCCCGCGGCGGGTGCGGATCGTGCAAACCTTCTCTTTGGTAACTTCGGCGATGGTCTCTTGCGCCTCGATTCCCAGAAGCGAGCGTTGGTCGACTTCGATGGCCTCGGCCACGGTGTCGTCATTCGTGCCGACGAGAGCGAGGGAGAGTTTGCCGGTCGATTGCGCTTGGGCGAGGGCGGCGACCTGTTGCGGTTTCACGGCCACCGTCACTGTCTTGGCGATCGAGGCTTCTTCCATCACCAGCGCATCGGCGCTCTGGTCGATGGCGATCAGCTGCACGCCAGATTCGATCAGCTTGGTCACATCGCCGTTGCTGGATTGGTTGCCCACGTTCACGCGGCCCGTCCAATAGACGTCAACCCGGTCCCCGGGGCGCAGGAAGCCCGAAACGCCGCTAGAGACGTCGACTTTGATGGTGAAGGCACGCGTGCCGCGGGCCAAACGGGAGGTGAGACCGGAATCTTCGCCCGGCTCGGTCACCTTGACGGCCATGATCGCTTCATCTTTCTCGATGTTGCGCAGCACGATGCGTTGTTCTTTGGTGTTCTCAGGGAACAATACGGTTTCTTCGAAGAATGTACCTTCGGGAATGGCATTCTCAGGCCATTTCACCGCACGAACGTCCTCGCGGGTGAGGGGCTGCCCGTATTTCAAGGGCTTGTCGGCCACCCAAACGGTTTTCGTTGGCACGACCTGCGCCAGCGCGGCCTGCGCTTGTGCATTGGCGGCTTGATACTGTGAAATCCGGTCTTTCGCCAGATAAACGGCCCCACCGGCAAGTGCGACACCTACCAAAAGAACCAATCCGAATACGGCTCGCATGATGTTACCTCTTTGCTATGGAAGCGAATCTCGGCTCGCTTTGATCACCCCGGCAAGTTAGCTGCCGAATATGGCGAGAATTGGTCTGGGCGGGGGCGATGGGGTGAAGTTTGGCGCAGCGCGCCGCGGCACACGATGGCTCAAGTTGCGAGCTTTACCCGGATATATTCAACAAGGACATCTAGGCTGTCGGAGAGGACGCTCAGCGCTAGGATTGCCAGGCCGACCAACCCGGCGGTCAGGACAAGCCAATCTACAGTGATGGCACCAGATTGACTGCGTAAAAAATAGTGAAGGGCGCGGCGCATAAGGTTTTTTCCTAAGAAGCTTCGTGCCTAGTTTGAAGACAAAAGGGGGCCGCTCCCGGCTGGAGGTGCGGCCCTGATGATTAGATTTCGCTTAACTAGCGATTAGTTACTGCGGTCAGCTGTTGTTTCGAAGTTAGTGATGTCTGTGGCGATATTGTCCGACATTGTTTCGACGTTGTCACCAATCGTGTTGAACGCAACAATAGCCAGGCCAACGATCGCAGCGGTCAGAACGACCCAGTCAACTGTCACGGCACCGTCTTCATCTTTGCGGAAGTTTTTGATAAAGTTCATCATGTCATGTCCCTCCAAGGATCACTGAGTAAAAGGTCTTAACCTCGCCGTCCGGTTTGCCTCGCTCTCTCATTTGAAGCTGTCCGACTTGGTATGACCCTATATAGCCGTCAGATTGGGGCGCGAATTTGGCAGCAAACGTGCCTTTTCCGGACTGTCCGTGCTTTTCTTGCGAAAACACGTTAACTCTCTGTTTAATGGCGTTTTAAATATTGTATCGGGCCTTCCGCCTGCGCTTTCCCACCGTCGAACACCGCAATTGCGGCGAAATTGCCATGATCCCCGCCTCAAACGCTGGCCCGATTCCACGATTCGTGTGATATTGCCGCGCAAAGGCGCGTCAGACGCAAGGTAGAGCAGGCATGTATCGCATATTGGCATTCTCGCTGGTCACGGCCCTCATGGCCCCTGCCGCCATGGCAGAGGGGCCGAAACCGTTCCCTGAGTTCTCGGCCAAACGGGTCGGCCCGCCCAAGAAGGGGGCCAAACGCATCACGGTGCAAATCGATCCGGCGGCCCGCGCCGCGGCAGCGGCGGAGGTGGACACAGGCCCCGCGGTCGCCGCGACCCCGAGCGGCGCGATCGCGCCTTTGAACGCCGGGCAGTTCGATTGGTTCTGGGATAAAATCTCTCCCGCGGCTGAGCGGAGCGGGGCAGGGCGATTGGCCCCCGCGATGGCGGCGCTTTCGGGCGGAAAAGTGCCCGCACCGCGCCTGCAACATTTGCAAGATATCGCGCGCAGCAACGGGGTGGATATCCTGCGCGCCACGGTTGGCACCAATGTCTCTCCGGCGCTGGTGCTGGCGGTGATCAGCGTGGAGTCCGCAGGGCGTGCCGATGCGGTCAGCCGGGCGGGCGCAGCCGGTCTGATGCAACTGATGCCCGATACCGCCGCCCGTTTTGGCGTGCGCGACAGTATGGTCGCGGCCGAGAATATCTCAGGCGGGGTCAAATACCTCGACTGGCTGATGGGGGAGTTCGACCGCGATCCGATTCTCGTGCTCGCGGGTTATAACGCGGGGGAGGGCTCGGTGCGCAAACATGCGGGCGTGCCGCCCTTTGCCGAGACGCGCGACTATGTGCCAAAGGTGTTGGCGGCGTTTCAAGTGGCGCAGGGGCTTTGCCTGACACCGCCGGAACTGATCAGCGATGGCTGCGTCTTTGCTGCGATGAACTGAGCGCGACGGGCATGCCCCCGGCGGAAGCCGCCGAGGGCTGTTTTCTCAAACGATGGTCGCTTGGGTCGCGGCGCGCAGCTCTTCCTCGGTCACGCCATCGGCGCATTCGACGATCTTCAAGCCACCTTCGACCACGTCGAGCACACCGAGGTTGGTGATGATCCGGTCGACCACGCCTTTACCGGTCAGCGGCAGGGTGCATTCTTTCAGCACCTTCGAGTCACCGGCCTTGTTCTGGTGGTCCATCACCACGATGACCTTGCGGACACCGGCCACGAGGTCCATCGCGCCGCCCATGCCCTTGACGAGCTTGCCGGGGATCATCCAGTTCGCCAGATCGCCGTTCTCGGCCACTTCCATGGCGCCGAGGATTGCCGCCGCGATCTTGCCGCCGCGGATCATGCCAAAGGACATGGCGCTGTCGAAATAGGCGGTGCGGCTCAGCTCGGTGATGGTCTGCTTGCCGGCGTTGATCAGGTCTGGGTCTTCCTCGCCCTCGTAAGGGAAGGGGCCCATGCCCAGCATGCCGTTCTCGGACTGAAGGGTAATGTCCTTGTCGCCGACGTAATTCGCCACCAGCGTCGGAATACCGATGCCGAGGTTCACATACATGCCGTCTTCGAGTTCCTCTGCGGCCCGCGCCGCCATCTGATCTCTATCCCAAGGCATTAGGCTTCCTCCCGCTTGCGTGTCGTGACCTTCTCGATGCGTTTCTCATGCTCGCCTTGGATGATGCGATGCACATAGATGCCCGGCAGGTGGATGTGGTCGGGGTCGAGGCTGCCGCGGGGGACAATCTCTTCGACCTCGACGATGCAGACCTTGCCACACATGGCCGCGGGCGGGTTGAAGTTGCGCGCGGTCTTGCGGAAGACGAGGTTGCCGGTGTCGTCGGCTTTCCATGCCTTCACGATCGACAGATCGGCAAAGATGCCTTCTTCGAGGATGTAATCCTCACCGTGGAACTGTTTCACTTCCTTGCCCTCGGCGATCTGGGTGCCGACGCCGGTCTTGGTGTAGAAACCCGGAATGCCCGCACCACCCGCGCGCATGCGCTCGGCCAAGGTGCCTTGAGGGTTGAATTCCAATTCCAGCTCGCCCGAGAGATACTGGCGCATGAATTCGGCATTCTCCCCCACATAGGAGGAGATCATCTTTTTCACCTGCCGCGATTGCAGCAGAATGCCGATGCCGAAGTCATCGACGCCCGCATTGTTCGACGCAAAGGTGAGGTCTTTGGCCCCGTTTTCCTTGATCGCCTGCAACAGCAATTCCGGAATGCCGCAAAGGCCAAAGCCCCCGGCGGCGATCAGCATGCCATCCGACAGAACGCCTTCCAGCGCCTCGGCGGCGGATCCATAGATTTTGTTCACGGGCGACCTCCCTACAGTTTCGCTGCGCCATATGTGACCCTGCGTCGGGGCAGTGTCAATTACGTGGTGCTACGCAGGAAAGGCCGCCCGGAAAGTCAGATGATGCGCACCTGCGTGCCCACGGGGCAGAGGCCGAAAAGTTCTTCGATCTTCTCGTTGTAAAGCCCGATGCAACCGTCCGAGGACCGCCGCCCGATCTTGCGCGTGTCATGGGTGCCGTGGATGATATAGGCAGGCCAGCTAAGATACATCGCATGGGTGCCGAGCGGATTGTCCGGGCCCGGCGGCATGTATTTGTAATGCGGGAAACGTTCCATCATCGAGGCGGTGGGCGTCCAATCAGGGCCGACTTTCTTGCGCACGATCTCGGTATAGCCGCGCTTGGTCAACTCTTCGGTGGCGGGCACCGAGGTGGGGTAGACCTTGTAGGTCTGGCCGTCCGCGCTCCAGTAATGCAGGGCGCGGCTGGTGGTGTCGGCCACGATCGCGCCTTTGCCAAGGCTGTCGAAATGGTCCTGCCAACGCTGGGTGGCAAAGCTCGACGTGTTGCGCGACACCGGAGGTTCGGCGGAATATTCGCGGGGCGCTTGGCCGGGTTCCTGCGCGCGCAGGATCTGGGGCGTCATCAGCGCCGCGCTGCTCGCGGCGATCAGCCCGCGCCGGGTAAATTTCATGCCTGACATTGATCTGCCTTTCATAGTGGTCTTGCCGCCGCCCCTGATCCGAAAATCGAAGGCGAATGGCAAATCACATATTCATGATGCTGGATATAAAGGCAGGCCACAGGCGGAACCGCGCCGATCCCCCGGCGCGGTTGCTGTGCCTAGGCGCGGCTTACGCGCTGTCGGCTTTTTTCGCGGTTGTTTTCTTGGCCGCGGGTTTCTTTGTGGCCGCCTTTGCCGGAGCCTTCTTGGCCGCCGTCTTTTTCGCCGCCGGCTTTTTGGCTGCCGTTTTCTTGGCCGGCGCTTTCTTTGTCGCCGCTTTGCGCTTGGCGGGGGATTTGGCGAGCTTCTCTTCGATCAACTCCACCGCGCGTTCCATCGTCAGATCCGCGGGTTCGATCTCCTTCGGGATCGTGGCGTTCACCTTCTCCCATTTGACGTAGGGCCCGTATTTGCCCTCCATGACATTGACCTCGCCGCCCATATCCGGGTGCTCGCCCATCTCGCGGATCGGTTTCGCGGCCTTGCCCCGGCCACCGCGGCTGGCGACTTTCTCGGCCAACAACTGCACCGCGCGATTCATGCCGACGGTCCAAACCTCATCGATGCCTTCGAGATTGGCATTGGTGCCGCCCCGGTGCGAGGTGCTTTCGGCGTGCTTGATGTAAGGCCCATAGCGCCCGATGTTGGCCCAGACCATAACGCCATCCTCGGGGTGAGGGCCGATCTCACGCGGGAGTGACAGGAGCATCACGCCCTGCTCCAGCGTCAGATCCTCGGGCACCCAATCCTTGGGGATCGACTGGCGCGGGGGTTTCTTGTTCTCTTCCGTCACCGGGCCGCGCTGGACATAGGGCCCGAAACGGCCCTTGAAAACGCGGATTTCGTCGCCCTGATCTTCACCCAGAAGCTTACCGTCGGGCGGGATGGCTGAGGCTTCGGCCTCCGGGTCGGGCGGGCCAAAGGGGCGGGTATAGCGGCATTCGGGGTAGTTCGAACAGCCGATGAAGGCGCCGCCCGAGCGCGCGGTGCGCATCGACAGGCGGCCAATCTCGCAATTGGGGCAAAGCCGCGGGTCGCTGCCGTCTTCGGTGGGCGGGAAGAGATGCGGCTCCAGCACCTCGTTAATCTTTTCCAGCACCTCGGTGATGCGCAGCTCGGATGTCTCGGCGATGGCCGCCGAGAAATCGCGCCAGAAGCGGCGCAGCACTTCCTTATAGGCGGCATCCCCGGCGCTGACCTTGTCGAGTTGATCCTCCAGATCGGCGGTGAAGTCATAGCCGATGTAGCGGCGGAAATAATTCTCAAGGAAGGCGGTCACCAGACGGCCCTTATCCTCGGGGATCAGGCGGTTGCCGTCCTTGCGGACATATTCGCGGTCCTGAATCGTGGTGACGATGCTGGCATAGGTCGAGGGGCGGCCGATGCCGAGCTCTTCCATCTTCTTGACCAGCGTCGCCTCGGTGTAGCGCGGCGGGGGCTGGGTGAAATGCTGCTCGGGCGTGACGCTGCGCTTGTCCATCGCGTCACCTTGGCTGATCTGGGGCAGGCGCTTGTCGTCCTCGTCGACGACATCGTCGCGGCCTTCTTCGTAGACCCGCAGGAAGCCGTCGAAGAGCACGACCTGGCCGTTGGCGCGCAGCCCGACCTGCGCGTCGTCGCTGCCGATCTCGACGGTGGTGCGCTCCAGTCGGGCGCTTTCCATCTGGCAGGCGAGGGTGCGTTTCCAGATCAGGTCATAGAGTTTCGCCTGATCGGCATCGAGCTTCAGCGCCTTGGCGTCCTTGGTCATATCCGTGGGGCGGATACATTCGTGGGCTTCCTGCGCGTTCTTCGCCTTGTTCTTGTAAATGCGCGGCTCTTTCGGCACGTAATCCGCGCCAAACCGGTCCTTGATCGCATCGCGCGCCATGGCAACGGCCTCGGGCGCCATGTCGATGCCGTCGGTCCGCATGTAGGTAATGTGACCGGCCTCGTAGAGACGCTGCGCGGTCGACATGGTCTGGCGCGCGCCCATGGAGAACTTGCGGCTGGCCTCCTGCTGCAGCGTCGAGGTCATGAAGGGGGCCGAGGGGTTGCGGCTGGCCGGTTTCGCCTCGACGTTCATCACCTTCAGCGCCCGGCTGGTGATCGCCTGCACCGCCATTTCGGCCTGTGTGGCATCCGCGAGATCGAAACGTTCGAGCTTGTTTCCGGCGAGCGAGACGAGACGGGCTTCGAATTCCTGACCGCGCGGCGTGGCGAGCAGCGCCTTTACCGACCAATACTCACGGGCGCGGAAAGCCTCGATCTCCATCTCGCGCTCGACGATGAGGCGCAGGGTGACCGATTGCACGCGGCCCGCAGACTTGGCGCCCGGCAGCTTGCGCCAGAGCACGGGGGAGAGGTTGAACCCCACCAGATAGTCCAGCGCGCGGCGGGCGAGATAGGCCTCAACCAGCGGCATGTCGACCTGACGCGGGTTCTGCATCGCCTCGGTCACCGCCTTCTGGGTGATCTGGTTGAAGACCACGCGACTTACGGGCGTGTCTTTCTTGATCGATTTGCGCTTGGTCAGCGCCTCTTGCAGGTGCCAGCTGATCGCCTCACCTTCGCGGTCGGGGTCAGTCGCGAGGATCAATGCGTTGTCTTGGGCCAGCGCGTCGGCGATGGCCTTGACGTGTTTCTTGCTGTCGCTGGCCACCTCCCATTTCATGTCGAAATCGGCGTCGGTATCGACCGAGCCGTCTTTCGGCGGCAGGTCGCGGACGTGGCCGTAAGAGGCGAGGACGGTGTAATCGTCGCCCAGATATTTGTTGATCGTTTTGGCCTTGGCTGGGGATTCGACGACGACGACGGGCATAAATACAGGCACCTTAGATCAAAAACGGGGGCGGCTTTGCGCTGTCTCATGTGGGATTGCAGGGGTGTTTGTCAATGCAGCTGCTGCGTATCACGGGTTTACGGCACAGCGGTTTCGTGGGCCGAATGGGCCGTTTCGCCGGCATCGACGGTCGGCATTCGAGGCTTGCTTGGCCCGGCCAACTGCCCCGCGGTTGGTCCCCGGTTTCGCGGCGCTTTGACCGGGCCGCGCTCCTTCGCGGCGTCAGGCAGAGCGGCTGAGCAGCCCGCCGGGTTGGCGCTGAATTTCCCCCTCCATCTCAAGATCGAGGAGCGCGGGGGCGACATCGCTACTCGGCACTTGCAAGTCGCGGATCAACTGATCCTCCGCAACCGGCGCATGGCCGAGACGAGAGAGGATCTGCGCATGGAGCTTCGCGACAGTGCTTTGGTTTCGCGGCGGTGTTTCCGGGCGCGGGGCCGCGGGGGGCTTGCTGCGGGGTGGCGGGGTTTGAGCTCCCCCCTCCGGCAAAACCTCCAACACATCCGCGGCAGCGCGCACCAGCACCGCGCCGTCGCGGATCAGCATGTTGCAGCCTGCCGCGCGGGCGTCCATCGGGTGGCCGGGGACCGCCAGCACGTCGCGCCCTTGATCGAGAGCGTCGCGGGCGGTGATCAAACTGCCCGAGCGGGCCGCCGCCTCAACCACCACCGTCGCGCGGCTCAGGCCTGAGATGATGCGATTGCGGCGGGGGAAGTGCCGGGCCATCGGTTGCAGCCCCATCGGTTGCTCTGACAGCCGCAGCCCCTGCGCGGCGATCTGGCCGGTCAGCACGGTGTTCTCGCTGGGATATATAATGTCGACCCCGCCCGCCTGCACGGCGATGGTGCCGCGGGGCAATGCGGCCTCATGCGCCGCCGCGTCGATGCCCCGAGCAAGGCCGGAGACCACGACGAAGCCAGCTTCGCCCAGTTCGGCGGCGAGGTTGCGGGCCATGCGCAGCCCAAGCGAAGAAGCGTTTCGCGCGCCCACGAGGGAGATCATCGGACGGCCCAGCAATGCCGGGTCGCCGATCAGCCATAGGAAGGGCGGCGCATCGGGAAGGTCGCTGAGCAGGCGCGGGTAGGGTGCCTCCCCCTCAACCAGTAGCCGGGCCCCGGCGCGGCGGGCGGCGTTGAGTTCCGCCTGAACCACCCCTTCGGGGCAGATGCGGTAGTCTGATATCCCGGCGGCACGCGCGACTTCCGGCAGCGCTTTCAGCGCCTCTTGGGCAGAGCCATGTTCATCCAGCAAGCGCCGATAGGTCGAAATACCCACGCGGCGAGAGCGCAACAGACGAAGCCGGGCAAACTGTTCATCTTCCTGGGTGGGTGGGAGTGGGGGGTGAGTGGAAGAAGGATGTAGGTCCTTGTCAGTCATCCCGAAACTCCGTCCGTTGCAGAATCAGGTATAGGATTTAGTGCTTAACAACCTATGAAGATTTCCCCGCGTATTTGATTCAACCCCAGCGTGCCACCGTCAGGTCGCGGCCCCGCCGACGGTCAACCCGCCGATCATCAAAGTGGGCTGGCCCACACCCACCGGCACCCACTGCCCCTGCTTGCCGCAGTTGCCCATGCCGGGGTCGAGCGTCGGGTCGTTGCCAATAGCGCGGATCTTTTGCAAGGCCGTGGCCCCATCGCCGATCAAGGTCGCTCCTTTGACCGGCGCGCCGATCTTGCCGTTTTGCACGCGGTAGGCCTCAGTGCAGGAGAAGACGAACTTGCCATTGGTGATATCGACCTGCCCGCCGCCGAAGCCCACGGCATAGATCCCGTCCTTGAGATCAGCCACGATATCGCCCGGTGCCGCCTCGCCGCCCAGCATATAGGTGTTGGTCATCCGCGGCATCGGGATATGTGCATAGGACTGCCGCCGCCCGTTGCCCGTTGAGGCGCTGCCCATGAGCCGCCCGTTCTGACGGTCCTGCATATAGCCGACCAGCTTACCATCTTCGATCAGCACATTGCGCGCCGAGGGGGTGCCCTCGTCATCGACAGAGATTGAGCCGCGCCGGTCGGGGATCGTGCCGTCATCCAGCACGGTCACGCCCTTGGCTGCGATCTGTTGGCCCATCAACCCGGCAAAGGCGCTGGAGCCCTTGCGGTTGAAATCGCCCTCAAGCCCGTGACCGATGGCTTCGTGGAGCAGGATGCCGGGCCAGCCGGGGCCAAGCACCACGTCCATCACGCCCGCGGGCGCGGGGACGGCTTCGAGGTTCACGCAAGCGATGCGCAGGGCTTCGCGGACCTTCGCCTGCCAATCTTCGGGGGCCAGCATGCCGTCCAGCCCGATCCGCCCGCCGCCGCCGACACCGCCGCTTTCGCGGCGGCCGTCCTGCTCGACGATGACCGAGACATTGACCCGCGTCATGGGGCGCACGTCGCGCACCGAATGCCCTTCGGGGCGAAGAATCTCGACCTCCTGAATGCTGGCGGCGATCGTGGCGCTCACCTGTACTACGCGGGAATCGAGGCTTCGGGCATAGGCGTCGATCTCGCGCAGGCTATCGACCTTGACCGGGAAGGCATGGCCCGCGATCGGGTCTTCGTCCGTATAAAGCCGCTTGTTACTGGCCTGAGGGGCATCGGCCCATGTGCCGCCACCATCGCCCACCGCCAGCCGCGCCGTCTCCGCCGCGCGGCGCAGGGCGGCCTCGCTCAGTTCGGTGGAATGGGCGTAGCCTGCCACTTCGCCGCGCACGGCGCGCAGGCCAAAGCCCTCGGCGGCATCATAGCTGGCGGTTTTGAGGCGTCCGTCGTCGAAAACCAGCGCTTCAGAGCGGCGGCGTTCGAGGAACAATTCGCCGTCATCGGCACCGGCCACGGCCTCGCGTAGCACGCTCAGAGCAGTTTCTCGGTCCAGATCGGCCTCGAAGGGGGTGAAATGCGCGCGGCTCATCGGGGGTATCCTTGCTTGCTGTCACAAAACTGTCTCGCGCGGCTCTATGACGCAAGCATGTGACTTTATCTTGTAGGCAGAATATGATTGTAAGCACCCAGGATTACAACGGCACCGGATCGCAGCAGCGGTTTGGGGTGCTTATCGGCTTCTTAATGGTCACAAGATCAGGACGACATATGAAACATCTACTCCCCCTTTCCGGTCTTTTGACCAGCCTTGCCGCCCTGCCTGCATTGGCACAGGACAGCCTGCGCATTGACGGGCTTGATGTCATCGGCAGACCTGTTGACGGCGAGACAGGCTTTCAACCCGCCGTTACCGAATTGGCGCGGGATATCCATGCTTTGGATCACCTGATTCTGGTGATCATCGCCGCGATCACCGTCTTCGTGACCGGCCTGATCATCTGGGTCATGATCCGCTACAACAAAAAGCGGAACCCGAACCCCTCGTCCTTTACCCACCACACTCCGATCGAAATCGCCTGGACGATCGGGCCGATTCTCATCCTTGTGCTGATCGGTGCCTATTCGCTGCCGATCCTGTTCCGTCAGCAGGAAATCCCCGAAGCGGACATCACGATCAAGGCCATCGGCAACCAGTGGTACTGGACCTATGAATATGTCGACGAAGAGATCGCCTTTGACAGCTACATGATCGGCGCTCCGGCGACGCTGGGCGACGGTGATGAGGACGTGACCCCCTTCGTGCTGAATGACGCGATGGTCGCCAAGCTTGAAGACGAAGGCTACAGCCGCGATGACTTCCTGCTGGCCACCGACACATCCGTCGTGATCCCCGTGGGCAAGACCATCGTCGTGCAGGTGACCGCCAGCGACGTGATCCACTCTTGGACCATCCCCGCCTTCGGCGTGAAGCAGGATGGCGTGCCGGGCCGTCTGGCCGAACTGTGGTTCACGGCCGAGCAAGAGGGCGTCTACTTCGGCCAGTGTTCCGAGCTTTGCGGTCAGGCCCACGCCTATATGCCGATCACCGTCAAAGTGGTTTCGGAAGAGGCCTATGCGGAATGGCTTGGCAATGCCAAGGCGGAATATGCTGGCATCGAACAGCCGCTGACCGTCGCCTCTAAGTAAGCCAGTTCCACGGGGCAGGGCACAGGCCCGTGCCCCGTGTTTACCCTTGGAAGGTTCGGGATGACTGACATCACCAATACGCCAACAAGTGAATACGACGCGCAGCTGGGGGATTACTTCGCCCTGCTGAAGCCGCGCGTCATGTCGCTGGTCGTCTTCACGGCCTTCGTGGGGCTGTTGGCCGCGCCGGTTTCGGTCAATCCCGTCATCGGCTTTTGCGCGATCCTGTTCATCGCCATAGGCGGCGGTGCCTCTGGCGCGCTGAACATGTGGTGGGACGCCGATATCGACGCGGTGATGCGCCGCACGCGCGGGCGCCCGATCCCCTCGGGCCGGGTTCAGCCCGGAGAGGCGCTGACGCTTGGCGTGGCGCTCTCGGGTCTGTCGGTGATGATGCTGGCGCTGGCGACCAACCTGCTGGCGGGCGGGATGCTGCTCTTCACCATCCTTTTCTATGCCGTTTTCTATACCATGTGGCTCAAGCGTCTGACGCCGCAGAACATCGTCATCGGCGGCGCCGCGGGGGCCTTCCCGCCGGTGATCGGCTGGGTCGCGGCCACGGGCAGCTTCTCGGTCGAGGCATGGCTGATGTTTGCGCTGATCTTCATGTGGACCCCGCCGCATTTCTGGGCGCTGGCGCTCTTCATGCGCTCGGACTACGACGATGCCAAGGTGCCGATGCTGACCGTGACCCATGGCCGCCCGGCCACGCGGCTGCATATCTTTGTCTACACCGTCCTTCTGGCTGCATTGGCCATCGGCACGGCCTTCACTGCCATCGGCGGTATCTTCTATTTCGCCGTGGCGCTGGTGCTGAACGCCGCCTTCCTGCTGGGGGCCTACCGTATCTGGAAGCGGGATGAGGTCATGGCCGAGGGTGACGACTATGCCGAAGAGCGCAAGTTCTTCCGCCTGTCGCTGGCCTATCTCTTCTTGCACTTCGGCGCGATCCTGGGCGAAGCAGCCCTGCGCACCTTTGGCTTGGGAGGCTGGTAATGGGCATCCGACCCGAGCATGAGCTGCACAATCGCCGCCGCGGCCGCAACATCGGCGTGGGCCTGATGCTGGGTGCCTTCGTGGTGCTGATCATGGCGTTGACCTACGTCAAGATCACCCAGACCGATTTCGAACTCCCCCCGGAGCAACGTGAGGTGACACAGTAATGGCGCTTTCCGGTCCTCAGAAAACAGTGATGCAAACCGTCGGCGTGGTGGTGCTTATGGGCGGCCTCGCTTGGGCGTCGGTACCGTTTTACGACTGGTTCTGCCGCGTCACCGGCTTTGGCGGCACGCCGGGGCAGGTCTCTGCCGCCAAAGCCGACGTGCTGGATAAGACGGTCAAGGTCCGTTTCGACGGCTCCCTGAACGACGGTATGCCGTGGGAATTCAAGCCCGTGGTCCGCGAAATGGAGATCCGCATCGGCGAGACCGGGTTGGCTTTCTACGAGGCGTACAACCCGACCGACAAACCGGTGGCGGGGCAGGCGAGCTATAACGTCACCCCTTATACCGCCGGGGCCTTTTTCGAGAAGATCGACTGCTTTTGCTTTACCGAACAGGTGCTGGCCCCAGGCGAGCGCGTGCAGATGCCGGTAAGCTTTTTCGTCGACCCGGAAATGGTCGAAGACCGTGATGGGAAGTTTGTACATACCATCACTCTGTCCTATACATTCTACGAAATTGACCTGCCCGAGGGCTATGCCGCCCTTGATCAGGACAGCGCCACAACAACCAATTAACGACCTGATTGAACAAAGGTGAGGGACCCGCAACCATGGCCCATGCAAAAAACCACGACTACCATATTCTCCCCCCCTCGACCTGGCCGCTGCTGGGGTCGGTAGGCGGATTTGTCATGCTGGCGGGCGCTGTCCTGTGGATGCACGGGATGACCCCCTTCGTTTTCTTGGGCGGTCTGGTGGCCACGCTCTACGTCATGTTCGGATGGTGGGCCGAAGTGGTCTCCGAAAGCGAAGTGGGCGATCACACCGGTGTGGTGCGCATCGGCCTGCGCTATGGTTTCATCCTCTTCATCATGTCCGAAGTCATGTTCTTCGTGGCGTGGTTCTGGTCCTTCTTCAAACAGGCCCTTTACCCGATGTATGAATATGTCGGCACGGAATACGTCCAGCCCGACATTCATGCGGTCGATGCCTTCCACCTGCCGCTGATCAACACGCTGGTTCTGCTGCTGTCGGGCTGTGCCGTGACGTGGGCGCACCATGCGCTGGCCCATGAAAACAACCGCAAAGACCTGATCTCGGGCCTGACCATCGCGGTGATCCTCGGCGTGCTCTTCACCGCGCTGCAGGCTTACGAATACTACGAACTGCTGGTCCATGACGATTGGACATTCGGCGGCGACATGTATTTCTCCAGCTTCTTCATGGCGACCGGCTTCCACGGTTTCCACGTGATCATCGGCACGATCTTCCTCTTCGTCTGCCTGCTGCGCGCCATGCGCGGCCACTTCACCCCCGAACGCCACGTCGGCTTCGAGGCGGCAGCGTGGTACTGGCACTTCGTTGACGTGGTCTGGCTGTTCCTCTTCTTTGCCGTCTACATGTGGGGCCAGCCCTGACCATAGGGCGGGGTTGCATCCGCGCCCCACACCCGTAAAACCCAAACGCGCGAAGCCCTCTTCGCGCGTTTGTCGTTTCAGCCAGAGAGATTCGAATGCGGCGCAGCCTGTTCTTCATCATTGTCGGCCTTGGCGGGGCAGCCATCCTCGTCGCACTCGGGGTCTGGCAGGTGCAGCGGCTGGCGTGGAAAGAGGCGATCATCGCCGACATCAACAACCGCATCGCCGCAACACCCGTGGCCTTGCCCGCCGATCCCGATCCAGAAGCCGACGCCTATCTGCCCGTCACCGTCAGCGGAGAGATCGGGGCGCAGGCGCTGCATGTGTTGGTCAGCCAAAAGCAGAAAGGCGCAGGCTACCGCGTCATCGCACCCATGGCGTTGGAGAGCGGGCGGCGCGTGCTCATCGACCTCGGCTTTACCGCCACATCGAACAAAGACGCTATCGCCCCCGCAGGCACCGCCACTCTGACCGGCAACCTGCAATGGCCTCAGGAGGTCGACAGTTTCACGCCCGAGGCCGACATGGATCGCAACATCTGGTTCGCCCGCGATGTGGATGTCATGGCCGAAACCCTCGACACCGAACCGCTTTTGATCGTCATGCGCGAAGGCGCCGGGCCGGACCCAAAGATCACCCCGCTGCCCGTCGATACCGCCCGCATCCCCAACGATCACTTGCAATATGCGATCACCTGGTTTTCCCTCGCCGCCATCTGGCTGGCGATGACCGTCCTTTTCCTGCGCCGCCGCCGCGCCCCTGCAACGCCGAAAGTCGACTGACCCTATGCGCTATATCTCTACCCGTGGCTCCGCGCCCGTTCTGTCCTTCGAAGAGGCGATGCTGACCGGCCTTGCCCGTGACGGCGGCCTCTACGTCCCCGAAACGATCCCGACGCTGAGCGCGGAACAAATCAGCGCCATGCAGGGCCAGAGCTACGAAGAGGTCGCATTTACGGTTATGCGCCCCTTCATCGGCGACACTTTCACGGACGAAGAATTCCGCGCCATCATCGCCCGCGCCTATGAGGGCTTTGGCCACACCGCCCGCGCGCCCATGGTGCAACTCGCCCCGAACCACTTCCTGCTTGAGCTGTTCCACGGGCCGACACTGGCGTTCAAAGACTTCGCCATGCAGCTTATCGGCCAGATGTTCCAAGCCGCCTTGGGCCGCAAGGGCGAGCGGGTGACCATCGTGGGCGCCACCTCGGGTGACACCGGCTCCGCCGCGATCGAAGCCTTCAAGGGGCTCGACAATGTCGACGTCTTCATCCTCTACCCCCATGGCCGCGTGTCTGACGTGCAGCGCCGCCAGATGACCACGCCTGCGGAATCCAACGTGCACGCGCTGGCCATCGACGGAGATTTCGACGATTGCCAAGCCCGCCTTAAAGACATGTTCAACGATTTCGACTTCCGCGATTCGGTGCGTCTGGCAGGCGTGAACTCGATCAACTGGGGCCGGGTGCTGGCGCAGGTGGTCTATTACTTCACCGCCGCTACGAGCCTTGGCGCGCCCCTGCGTGAGGTCAGCTTCACCGTGCCTACCGGCAACTTCGGCGACATTTTCGCGGGCTATATCGCCAAGCGGATGGGCCTGCCCATCGCCGATCTCGTCGTCGCCACCAACCAGAACGACATCCTGCACCGCTGTTTGTCGGGTCAGGGCTACCACAAAGGCGGCGTGACCCCGTCGATCAGCCCCTCGATGGACATTCAGGTCTCCTCGAACTTCGAACGCGCCCTCTTTGATGCCTATGATCGCGACGCCGGTGCAGTGGCGCAGTTGATGGACGAATTGGGGAAGGGCGGTTTCGACGTCTCTCAAGGGGCGATGCAGGCGCTGCAAGACATCTACCGCTCGGGCCGCGTCTCCGAAGAGGAAACCACCGCCACCATCGCTGACCGTCGCCGCACCACGGGTGAGCTGCTCTGCCCGCATTCCGCCGTGGGCGTGAAAGTCGCAGACGATCTGCGCGATGCCGCGACGCCGATGGTCACGCTGGCCACCGCCCATCCGGCAAAATTCCCCGACGCGGTCGAAGCCGCAACCGGCATCCGCCCCGCCTTGCCGCCCCGCATGGCGGACCTTTTCGATCGGGAGGAACGTTTCACCCGGCTGCCCAACGACCTCGACGCGCTCAAAGCGCATATCAAAGGAAACCTCTCCGCGTGAGCCTTCAACAGACCACATTGCCCAACGGCTTTCGCATCGTCACCGAACATATGGAGGGGCTCGCCTCCTCCGCCATCGGCGTCTGGGTCAACGCAGGCGCGCGCCACGAGACCCCGCAGCAAAATGGCATCGCGCATTTCCTCGAACATATGGCGTTCAAAGGCACCGCGACCCGTTCTTCGCTGCAAATCGCCGAGGCGATTGAGGATGTGGGCGGCTATATCAACGCCTATACCTCGCGCGAAGTGACGGCCTATTATGCCCGCGTGTTGGAAAATGACGTGGCGCTCGGCCTCGACGTGATCGCCGACATCCTGCGCAACCCGGTGCTGGACCCTTCGGAAGTCGAAGTCGAACGCGGCGTGATCCTGCAAGAGATCGGCCAAGCGCTCGACACGCCCGACGATGTGATTTTCGACTGGCTGCAAGAGCAGGCCTACCCGGATCAGCCCATCGGTCGCACGATCCTTGGGCCGAGCGAGCGGGTCTCGGCCTTCTCGCGCGACGACTTGCAACGTTTCATCGCCGATCACTACGGGCCAGAGCAGATGATCCTTTCGGCTGCCGGTGCGGTGGACCATGACAGAATCGTCAAACTCGCCGAAAGCCTCTTTGGCGACATGCCCGCCAAGACGCTCTACCAGATCGACAGCGCCCGTTTCGGGGGCGGCGAATATCGACAGGTCAAACAGCTAGAACAGGCCCATTTCGCCCTCGGCTTTGAAAGCCCCGGGTACCGCTCCGACGACATCTACATCGCCCAGATCTACGCCTCGGCCCTGGGCGGCGGCATGTCCTCCCGCCTGTTCCAAGAGATTCGTGAGAATCGCGGCCTTTGCTATACGATCTTCGCCCAAGCTGGCGCCTATGCCGACACGGGCATGACCACAATCTACGCCGGCACCAGCGCCGAGCAACTGCCCGAACTGGCCAATATCACCATCGACGAGATGAAGCGCGCGGCCTCTGACATGTCGCCTGCCGAAGTCGCCCGCGCCCGTGCGCAGATGAAGGCCGGGCTGCTCATGGGGCTGGAAAGCCCCTCCAACCGTGCCGAACGTCTGGCCCGGCTGATCCAGATCTGGGACCGCGTGCCGCCGCTGGAAGAAACCGTCGCCCAGATCGACGCGGTGACCACCGGCGACGTGCGCGACTTCGCCGAACGCATGGCCACGCAAGCCCCGGCGGCTCTCGCGCTCTACGGTCCGGTCGACGCCGCCCCGACGCTGGACGACCTTCACAACCGACGCGCCGCCTGATGCTGGGGCGACGCAAACTGCGGATTGAAACGGAACGGCTGACCCTGCGCCCGCCGATCCACGCCGATTTCCGCGCCTGGGCGGCCCTGCGCCGCGCCAGCAACGACTACCTGCGCCCGTGGGAGCCGACATGGGCCGAGGATCACCTCACCCGCAAGGCTTTCACCAACCGCGTCTACTGGGCGCAGCGCTCGGTCTCCTCGGGCAATGCCATGCCGCTCTTCCTGATCCGGCGCAGCGATCAAAACCTTGTCGGTGCGATCACCCTCGACAACATCCGCCGGGGGCCGGCCCAATCCGGCACCTTGGGCTATTGGACGGGCGAACCCTTTGCCCGCCAAGGCTACATGCGCGAGGCGATCGAAGCGACGGTGCATCAGGCCTTCACCCGCCTCGACCTGTCGCGCATCGAGGCCGCCTGCCTGCCGGAAAATCAAGCCTCCCGCGGCCTGCTTGAAAAGGCGGGCTTCAAATACGAGGGTGTCGCGCAGAGCTATCTGCAAATCGATGGCCGCTGGCGGACCCATGTGCTCTACGCCTCCCTGCGCAAAGACCGGCGCGGCCGCACGGGCGTAGGCTAAGCCGCAGCCCGAAACCTTTCGCTGACAACAAAAACATCCGCTGATAACACAAGCATCGCCGGGGCATGATCGCCCCGCCTCATGCCCCGCATTCTCCCAGCCGTTCCGGTGCTTTGCCCTTGCATCCGCGCGCCCCGCGCAGGATCAAAGGCCCATGACATTGAACCCCGCCGACACCGCCGCCTTCATCGACACCCTGCGCGCGCAACTGCCAGTCGATGTGCTGCGTGATCCCGAGCAGCGCTACCTTGAAGAACCCCGCGGCCGCTACGCGGGGCAGGGGGGCGTCTTGGCCCTGCCGCGCAGCACCGAAGAGGTCGCCATCCTGATCCGCGCCGCCCATGCCGCCCGCGTGCCGGTCGTGCCCTATGGCGGCGGCACCGGGCTTGTTGGCGGCCAGATCAGCAGCGATGGCCCGGCACCTCTCATCCTCTCCCTCGAGCGCATGAACCGCATCCGGGCCGTCCTGCCCGAAGAAAATGTGCTGGTCGCCGAAGCAGGCACGATCCTCGCCGATGTCCAAACCGCCGCCGAAGAGGCAAACCGCGTCTTCCCCCTGTCCCTCGCCGCCGAGGGCACCGCGCGCATCGGCGGCACGCTTTCAACCAACGCAGGCGGCACCGGCGTGCTGCGCTACGGCAACGCCCGCGACCTCTGCCTCGGCCTCGAAGCCGTCCTGCCTGACGGCCAAATCTGGCACGGGCTGACCCGCCTGCGCAAAAACAACACCGGCTACGATCTGCGCAACCTGCTGATCGGCGCGGAAGGCACCCTCGGCGTGATCACCGCCGCGGCCCTCAAGCTCTACGCGCGCCCCGCCCGCAGCGGCACCGCACTCATGGTGGTCGAGAGCCCCGCCGCCGCATTGGCGCTCCTCTCTCTCGCGCGCGACCACTTGGGCGAAATGATCAGCGCTTTCGAATTGATGCACCGAAGAGGTTTCGATTTCCTTAACGAAACCCTGCCCAACATCCGCCAACCCTTCGCCAAAACCCCGCAATGGTGCGTCCTGATCGACATCGGCACCCCCGGAGAGATTGATACCGACGCCGCCCTAGAGGCCCTCTTCGCCGCTGCCCTCGACGCGGGCCTCGTCTCCGACGGCCTCATCGCCCAGAACGCCCAACAGGCCCAAGACTTCTGGACCATCCGCGAAACCATCCCCGAGGCCAACCGCCTGATCGGCTCGGTCTCCAGCCATGACATCTCGGTGCCCCTCGGCGCGATCCCCGAATTCATCACCCGCGCGACCGATGCGCTCTCGGCCCTCGGCGACTTTCGCATCAACTGTTTCGGCCATGTCGGGGACGGCAACCTGCACTACAACGTCTTCCCCGCAAAGGGCAAAAGCCGCGCCGATTACGAAGATAAGCGCGACGTCGTGAAACGCCTGGTGCACGACCTCGTCCACGACCTTGGCGGCTCATTCAGCGCGGAACATGGCGTGGGCCGCATCAAGGTCGACGACCTCGAACGCTACGGCGACCCCGCCAAACTCACCGCCATGCGCGCCATCAAAACGGCGCTCGACCCTCAAGGCATCATGAACCCCGGCGCCGTCCTAAGGGCTTAAAGCCCGTCGAAAGCGCAGAGCGCATGCACCTCTTTGCCAAGCGCTTCCAACCGCTTGCGCCCGCCCAACTCGGGCAGATCAATGATAAAGGCGCAGGAAACGATCTCGCCGCCCAAACGCTCAATCAGTTTGATCCCGGCCTCCGCCGTGCCGCCGGTGGCCAAAAGATCATCCACAACCAGAACCTTCTCGCCCGGTTTGATCGCATCATCATGCAGCTCGACAATGGCCTCGCCATATTCAAGCTGATAGTCCTGACTGATCACCGTGCCGGGCAGCTTGCCCTTTTTGCGGATCGGCACGAAACCCACGCTCAGCTGATGCGCAATCGCCCCGCCAAGAATGAAGCCGCGCGCCTCCAGCCCCACGACCTTATCAATCGCAATTCCCGCATAGGGGTGCAGCATCTGGTCGATCGCCATGCGAAACCCGCGCGGATCGGCAAAAAGCGTTGTCACGTCACGAAACATGATCCCCTCATGGGGGAAATCTACGATCGTGCGAATATAGTCCTGAACCTGTTTCATGCCGCCCTTCCGCGTGTTTGACCGGACCCGTCTTAGCGCAACGCGCCGCCCGGGCGAACCCCCGATCTGCGCGCACCGCACAACATCTAAAAAGGGGCGCCACCCCCCTCCCTTCATCCTTTCTTAAATACCTTCCGCACGCAGCCAAGCAAAGCCGCCGCCTGCGGTCAAAGCATCCGCCCCGCCACCGCATCCAACTTGGCCAGCAATTCCGGATCCCGCGCATCCGGCTGGGTCAGGATCGCAAATTCCAGCGCCCGGTCACAGCCGTGCGGGCAGGGCGCGCGCTCGGCCCCCAGAAGCGCGGGCAGGCGCGAGACCATGGCGCGGCCCTTGTCGGCGTTGCCCATCAGCGTGGCGATGATCTGCGTCACATCCACCTCGCCGTGGTCCGGGTGCCAGCTGTCGTAATCGGTGATCATCGCGACACTGGCATAGCAAAGCTCCGCCTCGCGGGCGAGTTTCGCCTCGGGCATATTGGTCATGCCGATCACATCCGCCCCCCAGCTGTCGCGGTACATCTTGGATTCCGCGAGCGTCGAGAATTGCGGCCCCTCCATCGCCAGATAGGTGCCGCCGCGGTGGACGTTGATGCCCGCGTCTCGTGCTGCGGTCTCGCAGGCGTCCCCCAGTCGCGGACAGGTGGGATGGGCGACCGAGACATGGGCCACGCAGCCGGGGCCGAAGAAGCTCTTTTCGCGCGCCATGGTGCGGTCGATGAATTGGTCGACGATCACGAAGTCGCCCGGGGCCATCTCCTCGCGGAACGACCCGCAGGCTGAGACGCTGATCACATCCGTGCAGCCCAGCCGTTTAAGCGCATCGATATTCGCGCGGTAAGGGACGGAGGTCGGCGTATGCACATGCCCGCGGCCATGGCGCGGCAGAAAGACCATGGCGACCCCATCCAGCGTGCCGGTCAGCACTTGGTCCGAGGGCGCGCCCCATGGCGTCTCCACGGTGACCCAATCGGCATCCTGAAGCCCGTCGATGTCGTAAATGCCGGAGCCGCCGATCACGGCGATTTTCGTATCTGTCATGAGGGGTAAGCCTGTGCCTTGGTTGGTTGCGGGTAAGGGTCAAAGAACCTCATAGAATGCCACGGGGTTCAAGTGTTTTTGCCGAGAGGCAAGACACGACTGCGTCAGGGGAGGGGGGGGCGAAAGTGTTTCTGCATTGCAGCAACTTCCGTGACCAAGTAGCCAAGACACTTTTCTTTGGGGCGAAATTCCTCTAGGTGCAGCCAAAAGCGCCCCGCATCCGCGGTCAGGGCGCTATACCCGTTTTCCGAAAGTCAAAGGACGCCCCTATGCGCGCCACGCTGCACAATTTCGCCAAGAACCTCGATGTGACCGATCTGCGTTGGATGCCGGATGACGGTTTCTCCATCGGTCGGCTGCGGATCGAACTGCTGTCGGGGCTGACCGTGGCGCTGGCGCTGGTGCCCGAGGCGGTGGCCTTCGCCTTCGTCGCCGGGGTGCACCCGCTGGTCGGGCTCTATGCCGCCTTTCTCGTCGGTCTCATCACCGCGCTGATCGGTGGGCGGCCCGGGATGATCTCGGGCGCGACCGGCGCGCTTGCCGTGGTCATGGTGGCGCTGGTGGCGCAGCACGGGGTCGAATACCTCTTTGCCACCGTCGTGTTGATGGGGCTGTTGCAAATTTTCGCGGGCGTCATGCAATGGGGCAAGTTCATCCGGCTGGTGCCGCATCCGGTGATGCTGGGCTTTGTCAACGGTCTGGCGATCGTGATTTTCCTCGCCCAGATGAGCCAGTTCAAAGTGCCCGGCACCATGGTCGACACCGGTCATGGCGTGGGCGGTGGTGAATGGCTTTCGGGCCAGCCGCTCTACCTCATGCTGGCGCTGGTGGCGGCGACCATGGCGATCATCTGGATCACCCCGCGCATCACCAAGGTCATCCCCGCGCCGCTTGCGGGCATCGGCGTGATTGCCGCCGTGGTGATCGGTTTCGGCCTCGACGTGCCGCGGGTGGGTGACTTGGCGTCGATCCAAGGTGGCCTGCCGAGCTTGCATATCCCCATGGTGCCACTGACTTGGGAGACCTTTGAGATCATCCTGCCTTATGCCGTCATCCTCGCGGCCATCGGTCTGATCGAAAGTCTGCTGACCCTGAACCTCGTCGGGGATCTCACCGGCAAGCGCGGCGGCGCGAGCCAAGAATGTATCGCCCAAGGTGTGGCCAATACGGTCACCGGTTTCTTTGGCGGCATGGGCGGCTGTGCGATGATCGGCCAGTCGATGATCAACGTGAAATCCGGCGGTCGCACCCGTGTCGCGGGGATCGCCGCGGCGGTGTTCTTGCTGCTCTTCATTCTCGTCGGCTCCTCGGTGATCGAGCTTATCCCGCTGGCCGCTCTTGTCGGTGTGATGTTCATGGTGGTGATCGGCACCTTCGCGTGGAACTCGCTCACCATCCTGCGCAAAGTGCCGCTGATGGATGCTTTCGTCATCATTCTGGTGACCGTGGTGACCGTGATGGCAGACCTCGCCGTGGCGGTTGTCGTCGGCGTGATCGTCTCGGCGCTGGCCTATGCGTGGAACAACGCCCGCCGCATCCACGCGACCACGCGGGAATCGGTGACCGAGAAAGGCGCCAAGGTCTATGAGATTCACGGGCCGCTGTTCTTCGGCTCTTCCGACGGCTTTGCCGAGCTTTTCGACGTGGAGAACGACCCCGAGGTGGTGATCGTCGATTTCGCCGACAGCCGGGTGGTGGACCAATCCGCGCTTCAGGCGATTGAAGCGATGGCCGCGAAATACGAGGCCGCGGGCAAACGTCTGCAACTGCGCCACCTCAGCCGGGATTGTCACCGGCTGCTGAACAAGGCGGGGCATTTGATGGTCGATAGCGATGACGACCCTGATTACGAATTGGCGGTTGATTACGATGTGCGCACCGGGGTTCTGGGCGGGCACTGAATGGAAAACCCGGCGCCGAAAGGTGCCGGGTTTTTTGTTTCTGGTCGAGTTTGCCACCGGCCCGGAATCAAGCCGCAGGCGCCGGGCCATCGCCTGCCCGCCCGTCACGCCAAAGGCGTGCCGTATTATTCTGAGCGCACCTCCGGTGCGACCGGGTAGGCGATTTGGTGAGGCTGGGCGCAACCTTGCGAGCACACATCACAGCTGAAACATAAAGTGGCAGTTGGCGTCGTCAGATCGCCGACCCGCGGGCAGGCGATGCCCCTCGCATCTCGACTGCGGTCCTCAACCCTCAATCATCAGGCCGCTTCAACTCGAACACATCCCGCACCACTGTGTAATCGCGGTACCCCAAACGCGACAGCGGCTGGAACCTGGTCACGTCGAACCGCCCGTCAACCACGCAATCGTCGCGCATGTGCACGCCCACGACCTCACCGAAAACCGCGAAATTCGCCTCGCCCGGCAATTGCACGATTTGGGTCAGCTTGCACTCAAGACTGGCGGGCGCATTCGCCACCCGCGCGCAGGCGATCTGTTCGCACTCGGCCTTGTCGATCCCGGCGCGGGCGAATTCATCCTCGCCATGGGGCAGCATGGTGGAACTCACGTTCATCACGTCGCGCGCCGCATATTCCACCACGTTCACGCAGAACACCCCGGTCTCCCGGATGTTGGCCACGGAATCCTTGGTGCCGTCCACGTCTTCCTTGGCGCTGGTCGAGGCGAACATCACCTGCGGCGGCATATAGGCGACGGCATTGAAAAAGGAATAGGGCGCGAGGTTGTCGCGGCCCGCGCCATCACGGGTAGAGATCCAGCCGATTGGGCGGGGGCTGATGATGGCGTTGAACGGGTTATGCGGCAGACCATGGCCGTCTTCGGGACGATAGAACATGTACACTCCTTGATGGTTTGCACCCATGGCTAGCCTCATGCTACGTCCAGCGCCACCCGCAATTGCTCCCGAAAGCCTCCGGCCTTGCATCAGACGCCTTACAAGATGACCCCGGAGGTGCCCACCGACCATTGGGAGGTCGAAGCGCTCTATGACACCTGTTTCGCGCCGGGGCGCGAGGCGCTGTCGTCTTACCGTCTGCGCGATGGCGTGCCGCCGGTGGCGGGGCTGAACCATGTGGCCCGTGACAGCGGCGGAATTCTGGCCGGGGCGATCCGCTATTGGCCGGTGCGCATCGGCGCGGCGAAGGCGCTTTTGCTGGGGCCGGTGGCGGTACACCCGACAAGGCAGGGCGAAGGGCTGGGCGCGGGGCTGATCGAGACCTCGCTTGCGCAGGCGGCCCCGCTGGGCTGGGAACGGGTGATGCTGGTGGGCGACGCGCCCTATTACAATCGCTTCGGCTTTGCACTGTTGCAGGGTGTCGAGATGCCGCCGCCCACGAACCCCGCGCGCATCTTGGGCCGCGCCCTGGCTGAGGGGGCTTGGGCCGGGGTGACGGGCAAGGTTCGCCGCTGGCACGATTGATTTTACCCCGCTCGCGACCCACATTGAGCCTAAGCTCAAAGAGGGACGCCCATGCAGATCGAAAGCAACCTGCCCAGCACCATTGATGTCGATGCCCGGCTGGATGAGATCGCCCGCCGTTACAAACAGGCGGGTGGCGTGGGCATCCATGTGCTCAACCTCATCGGCGGCAGCGCGGATGGGTTGATCGACCGTTTGCCAGGGGCGGTGCGCCGCAACCTCGAAGGGGCGACGATGAAGGCACTTGGCCATGCCATGCAGGCCGCCCATTCCAGCCGCAGCTATGTGAAAGACCAACAGGGTTGGCTGAACCAAGCGGTCTCGACCGCGATGGGCGCCGCAGGCGGGGCCGGGGGGCTGCCGACCGCCTTGGCCGAACTGCCGGTGACCACCACGCTGCTGTTGCGGGTCATCCAAGGGGTGGCGGCGGAACATGGGTTCGATCCATCGGCGGAGAATGTGCAATTCGACTGCGTGCATGTCTTTACCGCCGCCGGGCCGCTGGCGGATGACGATAGCGCCGATCTGGGGTTTCTTACCGTGCGCATGGCGCTCACGGGCCGCGCGATGAATGCGGTGATCGCCCGGGTGGCGCCGCGTCTGGCGCTGGTGCTGGGACAAAAGCTTGCCGCGCAGGCGGTGCCGGTGCTGGGCGCAGTGGCTGGGGCTGCGACGAACTATGCCTATACCAGCTATTACCAAGACATGGCCCATGTGCATTTCGGCCTGCGCAAACTGGCGATAGAGGCGGATATCCCGCAAGAGGAACTGGTCGCCCGCCTACGCAAGAAAATGGGCAGCACGCCGCCCAAACTGTGATCAGCGCCCGATGCTGCCCGGGGCCACGGTGGTGGCCTTGAGGATGGCATAGCAGCCCATGCCCGCGCGCAGATCAAGGTCGCGGACCGCCCGCGCCGTCACCCGCGCCAAAAGCCGGTCTCCGCCTGCGTCGAGCGCAATGGCCGCACCGGGGCCGTCGCCGGGATGCACGGCCTCGACCCGCACGGGCAGGATGTTGACCGAAGACAGCCCCTCGGGCCGCGCGCGCGACAGGATCACATCCTGCGCCAAGACCCGCAGCCGCACCCGCGCGCCCACCGGCGCTTGCACGCCGGGAAGCTCCAACTGCCCCGCCCGCACGGCGAGGGTCGAGAGCCCATCCTCGGCATGGGCGATAACATCGGCCTCCAACACCGCGCCCGCTTCGCGCACGCCGAGCAGCGGCACGGCGGCGGGATCGGCCATCACGTCGAACAGCGCGCCCTGGGCCTTCAGCCGCCCGTTTTGCAGCAGCACCAAGCGATCGGCGAGGCGGGCGATCTCGTCCACCGCATGGCTGACGTAGAGGATTGGCAGGTCCAACCCCCCGTCGCGCAGCCGTTCGAGATAGGGCAGGATCTCTTGCTTGCGCGGACCGTCGAGGCTGGCCAGCGGCTCATCCATCAGCAACATGCGCGGATGGCACAGCAGGGCGCGACCAAGGGCGACGCGCTGTTTCTCCCCGCCTGAAAGCGTTGCCGGGGCACGGCTGAGCAGTGGTTCAAGTCCCAGAAGCGCCACCACATCTGCAAAACCCGCACCTTGGCTGCCGCGCGGGGCATAGCGCGCGCCGAAGGTTAGGTTCCTCCGCACGTCCAGATGCGGGAAAAGCCGCGCGTCTTGAAAGACATAGCCCAGCCTGCGGCGATGCGGCGGCACCCAGATGCCACGCTGCGTATCCAAAAGCACCTCACCGTCCAGCACCACGCGCCCGACATCGGGGCGCAGCAATCCGGCAAGCGCATTGATCACCGTCGTCTTGCCCGCGCCGGAGCGGCCAAAGAGCGCGGTGATCCCGCCTTGGGTGGTGAAAGAAAGGTCCAGATCGAAGCCGTCGAACCCATGGCGCAGCGTGACCTCAAGCATCAGCGCGCCCCCGAAATGCGTTTCGCGACCCGCCGGGCCAAGGCTTCGGAGAGCAGCACGGCAGCCAGCGCCACCAGCCCGGCCAGCCCGGCCATGGCCAGCGCACGATTCTCACCGCCCGGCACCTGCAGGGCCGTCCAGATCGCGCTCGGCAGGGTTTGGGTCTGGCCGGGGATATTGGCGACAAAGGTGATCGTGGCGCCGAATTCGCCCATCGCCTTGGCAAAGCCCATCACTGCCCCGGCGAGGATGCCGGGAAAGATCAGCGGCAGGGTGACGCGGCAAAATACGCTGAGGCGCGGCGCGCCGAGGGTGGCGGCGGCGTCTTCGATCCGGGGGTCGACCGCCTCGATCGCCAGCCGCATGGCGCGGACCATCAGCGGGAACCCCATGATCAGCGCGGCCAGCACCGCGCCCGTCCAATGAAAGGCAAGACCGATGCCGAGGCTCTCTAACAGGCGGCCCAAAGGGGCGTTGCGGCCAAAGCCGAGCAGCAGCAGATAGCCCGTCACCACTGGCGGCAGCACCAGTGGCAGATGGACCAGCGCGCTCACCACGCCTTTGCCGCGAAACTCCTTCCGGGCGAGGATCCACGCCACCCAAAGCGCCAGCGGGAGGGAGCAGAGCATCGCCACGCTGGCCACCCGCAGCGACAGCAACAGCGCGGCCCAAGCGGCGGCGTCAAGAACCATGATCGGCCCGAAGGAACCCGTGGTCCACAAAGATCGCCTGCGCCGTCTCGGTGCTCAGGAAATCGACCAGCGTCTTGCCCTCGGGCGTCAATGCGGCGGCGGGATAGGTGATCGGGGCATGGGCCTCGGCGGGCACTTCATAGACGGTTTGCACCTCCGGCTCGGCCTGCGCGTCACTGGCGTAGACCAAGCCAAGCGGCGCATCGCCCCGCGCGACCAGCGCCAGTGCGGCACGGACATTGTCGGTCTCGGCCAAACGGCTTTGCAGCCGCTGCCAAAGCCCGGAATGGGTCAACCAGGCGCGGGCATAGCTGCCTGCGGGAACGGCATCGCGTTGCCCCATGGCGAGCCGCCCTTCGGGGCCGAGCCGGGCTGGCAGGTCGGCGGGATCGGCAAGCGGTACGCTGCCAGCGGGGGCAATCAGCACGAGGCGGTTGCGGGCGATGATCTGCGCATTCCCGGCCCCCTCAACGCCTTCGTCCGCGAGCCATGTCATCCAGTCGCTATTGGCAAGCAAGACCACATCGGCGGGCGCCCCGGAGGCGACCTGCCGCGCCATCGTGCCTGAGCCGCCATAAGACAGCACCACCGGCGCGGGGAAATCCGCCGTGACCTCCTCCAAGGCGCCGCGCAGGCTGGCGGCGGCAAAGACCGTCACGGGTGCCTCAGCCCGAAGGGGCAGGGCAAGGCTGCAAAGCACTGTCAGAAGAGCGGAAAATCTTATCATTTTGGTAGTATCTTTGATGCGATGAAAGGGGGCAAGGGGATATGGCCAGACGGGGATCGCCGCGCTAGGGTCAAAGGGAAACAACCTGCCAAGGGGCGCAGCTGCAACGGATGGTGAAACAGGCTCCGATATCCTTGAACGGCGGACAGAAGGATGAGCTGCGCATTCAATTCGCGGCGCTTTGCTGGCGTCGTAAACGGGGCAAGTTGCAGATCCTGCTGATCACCTCGCGCGGGAGCAAACGTTGGATCATTCCCAAGGGTTGGCCGATGGAGGGCAAGACCCCCGCCGCCTCGGCCTTGGTCGAGGCTTGGGAGGAAGGCGGCGTCGTGGGGCAGGCGCGGGGGCAATGTCTGGGCGTCTATAGCTATGCCAAAACCGGCGCGGATGGGACCTTGCCCTGTCTGGCGATGCTCTACCCGGTAAAGGTCAAGGCGCTGGCCAAACACTTCCCCGAGGAGGGACAGCGCAAGCGGATGTGGTGTTCGCGCCGCAAGGCCGCCCGGCTGGTGGAGGCCCCCGATCTGGCGCGGCTGATCCGAGATTTCGATCCGCGCAGCGGTGGTTTGGCAGGCTGACAGCGCGGCGTTTCGATGCGCGCCGCGCCCGCGCTTGTCTTGACCTCTTTCGCGCCGCAGCCCATTTAAAGCAGAGAGTTTGAGGACCGGGCGAATGATCCGTTATGCACTGAAATGCGAGGCCGGGCATGGTTTCGAAAGTTGGTTTCAATCTGCGGCAGCCTTTGACAGCCTCGCCCGTGCGGGCCATCTGAGCTGTGCGGTCTGCGGGTCGACGGAGGTGAGCAAATCGCTGATGGCCCCGCGGGTCACCTCGGGCGGCAGCGCTCCGGCTGCGCCGGAAGCGGCAGAAAAACCGCAACCCGCCGAGACACCCGCCCCGGCCCTGTCCAATCCGGCAAGTGATGTGGAAAAGGCACTGACGGCCCTGCGCAAAAAGGTCGAATCCACCTCCGATTACGTCGGCAAGAATTTCGTGCGCGAGGCGCGGGACATGCACGCAGGGCGCACCCCTGAGCGCCCGATCTATGGCGAGGCGCGGCTGGATCAGGCGCGGGAATTGGTGGCCGAGGGCGTGCCCCTGATGCCGCTCCCGTTCAAACCCAAACGCCAACTTTCCTAAAGGCCCGTTTTCATAAAGGATCGCCCATGACCATCGTTATCACAGGCGCCAGCCGCGGCATCGGCGCGGCGCTGGCCCGCCAGTATGAAGACGCGGGCGAAGAGGTGATCGGCACCGCACGCGGCGCAGGCGCGCAGGCCGTGCTGGACGTGACCGACCCGGCAAGCCACGCGTCCTTCGCCGCAAGCCTGCAAGACCGCCCGCTGGACCTGCTGATCTGCAATGCGGGTGTGTATCTCGACAAGGGCGATGACTTGGATACCGGCTTTGGCCCCGACCTCTGGGCGCAGAGCTTTGCGACCAATGTGACCGGGGTTTTCCTCACGGTGCAATCCCTGCTGCCCAACCTGCGTGCGGCGCAGGGGGCGAAAATCGCGATCATCGCCTCGCAGATGGGCTCCCAGACGCGCGCGCCGGGGGGCAGCTATATCTACCGCGCCTCCAAAGCGGCTGCGATCAATCTGGGGCGCAATCTGGCGGTTGACCTGAAGCCCGAGGGGATCGCGGTGGGCATGTACCACCCCGGCTGGGTGCGCACCGATATGGGCGGCGATCAGGGCGAAATCAGCGTTGAGGATTCGGCGCAGGGCCTCGCCGGGCGGATCGCCGCGCTGGACATCGCCCAGACGGGTTGTTTCGAAACATGGGATGGCCGGGCGCATCCGTTCTAGGCGGCGCTACATAACGTCATGTTAAATAGGCTTGCCCTTGCCGTGCCGTGGGCTTAGACCGCGCTGGACTGTTGCGCGGGGGACAATATGCCTGTTCTGGTTATGAAATTCGGTGGGACTTCGGTTGCCACTTTGGACCGTATCCGCCGCGCGGCAAAGCGCGTCGGCGTTGAGGTGGCCAAGGGCTATGACGTGATCGTCATCGTATCCGCCATGTCGGGTGAGACGAACAAGCTGGTGGGCTTCGTCAATGAGACCTCGCCGCTCTATGATGCGCGCGAATATGACGCCATCGTGTCGAGCGGGGAGAATGTCACCGCCGGGCTGATGGCGCTCACTTTGCAGGAAATGGACGTGCCCGCGCGCTCGTGGCAGGGCTGGCAGGTGCCGGTGCGCACCACCGACGCCCATTCCGCCGCGCGGATCGAAGAGATCCCCACCGACAACATCACCGCCAAATTCGGCGAAGGCATGAAGGTGGCCGTGGTCGCAGGCTTTCAGGGCATCAGCCCGCAGGGCCGGATCACCACGCTGGGCCGGGGCGGATCGGACACGACCGCCGTCGCCTTTGCCGCCGCCTTTGGCGCGGAGCGTTGCGATATCTATACCGACGTCGATGGTGTCTACACCACCGACCCGCGGGTCGAATCCAAGGCCCGCAAACTTGACAAGATCTCCTTTGAAGAGATGCTAGAACTGGCTTCTCTCGGGGCGAAGGTTTTGCAGACCCGTTCGGTCGAACTGGCGATGCGCTACAAGGTTAAACTGCGGGTGCTGAGCAGTTTCGAAGAACAATCTGACGACGCCGGGACGCTCGTCTGCGATGAGGAGGAAATCATGGAAAGCAATGTGGTGGCCGGGGTCGCGTTTTCCCGTGATGAGGCAAAGATGACCTTGGTGTCCGTGGCGGACCGCCCCGGCATCGCCGCGACGATCTTTACCGCGCTCAGCGAGGGCGGCGTGAACGTCGATATGATCGTTCAGAACATTTCCGAAGAGGGGCGCACCGATATGACGTGGTCCTGCCCCGTCGATCAGGTGATCCGCGCTGAAAAGGCCATGGAAAAGGCCCATGAAGAGGGGATCATCAACTATCAGGAATTGATCGCCGACAAGGCCGTGGCCAAAGTCTCTGTCGTGGGGATCGGCATGCGCAGCCACACTGGCGTGGCCGCCAAGATGTTCAAGGTGCTCTCGGACGAGGGGATCAACATCAAGGTGATCACTACCTCCGAGATCAAGATCAGCGTGTTGATCGACCGCAAGTATATGGAATTGGCCGTGCAAGCCCTGCACGACGCTTTCGAGCTCGATAAAGCGGCCTAAACACCTGCGATGACACGGGTTTTACGCAAGGTGACCCCTTGCGTAAATCTGCAGCATCCCGCCGATATACTGGCTGAGGATGTAGGGTATGGCGCGAATAGCATTTCTATCCTTGCGCGAGTGCGCTAAACCCTGCTCCAGAGGGACAGGGACCGGATCATATGGCCGAACGGGTTGAGACAGAAAGCCGCAAGCTGCTGGGGCGGCTGCGTGATGCGATGGCCAGCGATGTGGCGGGCCAAGCGCGGCTGGACAAGATCACCCAGTTGATCGCCAATTCCATGGGCTGCGAAGTTTGCTCGATCTATCTGTTCCGCGACGAAGACACGCTTGAGCTTTGCGCCACCGAAGGGCTGAACGAAGCGGCGGTGCATGAAACGCGCATGAAACTGGGCGAAGGTCTGGTCGGTCGGGTCGCCAAGAGGCGCACGGTCATCAACACGCCCGATGCGCCCCAAGCCGCCGGTTTCCGCTTCATGCCCGAGACGGGGGAGGAGATTTATTCCTCCTTCCTTGGGGTGCCGGTGCAACGTCTGGGTGAGACGCTGGGCGTGTTGGTGGTGCAGTCCAAAGTCGCGCGGGAGTTCTCCGCTGATGAGGTCTATGCGCTTGAGGTCGTCGCGATGGTGCTGGCCGAAATGGCCGAGCTTGGCGCCTTTGTCGGCGAGGGGGCTGCGATGTCGGCCCGGCATAGCCAGCCGGTGCTGCTGCGCGGCACCGTAGGGCAGGAGGGCGTGGCCGAGGGGCACGTCTGGCTGCATGAGCCGCGGGTGGTGGTCTCCAACCCCATTGCCGATGACCCTGAACGCGAGACGGAGCGGCTGACCGAAGCGGTTGAGCAATTGCGGCTCAGCGTTGACCAATTGTTAAGCCTTACCGCCGACAAAGAGCAGCAGAAGGTGCTCGAAGCCTACCGCATGTTCGCCAATTCCAAAGGCTGGATGCGGCGCATGGTGGAGGATATTCAAAGCGGGCTGAGTGCTGAGGCCGCGGTCGAGAAAGAGCAATCTATGGCCCGCGCCCGTCTGGGGCAGGTCAATGATGCCTACCTGCGCGAGCGGTTGTCGGATCTGGATGATCTGTCGAACCGCTTGCTGCGCAATTTGACGGGGCAGGGCAGCGATACCGGGGCCGAGATGCCGGTCGATCCGATCCTCGTGGCGCGCAACATCGGCCCGGCGGAACTGCTGGATTACGGGCGGTCGCTGCGCGGCATCGTGCTGGAGGGCGGCTCGGTCGGCTCGCACGCCGCTGTTGTCGCGCGAGCACTGGCGATTCCGCTGATCGTCCATGCCAGCCGCGTGACCAATGACGCGCTGAACGGTGATCACATCATGGTCGATGGTGAGCAGGGCGTGGTGCATCTGCGCCCGGACGATACCGTGGCCACGGCCTTTCGCGACAAGATCGCGATGCAGGCGGCGGCGCAGGAACGCTATGCCTCGATCCGCGACAAACCGGCTGAGACGAAATGCGGGCGGATCATCAGCCTACAGATGAACGCAGGTCTGATGGCCGATCTGCCCTCGCTCGAAGGGTCGGGGGCCGAAGGGGTCGGGCTCTTCCGCACCGAATTGCAGTTTCTGGTGCGCAACCAGATGCCCCGCCGGACCGAGCTTGCCGCGCTTTATGCCCGCGTGCTCGATGCCGCCCATGGCCGCCGCGTGGTCTTTCGTACGCTCGACATCGGGTCGGACAAGGTGCTGCCCTATATGAAGCCCCATGATGAGCCGAACCCGGCCCTCGGCTGGCGCGCGATCCGGGTGGGGCTGGATAAGCCCGGTGTCATGCGGATGCAGTTGCAGGCCCTGATCCGCGCCGCCGCGGGCCGCCCGCTGGCGGTGATGTTCCCCTTTATCGCCCAGTTCGAGGAGTTCCGCGCCGCACGGGCCGAGGTCGACAAGGCGATGGAGCGAGAGCGTATTCTGGGCCATGTCCTGCCTGAAAAGCTGGAGGTCGGCGCTATGCTAGAGACCCCCAGCCTCGCCTTTGCCCCAAAGAAATTCTTTGAGGAGGTCGAGTTCCTGTCGATCGGGGGCAATGATCTCAAGCAGTTCTTTTTCGCCGCCGACCGTGAGAACGAGCGTGTGCGGCGGCGCTATGACACGCTGAACGTCTCTTTCCTGACCTTCCTTGAGGGCATCGTAGAACGCTGCGCCGAAACAGATACTGCGCTGTCTTTTTGCGGGGAGGATGCGGGCCGCCCGGTCGAGGCGCTGTGTTTCGCGGCCATCGGGCTCAAGACCCTGTCGATGCGCCCGGCCTCCATCGGGCCGGTCAAAAGCCTGCTGCGGCGTTGCAATCTCGACGACGTGCGCGCGGTCATCCATGCCGCACGAGAGCAGGGCGAGATGTCGGTCAGGGGCGCGGTGATGGACTACGTCCGCCAGCAGCACCAGCATTGAGCGCTGCGGCTATCTGCCGTGATAGTCCCGAAACCAAGCGACGAAACGCGCGATGCCTTCGTGAATGCCGGTCTGTGGGCGGTAGCCGGTGAGCCTATGTAGCAGGGTCGCATCGGCCCATGTGGCGGGGGCGTCACCCATCTGCATCCCCATGTAATTACGGACCGCCCGCTTGCCGAGCGCGGCTTCGATCGCCTCGACGAAATCCAGCAGGCGCACCTTTTCGGAATTGCCGATATTCACCACACGGTAGGGGGCCGCGGGGGAGAGCGAATCCCAGTCCGGCGGCGGTGGCGCCGTGCCCGGTTGCGGCGGGACGCAATCCATCAGCAGCCGGATGGCGCGCACCAGATCGTCGACGCAGGTGAAATCGCGGTACATCTCGCCGTGGTTGTAGATGTCGATCGGGCGGCCATCGAGGATCGCGTCGACGAATTTACTCAAGGCAAGGTCGGGCCGACCCCAAGGCCCGTAGACGGTGAAAAACCGAAACATCGTCGTCGGCAGACCCCAGAGATGCGCATAGGCATGGGCCATCCCCTCATTCGCCTTTTTCGTGGCGGCGTAGATCGACAGGGGCCGGTCGGTGGCCCCGGCCTCGGCGAAAGGCATATCGGTATTGGCCCCGTAGATTGACGAGGAGGAGGCCATGAGCAGGTGTTTCACCTCCAACCGCCGCGCGGCTTCCATCACGTTGAAGGTGCCGGTGATATTCGCCTCCAGAAAGGCGCGGGGGTGGTGGATGCTGTGACGCACGCCCGCCTGTGCGGCAAGGTGCACGATCATGTCGGGGGCAAAGTCATCGACCAGCGCGTCGAAGGTCTCGCGGTCTTCCAGCAGCGCTTCTTTGGTGGTGAAATGCTCATGCTGCAGCAGCATCGCATGGCGGCGTTGTTTCAGGGCGACATCGTAGTAATCGGTCATCCCGTCATAGCCCTGCACCCGCGCGCCTTCGGCCAGCAACAGCCGGGCAAGGTGAAAGCCGATGAAACCGCCCGTGCCGGTGACAAGTATCCTTTGCGTGCTGTCCATTCTGGCATCCTCGCTTTGCGCGGCTTGAGTTGCCTTTCCCATCGTCCTGGTGAAGGTTGGGCCGTGAATGCTAAAAATTTGGTTAAATTTGGGCCGGAAACTGCAAAGCATTGTCAGGCGGGCCAAAATCAAGTCGCGGCACGACGAAACGCTTCGCGGGCAGGGCGCGCGAAGGAGCATCACAGGGAAGGCGGCTCATGCCCAAGAACGTTCTTTTCATCATGTGCGACCAGCTTCGCTGGGATTACCTCTCCTGCACCGGCCATCCGCATCTGCAAACGCCGCATATCGATGCGTTGGCCGCGCGCGGGGTGCTTTTTGACCGCGCCTATGTGCAATCGCCGATTTGCGGCCCCTCGCGCATGTCGTTCTACACGGGCCGCTATGTCAGCTCGCATGGGTCGACTTGGAATGGCATCCCGCTGAAAGTGGGGGAGATGACGCTGGGCGACCACCTGCGCCCTTTGGGTGTGCGCACGGCGCTTTGCGGCAAGACCCATATGGCCGCCGATATCGAAGGGCTGCGCCGCCTTGGCCTAGCGCCCGACAGCGAGATTGGCGTGCTGATTTCGGAATGCGGGTTCGAACCCTATGAGCGGGACGACGGGCTGCACCCCGACGGCGGGCCCTACGCCCGCAACCCCGCCTATGACGCGCATATGAAGGACCGCGGGTGGCAGGATGAGAACCCGTGGCATTCCGTCGCCAACAGTGCCGAGGACGCAGAGGGCAATATCCTGAGTGGTTGGTTCCTGGACCACGCCGACAAACCGGCCCGCGCCGCGGATGAGGAGAGCGAGACGCCCTATATCACAGGCCGCGCCATCGATTTCATCCGCGAGGCCGGGGATCAGCCGTGGTGTCTGCACCTGAGCTATATCAAACCGCACTGGCCCTATATCGTCCCTGCGCCCTACCATGATCTCTACGGGCCCGAGAGCCATCTGGACCCGGTGCGCAGCGCGGCGGAGAAGCGCGACCCGCATCCCGTCTATGGCGCATTCATGCAGGAGCGCGTTTCCCAAGCCTTTTCCGATGACGCGACCCGAGGCCGGGTTCTGACTGCCTATATGGGGCTGATCAAACAGCTTGACGACCAGATCGGTCGGCTGATGGCGTTCCTGACCGAAGAGGGGGTCGCGGATGATACGATGATCGTCTTCACCTCGGATCACGGCGATTACCTTGGCGACCACTGGATGGGCGAGAAGGAGCTTTTTCACGACCCCTCCGCGCGCATCCCGATGATCGTCGTTGATCCCCGCCCCGAGGCCGATGCGACCCGCGGCGCAAAATCCTCGGCACTGGTCGAGGCGATCGACGTGGTGCCCACCATTCTTGATTATTTCGGCGGCGCCGCCGTGCCGCATATCATCGAAGGCCGATCCCTCTTGCCGCTGTTACATGGCAAGGCCGAGCGGTTGCGCGATTTCGTGGTCTCGGAATACGACTACGCGCAGCGCGACGTGCGCAAACGCTTGGGGGTCGAGGTGAAGGACGCCAAGCTGACGATGCTTTTCGACGGGCGGTGGAAATACGTCTTTGCCGAAGGGTTCCGCCCGATGCTGTTCGACCTTGAGAGCGATCCCGATGAGTTGGACGATCTGGGGGCCGACCCCGCCCATGCGCCGGAGCGCGCCCGGCTAGAGCAACTGCTGTTCCGCTGGGCGCGCCGCACCGCTCAGCGCACCACCATCTCCGACGCCAAGATCGCAGCCAGCGATGCCACGATGGGTGAGGCGACGGCGGGTATTCTGATCGGCTACCGGAATGAAGATGAGTTGCGCGAGGTTTTGGCGGCGGCGGGGAAAGGCGGCGAGGTGTGAGACATGGCCGCGTCGTTGATGACGAGGGGGCCTGGGTGGCTTTTAAGAGAAGCGCGCGCGAATAGTGGTTTCACCGGGGCAGCGGTATCGCGTAGCCGCTTATGTCGGGGATTGGAGGCGAGTACCGGAATCGAACCGGTGTACACGGATTTGCAATCCGCTGCGTAACCACTCCGCCAACTCGCCGACCGGTGGTTGGCGCACTGCTAACGGATCACGAAGGGGGCCGCAAGTCCCATATGCGCGCGAAAATGCGGTCAGGGCGTTGCCGCTGGCCCGGCAATGTGGCACATCACTCTTCAGACACCCTGAACGAATGAGTTTAGCTGATGAGTGATTTCGCCGCCCGCCGCGTAACCATGGTAGATACGCAGGTTCGTCCTTCGGATGTGACCAAGTTTCCAATCATCGACGCGATGCTGACCGTGCAGCGCGAAGACTTCGTGCCGGCGGCACAGCGCGAGGCTGCCTATCTGGGTGAAAACCTCGATCTGGGGCAGGATCGGGTGCTCCTCGACCCGCGAACATTGGCCAAGATGCTCGATCACCTCGACATCACCAATGAGGAACTCGTGCTCGATATCGGCTGCGCCATGGGCTATTCCAGCGCCGTGATCGCGCATATGGCCGAGGCCGTCGTCGCCGTTGAGGAAGACGAGGCCATGGCTGCCGAGGCGCAAGAGGCGCTGGCGCAGGCAGGCGCGGACAATGTGATCGTCCATGTCGCCCCGCTGACCGAAGGCGCGCCGCAGCATGGGCCCTATGATGTGGTCATCGTCCAAGGTGCGGTGGGTGAGCTGCCCGCAGCGCTGGTGGAACAGGTGAAAGAGGGCGGGCGGATCGCTTGTCTCTTTATGGATCGGGGTCTGGGCGAGGTGCGCGTGGGCTATAAACGCGGCGGTCAGGTGTCTTGGCGGCCCGAATTCAACGCCGGTGCGCCGGTGCTGCGTGGCTTTGAACGTCAGGCAGAATTCCAGCTGTAAGCGACAGGATGGCGCGCCGATCATACCGCGCGCCACTTCGCCTTCAGAGGAGGGGCACCCGCCCCGATCGGCCTACGGGCCGGTTAAAGGTCTAAAAAAGCCATTCAGGGGCATTGAGCCATGAGCGCGAACAGTTTCACGAAATCCCTCAAACGTTTTGCCATCGCCGTGCCGGTGAGCCTTGTCCTCGCCAGCGGCGCTGCCCTGCCGCGTGTGGCTGCTGCTGAAACATTGGCCGATGCGCTGGTGGGGGCCTATGAGCATTCCGGCCTGCTGGAGCAGAACCGCGCGCTTTTGCGTGCCGCCGATGAGGATGTGGCCGCGGCGAAGTCGACACTGAAACCTGTGCTGCGGTGGGCCGCCGGGCTGACGCAGAGCTTTGGCACCACGCGCAGTTCCTCTCTTCTGCCAGCCCAGTCGACGGAAAGCCTCAAGGCGTCGATCAGCCTGATTGGCGAATTGCTACTCTATGATTTCGGGGCAAGCGCCTATCGGGTGGAGGCGGCAAAAGAGACCGTGCTGGCCACCCGTCAGGCCTTGGTCAACCTAGAACAACAAGTCCTGCTGCGCGCGGTTGCGGCCTATATGGGCGTGATCGAAGCCTCGGAAACGGTCGAGCTGCGCAACAATAACCTGCGGCTGCTGACGCAGGAATTGCGCGCCGCGCGGGATCGTTTCGACGTGGGCGAAGTCACCCGCACCGATGTGGCCTTGGCCGAAGCGCAGCTTGCCAATGCCCGCAGCGGGCTGGCGGGCGCCGAAGGCGTGCTGCTGCGCGCGGTCGAGGAGTATCGCAATGCCGTGGGCCATGCCCCGGGCAACCTTAGCCAACCGCCGAGCCTGCCGAATGTCGGCGGCAACCTCGCCTCGGCCAAGGCTTTGGCCGTGCGCGCTCACCCGTCGATCATCGCCGCACAGCATCAGGTGGCGGCGGCCGATCTCAGCGTCGAAGCCAATGAGGCCGCCATGGCCCCGCGGATCACGCTGAACGGGCAATATGGGCTGAACGAGACTTTCGACAGCGAAGCCTATACCCGCAGCGGCAGCGTTGGGGTCGAGGTCGGTCAGACCATCTATCAGGGCGGGGCGCTGTCCTCGGCCGTGCGCAGCGCGATGGCCCAGCGAGACGCGCAGCGCGCGAACCTGCATGTGGTGCGCCAAGACGTCGAGCAGGAAGTGGGCAACGCCTATGCCGCGCTGGCCTCGGCGCGGGCGCAGTTGGAAGCCTCCGACCGGCAGATCAGGGCCGCGCGTATCGCCTTCCGCGGCGTCCGCGAGGAAGCCACCCTCGGCGCGCGTACCACATTGGACGTGCTGGACGCCGAACAATCCTTGCTGGATGCGGAATCGACCCGCGTATCGGCCCGTGCCAATCTCTATGTGGCGGCCTATTCCGTGCTGGCGGCCACGGGCCGCCTGACCGCGCAGGATCTGAAGCTTCCGGTGCAGATCTATGACGCGGGGGCCTATTACAACCTTGTTAAGGACGCTCCTGCTAAATACTCGAAAGAGGGCCAAGCGCTGGATCGAGTGCTGCGCGCGCTGCAAAAAGACTGACGGTTTGCGCGGTCGTTTGGCATTTTGCACCGCCCCATTGTGAGAATCCTCCCACGCGGTTAAGCTATCCGCGAGGCAAGAGTGGTAGAGAAATATGTCCGAACCCGTCACAAACGCGGAGGTGGAAGACGTCCTGTCGTCGATTCGCCGATTGGTGTCCGAAGACAAGCGTCCCCTGCAAACGTCCAACCCTACGCCGGTTTCCAAGTCGGAGGCTGCCGATTCTGCAAATGACACCGGTGCCGCGTTCAAAAGCATGCGGGGCGCATTGGACGAGCCGACATCGGATAGCGTGACCTCTGAGGATTTCACCCCGCACCTGTCGCTGCGCACAGCTTCGGGCGGCACGGCGCGTCCCGCTTCTGACGAGGGCGTCGGTGAAACACCCAAAGCCGCGCCGCAGCCGCTGAGCTTGACCCAAGCCATGCAGACCGAAGCGGAAGACAGTGTCGATGAGGCAGAGCGTCCATTCGTCTCGGCCCGTCACCCGGCGACCCCGCCTGCCGAGAAGGCTCCCGCGGCGTCGAGTGACCGGTTGGTGCTGACCCCCGCGCTTAGGGTCGCCACGTCGGATGGCGAGGATCGCCCAAAGGCCGCTGCTGTTGATCCGGCGAAGGTCTCGCCCTTGGACTATGACATGCTGCATGACGATCCGAGCGATTTGCATGCCGAGGACTATCGCACCCCCGCGTCTGAGACCGCGGATGAGGCCCGGGCCCGCGCCGTTTCCGACGCGGTGGCTAAGGCGACCGGGGCCAGCCGTAGCGACAAGCTGGCGGCGCTTGAGACCGCCATTGGCAAGATCTCTGACGATTGGGATCCGGACGCGCCCGGCGATAATGACTATTCCGGCACCGAACCTCCGGCGATGGAGTGGAAAGACGATGCGGAGCTTGACGCGCCAGAGGCCCCGATTGCCGATACGGCGACGGTAGAGGCTGAGACGCCAGCCCCAAACCGCCCGCAGCCCACGACACCGCAGCTCGAAGAGCAGGTGCGCCGTTTCGCCGACAGCGGCCCGCGTGTGGCCGATCCTGCCGCCACCGCGCCGGAATTCGACTATGCCGCCCCCGCGCAGGAGGCGGGCAGCGCGGGTGAGGATCAGTTCCTCGACGAGGAAGCACTGCGCGACATGGTGACCGAGATCGTCCGCGCCGAGCTTCAGGGGGCCTTGGGCGAGCGGATCACCCGCAATGTGCGCAAATTGGTCCGTCGCGAAATTCACCGCGCGCTGACGGCGCAAGACCTCGAATAAGCGAAGCGGCGGCACCCGCCGCCATGCCCGCCCTGCCAAGGTGACGCTGCGCGAGCCGCTTCGCGCGGTCTTGCGCGATAGGCGCTGCCCGCTACATTGGGGGCACCAGCGCGGAAGGATCACCGATGGAATTGACGGTTAACGGCACGGTCCACGAGGTGGACGTGGAAGACGACATGCCGCTGCTCTGGGTTTTGCGCGACGAGTTGGGGATCACCGGGCCGAAATACGGCTGCGGCATCGCGCAATGCGGGGCCTGTACGGTGCATGTCGATGGGCTGGCCGTGCGGTCTTGCCAATTGCGGGCGGCGGATGTGAACGGCGATGTCACCACCATCGAAGGCTTGGGCACGCCCGAAGCGCTGCATGTGGTGCAGGCGGCATGGGTGGAGCATCAGGTGGCGCAATGCGGTTACTGCCAATCGGGGCAGATCATGCAGGCGGCCTCATTTCTGGAGTTGAACCCCGAGCCGACCGACGATCAGATCGAAGCCGCGATGAGCGGGAACCTCTGCCGCTGCGGCACCTATCCGCGTATTCGCGCCGCCGTTCACAGCGCCGCCGCGCGGCTGCGGGGGGCCTGACATGTCGCGCCTGCGCACCATCACCCGCCGCAGTTTCATCGTCGGCTCCGCCGCCATTGCCGGGGGCGTGGCCTTTGGCACCTACCTGTACAAACGCGACCTGAAGAACCCGTTGCTCGCTGGTCTGCCACCCGGCGCGGCGGCGATCACGCCTTACGTCAAGATCGACGCGAGCGGCGTCACCCTGATCACCCCGCGCGCCGATGTGGGGCAGGGGGCCTATTCGATCCAAGCCCATATGATCGCCGAGGAATTGGATGTCGACCTCGACACGGTGCAGATCACGCCCGGGCCGCCCTCGCCGGTCTATTACAACGGCGTGGTCGGGGTTGAGGCGATGCCGATCGCCGCGACCTCGGAAACGCTGCTGGCGCGGACCGGGCGCGGCGCCTCGGATGTGGCGGGAAAGCTGCTCGGCCTGCAATTGACCGGCGGCAGTTCGACCGTGCCGGATATGTACGACCGGCTGCGCATGGCCGGGGCCGTGGCCCGCGAAACGCTGCTGGCCGCCGCCGTGGCGCAGACAGGGCTAGAGCGGAGCCAAATCAAGACCGAGGCGGGCGCGGTGGTGCTGCCCGACGGCATGCGGCTGGCCTATCAAGACCTCGCCGCAGCCGCGGCGGAGATCGACCCGGTGACCGAGGTCACGCTGCGCGACCCCGGCGCGTGGCGGCACCTTGGCAAGACGCAGATGCGCACCGATATCATGGCCAAATCCACTGGCACCCAGACCTATGGCATCGATATGATGATGGAGGGGATGCTTCACGCCACGACCCGCACCAACCCGGCGCAGGGCGGGGCGATCATGGGCTTTGACGCGGGCCGCGCCGAAAAGATGCGCGGCGTGAAGGCGGTCTTGCCCATCACCGGCGGTGTCGCGGTGGTGGCAGACAACACCTGGCGGGCCTTTCAGGCCGCGCAGGCGGTGAAATGTGATTGGGGCCCGTCGCCCTATATCGGCGACACGGCGGATCAATTCAAAGCCGTGGCGGCCTCCTTCACCGATGACCGGCAGGACAGCCGGTTTCGCGATGACGGCGATGTCACCGCAGCACTGGCCGATGGGGAGGTGTTGGAGGCCGAGTACCGCATCCCCTATCTGGCCCATGCCCCGCTGGAGCCGATGAGCGTGGTGGTGAAGCTGGAGAAGGCCCGCGTCGATATCTGGACCGGCACGCAGATCCCGCGTTTCATGCAGGCCAATGTCGCCGCGCTTACCGGGATCGACGCTGAGAATGTGCATATCCATGTGCTGATGTCAGGCGGCAGTTTCGGGCGGCGGCTTGAGGATGACTATACCCTGCGCGCCGTCGAAGTGGCGATGCAACTGCCCGGCACGCCGATCAAGATGGTCTGGTCGCGCGAGGAGGATTTCACCCATGACTTCCCCCGCCCGCTGGCCATGGCGCGGGCGCGGGGCAAAGTCTCGGAGGGGCAGATCGCGGCCTATGATCTGGCCATCGCGGCACCTTCGACGGCAGAATCGCAGATGGCGCGGTTGAACCAGCCGGTCTTCGGCCCCGACATCGCCATCGTGGCGGGCGCGTGGGATCAGCCCTTCGCGATCCCCGATTACCGCGTGACCGGCCACCGGGTGCCCGCAATGGTGCCGGTCAGCTCTTGGCGGTCGGTTGGGGCATCGGGCAACGGCTTCCTGCACGAAAGCTTCATGGATGAGATGTGCCATGCGGCGGGTGTCGACCCTTTGGAGGAACGGTTGCGCCTTTGCACCCATGCGCCCTCGCGCAAGGTGTTGAAGGCTGTGGGCGAAATGTCGGATTGGGGTGCGGACCTCGGGCCGGGGCGGGGCCGCGGGCTGGCCTTTTGCCTGTCCTTCGGCGTGCCGGTGGCCGAGGTGGTCGAGGTCAGCCAGACCGACGCGGGCCTCAAGATCGACCGCGTTTTCGTTGCCGCCGAAGTGGGCCGCGTGATGGATCCGGTGAACTTCGAGGCGCAACTCTCCGGCGCGGTGATCTGGGGTTTGGGCCATGCGATGAACTGCGAACTGACCTATCGCGACGGGGTGCCGCAGCAGGACAATTACCACCTCTACGAAGGGTTGCGGCTGTATCAGACGCCGAAGATCGAGGTGCGCGGGCTGGAGAATGGCGGCAAGCTGCGCGGCATTGGCGAGCCGGGCGTGCCGCCCGCCGCGCCTGCGCTGGCCAATGCAATCTTTGCCGCCACGGGCCAGCGGGTCCGTGAACTTCCCCTCTCCAAATCCGTGGATTTCGCATGAGATATCTATCGACCTGCGCAGCCCTCATGCTGGCCGTCCCCGCCTTTGCGCAGGAGGCGCCCGATCGCGCCGAGGGGCTGGCCGCTTGGGATCGGATTTTCACCGTCACCGCGCATCCGCGTTGCACCAATTGCCATGTCGGCGAAGAGGGTCAGCCGATGTGGCAGGGCTTGGGCTATGGGCCGGAGGCGGAGCACGGCATGAATGTGCGCGCGGGCGAGAGCCGGATCGGGGCCGAGAGCATCCCTTGCGACGCCTGCCACGTCACCTCTGCCGCCGCGAACACCGTGCCCCATGCCCCGCCGCATATCGACGATGCTTGGCGGCTGCCGCCGGTGGAATTGGCGTGGTTCGGCAAGTCCTCAGCCGAGGTCTGCATCCAGTTGCGCGACCCTGAGACCAATGACGGCCATGACATCGCCTCTCTGGTCGACCACCTGCAAAACTCGGCCTTCGTGAACTGGGGTTTCGCCCCCGGCGCGGGGCGATCGGTGCCCGAAGGGACGCTCGATGCGCTGGTGCATGACATGACGGTCTGGGGCGCTGCGGGCACGCCCTGCGCAGGGGATCAGGGCTGATCGCTCATCGCGCGGGCCAATCTGCGGATGCGCAACGCGCGGTTCAACTCACCGCCAAAAATCAGCACCAGTGCGGCAAGATACATGAAGTAAAGTGCCGCAATGATCCCCGCCATGCCCGCGTAATAGCTGGCATAGGTGCCAAAGCTGCGCAGGTAGGATGAGAACAGCACCGCCAGCACCGTCCAAGCAGCGGCGGTGGCGACAACCCCGGGCCAGATGTTGTTAAACCGCGTCCGCCGTGCGGGCAGGATCACATGGGCCGCAAAAAGCGCGACCAGCAGGATCGTGGCCGAGGCGGGAAAACGGACCAGCCCCACGGTAACCGAGCGCGGATCGAAACCCGGCATCAACATATGCAGCCAAGACCCGGCCCGGGGGGCGAGCACCAACAGATAGCCCACGATCACGAGGATCAGGCTCGCCAGCAGCACCATGGCCACCTGCACCGCGTAGATCGTAAAGACCGACCGCGTCTCGCGTAGCCCATAGGCGCGGTTCAACCCCACGCGCACCCCATCGACCCCGCCCACGGCGAACCAAACGGTCAGCAGGATACCCACGCTCAGCAGATCGCCGCGCGGCACGGTCATGACCTTTTCCACCTCCGACACGATCGGCTCGATCAGGGCAGGGGGGACGATGGCGATCAGGAAATGGATCAGGTCGTCGGCCATCGACCGGTCGCCGACAAAGGCAGTGAGCGAACTGGTGAAGATCAGAAACGGAAAAATCGCCAGCAGCGCGCGAAAGGCCACATTTCCGGCCATCCCGAAAGCATCATCGCTCCACAGCCGCAGCACCGCCTCGTGCAGGACGGCCCGCACCACCCGCAGCCCGGTGCCGTGAAACAGATCCTCGGGGTCCTCGCTGAGAACACCGTGGGTCATGACGACCTCGCGCTTTTGGTCTTGGGCTGGTCTGGCGTCCATTCCAATGCCTCGTTTTCATCCCGTGAGGCTAAGCTAGTGCCCCTTGGGCCGGGCTGCCACCTTGATGACGGGCCAGTGGCAAGAGCAGGCTCATGTGATTGATCTTGCCAAAGGGGCATCGCTCCACTTGACGCTCAGGGAGCGATAAAATAGGAGAGGAGCCGTAGCGCGGGCGTTGTGTAATGGTAAGACCTCAGCCTTCCAAGCTGATGATACGGGTTCGATTCCCGTCGCCCGCTCCACTCTTTCCCCGAAGCTTTCATGACCGCCGCCGCGCGGGATAGATGCGCCCGCCGCTGTCTGTCGGGGGCGGCAGATTGTCCTTATCGGGGCGGTCTTGCTTGACCCCGCCCAGCCCCCGCGCCATGACCGATGTGGAAAGACAAAGGAAAGCCCATGGCACGCACCCCAGCCCCCGCACCAAGCGCCAAAGACGAACGCGAAAAGTCGCGGCGGATCGGGGCTTTGGCGGCGCTGATGCCCTTCATGGCGCCCTATCGCTGGCTGATGGCCGCCGCCGGGGCGGCACTGGTGCTGACCGCGATGATCTCGCTCACCTTGCCCTTGGCGGTCCGGCGGGTGATCGACAATTTCGGCACGGGGGAGAGCGAATTGCTCGATCTCTATTTCATCGCCGCTTTGTTGATCGCGGGGCTGCTCGCCCTTGGTACCGGGCTGCGCTATGCGCTGGTGACACGGCTGGGCGAACGGGTGGTGGCCGATATCCGGCGCGCGGTGTTCGACCGTGTCGTGGGCATGAGCCCCGCCTTTTATGAGCGTATCGTGACCGGTGAAGTGCTGAGCCGGATCACCACCGACACGACGCTGATCCTCTCGGTGATCGGCTCTTCGGTCTCGATCGCGCTGCGCAACCTGCTGATCTTTGTGGGCGGCTTGGGGCTGATGCTGCTGACCTCGGCCAAACTGACCGGGCTGGTGCTGCTGATCGTGCCCGCCGTGGTGATCCCCATCCTGACGCTGGGCCGCCGCCTGCGGGTGCTGAGCCGCGAGAACCAAGACTGGATCGCGGCGAGTTCCGGCAACGCCTCTGAAACGCTGGGCGCGGTCCAGACGGTGCAGGCGTTTACCCATGAAGCGGCGAGCCGGGGCCAATTCGCGCAGATGACCGAAGCCTCTTTCGATGCCGCGCAGCGCCGGATCAAAACCCGCGCCGTGATGACGATGATCGTGATCTTTCTGGTCTTCGCGGGGGTGGTGGGCGTGCTGTGGATCGGCGCGCGCGACGTGCGGGCGGATGTGATGAGCGCGGGCGCGCTGGTGCAATTCGTGATCTACGCGGTCATGGTCGCGGGCGCGGTCGCTGCCCTGTCAGAGATCTGGGGCGAGTTGCAGCGCGCCGCGGGCGCCACGGAGCGGCTGATCGACCTGTTGCAAAGCGAGGATACGGTGCAAGACCCGGCGCCCGCAAGCCAGAGCAGCCTGCCGCAGCCTGTCGCGGGCCGGATCGCATTTGAGAACGTGCAGTTCACCTATCCGGCGCGCCCCGATGTGGCGGCGCTTGATGGTGTCGACCTTGAGATCAACCCCGGCGAGACGGTGGCCTTTGTCGGCCCCTCGGGCGCGGGGAAGACGACGATCATCCAGATGATCCTGCGCTTTTATGACCCGCAGTCGGGGCAGATCACCTTGGATGGGGTCGACCTGCGTGACGTGGCGCGGGACCACTTCCGCCGTTCGGTCGCGCTGGTGCCGCAAGACCCGGTGATCTTTGCCGCCACGGCGGCTGAAAACATCCGTTTCGGACGCCCCGATGCCAGTGACGCCGAGGTCGAGGAAGCCGCCCGCGCCGCCGCCGCGCATGACTTCATCACCGCGCTGCCCGATGGCTATGACAGCTATCTGGGCGAGCGCGGCGTGATGCTGTCGGGCGGGCAGAAACAACGCATCGCCATCGCCCGCGCCATCCTGCGTGACGCGCCGGTTCTGCTGCTGGACGAGGCTACTTCGGCGTTGGATTCCGAGAGCGAAGGTCTGGTGCAGGCCGCCGTCGACCGGCTGAGCGCGGATCGCACGACGCTGATCGTGGCCCACCGTCTGGCCACCGTGAAAAAGGCCGACCGCATCGTGGTGATGGAGGCCGGGCGCATCGCGGCCATCGGCACCCACGACGAATTGGTCGCCAGTGACGGGCTTTATGCGCGCCTGGCGCGGCTTCAGTTCACCGATGGGGCCGCCGCCGCGGCCTGAGCCGCCCTTGAACAGTGCAACCCCGGCGTTACGTCACCCTAGTGTGACGTTGCGTTTGTTGCCGCCGATTGCTTGCGAAACGGCGCGTTTCGCCGCAATCTGGCGCGAGGAGAATAAGCCGGAACACCGGCACAGGGGAGGAGACACCATGACATTCGCCGGGATCGAAGACCGCAATGCCATCGCGGCGGAAATGCCGTGGGAAGACCGCGACGTGGCCAAGACGCTTTACGGAATGCTGAGCAATACGGCCGCGAAATTCCCCAACCATAATGCCGTCAGCTATCAGATTTTCTCGGGCCCAAAGGACAAGGCCGAAACGCTGTCTTGGAAAGAGTTGCATGGCCGCGTGACGCAGGCGGCGAACCTCTTCCGCAGCCTCGGCGTGGGTGAGAAGGACGTGGTGGCCTATGTGCTGCCCAACTGTAACGAGACGACGATCACCCTGTTGGGCGGTGCCGTGGCCGGGATCGTGAACCCGATCAATCCGCTGCTGGACGCCGAACAGATCGGTGCCATCCTGCGCGAAGTGGGCGCCTCCGTCGTCGTCACCCTGCGGCCTTTCCCCAAAACGGATGTGGCCCAAAAGACCGCCGAAGCGGTGCGGCTTGCGCCCAAGGTGCACACGGTGCTCGAGGTCGATCTGGTGCGCTATCTCACCCCGCCGAAAAGCTGGATCGTCCCGCTGGTGCGGCCTAAGGGGATGGTGAACAACCAAGCCAAATACCTCAACTTCAACGCGGAGATCGCCAAGCAGAACACCTCGCTCAACTTTGAGGACGTGCAAGAGGATCGCGTTGCCTGCTATTTCCACACTGGCGGCACCACCGGGATGCCAAAGGTGGCGCAACACAAATATTCCGGGCTGATCTACAACGGCTGGCTGGGGCACCGCCTGCTGTTCAGCGAGCAGGACAATATCATGTGTCCGCTGCCGCTGTTCCACGTCTTTGCTTGCCATGTGATCCTGATGGCCGCCGTGTCCTCGGGCGCGCATGTGGTCTTCCCCACGCCGCAGGGCTATCGCGGGGATGGGGTGTTCGATAACTTCTGGAAGCTGGTGGAGCGGTGGAAGATCACCTTTATCATCACCGTGCCCACGGCGATTTCGGCCAAGATGCAGCGCCCGATCGATGCGGATGTCAGCACGGTGAAAACCGCCTTTTCCGGCTCCGCCCCGCTGCCGCTGGAACTCTTCCGCCGGTTTGAGAAGGCCACTGGCGTCACGCTGGTCGAAGGCTATGGTCTGACCGAGGCGACCTGCCTTGTCTCTTGCAACCCGACGGACGGCATCAAGAAGGTCGGCTCCATCGGTATCGCTTTCCCCTATTCGGACGTGCGAATCATCAAGGGCACCGTGGATGGTCCGATCGACGCGGAGACGGATGAGATTGGCGAGATCTGCGTCTCGAACCCCGGCGTCTTCTCGGGCCATACCTATGTCGAGGAAGACAAGAACAAAGACCTCTTCTACCACGGCAAATACCTGCGCACCGGCGATCTGGGCCGGATCGACAGCGATGGCTATATCTGGATCACGGGCCGGGCCAAGGACCTGATCATTCGCGGCGGGCACAACATTGACCCCGCCGAAATCGAAGAGGCGCTGCTGGGCCATGAGGCCGTCGCCTTTGCGGGTGCCATCGGCCAGCCCGACCCCCACGCGGGCGAGGTGCCCTGCGCCTTTGTCGAACTCGTCGAGGGGGCCAATGTCACCGAAGAGGAACTGTTGGCCTATGCGCGCGAACATGTCGCGGAACGCGCAGCCCAGCCCAAGCACCTCAAGATCATGGACGAGCTGCCCAAGACGGCTGTTGGCAAGATCTTCAAACCCGATCTCCGCAAGGACGCGATCACGCGGGTCTATAATGGCAGCCTTGAAAAGGCGGGCTGTGCCGCGCGGGTAACCGAGGTGGTGGACGACAAGAAGCGTGGGTTGGTCGCGCAGGTCACGATGAACGACGCGACCCATGACGAGGTGTCAAAGGTGCTCAGCGTCTACACACGCCCTTGGGAACCGGTGAGCTAATCGACTCACACAAGAAAGGGCGGCACGCCGCCGCCCGTCCCCAAATCCCCTGATTGCAGCCCCGCTGCGTTGCGCCGATGCACATTTCCTGTGTATCAGCGCAAAAATTTTAGGCTGTTTACCTGTAGTTAGCCCCCGGCCTTTCGTTTCGGGCATAGCGCCTATGCAAATTCTGCGGGTTCAAAATAGGGTCAGAGCGTACTACTTCTGCATTGCAGCATTGATAATGCACTTGCAGCATTCTGAAAGGAGTTGCGCTTATGACGATGGCAATCTCACGTGGCACTACCCTGAGCTCCGCGCTCGATGGGCTTCATCACAGCGTTGACAGCATGCGCCGTCGCGTGGCCCAGATCAAGGCCCGGCGCGCAGCTTACAACCGAACCTTCACAGAACTCAACGTACTGAGCGATCGCGAACTGTCCGATATCGGCATCGCACGGTGCGAGATCCGGCGTGTGGCGTCGGAAGAACTTTCAAAGGAACAGACCTATGAAGTATGACAACACCCTATCCGCCCCCCACGGTTTCTCCCTGCGTGATGCGACCGCTCCGGTTCTCGGTGCGCTTGGCACCGCTGCGGGCAAGGTCGGCAACCTGCTGGCGCGTGGCGTCACCCAGATGCAGATCTCGCGCATGCAGGCCGTCCTCAACAGCATGAGCGACGCACAGCTTGAGCGTGCGGGCATCGACCGCGACCAAATTCCCCAGCACGCCCAAGCGCTGGTGACCGAAGAATACGACGGTCTCTAAGACACTGCGCTTATAGACCCTCAGCCATCAATGTCGCGCCTTACGCGCTGCATTGTCAGGTGCCAGACCCCGCTCCTTCCCGGGTTGATCTGACACCGCATATTAACGGTCCTCCTCCTCCCGGACCCGTTATACCGGCCGGCAAGCTTACCTCCTCCCAAGCTTGCCGGCCCATGCTTTCCACCGAACTATCAGGGCGCCGCCGTATCGAGCCAGAGGGTCACCGGCCCGTCGTTGACCAGCGCCACGGCCATATCCGCGCCGAACCGTCCGGTCTGCACGGGGATCTCGAGCCCGGCGAGGCTGCGGGCGAAATGGGAATAGAGCGCCTCGGCCTTCTCGGGCTTCGCTGCGCCGGAAAAGCCGGGGCGGTTGCCGCGCGAGGTATCGGCGGCGAGGGTGAACTGGCTCACCACCAAGGCGCCGCCACCGGTTTGGGCTAGGCTCAGGTTCATCTTGCCGCCATCGTCCTTGAACAGCCGCAGTTTGGAGATCTTCAAGGCCAGTTTCTCGGCGGTCTCTTCGGTGTCTTCGGGCATGGCGCAGACGAGGATCAGGAGGCCGGGGCCGATCTTGCCGATAACCTCGCCCTCGACCGTGACCGAAGCCTCGGTTACCCGTTGCAGCAATGCGCGCATGTCAGTTTTTCCAATCGATAATGTCAGAGGGGGCGGCACGTTCGGTGCGAAAGGCGTTCGCGGGATGCGTCTCATCGGCATAGCCGAAGGAGATCGCGCAGAGCACCAGCCGATCCTCGGGCAACGCTAGCACTTCGCGTACCAAGGGCGCATAGGCGGCGATGGCGGCCTGCGGGATGCTGGCCACGCCAAGCGCTGTCGCGGCGAGGGTGAAGGCGGTGACGAAGCCGCCGCAGTCCATCGCGCCATAGGGGCCAAGCTCGGCCGGGGCGGTCACGATGGCCACATGCGGCGCGTCGAAAAGCGCGTAGTTGCGCAGCATCTGCGCCTGACGCGCGGCGCGGTCGGATTTGGCGATGCCCACCGCGTCGTAAAGCTGGAAGCCACAGGTGCGGCGGCGTTCGGCATAGGCCCCGGAGTAGCCCGTGGGCCATGGCAGGTCCGGCGCGACCGGGGTGTCGGCGCTGGCGGCTTCAAGGAGGGCTGCGCGAAAGGCATCGGTGCCCGCGCCGCGCGTAATGGTCACCTGCCATGGCTGCGCATTGCACCACGAGGGCACATGGCGCGCGGCGCTGACGATCTGAGTGATGCTCTCTTTGGGGACGGGATCGGGCCGAAAGGCGCGGCAGGAATAGCGCGCCTGCAAAAGGTCGGTGAACTGGTCGTAAGTCTGGGTCATTGCTGGGCCATGAAATAGCCGACGATGGCGGCGGCGATCAGCCCCAGCACCACGGCAAAGGTGATCTTGATGGCGGAATAGGGGCGTTCGCCCTGCACCTTGCCGGAATGGCCGTTCACCACGAAACGATAGGTCTTGCCGCGGTATTTATAGGCGGCAAGCCAGACCGGCAGCAGGATATGTTTGAAGGTCACATCGCTGACTTGGGTATTGATGTCATGCACCCGCTGGCGGTCGCCGCCGATGTCGAACTTCACGTCCCGCTCGATCACCCGGTCCATATGGGCGCGGGCCTGAACAAAGCCTTCCTCCAGCGTGATGCCATATGCTTCGGCCCGGAAACCGGCGAGATATTCGGGCGCATAGGGCTCCAGCGCCGAGAGGTCCCAAGGGTGCAGCGCGTCGGTGTGTTTCTTGGGCAGCGACCGGGAGGCCAGCACCAGTACGTCGTCAAAGAAGCGTGCCACCCGCCCCGAAGCGGCCCGCCAGCGGATTTTCGGCACTTGCTGCTTCACCCGCTTGCCATCGCGCATGACGGTGCGGGTGACGTAATAGACGGTTCCACGCTCCCCGCGATAGCTGGAGGCGGTCTGTGCGTCATAGGTCCAGAAGGGCACATAGATGCCCTGCATCCGGCGGCCCTTGCGGGCATATTGTTGCAGCCCGTTGGGGGCGAACCAAAGGCTGCCGAGCCAGTCTTTCATCGCGTCGCGGGCGCGTTCTTCGGGCAGGGCGAAGGGCAGCACGGCGCGGGGTTTGATATGGCGGTTGGTGCCGGTGTCGATCACCACGGGCGTCGCGCAGAAAGGGCATTCGGCGGCGTGTTTGCCGGGCTCGAATTCCACCTGCGCTGCGCAGTTGGGGCAGGTGGTGACGCGGGTCTCTTCCATCTCAGCGGCGGGCAGGGCGGCCTGCAATCCAGCGCGAAAGTCCTGTTCGGCGATGGCATGGGCGTGGCGCCCGTTGCCGTCGATCGGCTCCACATTGCCGCAGTGATCGCAGATCAGCAGCGCCTGCGCCGGGTCAAAGCGCATGTCCGACCCGCAGGTGTCGCAGGGGAAACGGTGCTCTTCAAGCGGGGCGGCGGGGGGCAGATCGGTGGCGGACATAAGGGGTGCTTTGCAAGGTCAATCGCGGCGGAGCGGATGGGGGTGGCCCGTGGACCTGAGGGGCCACGGGCGGGACGCGCGAAGGCCTTTTGCCCACGCGCCTGCGGATCAAGCCGGGGGCGGCGGCGGTGGCGGGGGCATCACGGTGAAAAGCTGCGCCAATTCGGCCACATCCTCGGCCCGCTGCCAGCCATCTTGGCCCGGCGTCCAAACCAGAGACTCGCGGGTAAGGCTGCCCTCACTCGCCTTGCGGCCCATGGCCGCCTTGGAAAACGGGCCTGAGGTCGCGCCGTCCTTGGCGATATGCCAGACCTTTTCGACCGGCGGCGGGGGTGGCGGCACCGGTGCGGCGGCGGTGGGGGCAGGGCGCGCGCCCCAAGGGCCGGCCTGCGCGGTGGCGGCTTGGGCCATGCTCATCCCCAGCCCCGCGCCGAGGCCCGTTTGCATCGCGGCCCCGCCCGCACCTTCGCGGCCAAGCGCCTCAGCCGCTTGGAATTGCATGTACTCGTTGAGGTTGCCGACCACGCCCATCGAAGTGCGTTTGTCCATCACCGCCTCGACCGCGGGCGGCAGGGAGATATTCTCGATATAAAGCTCGGGCATCGCCAGCCCGTATTCTGCAATCTGTGCGGCGATATCCTTGCCCACCAGCTGCCCCAACTCGCGCGTGTTGGCGGCCATGTCGAGCACCGGGATGCCAGAGGAGGCGAGCGTGCGCGAGAAAGCCTGAACAATGATGTTGCGGATCTGGAACGAGATTTCGTCCATGGTGAACTCACCATCGGTGCCAACAATCTCGGTCAGGAACTTCGCGGGGTCGCTCACCCGCACGGAATAGGTGCCATAGGCGCGCAGGCGCACCGGGCCAAACTCAGGGTCGCGGGCGATGATCGGGTTCTTGGTGCCCCATTTCAGGTCGTTGAAGCGGGTCGTATTGACGAAATAGATCTCGGATTTGAACGGGCTGCGAAAGCCGTGATCCCAGTGTTGCAGGGTCGTCATGATCGGCATGTTGTTGGTCTCAAGCATATAGAGACCGGGGGTGAAGACATCCGCCAACTGCCCCTCATGCACAAAAACCGCCGCTTGCCCCTCACGCACCGTCAGCTTGGCGCCGTATTTGATCTCATGACCCTCACGCTCGAACCGCCAAACCATCGTATCGCGGGTGTCGTCGGTCCAATGGATGACGTCGATGAACTGGCCAGAGAGGAAATCGAAAATACCCATGGGGATGGTCCTTATTCTTTCGTCGTAATGCTGCGTTACACCGGCCCGTCCGTCAACTCGCGCGCGATGATCCGGGTGATCGGGTTGACCTGCTCTGCCGTCATGCCGGGGCGCAGGCGCCGGTCGTAGAGCATCTTGAGCAGGAGTTCGTCGTGTTTGGTAAGCAGCGCGAATTCGTCGTCGTCGTTAAAGATCGACGGGCGCGCGGCGGGGCTATCATTGGCAAGTCCCAGACCCTGCGCCAATTCCTCATGGATGCAGGAGAGCCGCAGCAGTTCAGGATTTTCCGAGCGGATCACGGCCACAGCGGCGGTATAGACGTTGGGGTTGTCGCCCGCAGCATAGGCGGCCACGGCGCAATAGGTGTCGCGCCGCATGTTGCGCATGGCCCGCAGGGAGGATTTGCTCACGCCCGCGACCTCTTCCGCCGCTTGGGCCAGCGCATCGACGCGGTCATCTTCCGAGGCCACGACCACCATGAAATTCGGCCTGTCGCCGATTGAGACCGAATGCCCGGTCACCCGCGCCAAACGGCGGGCGAAGGCGTTGATCTTAGCGGTGTCGGATCGGCGCTGCGAGGGCGGTACGCTGTCGCCAAAGATGATCTGCATCCGCACCGGCGCATCCCAACGGCGCAGCGGGCTGGCACCGCCTTGGCCTGAAAAATTGCCGTCATATTCGTTATATAGCGCGATCTGCTCAAAGTTGCGCGCCAGCATTTCGCTGGTAAAGGGTGTGTCCTCTCCGCCCCCGTCTTGGCGCAGCAGATCTTGGCCCAACTGCGCCTTTTCGACCTGATGCAGATAGCTGCGCAGCATGGCGCTTTTTTGCGAGGTCGGTTTCGCCACCGCTGCCGGGGAAGGGGTGGCGGCGGCAGGGCGGGCCTGCGGTTTGGCGACCTTTTGCAAGACGGGCGCAGGTTCGGCGCAGGCCAAGAGCAGCGTGCTCAGCGCGAGCGCCCCTGCGGCGCGCAGATTTCTGCGCAGACGTCCTTGCATGGCCTGTTCCCTCACGTCGGTCTTAGCTTGGCACCGCGCCGCCGGTGGTATCGCCCAACCCCGTTTCGCGGGCCTTGGCGGCGGCGAGCGTGTCGCGCAGGCGGCCTTCCATCTCCTGCAACTCTTTCTCGGCATTGGCGCGTTTCGCCTTGCCCTCATCCGCGATTTGCAGGGATTCCTCAATGGTGCCGATCAGGTCTTCATTGGCCTGTTTCACCGCCTCGATGTCGAAGACGCCGCGCTCCATCTCTTGACGGATCACCTTGTTGCTGTCGCGCAGGTTCTTCGCGTTGGAGGTGAGCAATTCATTGGTCAGGTCATTGGCCTCGCGCACCGCATTTGCCGCCTCGCCGCTGCGCTGGATGGTGACGGCCTGCGCCAATTGCGTCTCCCACAGGGGCACGGTGTTGACCAAGGTCGAGTTGATCTTGGTCACAAGGCTCTTGTCATTCTCCTGCACCAGACGGATCGAGGGCAGCGATTGCATGGTGACCTGCCGCGTCAGTTTCAGATCATGCACCCGACGTTCCAGATCATCACGGGCGGCACGCAGATCGCGCAGCTCCTGCGCGCGCATCACCTGATCGTCCTCGCCCGCCTTATCCAGCGCGGTCTGTTTGGCGGGGATGGTCTTGTGATCCAACTCTTCGATCTTGGCCTCACCGGCAGAGATATAAAGCGCCAGTTCGTCGTAGAATTGCAGCGTCTTTTCATAAAGCAGGTCGAGCGATTTGATGTCTTTCAACAGCGTATGCTCATGCGCCAGCAGGTTGTCGGTGATCCGGTCGATCTGGCCCTGCACCTCTTCGAAACGGGCGGTGAACTTGGCAAAGGGCGTGGCACGGCCCAGCAGTTTCTCCCACCAGCTTTGCTTGCGCCGCACGTCCAATTCCGAGACCGAGAAGCCGCGGATCGCGCTGACCATGGTGCGCAGGCTGTCGCCCGCGGGGCCAACATCCTTGTTACGCACATCCGCCAGCATGGATTGGCTGATCTCTTGCAACTCGGCCTGCGCGGCAGAGCCGAAGCTGACGATGGACTGGGTATCGGTCACGTCGATCTCGGCCATGCGCTTTTGGATTTCCGCGCTCTGTTCGGGATCGGCTTTGTTCAGCGGCACGATGGCATTGGCATCCGCCGGTTCCGGCAAGACGGTTGCGTTCACTTCTTCCACCAACCCTTGCGATTGGGCAGCTTTGTCACGGAGGGCATCGGTCATCACTGATCTTCCTTAGTATTTGCAGGGGTGGGTTGCTCCAGTCGGACACCCTCGCGAGAGAGGCGCGCCCGCAGCACGTCGATTTCCACGTTTAAATCGCTGCGGTCGTCTAGCAGCGACTTGGCCGTGCGCGCGGCGAAGTTCTGATCCAGATCGTCCAGCAAGGCGAGGTAGTCATCGCGTGCTTGGGTGTCTTGGTTGCGGGCATAGAGGTCGGCGAATTTCACCGTCGCATCATGCGCCCCGCGCAGATAGACGACAAGGTATTTGCGAGCGGCGGTCAGGTCGCGGGGGTCTTCCTCGACGGTGCGGATCAAATGGCGGGCGGTTTCTTGAAACTCGGCCAGCCGCGCTTCGGCGCGGCGGTCGCCCGCGCGCAGGATCGCTTGGCTCATGCCCGAGAGCAGTTTTTCGGCCTCATCCACCACCCGGGCGACGCGGTCTTGCTGGAAGGTGTCGATGCCCTCCATGCCCTTGTTCTGTAGCGGGTCGATGCCGAATGCGGCGAGGTGCAGCGCAGTGGCGGCGATGCCATAGAGCAAGGCCGCGGCGAGACTGGGATCGTTGCTATAAGCGGCGAGGGCCGCGCCCGCACCGGCCAAGAGGGCCGCGATGAACTTGCGCGGCAGGACGGGGCGGCGGGCGACTTTGCGCTCGTGGTATTCCGCCTCGGCCAAAAGGCCATCGCGCAGCAACCAGACGCCCGAAGCCAGCAGGAACGCGCCACCAAGGCCTAGCACCAGCGTGCCTGCTCCCCCGATGAGCGAGGTTGCCGCCAAGAGCACCGGCGGCAGGAACATCAGGTTCACCCGACCGCCCGCCGGATCGACGCGCAGGCGCGCGGTTTTGCGCGGGGCGCTGCCGGGGGCGGCATCGGTGTCGGGGCTATATTTGCCGCCAAAGCGTTGCGCCATAGGTCAAAGCCCTCCGAGAAAACCGCTGGTGAGCCCAAGCAGCAGCACCAGCAACGCGCCAAAGGCGATTTTCTGAAAGGTAGTTGGCGCCATCATGTTTCCCCTTTTGCTGCCCCAGATCGGGCGCAACGCCGTGCCGGCACTGTCAGCCGCACGCCCCACGAGCGAGGCTGCGCCGAGGATGATAACCACGAGCGCGGCCAAGGCCACCAAAAACATCACTATTCGCGCCATATTGCCCTTTTCTGACAGCGGTTTCGCGCTGATCTTGCCTGCCGTTCTCTATTCAACGCACGCAGGTCGGCCGCGTTCCGGAAACGCGCAGGGGCAGGTCGGGGCAGGGCCGGTCAGCGGCGGGGTTTTGGCCCCCGGCCTGTGGGTTTTGGCCCCGGTTTGCCATTCGGTCGCCCCGTCGGGCGCGCCCCCGGTTTGCCGCTTGCCTTGCCGCCTGCTTTGCCAGCCGTCTTGCCCATCGCGGCCTTGCCACGCGGTGCGTTCTTTGCCTTGCCGCCCCCACGGCGGGGCGGCGGTTCGTCGTCTTCGCCCCGTTGCACGGGCAGGCCCGGTTGGCCCGCGCCGCCGAAACCGCCGGGCTTGCGGCGCGGCGGGCGGCGCAGACCGGTGGGTTTCTTGGTGGCGGTGCCGCTGGGGTCTTCCAACTCGAGCCCCAGTTGATCGCGCACGACCTTGCGGCGCAGCTCTTCCACCTCGCCGATCTTCAATTCGCCCAGTTGGAACGGGCCGTAGGAGATGCGGATCAACCGGTTCACGGTGAGGCCCACGGCCTCCATCGCGCGGCGAATCTCGCGGTTGCGGCCTTCGCGCAGGCCGACGGTCAGCCAAGCGTTGGCCCCTTGTTGGCGGTCGAGTGTCACGTCCATCGGCTGAAAGTTCTCGCCTTCCACGGTGATGCCTTTGCGCAGCGGCTCCAGCATCTCATCGGTGGGGCGGCCATTCACCCGTGCGCGGTAGCGGCGCAGCCAGCCGGTGCTGGGCAGTTCCAGCTTGCGCTTCACCCCGCCGTCATTGGTCAGCAGCAACAGCCCTTCGGAGTTGAGGTCGAGCCGACCCACGGTCATCACGCGGGGCATATCCTCGGGCAGGGCGTCAAAGATCGTCTCGCGGCCCTTTTCATCGCGGGCGGTGGTCACCAGTCCGGCAGGCTTGTGATACAGCCACATGCGCGGCGGTTCGGGCGCGCCGACGGGGGTGTTGTCGACGGTGATCTTATCCTCTGGCGTGACGTTCAGCGCGGGCGAGGTGATCTGCTCCCCGTTCACGCGCACGCGGCCCGCTTCGATCATGCGCTCGGCCTCGCGGCGTGAGGCGATGCCCGCGCGCGACAGCACCTTGGCAATGCGGTCGCCGGTGGGGGTGCCTGCACTTGCATCGGTGTCGGGGTTTTGCGGGCCGGAGCCGGAGGGGGGCGTTTTTGCGTTCATACACTGCGCTTACCCTGTTTCACGGGCTTGCGAAAGGGTGGCGTTTGCGGCCATGTGGCGGGATGGAGTTTCGCTCGTATATGGGACAGGCCTTGGCCGAGGCCCGCGCCGCCGCCGCGCGCGGCGAAGTGCCGGTGGGGGCAGTCGTCGTCTCTCCGAAAGGGCAGATCGTTTCCGCCGCAGGCAATGAGACCCGCGCCCGCAATGACCCAACTGCCCATGCCGAGATGCTGGCCCTGCGCGCCGCCTGCGCCGCCGTCGGCTCGGAACGGCTGATCGGTCACGCGCTTTACGTCACGCTGGAGCCCTGCGCCATGTGCGCCGGTGCCATCGCCGCCGCCCGGGTGGAGCGGCTCTACTACGGCGCGGCGGACCCGAAATCAGGCGGCGTGGCGCAGGGCGCGCGGGTATTCTCGCATCCCCAATGCCACCATGTGCCGGAGGTCTTTGACGGGATCGCGGCGGGAGAGGCGGAAGAGATGCTCGTGAGGTTTTTCCGCGAGAAGAGAGGCCGCTAGCCGGGCAGCGCCGGACCGGGGATGGCATTCAGGCGTCCCAACGATTATCCGGACGCCCCGCGTCCGGATCGCGCCCGGCCCGCCCCCAGGGCGGGCGCGATCCAGCCCTGCACAATGCAAAAGGCCACGCGAAACCGCGTGGCCCTTTGAAACTCAAAAGTCAGGCGATCTTACTTGATCTTGCCTTCTTTGTATTCGACGTGCTTGCGCGCAACGGGGTCGTACTTCTTGATGACCATCTTTTCGGTCATGGTGCGTGCGTTTTTCTTGGTCACGTAGAAATGGCCTGTGCCCGCGGACGAGTTCAGGCGGATCTTGATCGTGGTTGGCTTCGCCATGTGTCTTCTCCTGCTGCAGCGCCGCGCAGGCCTGCGTGAATTCTGAATTTCGGGTTCTAGTCAGACCCGCGCCCGAGTCAACCGCTATTTGCCCGCCCGGTGCCGAAAGACGCCGGTTTCGTCGAAAAACCTGCCTTTCAGCCTCGAAAGAGCAGAAATATGCGCGGAAGGCCTATAAGCCGGATTTTGTACCTGTCCGAAAACAGGCGATGACCATTCCTCTGACCGCACCGTTGCCGATGCGGCTATAGCTGCCAACCCGGACCTGCTGGGGCAGAAGAGCCCCGCCTTTGACCCGAAGATCATCGGCGCGCGGTCCCTATTTGGCATTGCTCCCGGTGGGGCTTGCCTTGCCAGAGCTGTTGCCAGCCCCGCGGTGGGCTCTTACCCCACCGTTTCACCCTTACCCCTCGGCTGTTCCGGCAAGCCGGACCGTAGGGGCGGTTTCATTTCTGTGGCGCTTTCCGTCGGGTTGCCCCGCCCGGGCGTTACCCGGCACCGTTCCTTCTTGGAGTCCGGACTTTCCTCTACGTCGCTTTCGCCCCGCAAAAGCGACGCCACGGATGTCACACATGCGTGTGACGAGAGCGGACGTCGGTCATGCGACGCGAGTCGACGCAGCGGCCATCCAGCCTTCCGCGCAGCCCCGCCCTAGACGCCGCCGCGCGGCGCGTCAATGGGGGCGGGAAGGGCGGCGAGGTCAGCGGGGGTGAGAGGGCCGCGTCCCCATGGCCTGAAACGCAACCGCACGGCGTTTAGCAGCGTGTCATCGTCGCAAGGCGCGGTGAAGCCTGTGGCCTGCGCGGCAGCGCGGAAGGTTTCGGTGGTTACGCTGTCAGGAAGGGGGCCATCGCCCGCAGGAAGCGCCAGCCCGCGCCCTGCGAGCCGGGCCCAATCGAATCGGGGGCCGGGGTCGGTCTTGCGGCCCGGTGCCATGCAGGAATGGCCGATCACCCCTTCGGGCGGGATGCCGTGGCGGGCCAAGATGCCGGGCAGGAGGGTCTCAAGCGCCTGCATCTGTGGCTGGGAAAACGGGTGATCGCCGCGGTTGTCCAACTCGATCCCGATGGAGCGTGAGTTGATGTCCTCCAACCCCGCCCATTCGCCCGCGCCTGCATGCCAGGCGCGTTGCTCTTCCTCGACCATCTGAATGACCTCTCCGCGCCCTGAAATCAGGTAATGGGCCGAGACTTCGGCGGAGGGGTCGCACAGCCGCTCCAGCGCCGCTTGGGCGCTGGTCATGGCGGTGTAGTGCAGGACGATCAGCCGGGGGCGCAGCCCGCCGCGTCGCGGGCCACAATTGGGCGAGGGATGCGCCGTCACGTCAGGCGCGGCAGGCATCTGTCAGCCCTGTGCAGCCCGGCGGAAGGGGGTGGGGTCCCAGTCGCAGGCGAAACCATCGCCATCGGGGTCCATGCCAAGGCGGTCTTTCTCGGGGCCACCGGCCTCAAGGAAGGCGATCTGCGCTTGGTCGGCGTGGCCGTATTGCGCACAGGCGCGTTCGAACTTGCGGGCCTTGTTGAAACCGATGCGGCTATAAATCTGCTGACCGACCGACTGATTGGTTTGCAGCGCATAGGCAACGATATTCGGGCCGACATTGCGGCGCTCGGGCAGGGCCTCGGGTTGGACGACCTCATATTGCGCGCGGTTCGCGGCCACGCGGGCGGCGTCGTCTTGAATGCTGCGCTGGCCCGACACGGCGTCAAAGTTGTTCTCGTTCGAGATGCCCACGGCGTTGACCGCGGCGGGGGGCGGGTTCGACGGGCTGGCGTTCACCGGGGCCACGCCCGAGTTGGTGGCCGCGTCATTGCCCAGACCGTTGCTGGCCCCGCCCGGACGGGTCGCGGCGAGCACGCGGGCGGTTTCCGCCGCCGTCGCTTCGGGAGAACCGTCATCCAAAGGCTGGGCGGTCACCTCCGAGGCGGCGGGCATGTAGCTGCCGTCGCCCGCCAGCGCGGCATCGCGCGCGCGCTGCTCGGCCTCGAAACTGCCGTCACCAAAGCCGACACCGCGCCCGGTGTTGATGTTCCCGGAATCGGGGATCGCCGGTTGGCAGGCCGCCAAAAGACCGCCTGCCGTCATCGCTAGAAGTGTCCGTGTGATCATCTGACCCGCTCTCGCTTCTTGTTCACCGCTCTGCGGCTTACCACCATTTCTCGGGCTTGGCCACAAAACCGGCGGCCTTCTCCAGCGCATAGGCGGAGGACAGCAGTTCGGCCTCTTCCCAAGGACGCCCGATCAGCTGCAGACCCAGCGGCAAGCCGGTGGCGCTTTGGCCCGTCGGCAGCGCGACACCGGGCAATCCGGCGAGGTTCACCGTCACGGTAAAGACGTCGTTGAGATACATGGCCACCGGATCGGCGTCCTTCATCTCGCCCAAGCCGAAGGCCGCCGAGGGGGTCGCCGGGGTCAGGATGCTGTCGATGCCTTGGGCAAAGACGTCTTCGAAGTCCTTCTTGATCAACGTGCGGACCTTGCGGGCGCGGTTGTAATAGGCGTCGTAGAAACCGGCGGAGAGCACATAGGTGCCGACCATCACGCGGCGCTGAACCTCATGGCCGAAGCCCTCGGCGCGGGTTTTTTCGTACATCTCGGTGATGCCGTCGCCGTGGTCGAGCTTGGCGCGGTGGCCAAAGCGCACACCGTCATAGCGCGCAAGGTTCGACGAGGCCTCGGCGGGCGCGATGACGTAATAGGCGGGCAGGGCGTATTTCGTATGCGGCAGCGAGATGTCGACGATCTCGGCGCCCGCGTCTTTCATCATGGCGATGCCGTCGGCCCACAGCTTTTCAATCTCCTCGGGCATGCCATCCATGCGGTACTCGCGCGGGATGCCGATCTTCTTGCCGCGGATGTCCCCGGTCAGCGCTGCCTCGAAGTCCGGCACGGCCAGATCGGCGCTGGTGCTGTCCTTGGCGTCATGGCCGCACATGGCTTCCAACATGATGGCAGCGTCGCGCACTGTCTTGGTCATCGGCCCAGCTTGGTCGAGCGAGGAGGCGAAGGCCACGATGCCCCAGCGGGAGCAGCGGCCATAGGTCGGCTTGATCCCCACGGTGCCGGTGAAGGCGGCGGGCTGGCGGATTGAGCCGCCGGTGTCGGTGCCGGTGGCCGCAAGGCAGAGGTCGGCTGCCACGGCGGCAGCAGAGCCGCCCGAGGAGCCGCCGGGTGTCAGTTCTGCCGTCTCACCTTCGCGACGCCACGGGTTCACCGCGTTGCCGTACACGGACGTTTCGTTCGACGAGCCCATGGCGAATTCGTCCATGTTGAGCTTGCCCAGCATCACCGCGCCGCTGTCGCGCAGCTTTTGGCTCACGGTGCTCTCATACTCGGGCAGGAAGCCTTCAAGGATGCGGCTGCCTGCTTGGCTCGGCACGCCCTTGGTGCAGAAGAGGTCCTTGATGCCGATGGGCAGGCCGCACATGGCCGGAGCGTCGCCCTGTTTGATGCGGGCGTCGGCCTCGGCGGCCTGTTCCATCGCGATCTCTGGCGTGCGGTGCACGAAGGCGTTCAGCGCGCCTGCGCCGTCGATGGCTTGGATGCAGGCCTCGGTCAGGTCTTTCGAGGTGGTCTCACCCTTGCGCAGGGCGTCGCGGGCCTCGGCCAGGCTCAGTTTGTTCAGATCGGTCATTATTCCACCACCTTCGGCACGGCAAAGAACCCTTCACGGGCATCGGGGGCATTGGCCAGCACGCGGTCCTGCTGGTCGCCATCGGTGACCACGTCTTCGCGCCGTTTCAGGCGCTGCGGGGTCACGGAGGTCATCGGCTCGACGCCGTCGACATCCACCTCGGACAGCTGTTCGATAAAGCCAAGGATGGTGTTGAACTCTTCCGCCAGCGCCGGCAGCGCGTCGGGTTCAACCTTGATCCGGGCCAGTTTCGCCACGCGTGCGGCGGTGTTTTCGTCGATCGACATGAACATCTCCATCTCTTTGAGGCTCCTCTACCGTTTGGGGGCGGGCCTCGCAAGGGTTTGAGAGGCCCGTAACGGAGCCGGGCGGCGCCAGACCGAAGGATGGTGCTTGCGCCGAGGCAGTTGGGCAATTTATGGCCGCGGCGGTATTCGGTGATGTCGGGATGGCGTCCGGGTTGCACAAGCGCCAGCCCGTCGGGCATGCCCCCTGATTCCGGGCTAGGGTGGCATGTTCGGGGTTACTTGATTCCGCGCAGCATAGGGTCAAATCTGATGTTAGACCCACCGCAATCAGGAGGACTCCCATGAACATCATCTGGCTCGGCCACGGCTCATTCCGCATCGAGATCGAAGACCAAGTGCTGCTGATCGACCCTTGGCTCAAAGACAACCCCATGCTGGACGACGCGCACCATGCCGATGCAATCAAGGGCGCCACGCAGATCCTTGTGACCCATGGCCATTTCGACCACACGGCAGACATCGCCGACATCGCCAGCCGCACCAACGCCCCGGTCGCGGGGATGGTCGAGCTGATGGGCTGGCTGGAAAGCAAAGGCGTGCAGCAGACCACGGGCTTTAACAAAGGCGGGACGATCCGCGCGGGCGAGGTGGCGATCACCATGGTCCCGGCCTCGCATTCCTCATCGGTAGAGGGCGAGAACGGGCCGATTTACACCGGGATGGAGACCGGCTTCATGATCTCGGGCGAGGGCCATACGATCTACCATTCCGGTGATACGGCGATCATGGCGGATATGGATTGGATGGGCGACTACCACAAACCCGATATCGGCATTCTCTCGGCGGGCGGGCATTTCACGATGGACATGGCGCAGGCCGCCTATGCCGCCAAACGCTATTTCGATTTCAAGACGGTCATTCCCTGCCACTACCGGACCTTCGACACGTTGGATCAATCGGCGCAGACGCTCATCGACGGGCTTCCGGGCGTCGATGTGGTGGAACCGCAGGTGATGCAGCCGATCACCGTCTGATCCTCCTCCGCCCCCGACGCCTTGCGCGGCGGGGCGGAACGGGGGATACCTGAAGGAACTGCCGGGGGAATGCCATGTTTGCCAAATCGACTGCCGTTATCTTGCTGCTGACACTGGGGGCCTGCGCCCCGTTGAACCGGGCGGAACCCACCGGCAGTGTCGGCTTTACCGGGGTGGGCGGCGACAGGCCGGTCATCTTCCCGGCGCATCTGTTGGTGTATCAGCCGCAGTAGACGCAAGGCGGGTCAGATGCCCAAAGAAGGCCACTTCATAAACCGCAGCAACTGGCTGCGCGCCGCCGTTTTGGGGGCCAACGATGGTATCGTCTCTTCGGCCAGCCTGCTGGTCGGGGTGAGCGCGGCTGGCATGACGCAGGGCAATGTACTGCTGACGGGGCTTGCGGGGCTCACCGCCGGGGCACTTTCGATGGCGGCGGGGGAATATGTCTCGGTCTCGGCGCAGGCGGATGTGGAGAAGGCCGATCTGGAGCGCGAGCGCGTCGCCCTGATCGAAGACCCGGACTATGAACTCAGCGAACTGGCCGAAGGGCTGGAGAACCGGGGCGTGCAAAGCGACCTCGCCCTAGAGGTCGCCACCCAGATGACGGACCATGACGCCCTCGGCGCCCATGCGCGCGAAGAGTTGGGCATGTTCGGCCTCGCCGGTCAGGCCGATCCGCTACAGGCAGCGGGCGCTTCGGCATTGGCCTTTGCCTTGGGGGGCGGGCTGCCGCTGTTTGCGGCGGTTCTGGCGCCTGCGGGGCTGCGCGGCGTGACCATTGCCTTGGTGGCGCTGTTGGCGCTGATACTGCTCGGCGCGGGCGGCGCGCAACTGGGCGGTGCGCCAAAGCGGCCCGCCATCGGGCGCGTCGTGGTTTGGGGCGGTCTGGCAATGGCTGTGACGGCCGGGGTCGGACATCTGTTCGGCGCGATTGGATGAGCGGTGCCAAAGAAAAAGGCCGGCCCTTTCGGAGCCGGCCTTTCGCATCAGATGGCAGGGCGATTACTCGCGGTTGCCGAAGAGCGACAGCAACATCATGAACATGTTGATGAAGTCCAGATAGAGGCTCAGCGCGCCCATGATCGCGGCTTTGCCCAGCCACTCTGTGTCGCCGTGATGGGCGTGGGCCAGATACTCGGTCTTGATCTTCTGGGTGTCATAGGCGGTCAGACCCGCGAAAATCAAAACACCGATCGCCGAGATCGCGAACATCAGCGCCGAGGAGGCGAGGAAGATGTTGACGATCGACGCGACGACCAGACCAATCACACCCATGATCAGGAAGCTGCCCCAGCCGGAGATGTCCTTTTTCGTGGTGTAGCCCCAGAGCGACAGACCCGCGAAGGCGATGGAGGTGATCAGGAAGACCTGCGCGATGGAGTAGCCGGTGAAGACCAGAAAGATCGAGCTGATCGAGATGCCCATGACGGCGGCGAAGGCGTAGAACACAACCTGCGCCGTGGCGGCGGACATGCGGTTGATCATGGCGCCAAAGCCGAAAACAAAGGCAAGAGGCGCAAACATCACGACCCATTTCAGGGGCGAGGCGTAGAGCGCATAACCCAATTGCGTCAGGTATTTATCCTGGCTGAGCTGCGCCACGGCGGCGGAGGGGTCGGTGGTGACCGACAGGCCCGAGATGGCCCAGGCCGCGGCGAAGGTGATGAGCATGCCGATCGACATGGTGCCATACACCTTGTTCATATGAGCGCGCAGACCCTCGTCGATCGCGGAGATGCGCGACCCGGCAGCAGAGCGAATTGAATTGACGTCAGCCATTTAGTGACTCCCATTGGCAAAGTTGCGTGTCGAAACCCGGCCGACACGTTCTTGGGTCTGAATATCGGGCCTGAGGGGGCGAATTTCAAGTGTCTTGCGGGCTGATAACACGGCAATAATCGCGGGTTTTACGGGTGGGGATGTTCGGGGCATGCGCGGGGCGTCGGCTTGCCCTGCGCGCGCCTTGGACGGGACTGCCGCGAGCGGTCGATCGGCGGAAAAGCACCGATGCATTTCAAGCGGCGCGCGCGCGGGCGGCAGCCATTCCCACCGCCCCAAACACGGAAAGATGGCATTTGACGCATTCCGACGGGAACCGATTGATATTCTTCGCGTTCATCCAGCGGTTGCCGAGCGGGAAACCGACAGGCCCAAGGAAACTTGGGGATTTCACACCCGCCGGTCGCAGAGAGAGAGGGGCAGTGCACCGCCTGAGGTTGCAGTCGATACAGGGCAGGTTTTTACCATCCCGTGAAAATTCTTGGCCGAATTCAACGCAACCGCTATGATAGGAGGCAGAACTTTCGCGCAACCCCTGCGGTATCGTGCGAGGCGACGGCACACTTCGTCCTTGTTTGGAACTGAGATTGGCACGGTCGCATGTGCCCTATAAGGATTAGAGAATATGGTGCATGTGGTAGATGTACATGTAGGCAAACGTATCCGGCAGCGCCGCTGGCTGACGGGGATGACCCAGCAGAAACTGGCGGAACTGGTTGGGATCAAATTCCAGCAGATACAGAAATACGAAACCGGCGCGAACCGCGTCAGCGCATCTCGGCTGTGGGATATCGCCGATGCGCTTGGGGTGCCTGTGTCCTTCTTTTTCGAAGGGTTGAAGGATGAGGAGGTCGCCGAAGGCGCGCCGATGGACGGGCTGCCTGCTGATCTGATGGCCGACAAGGAGGCGATGGAACTGGTGCGCTCTTACTACGCCATCCCCGAGAACCAGCGCCGCCGGTTGTTTGAACTGGCCCGCGTCTTGAGCGACGTGGCCTGAGCCTGCCCGCCCGCGTCTGGACGCGGCTCTAACGCACTGACAGGCTTGCGCAAAGGGGCGCAAACTGTCAGGTCTTCGCCATGATGAACACCAGTGACTTCGATCCCGATATCCGCCGCGTTGCCCATCTGATGGCGGATGCGGCGCGGCAGGTGATCCTGCCCTATTTCCGCAGGCTCGATTTGCAGGCCGACAACAAGCTCGGCACGGGTTTCGATCCGGTGACCGAGGCCGACCGCGCCGCCGAACGGGCGATGCGCGATATCTTGGCGGCGGAGCGGCCCGCGGATGGTATTCTGGGTGAGGAATATGGCGCGCAGCCCGGCACATCGGGGCTGACTTGGGTGCTCGACCCCATCGACGGGACGCGCGGCTTTCTCAGCGGTACACCGACTTGGGGCGTGCTGATCGCGGTCTCCGACGCCTCGGGGCCGTTCTATGGCATCATTGACCAGCCCTATATCGGGGAGCGGTTCGAGGGGGCGCCGGATGGCGCGCTGTTGACCGGGCCCCACGGCAGCCACCCTTTGCAGACCCGTGCGGCGCGAGACCTGCGGCAGGCCATCGTTTTCACCACATTCCCCGAGGTCGGCAGCAGCGAGGAGGGCAGCGCCTTTCGCGCCGTCGCCTCGCAGGCGTTGCTGACTCGCTATGGCATGGATTGTTATGCCTATGCGTTGGTCGCGGCGGGGCAGGTCGATCTGGTGATCGAAGCGGGGCTGAACGCCTATGACATTCAAGCGCCGATCGCGGTGATCCAAGCCGCCGGGGGCATCGTCACCGATTGGCAGGGCAACCCGGTGCATGAAGGGGGCAGGGCGCTGGCCGCGGCCAACCGCGACATCCACGCCCAAGCGCTTGCGGTCCTTTCCGCCTATTGATCCAATTGTCGGGAAAGCCCGGATTGACCGGCCCCGGCGGGATGCGATAAATCCCGCAGAAGGTCGGTTCTCTCGCCCGTTTTCCACCGATCACACACGCTTTGCATGAGACGGGCATAGCGAAAGTGTGACCTATGGCAGAGACCCTCATCCGCGGCGCGGATTACCTTATCACGATGGACGACACCCGGCGGGAGCTTGCGGGCGCGGACCTGTTGCTGCGCGACGGCGTGATTGCCGAGATCGGGCAGGGCCTTTGGACAGAGGGTGAGATTGTCGAGGCGAAGGGCTGTGTCGTCACACCGGGTCTCGTGAATACCCATCACCATCTTTACCAAAGCATGACCCGCGCCGTGCCGGGGGCGCAGGATGCGCTGCTCTTTGGCTGGCTGCAACGGCTCTACCCGATCTGGGCGCGCATGGGGCCAGAGCATATGTTCGTCTCGGCCCAGATCGGGCTGGCGGAATTGGCACTCTCGGGCTGTAGCCTGAGTTCGGACCACCTTTATCTCTACCCAAACGGCGTGCGGTTGGAGGATACGATCCACGCCGCCGCCGAACTTGGGCTGCGCTTTCACCCCACCCGCGGCTCGATGAGCATCGGCGAAAGCGATGGCGGCCTGCCGCCCGATGCACTGGTGGAGCGCGAGGCGGCCATTTTGGAAGACTGCATTCGCGTGGTCGACGCCTTTCACGACCCCACCGAAGGGGCGATGTGCCGCGTCGGATTGGCACCCTGTTCGCCCTTTTCGGTCAGCCGCGAATTGATGCGCGACACGGCGCTGCTGGCGCGCGACAAGGGCGTGATGCTGCACACCCATCTGGCCGAGAATGCCGAGGATGTCGCCTATTCGCAGGAGAAATTTGGCTGCCGCCCGGGGGAATATGCCGAAAGCCTCGGCTGGCTCGGCGACGACGTTTGGCACGCCCATTGCGTGCAGTTGGATGGGGCCGAGATCGACCTTTTCGCCCGAACCCGCACCGGGGTTGCGCATTGTCCCTGCTCGAACTGTCGCCTCGGCTCGGGCATCGCGCCGGTGCGGGCGATGCTGGACGCGGGCGTTCCGCTGGGGCTGGGCGTCGATGGCTCGGCCAGCAACGACAGCGGCAATCTGGCCGCCGAGGCGCGGCAGGCGATGCTGTTGCAGCGGGTGGCCCGCGGGGCCGACGCGATGAGCCCGCGCGCGGCGCTCGAACTGGCCACGCGGGGCGGTGCGGATGTGCTGGGGCGGCCTGACTGCGGGCGGCTGATGCCCGGCAAACGGGCCGATGTGGCGATCTGGGATGTTTCGGGCGTGCACAGTGCGGGCAGTTGGGACCCGGCTGCGCTGCTTCTTGCCGGTCCAACAGCGGTGCGCGACCTTTTCGTTGAAGGCCGACAGGTGGTGCGCGATGGTCAGATCACCACCATCGACTTGGCCGCTCAGGTGGCGCGGCAGAATGATTTGGCGAAAGGCTTGGCTGGATGAAGCCGGTTTTACTCTCGATACTGATACTGGCGGGGATGCCCGCTTTGGCCGATCCGATGGGATTGGACAGGGTGAACGCCCTGCGCGATGTGAAGGGGTTGCAGCCCCTGAGCTATGATAGCCGTTTGGAACAGGCGGCAAAGGACCACGCCCGCGACATGGCCACGCATGACTATTTCAGCCACCAAGGCCGCGATGGCACCGATGTTGGCCGCCGCGCGGCGGTGGCGGGCTATGAATGGTGTTTCGTGGCCGAGAATATCGCCAAGGGGCAGCAATCGCTTGATGAGGTCATGACCGGCTGGACCAACTCGCCGGGGCATTACCGCAATATGGTCGACGCCCGGGCCGAGGAGATGGGGCTGGTCCGTGCCGATGACGCGGTTTGGGTTATGGTGCTGGGCGCGCCCTGCTGATCCCAGCCATAGGCGGGGGGGGGGCGTTACGCCGTGCCGCCCTGCCGTGCGCCCGCCACCCAAACATCCGCGATCGCGCGGTCGTCGCCCATCATGATCGTGGCGAAAAGGCTTTCCCAGATGTCCTTGGCCGCGGCATGACGCTGCGCGATGGCGGGGGTGGAGTCGAGCGACAGCACGGTGATGTCGGCCTCCATCCCTTCGGCCAGTGAACCCACATGATCTTGTAAATGCAGGCTGCGGGCCGAGCCTGCGGTGGCCAGCCAAATGAGCTGTGCCGCATGCAGCGGCGTGCCGCGCAATTGGCCGACCTCATAGGCCGCCGCCATGGTGCGCAGCATCGAAAAGGATGAGCCGCCGCCGGTATCCGTTGCCAGCGCCAGCGGGATGCCCCGCGCGGCAAGGCCGGTCATGTCGAACAGCCCCGAGCCGATGAAGGTGTTTGAGGTTGGGCAATGCACCAGCGCGCCGCCGACCTCCGCCAGCCGGTCAATCTCGCGCGGTTCCAGATGGATCGCATGGCCGTAGAGGCCGCGTTCGCCCAGCAGGCCATGGGCCTCATAGGTATCAAGGTAGTCGCGCGCCTCTGGGAACAGGTCACGGACCCATTCGATCTCATCCGTTTGCTCGCTGAGGTGGGTCTGCATCAGGCAGGTCGGATGCTCTGCCCAAAGCGCGCCGAGGGCGGAAAGCTGCTCGGGCGTGGAGGTGGGTGAGAAACGTGGCGTGATCGCATAGGTGGCGCGGCCCTTGCCATGCCAGCGCTCGATCAGCGCTTTGCTGTCGTCATAGGCCGATTGCACCGTGTCGCGCAGCCCCTCGGGTGCGTTGCGGTCCATGCAGGTCTTGCCCGCGACGATCCGCTGGCCGCGTTCTTCCGCCGCCTGAAACAGCGCGTCGGCGCTATGGGGGTGGATGGTGCAATAAGACGCGACCGTGGTGGTGCCATGGGCCAGCGTCAGGTCCAGATAGCGCGCGGCAATCTCGCCCGCGTAGGCGGGATCCGACAGGCGCATCTCTTCGGGGAAAGTATAGGTGTTCAGCCAGTCGATCAGCCGCTTGCCCCATGAGGCGATGATCGCGGTCTGCGGGTAGTGCACATGGGCATCGACAAAACCCGGGCAGATCAGCGCATCGGCGTAGCGCGTCACCTCGGCCTGCGGATGCGCGGCGCGCAGCGCGTCCCCCTTGCCGACGGCGGCGATCCTGCCGTTTTCGATCAGCACACCGCCTTGGGTGTCGATCTTCACGGCATCCTCCCAAGCGCTTTGCATCGGGTTGCCGGAATAGGTGAGCGTCGCGCCCAAAAGGAGTCGTTGATTTGTCATGCCAGTGGTTTAGGTGAGGGCGGGACGGGGAACAATACCGAAGCGTCGCTGGTGCCGTTGTACCGGCTTGGGCGCTCGCATATCATCCTTCCCAACAAAGGCGCAGAGACGGAGAGCAGCGGATGTCAGAGCAGATTGAAGAGCTGGATCCGGCGGCCTCCCCTGAAGAGCGTGCCGAGGCCTATGTGCTGGACCGCAAAGCGGTGGCCGCGATCCTTGAGGCGGTGGAGGCCAATGATCAGGCCCATCTGACCCAACTGATGGAACCGCTGCACGCGGCGGATATCGCTGACCTTCTTGAGCAGATCGACGAAGACGACCGCGCTGCGCTGATCCGGCTTTACGGGCAGGAATTCGACGGGGAGATCCTGTCGGAACTCGACGAGTCGGTCCGCGAGGAAGTCATCAGCATCCTGACGCCGCAGGTCTTGACCCAAGCGGTGCGCGAGCTGGACAGCGACGATGTGGTCGACCTGATCGAGGATCTGGAAGACGCGCAGCAGGAAACCATCCTCGACGCGCTGGAAGAGACCGACCGCGTCGCGGTGGAACAGGCGCTGAACTGGCCCGAATATTCTGCCGGCCGTCTGATGCAGCGCGAGGTTGTCATGGCGCCAGAGCATTGGACGGTGGGTCAAGCCATCGACCATCTGCGCGCCACCAAGGAAGAAGACCTGCCGGATCAGTTTTATCACATCGTCATGGTCGACCCGCGCCTGCATCCGGTGGGCAATGTGACCTTAGGCAAGCTCATGCGCTCGCGCCGAGAGACGCGGCTGGCGGATATTCTGGAAGAGACCTTTCAGATTATCCCCGCCATGCGCGATGAGGGCGATGTGGCCTATGCCTTCAACCAGTACCACCTGATCTCGGCCCCCGTGGTCGATGAAGAGGGGCGGCTCATCGGTGTCATCACCATCGACGACGCCATGGCGGTGCTCGACGAAGAACACGAAGAAGACATTCTGCGACTGGCGGGTGTGGGCGAGGGGTCGCTCTCTGACCGGGTGACGGAGACGACGAAGCAGCGGCTGCCGTGGCTGGCGGTGAACCTTGTGACGGCGATTGCGGCTTCGGTGGTGATCTCGCAATTCGAGGCGGCGATTGCGCAGATCGTGGCGCTGGCCGTGTTGATGCCGATTGTGGCCTCCATGGGCGGCAACGCGGGCACGCAGAGTTTGACGGTGGCGGTGCGCGCCATCGCGACCAAAGACCTTACCGGCTCAAACGTCTGGCGGGTGATCCGGCGCGAGGTCTTGGTGGGGCTGGTCAACGGGCTGATATTTGCGGTGATCATGGGCATTGTCGGCGTGCTCTGGTTCGGCTCGCCGGGGCTGGGCTATGTCATCGCCACGGCGATGGTGATCAACCTCGTGGTGGCGGGGCTTGCGGGCACCGGCATCCCGATCTTGCTGGAGCGGTTCGGGGTGGACCCGGCGCTTGCCTCAGGCGCGTTTGTGACGACGGTGACGGATGTGGTGGGCTTCTTCGCCTTCCTCGGCCTTGCCGCCATGGTGCTGTTGTGAGCGATTGCGCCGCCCGGAAGGCCGAGGCGCGCAAGGCGGCCTTTGCCCGCCGTAAGCCCTTGTTCGATCAAGCGAATGCCGCGCAGGCAGGGTATCTTTCCGAGGTTCTGGCGGGCTACCGCGGCGTACCGCTGTCGGGTTTCATGCCGATCCGAACGGAGATTGATCCACGCCCCGCCATGGCCGAAGCCTGCGCCCATGGTCCCGTCGGCGTGCCGGTGATCAAAAAGCCGAACCACCCGCTGTCCTTTGCCCGTTGGACCCCCGAGACTGCGATGGTGCCGGGCACCTTTGGCGCGATGATCCCCGCTGAGCCCGATTTCTTCGAGCCTGAGATCGTGATCGTGCCGCTTTTGGCCTTCAACCGCGCAGGCGGGCGGCTGGGCTATGGCGGCGGGTTCTATGACCGTACGCTGGCGATGCTGCGCGCGCGGCGGGCCACGCTGGCCATTGGCTTTGCTTTCGCGGGGCAGGAGTGGGACGATATCCCGCTGGAAGACACCGACGCGCCGCTCGATCTGATCGTGACCGAAGCCGGGGTGATCGAGGTGACGCAGGGCCAACCTCCGTCCCACGCGGAATAAGGGTTGCCGCCAAGCCGCCCGCGTCCTAGTCCATGGGCATGAAGATTTTGTTTCTTGGCGATGTGATGGGCCGGGCCGGACGGCGGGCGATCACCGAAAATCTGGCGCGGCTGCGGCGCGACTGGAAGCTCGATTTCATTGTGGTCAACGGCGAGAATGCGACCGGCGGCATGGGGCTTTCGGGCGCACATGCCAAGACGCTGCTCGATGCTGGGGCCGATTGTCTGACCCTTGGCGATCACGCTTTCGACCAGAAAGACATGCTCAGCTTTATCGAGCAGGAGCCGCGCGTCATCCGGCCGCTGAACTTCTCCAAATCCGCGCCGGGCAAGGGGGCTAAACTCTTTACCACGCAGAACGGGAAGAAGGTTCTGGTCACCCAAGCGCTCGGGCAGGTCTTTATGAAGCGCCCTTTCGACGATCCCTTCTCGGCGCTGGAGCCGGTGCTGAAAACCCATCCTTTGGGCGGCATGGCGCAGGCGATCATCGTCGATATGCACTGCGAAGCCACGAGTGAGAAGATGGCCATGGGCCATTGGTGCGACGGGCGGGCGAGCCTTGTGGTCGGCACCCATACCCATGTGCCCACGGCGGATGCGATGATCCTGCCGGGCGGGACGGGCTACCTGAGCGATGCTGGCATGTGCGGCGATTATCATTCGGTGATCGGCATGGATAAGGCCGAGCCGCTGCGCCGTTTCATCACCGGCATGCCGCGCGAACGTTTCACTCCCGCCAATGGCGAGGCGACCCTGTCGGGCGTCTATATCGAGACTGACGACCGCACAGGCCGCGCCGCGCGGATCGTCCCGGTGCGTGAGGGCGGTGCCCTTCAGGCCAGCGCCCCTTAAGACCGGCAAGGCGCGGCCCCATGCGTCGCGCTTGCACCGAGGGCGGCAATCGGCGTAACTGGACAACGGCCTTTTGCCCGAATGACAGGTTCTTGATGGAATTTTTCAGCTTCTCTCCGATGGAGACGGCGGTGCTGACCCTCGTGGTCGTCGGCATGATGTTCGTGCTTTTCCTGCGCGAAGCCTTTCCGACCGAAGTCGTCGCCATCGCCGGGGCGGCCTTGCTGCTGGCGCTTGGCGTGCTGCCCTATGACGACGCGCTTGAGGTGCTTTCAAACCCCGCGCCTTGGACCATTGCGGCGATGTTCATCATCATGGGGGCCTTGGTCCGCACCGGGGCGCTGGATGTTCTGACGCGACTGGCCGAACGTTCGGCCAAGACGCATCCTAAAACGGCGGTGGCGGGGGTGATCCTGTCGGTCATGGCGGCCAGTGCGATCATGAACAACACGCCTGTGGTGGTGGTGATGATCCCGGTGGTGGTGCAACTGACCCGCACACTGAACACCAAAGCCTCCAAGCTGCTGATTCCGCTCAGCTATGCCGCGATCATGGGTGGCTCTCTGACGCTGATCGGCACCTCGACCAACCTCTTGGTCGATGGTGTGGCGCGGTCGCAGGGCATGGCCCCTTTCGGCATTTTCGAGATCCTGCCCGCGGGCCTTGTGGTCTGCGCTTGGGGCTTGCTTTACATGCTGCTCTTCGCCGACCGGCTGCTGCCCGCGCGCGACAGCATGGCGAATATGCTCTCTGACCGCTCCAAGATGAAATTCTTTACCGAGGCTGTGATTCCGCCCGAAAGCAACCTGATTGGCCGTGAAGTGCTGGACGTGCAGCTTTTCAAACGCGAGGGCGTGCGGTTGATCGACGTGGTGCGGGGCGACGACTCGCTGCGCCGCAACCTTAAAGGGGTCGCGCTTCAGGTCGGCGACCGTGTCGTGCTGCGCACCCAGATGACCGAGCTTCTCAGTCTGCAAAACAACAAGGAACTCCGCCGGGTCGACCAGCTTTCGGCAGTGGAGACCACGACCGTCGAGGTGCTGATCACCCCCGGTTGCCGGATGGTGGGGCGCAGCTTGGGCTCAATGCGGCTGCGGCGGCGCTATGGGGTCTATCCGCTGGCGGTGCATCGGCGGAACCAGAACATCGGCCAGCAGCTTGACCAATTGATCGTCAAGGTCGGCGATACGCTGCTACTGGAAGGGGCTGCCGAAGACATCCAGCGGCTGGCAAGCGAGATGAACCTTGTCGACGTGACCCAACCTTCGGCCCGGGCGTTCCGCCGGGGTCATGCGCCGATCGCCATCGCCGCCCTCGTGGGGATCGTGGCGCTGGCGGCCTTCAACGTGGCGCCGATCCTCCTGCTGGCCGTGATCGCCGTGGCCGTGGTGCTGGTGACGGGCTGTATCGACGCGGAGGAGGCTTTCTCTTTCGTCGAGGGGCGCTTGCTGGCGCTGATCTTTGCCATGTTGGCGGTTGGCGCGGCCTTGCAGAACTCCGGCGCGATCACGCTGATCGTCGACAATATCGCGCCGGGGCTGGCGCAATTGCCACCGTTTTTCATCATCTGGGCGGTGTTCCTGCTGACCACCATCCTGACCGAGATCGTCAGCAACAATGCTGTGGCGGTGATTATGACGCCGATTGCCATCAGCCTCAGCACCGCGCTTGGCATGGACCCGCGCCCGCTGGTGGTGGCGGTGATGATCGCGGCCTCCTGCGCCTTTGCCACGCCCATCGGCTATCAGACCAACACGCTGGTTTACGGGCCGGGGGGCTATCGTTTCACCGATTTCATGCGCATCGGGATCCCGCTGAACCTGAGCATGTCGGTGCTGGTCAGCGCGGTGATCCCGCTCATCTGGTAGCTTAGGCGCTGCGCGGCACGTCGGACTGGGCGACGATTGCGTCAAAGCCCGCTTGTGCCTCAAGGAAGTTACGGGTCAGCGGGGCGGTGAGTTCGGATTGGTCCGAGAAATAGGCCCCGACCCGACAGATATGCGCCGCGAATTCAGGATGCACCCCGGCGTCGTCATAGCGTCGGATGCGGTCCTTGCTCAGCCAGCCGCGCTTCTTGGCCTCTTTGCTGATCAGTTTGAGCCGCTGCACCGCATGGAAGGTCAGGTAGACCGAGAGGTAATCGAGGTAGTCGGGCAGGGCGATGCCGCAGGTCGGATCGAAGGCGTCGATCACCACGTCAACCATATCCGGCGGGGCGATGGGCCATGCCTCATCCCCGATCAGCCAAGCGATGTCTTCGGCCCCGTGGCGCAGACCGGCATATTCAAAGTCGAACCAGCGCAGCTTGTCATCCGCCCCAATCGCGGCATTGCCTGAGCGGCAGTCCCATTTGACGAATTGCCGCGCCGGGGCGTTGATGCGCTCATAGGCGGCGGTGCGGTCGAACTGGTCCGAGATGCCGTCGCCGAGGTCTTTCAGAAAATCCACCGCATCGACAAAGTTCAGCACCCAGTCGCGGTTGTTGCCCAGATGCGGCATGATCGCGTTCAACTCGGTCTGGCGCGCGGCGCCGTGGATGCGGAAGATGGCTGAGACGGCCTCGGCTGCGAGGTCAAGCTGTTCGGCGCGTTCCACCCGCGCGATCTCGACGTTGAGGCGGCGCTTGCCGACGTCGGATTGGAACATGATCTCTCCCACAACGCCCAGACATTCGGGCAGGTCGCTGCAGTGGCGGCCAAGCTCGGTCAGCACATGGGCTTCGAGATGGGTGCGGCGGAAGTTCGGGCGCAGGGTGGCGATCACCGTGCGGTCGGTCAGATGCAGCCGAAAGCTCGACCGGTTTTCGCCGCCCGGGGCCGATACCCGCGCCACATCTTGCCCGAAATGCTTGCGCGCCGCCGCGACGATCTGGGCCTGAGCGCTTTGTTCCTTGGGTCGTGCCATGAGGCCTCCGCTGGTGTTTTCGCCTGTCTAGGTCGGCTGGCTGACGAGGGTACGGCGGGTTTTGGGCAAAACAAAGGCAATTTCCACCTATCCCGGCGGGAGTGATTCGCACCCCATCAGCGCATTTGACCTATACGAAAGAACAATGCCCGCTCGGGGTATCTCACTGTTTCGATTTATCGTGCTTTGTTGGCCTAATTTACCCGAAAAATGGAAAGAATTTGGCGGAAATAGGTGCCGCTGCTAGGTTCACAGGTCAGTGGGGGATGCGGCGCTGCAAAGCGGCCGCGGCTGCAAATGCATATGAGGGATTGGCGTCATGGGTTACAGATTCTCAAAGGGTTGGAACAGCAAGGACAATAGCTGGTCCACTGGCGGTGAAGCGGGCAGCGGTTGCGATGCCAGCGGAACGAAGTCCTATCACAACGGCGGGGTAGAGGGCTCCTCCTTCGCGAAGTGGTATGACAAGCACTTGGCCGAGAAGTTCGACTGAAACGATGACGGCAAAGGCTTTGGTTCGGGTGGGACCAAGGGTTCCGGTTCTGGCGGCACGAAAGGTTCCGGCTCGGGTGGTACAAAGGGTTCCGGTTCGGGTGGCACGAAGGGGTCTGGCTCTGGCGGCACGAAAGGCTCCGGCTCGGGTGGCACCAAGGGTTCCGGCTCCGGTGGAACGAAGGGTTCCGGCTCTGGCGGCACGAAAGGCTCCGGCTCCGGTGGCACAAAAGGTTCCGGTTCTGGCGGCACGAAGGGCTCCGGCTCGGGTGGGACCAAGGGTTCCGGCTCTGGCGGTACGAAAGGCTCCGGTTCTGGCGGTACGAAGGGTTCCGGCTCGGGTGGCACCAAGGGTTCCGGCTCCGGTGGCACCAAGGGCTCCGGTTCTGGCGGTACGAAGGGCTCCGGCTCGGGTGGCACTAAGGGTTCCGGTTCTGGTGGCACGAAGGGCTCCGGTTCCGGTGGCACCAAGGGTTCCGGTTCCGGCGGTACGAAAGGCTCCGGTTCTGGTGGCACCAAGGGCTCCGGTTCTGGCGGCACGAAGGGCTCCGGTTCTGGCGGCACGAAGGGCTCCGGTTCTGGTGGCACCAAGGGCTCCGGTTCTGGTGGCACCAAGGGTTCCGGTTCTGGCGGTACGAAAGGCTCCGGCTCTGGCGGCACCAAAGGTTCCGGCTCTTGCGGCACTAAGGGGTCTGGTTCGGGTGGTACGCAAGGGGGTCATACCGGTGGCGACGATAAGTCCGTTCTTAATTTCCTGATGGGAGAGAGTGGGGAGATCACAATCGCCGTCACGGAAACGCCGGAGGGGCAGTTGCACTTCAACCTCTCGCCCACTGATCCCGAAGCGGAATCCCACGCTGACATCAACGGGCTTTTCTTCAATGTGACTGATGGCAGCGCAATCGAAGAACTGAACTTCTTCCCTGATGTGAACGCCGAAGGCTATCACCTGACGGATGTGAAGGCCGCGGATGACGGTGTCGACGGTTTCGACGATGGTCCCCAAGCGGGAGGCAGCTTCGATGTGGGTCTGCAGTTCGGCACGACCGCTGACAGTTCCGATGGTGAAGTCCCAAGCACGAACTTCACCCTATGGACCTATCCCGGCTCGTTGTCTTTTGAAGATATCGATCTGAGCGGCATGCGTGTTGTGGTGGACTCGGATGAGAGCGGCGGCGAGGTGCTTGAGGTGTCCGGTATGGTCGATCCTGACATGGAGGACTCCGATGCCGATACCTCCGACCCCGCGAGCGCCCTCATGGACGCGCTGACCCTCACTTCCGTGCCGGAGGAGGAAGACGAAGGGGGCGACACCTGCGAGGATGACGCCTTCGACATGGCCTGAGGGGCCGTCAGTCTAAAAACGAAAGGCGCGTCCCTCGGGGCGCGCCTTTTGCTTGGCGGGCGTCGCCCTCAGCGTCCGCGCATCCAAAGGACGAAGGGCAGGGCCACCAGATACATCGTGATGCCATAGACCGCCGAGGGCAGAGCATAGGCGCTGAATCCCGACGCTTGGCCCGAGATCAATCCGGCGAGGGTGATGCCAAGCGTCGCGTTCTGGATGCCCACTTCGATCGAGATCGTCTTGCGGGTCTGCCATGCCAGCCCGGCCGCGGCGGCAATGCCCAGCCCTAGCAACATCAGCGCCGCGTTCATGCTAATAAGCGCGGGACCAAGCCGGGCGAGGTTCTCGGTGAAAACGCTCCAATTTCCGGCCAATGCGGCGAGGACAATCAGCACGAAGAGCAGCGCGGCGAGGGCGGAGAGGCCCGGTTCGATCCGCGCGGCAAAGCCGGGGGCGAGGTGGCGCAGGGCAAGCCCAAGCGCCACGGGCAGGGTGGTGATCACGAACATCGCCACCGCCAGCGCCGCGACCGAAACATCCGGCGCGGCATCGCCCATGAAATGCCGCACAGCGATGGCGGTGAAGACCGGCACGGTCAAGATGCTCAGAAGCGAGACCACCGCCGTCAAAGTCACCGAAAGCGCCACATCGCCCCGCGCGAATTTGCTGATCATATTCGAGGTCACGCCGCCCGGGCAGAAGGAGAGGATCATCAGCCCGACGGCCAGTTCTCCGCGCAGGCCAAAGGCCATGGCCACCGCCCATGCGGCAGCGGGCACCAACACCACTTGGCAAAGCGCGCCCAAGGCAAAGGCGCGCGGGTATTTCGCCACGCGGGTGAAGTCTGAAACCGTGAGGCCCACGCCCAGCGACAGCATGATGATCGCCAATGACAGCGGCAGTACGACGTTGATCAGAATGTCCATTTGTCCCCCCAAAGCTGGAAATCAGCCTAGGGGCGGCAAATGCGTTCTGGCAAGCCTCACGCGCGGGGATGCCGGGATTACAGCGGCCAGAAAAATAGGATCGCGGGGATCGAGACGGCGACCACGATGATCTCCAGCGGCAGCCCCATGCGCCAATAATCCCCAAAAGAGTAGCCGCCGGGGCCAAGGATTAGCGTGTTGTTCTTATGCCCTATCGGCGTGAGGAATGCCGAAGAGGCCGCCACCGCCACCGCCATCAGGAACGGATCGGGAGAGACGCCGAGCGACTGCGCCATCTGGATGCCCACGGGCGCCGCGACGATGGTCGTCGCCGTGTTGTTGAGCACATCCGACAGCGACATGGTCACCACCATCAGAACCGTGAGGACCACCCAAGCGGGCAGCCCCTCGGTCAGCCCCACCAGCGCGCCCGCGATCAATTCGGTCCCGCCCGAAGTCTCCAGCGCCGCGCCCAGTGGGATCATCGAGCCCAAGAGCACGATCACCGGCCATTCGATATGGGTATAGAGTTCCGACAGCGGCACGATCTTGGCCAGCACATAGCCGACCACGACGATTCCAAGCGCGATAGGCAGGTAGATCAGCCCGAAGGAGGCCGCCGCCACGGCCCCCGCGAACATCGCGATGGCAAGCCATGTCTTGCTGTCTTGCGTCACCGCAAGGCCCCGGTCGGCCAGCGGCAGCACGCCCAGCCAGTCGGTGACATGGGCCACCGTGTCGCGCGGGACCAGCAGCAACAGGATGTCCCCCGGTTTCAGCTCAGTCGTGCGCAGTTGCGAGGTGATCTTGCGGCCCTGTCGCGACAGGCCCAACAGCACCGTGCGCTGACGCCACGACAGGCCCACCGCCTGCGCTGTGCGCCCGTTGAGCCGGGAGCCATCGGTCACCACGACCTCGACAATCTCGACCCCGTCACCATCGGCCAGCAGGAGGTCTTCACGGTCCCGGTCGGCCAGCGCGAGGTTCAGCGTGCTGCGGAATTCGTCCAGTGCATCGGGCGTGGCCTCAAGCACAATCGCGTCTCCGGCTTGCAGCACCACGTTGCGGGCCGTGCCATAGCGCCGCTTGCCGTCGCGCATCAGGCCCAAGATCGCCACATCGGCGCGATGCGCCTCTTCTTGCAACTCGGCCAGCCGTTTGCCGATCTGTTTGTTGCCCTCGGGTACGGTTAGCTCGGCGATATATTGGGCGATGTCCTCGGCCTCGATCATCGCGTCTTCGCGGGCGGGGATCAGCCGCCAGCCGATCAGCGCGACAAAGATCAGCCCCGCGATGGCGGCCAGCCCACCGACTGGGGCGAAATCGAACATCTTGAAAGGCGCGCCCAAGGATTCCTGCCGGATGGAGGCGATGATGATATTGGGCGGCGTGCCGATCAGCGTAGCCATGCCGCCAAGGATGGTGGCGAAACTGAGCGGCATCAGGCTCAGCCCCGGCGCGCGGCCCGCTTTGCGTGCGGTCTGGATGTCGACCGGCATCAGCAGGGCCAAGGCGGCGACGTTGTTCATAAAGGCCGACAGCACCCCGCCCACGGCACCCATCATGGTGATATGCGCGCCCAAGTTGCGCGAACTGTCAACCAGCGTGCGGGTGATCAGCATCACCGCGCCCGAACGGACCAACCCAGCCGAAACCACCAAGACCAGCGCCACGATCAGGGTGGCCGGATGGCCGAAACCGTCAAAGGCGTTTTCCGTGGGCACCACCCCCAGCACCACGCCGAGCATCAGCGCCCCGAAGGCCACGATGTCATAGCGAAACCGCCCCCAAAGCAGCAGACCAAAGACCGCGCCGAAGAGGGTGAAAAGGATGATCTGATCAGTGGTCATAAATCCGGTCTAACGTAGTTGCCCCATTGGCGGAAAGCTAAGCACAGGCCGGGTGGCTTGTTCCAGCGGTGATGCTGGCATATAGAGTGGCGCAAACGCATTGCCAGAACGAGGTATTCATGGCCGGTCACTCCAAATGGGCAAACATCCAGCATCGCAAGGGCCGTCAGGACAAGCTGCGCGCCAAGGTGTTTTCCAAACTTTCCAAGGAAATCACCATCGCGGCCAAGATGGGCGACCCCGACCCGGACAAGAACCCGCGTCTTCGCCTTGCCGTGAAAGAGGCCAAGGGCCAGTCCATGCCCAAGGACAACATCGAACGCGCCATTAAGAAGGCCGTTGGCGGCGAGGGCGAGGATTACGAGGAAATCCGCTATGAGGGCTATGGCCCCAATGGCGTAGCCGTGATCGTTGAGGCGATGACCGACAACCGCAACCGCACCGCTTCGACGGTGCGCTCGACCTTCACCAAGAACGGCGGCAATCTGGGCGAGACCGGTTCGGTCGGCTTCATGTTTGAGCGCAAGGGCGAGGTGATCTATCCCGCTTCCGTCGGCGACGCCGACACCGTGATGATGGCGGCGATCGAAGCCGGTGCCGAAGACGTGGAAAGCTCCGAAGAAGGCCATGTGATCTATTGCGCCGACACCGACCTCAACGACGTGTCGACCGCGCTGGAGGCCGAACTGGGCGAGTCGGAATCGACCAAGCTGATCTGGCGTCCGACCACCACCACCGAGATGGATCTCGAGAACATGGAAAAGCTGATGAAGCTGATCGATGCGCTTGAGGAAGATGATGACGTGCAGCGCGTCACCACCAACTTTGAGGCCTCCGACGAGGTTATGGCGCAGCTTTAACGCGGCATTTGCACCAGCGCCTCGCGCGCCGCGGCTCTTATGGCGGCGGTGAGCGGGGCCAGCGCGGGCGCCATGATCCGCGCGACCTGCCAGTAAAGCGGCACATCCAGTGGCAGCGCCTCGTCCAGTGATACGAGCCGCCCCGCCGCCATATCCTCGGCCACCAGCGGCGCGGGGTTCATCGCCCAGCCCAGCCCTTGCCGCGCCGCTGCGACAAAGCCGTGGCTTGAGGGCAGATGGTGGCTTGGCGGGGTCAGTCGCTGCCCGGTCTTTCGCATCAGCCATCGCCCTTGCAGTTGATCCTTGTGGTCGAAGGTGAGCATCGGCGCGCGGGCCAGTGCCTCGGTCGTGACGCCCTCGGCAAACCACGTCTCGCGATAGGCAGGGCTGGCAGTGGCATGGTAACGTAGCGCCCCCAAGGGCAGCACGTCGCAGCCCGGTGCCGCGCGGGCTTGCCCCGTCACCGCCGCGCTGACCTCCCCCCGTCGCAGCCAATCGGCAGAGGTGTCTTGGTCGTCAATCATCAGATCGAAAAGCATGTCGGGCACCTGCGCCAGCGCCGGGATCAGCCATGTGGCCAAGACATCCGCAGGCACCGCAAGGCGCAGCCGGGGCGGGGCGGTGGCATCGCCCGCGCCAAGCGCCTGCGCTTCGAGCAGCGCCACATCCTCCGCATGTTTGGCAAGACGCTGGCCCATGGGCGTGCCGGTGCAGGGCTGTCCGCGCAGAACGAGGGTGGCCCCCACACGGTCCTCCAGCGCCTTCACCCGTTGCGAGATTGCCGAGGGGGTTAGCCCCAGCACCGCCGCCGCGGCATCAAAACTGCCGAGCCGCAGGATATGGGCCAATGCGGTTAGTTGCGCGCTGTCGAGCTGCATAAGTTTCGCTAATCCTGGCGTAGACTATTGAATTTGAGTAATCTGAACTGCCGGGCTAGGCAAAGGCAACCCATGTTATAGGACGCCTTTGATGTTCACCTCTCTCCTTCCCGGCTTCGCCCTCAGCCTCACCCTCATCATGGCCATCGGGGCGCAAAACGCCTTTGTCTTGCGCCAAGGGCTGCGCCGCGAACATGTGCTGCCGGTGGTGCTGGTCTGCGCTGCCTCGGATGCGGTGTTGATCATGTCGGGGGTCGCGGGTTTTGGCGCGCTGGCCGAGGCGGCCCCGTGGTTCGGCCCGCTGATGCGCTATGGCGGCGCGGCCTTCCTGCTGTGGTACGGCTGGCGCAACGCGGTTTCCGCATGGCAGGGCGGGGAGGCGCTGGAGGCCGAGGGGCAATCCACCCGCAGCCTGCGCAAGGCGATCCTAACACTGCTGGCGCTGACTTGGCTGAACCCGCATGTCTACCTCGACACCTTGGTGCTGCTCGGCTCGATCTCGGCGCAATATCCCGACCGGCTCAGCTTTGGCATTGGGGCGGTGCTGGCAAGCTTCGTCTTCTTCTTCTCACTGGGCTATGGCGCGCGGCTGCTGGCGCCGCTCTTTGCCAGACCGCGCAGTTGGCAGGTCTTGGACGCCATCATCGCCGTGACCATGTGGGCGATTGCCATCAAATTGCTTGCGATGTGAATAAAAATGCCGCGCCCATCTTGCCCTTGGCAGCGCTTTGGGAAAGGGTCGCGGCATGACACACTCTCCCGCCACCACCCCCGACATCCCCGCTCCGCCCAACCGTCCGCTTGTCGGGGTCTTTTGGATGTTGGTGACTGGGGCCTGTTTCATCGGCGTGACCGCGCTGGTGAAATACATGGGGCCGCGCTTGCCTTCGGCAGAGGCTGCTTTCCTGCGCTACGCCATGGGGTTGGTCTTTGTCCTGCCGGTCCTGCGGTCGCTGCTGGCCACACCGGTGAGCCGGCGGCAATGGGGGCTGTTCGGCATGCGGGGCCTGTGCCACGCAGGCGGGGTGATCCTGTGGTTCTACGCCATGACCCGCCTGCCCATCGCCGAGGTGACGGCGATGAACTACCTCGCGCCGATCTATGTCACCGTGGGTGCCGCGATCTTTCTGGGAGAGAAGCTGGCGGCGCGGCGCATCGTGGCGGTCTGTCTGGGGCTGGCCGGGGCGGCGATCATCCTGCGGCCCGGTTTTCGCGAAGTCTCTACCGGGCATCTGGCGATGTTGCTGGCGGCGGTGGTCTTTGCCGGGTCCTACCTCTTGGCCAAGGTGCTGGCGGATGAGGCGCGCCCGGTGATGATCGTGACCATGCTGTCAATCTTCGTCACCATCGGGCTGGCGCCCTTCGCCTTCGCCGTCTGGATCACGCCGACACCGCAGGAACTGCTGATCCTTGCCGGGGTCGCCTTTTTCGCAACGGCGGGGCATTTCACCATGACGCTGGCCTTTGCCGCCGCCCCGGTGACGGTGACGCAGCCGGTCACTTTCCTGCAATTGGTCTGGGCCACGATCCTCGGCGTGGTGGTCTTTGCCGAGCCGGTGGACCTCTGGGTCGTGCTGGGCGGGGCGGTGATCTTGGGCTCTGTCACCTTTATCACATGGCGCGAAGCGATGCTGAAACGGCAGGTCACGCCCCCCTCGCATGCGACGAAATTCTGACCTTCCGCCCCGTCGGTCGGTACTTGATTGACGAGTCAATAAAGATTCCCCTATCCTGAGGCGGTCAACACTGCCCCAAGGATCCGAATCCAATGCCCAAAGTCGGAATGGAACCCATTCGCCGCTCTGCGCTGGTCAAAGCCACCATCGCCGAGATCGGCGAGGCCCAGTCGCTGGATGTGACGGTGAGCCAGATCGCCAAACGGGCAGGCATGTCGAGCGCGCTGGCGCATCACTACTTCGGCGGCAAGAACCAGATCTTTCTGGCGGCGATGCGGCATATCCTGTCGGAATATGCCGCCGGGGTCCGCGAGCGGCTTGCCACGGCCCGCACGCCGCATGACCGCGCGGCGGCGATCATCGTGGCAAGTTTCGACGACACCGGCTTTCACCCCGGCACGATCAGCGCGTGGATGACACTCTACGCCCATGCCCGCACCAACCCCGAAACCCGGCGGCTGCTGACGGCTTACCAAAGCCGGTTGCGGTCCAACCTCACACATGCGCTGCGCCCGATCAGCCCTCAGCCCGAAGGCGACGCCGAAACCTTGGCGGCGTTGATCGACGGGCTCTACCTGCGCGCGGCGCTGTCGGACGGCGTCAGCGCGGCAGAGGCTATGACCCGCGCGCTCTATACACTCGACCTGCTGCTTAAAGCGGGCCGTTGAACACCGCGGAGACGGGCGGCACCGCCGCGCTCCGCCTCTCTGAACACTCCTCGCCTCAGGCAAGAAAGTCCCTTTGATGTCCTATGATCCCCAACCCACCGCCAGCCACTTTATCGACGGCGCCTATGTCGAAGACACCAATGGCACGCCGATCCCGGTGATCTACCCGGCAACGGGCGAAAAGATCGCCACGGTCTATGCCGCCACGCCTCAGATCGTGGAGCAGGCCATCGCCTCGGCCCGCCGCGCGCAGGCCGCATGGGGCGCGATGAGCGGCACGGAGCGGGGCCGCATCCTGCGCCGCGCCGCCGACATGATCCGCGACCGCAACCACGACCTCTCGGTGCTGGAAACCCAAGACACCGGTAAACCCTATCAGGAGACCTCTGTAGCCGATGCCACCAGCGGGGCGGACGCGCTGGAGTATTTCGGCGGCCTCGCCGGGAGCCTGACGGGCGAACATATCCAACTGGGCGAGGACTGGGTCTATACCCGCCGCGAGCCCTTGGGCGTCTGCGTCGGCATCGGTGCATGGAACTACCCCACCCAGATCGCCTGCTGGAAGGCCGCGCCGGCGCTGGCCTGCGGCAATGCGATGATCTTCAAACCGTCCGAAACCACGCCGCTCTGCGCCCTGAAGGTCGCCGAAATCCTGATCGAGGCCGGGCTGCCCGCGGGGCTTTTCAACGTGGTGCAGGGCATGGGCGAGGTCGGCCAGTCGCTGGTCACCGACGCCCGCGTCGACAAAGTCTCGCTCACCGGCTCGGTGCCCACGGGGCGCAAAGTCTATGCCGCCGCCGCCGAGGGCATCAAACATGTGACGATGGAACTGGGCGGCAAGTCGCCCCTGATCGTCTTCGAGGATGCGGATATCGACAATGCCGTCGGCGGCGCGATCCTGGGCAACTTCTACAGCTCCGGCCAGATCTGCTCGAACGGCACGCGGGTCTTCGTGCACCGCGACATCAAGGAGAAGTTCCTCACGCGGCTGTCTGAGCGGTTGGGCAACGCCGTGATCGGTGACCCGATGGACCCCGACACCAGCTTCGGCCCGATGGTCAGCGAGCGGCAGATGCAAATCGCGCTGGACTACATCGAGAAGGGCAAGGCCGAGGGCGCGCGGCTGGTCTATGGCGGCGCGCGGATCGAGCGTGAGGGCTTCTACATGCAGCCCACCGTCTTTGCCGATGTGAAAGACGACATGATCATCGCCCGCGAAGAGATCTTCGGCCCCGTCATGGCGGTGCTCGACTTCGAGGACGAAGCCGAGGTAATGGCCCGCGCCAACGCCACCGAGTTCGGCCTCGCCGCCGGTGTCTTCACTCGAGACCTCGCCCGCGCGCATCGCGTGGCCGCGAGGTTTGAGGCCGGGACCTGCTACATCAACAGCTACAACGACGCCCCGGTCGAGGCGCCCTTCGGCGGCATGAAGAACTCCGGCGTCGGCCGCGAGAACGCCAAGGCGGCCATCGAGCACTACAGCCAGGTGAAGTCGGTCTATGTGCGCATGGGCGATGTCGAGGCGCCCTTCTAAGGGGTGAATTTGCTGAGAGGTGCTTGAGGGATCGGCCTGATCCTCAAGTCACCTCGTCAATTCTGGGGAGCGATTCCCCACCGCCTCAAGGACAAGCCGCGCCTTCGCGCGGTGCTGCGCATCCTTGACCCGGCGGGGAATCACGGAAGGAAGAGCTATGGAAGCTGAATTTGTCATCGTCGGCGCGGGCTCCGCGGGCTGCGCCATGGCCTACCGTCTGGCCGAGGCGGGCCGGAAGGTCATCGTTATCGAACACGGCGGCAGCGATGCGGGGCCTTTCATCCAGATGCCGGCGGCGCTCAGCTACCCGATGAACATGCCGCGCTACGACTGGGGCTATAAATCCGAGCCCGAGCCGCATCTCAACAACCGCGAGCTGGTCTGCCCGCGCGGCAAGGTGATCGGCGGCTCGTCGTCGATCAACGGCATGGTCTACGTCCGCGGCCATGCCAAGGACTTCGACCATTGGGAGGAGGTCGGCGCGCGCGGCTGGTCCTATGCCGACGTGCTGCCCTACTACAAACGCATGGAGACATGGCACGAGAACGGCCACGGCGGCGATGCTGCATGGCGCGGCAAGGACGGCCCGATGCACGTCAGCCGCGGCCCGCGCGAGAACCCGCTTTTCGACGCCTTCGTGCAGGCCGGGGCACAGGCGGGCTACCCGGTGACCCATGACTATAACGGCGAGCAGCAAGAGGGTTTCGGCCCGATGGAGCAGACTGTCTGGAACGGGCGGCGCTGGTCGGCGGCCAATGCCTATCTGCGCCCGGCGCAGAAGACCGGCAACGTCACCCTGATCCGTGCGCTGGCGCAACGTGTCGTGATCGAAGAGGGCCGTGCTGTGGGTGTCGAGGTCAAGCGTGGCCGCGCGACGGAGGTGATTCGCGCCAGCCGCGAGGTGGTGCTGGCGGCCTCGTCGATCAACTCGCCCAAACTGCTGATGCTCTCGGGGATCGGCCCCGCCGCGCATCTGGCCGAACACGGGATCGAGGTGCTGGCTAACCGCCCCGGCGTTGGGCAGAACCTGCAGGACCATCTGGAGCTTTACATCCAGATGGCCTCGCGCCAGCCGATCACGCTCTACAAGCACTGGAACCTCTTGTCGAAGGCCGTCATCGGCGCGCAATGGCTCTTTACCAAGACCGGGATGGGGGCCTCGAACCAGTTCGAATCCGCGGCCTTCATCCGCTCGAAGCCCGGCGTGGAATACCCTGATATCCAATACCATTTCCTGCCCATTGCCGTGCGCTATGACGGGCAGGCGGCGGCCGAGGGGCACGGGTTCCAAGCCCATACGGGGCCGATGCGCTCCAAATCGCGCGGTGCCGTTACCCTGCGCTCCGCCGACCCGGCCGAGGCGCCGCGTATTCGCTTCAACTACATGTCCCATCCCGACGATTGGGAGGAGTTCCGCACCTGTATCCGCCTCACGCGGGAAATCTTCGCGCAGGATGCCTTCAAACCCTTCGTTAAACACGAGATCCAGCCCGGCGCCGCGCTGCAGTCGGACGCGGAGCTTGATGCCTTCATCGCCGAACACGCCGAGAGCGCCTATCACCCCTGCGGCACCTGCCGCATGGGGGCGGCGGACGATCCGAACGCCGTGGTCGACCCGCAGGCACGGGTGATCGGGGTCGAGGGGCTGCGCGTGGCCGACAGTTCGATCTTCCCGCGGATCACCAATGGCAACCTTAACGCGCCTTCGATCATGGTCGGCGAAAAGGTCTCGGACCTCCTTCTGGGCCGCGATCCGCTGCCGCGCGCGAATGACGAACCTTGGGTGCATCCGAACTGGCAGGTGGCGCAGCGCTGATCGTTAACTTGCCTTAACCTCCTGTCTTGAAGGCCGCGGGGCAGGGCGTCATACCTGCCTCATGTTAAGGATTTGTTCACTTTTCGCCCTCAGTCTGACACTGAGCCTCGCAACTGGATCGGCGGGGGCGCAGACCGTCTCGGGCGTGGTTCGCGTGATCGACGGGGATACTTTCGATCTCGGCGGTACGCGCATCCGCTTACACGGCATCGATGCGCTCGAATCCAGCCAGACCTGCGAGACCGAGGGCGGGCAGGCTTGGGCCTGCGGAGATTGGACAACGAGGGAGGTGCGCGACAGATACCAAGGGGCCAACGCGCATTGTGAGGCACTAGACCGCGACCGCTATGATCGCATCGTCGCCCGCTGCCATGTGGGCAACGTTGACGTGGGGCAGGCGCTGGTGCGTGACGGGCTGGCCTTTGCCTATCGGAAATATTCGATGGACTATGATCTGGATGAGAAAGCCGCCTTTGTCGCAGGCCGTGGGATTCACGGGTTCAAGACGGTTTCCCCCGCCCGCTACCGCGTGACCCGCCGCAGCGGGTCCGAGCCTGCCCGGCCCGAGGGGAGCTGCCAGATCAAAGGCAATATCAGCGCCAAGGGTGTCAAGATTTACCATATGCCGGGGCAGGAATTTTACAGCCGCACCCGCATCAGCGCCCGCAAGGGCGAGCGTTGGTTCTGCTCCGAAGCCGAGGCGCGCGGCGCGGGGTGGCGGCGCGCGCGGCGCTGATCACTCCACCTGGTAGGGCAGGGTGTCGCGCAGATGCGGGTCGACCACCAACTGCCGCTCTAGCGGCGGGACGGAGCGTTGATGGCAGTCCCGGCGCTCGCAAATCCGGCAGGAAATGCCTATCGGTTCAAAGGCATCGCTGCGGGTGACATCCATCCCATCGGCATAGACCAGCGCGGGCGCATGGCGCACCTCGCAGCCGAGTGAGATCGCGTAGCGCCGCACCGGCGCGCCAAACCGCCCCGCCGGTTTCGAGATGTCCCGCGCCAAACTGATATAGCGCACCCCATCCGGCGTCTCGGCCAGCTGCCGCAGGAACCGCCCCGGCGTCTCAAAGGCGCGGTGGACGTTCCAAAGCGGGCAGGCGCCGCCGAAACGCGCGAATTGCAGTCGGGTCGCGGAATGGCGTTTGGTGATCGTGCCTGCCTGATCGACCCGGACGAAGAAGAAGGGCACCCCCTTCGCGCCGGGGCGCTGCATCGTCGACAGCCGATGCGCCACCTGCTCGATCGAGGCACCGAAATGCCCGGCCAGCACCTCCAGATCATGGCGGCAGTCCTGCGCCTTTTGCAAAAACCGCCCATAGGGCAACAGGGCCGCCCCGGCGAAATAATTGGCCAGCCCAATCTTTGCGATATCCCGCGCCGCGGCGCTGTGGAAGCGGGCAAGGTCCAGCGTCGCCTCCAGCAGCGCATCCTGCTGGGTCAGCGCCACCTGCAACAACATCTGAAAGGTCTGCGTCTCAGGCGCTGCACGGGCCGATAGATGCAGCACCCTGCGTGCGGGATCATAGGCGCGCAGCCGGTCGTCATCCTCAAAAACCACGCGCACCCCGGCACTCTCAAGCGCACGCGCCGCGGTCGCCCGCGTATCACTTCCGCTGCCTTCGCGGGTCGCGAAATGCTCTGATGCACGGTCGACAGCATCGATGTAATTGTCGCAATAGTGAAAGAAGTCCCGCACCTCTTCCCAAGGGGAGGGCATCGCGCGGGCATCCTCACGGCCCAGGGCTTCGTCCAGCGAGGCCAACCGTTCATGTACCTGTCGGTAGCTTTGATGCAGCGCGAGAAAGGCATGTGCCAGCCCCGGCGCGTTGGAGGCGGTAAGGCGCAGATCGGCCACCGGGGGTGCCTTTCCGGCGAAAATCGGATCGGCCAGCGCCTCGCGCAGATCGCTGACCAACCGCTCCCCATCGCCGCTGGAAAGCTCGGTCACATCCAGCCTGAACTCCGACGCCAAGGCGAGCACGACATTGGTGCTGACGGGCCGGTTGTTGTTCTCCATCTGGTTGAGATAGGGCAAGGAGACGCCCAGCCGGGCGGCGAAATCTTTCTGCGTCAGCCCCGCGCGGGTGCGGGTCTCACGCAGTTTCACACCGGCATAGAGTTTCTGGATCGCCATCCGCGCACCTTTGCAACTTTGCAGTCAGGTGCAGCCTAGCTTTGCAAAGCTAGGGTCACAAGTCCGAGCAGCTTCGGGTTAAAGCCCTAAAGCTTTCTCGCGCCGGACCACCACCCAGATGGACGCGACCGAGGCAATGGCTGTCAGCAGCATCAGCCACAGCAGCGGATAGGCTCCGGTTTCGGGGGTGAGCAGGGCGCCCGCCAGCGCGCTGAGCGCCGCGCCGCCAACGATCATGATCGCCCCGCCCAGCCCGGAGGCCGTACCCGCCAGATGCGGGCGCACCGACAGCATCCCGGCGGTGGCATTGGGAATGCAGAGCCCGTTGCCCAGCCCCACCAGCGTCATCAGCCCGAAAAAGCTGAGCGGGGAGCCGTATCCTGCAAGGAAGATCAGCAGCGACACCGTGCCACCCACGGCATTGGAAATGCAGCCCCAAAGCACCAGCGTATTGACGCCAAACCGGGTCGCCGTCCGCGCGGTGACGAAGTTACCGATGAAATAGCCAATCGCGGGTGCGCCGAAATAGAGGCCAAGCACCGCAGGCTCCATCCCGAAGACCACGGTCCCCACAAAGGGCGCGCCGCCGAGATAGGCAAAGAAGGCGCCCGAGCAAAAGCCCGTGGCCAGAGCATAGCCCCAAAAGCGGGGGGAGCGGAGCAACTCGGGGTATTCGCCGAACTGCTGCCGCAGCGATTTGCCGCTGGCCCGGGCGGTTTCGCCCAAATCCGCCCAAGCCACCCAAAAGACCAACCCGCCGAGGATCAGCATCGCCCAGAAGGAAGCCTGCCAGCCGAAACCCTGCTCCAGCAAACCGCCCAGGGCGGGGCTGATCATCGGCACCAGCGCCATGCCCATCGTCACATAGCCGATCATGGAGGCGGATTCGTCTTGGGTATAAAGGTCGCGGATCACCGCACGGCTCAGCACCATGCCCGTGGCGATCACGGCCTGCGCCATGCGGAATACCAGAAACACGGCGATGTTCGGCGCCAGCAGACAGCCGACCGTAGCCACGAAAAAGATGCCCAAGCCCCAAAGCATCACCCGCCGCCGCCCGAGGTTGTCCGAAATCGGCCCGATGAAAATCTGCAGTATCCCGCTGAAGAACAGGTAGAGCGGCACCGAAAGCTGGATCACCGCATAATCCGTGCCGAAATGCTCTGCCATCTTCGGCAGACTGGGCAGGAAAATGTTCATGACCATGGCCGAAAGCCCGGCCAGCAGGATCAGCGTTGAGATATGGGGTGGGGTCGTCCGGTCTAAATACCGGACCCGGGGGATATCGCTCATGCAAATGCAAGTAGTCGCGGGTATGGGAAATGTCCATGTTAACTAGATTGTTTTGCAACTTTTCATTTTGCTTCACCACGCCTGTATTGATTTTGCAAATTTGCAAAATTGCGCTTTGGTCAGTTGCGCTCCTCCGGTAGACTGGTCGAAATCACAATAGGGGTGCGTCATGAAAGACATTCTCGAACAACTGGAGCGGCGTCGCGAAGATGCGCGTTTGGGCGGCGGTCAGGCACGGATCGATGCGCAGCACGGCCGCGGCAAGCTCACCGCGCGGGAGCGGGTCGATCTGCTGCTTGACGAAGGCTCGTTCGAGGAATTCGACATGTTCGTCACCCACCGCTGCACCGATTTCGGTATGCAAGATCAAAAGCCCGCAGGCGATGGCGTGGTCACCGGTTGGGGCACGATCAACGGCCGCCTCGTCTATGTCTTTAGTCAGGATTTCACCGTCTTCGGCGGCTCGCTCTCTGAAACCCATGCTCAGAAAATCTGCAAGATCATGGATATGGCAGTGCAAAACGGCGCGCCGGTGATCGGCATTAACGATTCCGGCGGCGCGCGGATCCAAGAGGGCGTGGCCAGCCTTGCAGGCTATGCCGAGGTCTTCCAGCGCAACATCGAAGCCTCCGGCGTGATCCCCCAGATCAGCGTCATTATGGGCCCCTGTGCGGGCGGGGCGGTCTATTCGCCCGCGATGACCGACTTCATCTTCATGGTCAAAGACAGCTCCTATATGTTCGTCACCGGTCCGGACGTGGTGAAGACCGTCACCAACGAAGTCGTCACCGCCGAAGAGCTGGGCGGCGCCACGACCCACACGCGCAAATCCTCCGTCGCCGATGCGGCCTTCGAGAACGATGTGGAGGCACTCGCCGAGGTGCGCCGCCTCGTCGATCTGCTGCCCGCCAACAACCGCGAAAAACCGCCGGTCCGCCCCTTCTTCGACGATCCCAATCGGATTGAGCCCTCGCTCGACACGCTGGTACCGTCGAACGCCCACACCCCATATGACATGAAGGAATTGATCCTCAAACTGGCGGATGAGGGCGACTTTTACGAAATCCAAGAGGAATTCGCTAAGAACATAATCACCGGTTTCATCCGTCTTGAGGGGCGTACCGTTGGCGTGGTGGCCAACCAGCCGATGGTGCTGGCCGGCTGCCTCGACATCGACAGTTCGCGCAAAGCGGCGCGTTTCGTGCGCTTCTGCGATGCCTTCGAAATTCCGATCCTCACGCTCGTCGACGTGCCCGGCTTCCTGCCCGGCACCGGTCAGGAATTCGGCGGCGTCATCAAACACGGCGCGAAACTGCTCTTCGCCTATGGCGAGGCGACCGTGCCAATGGTCACCGTCATCACGCGCAAAGCCTATGGCGGCGCCTATGACGTGATGGCCTCGAAACACCTGCGCTCGGATTTCAACTACGCTTGGCCCACCGCCGAAGTCGCCGTGATGGGCGCCAAAGGCGCAACCGAGATCATTCACCGCAAGGATCTGAACGACCCCGAAAAGATCGCCAAACACACTAAGGATTACGAGGATCGTTTCGCCAATCCCTTCGTCGCCGCCGAACGTGGCTTCATCGACGAGGTGATCCAACCCCGCAGCACCCGCAAACGGGTCGCCCGCGCCTTCGCCTCTCTGCGCAACAAGAAAGTGCAGACCCCGTGGAAGAAACACGACAACATCCCGCTTTGAGCGCCATCATGCAGCTTCATCCTTTCTTAAATACCGATCCCACGAGGGCCGCGCACGGAACCCTCGGCGGGCTGGGTGGTTTTCCTTGCAAAGGAGGACCGGATCATGCCGAATTCATCCATCAAGGACGAAGAGACCTACAAGTCCCTGCGCGAGGATGGGGCGAGCAAGGAGAAAGCCGCCCGCATCGCCAATGCGCAGGCCAACGACAGCCAGCATCCCGGCCAGAAGGGGGGCAAACAGCCGCCCTACGAGGATTGGACCAAGGACGATCTCTACGACCGGGCGCAGGAGCTCGGGATCGAAGGACGCTCGGACATGGACAAGGACGCGCTGATCGACGCGCTGCGCAACCACTAGGCGCTCTTCTGCGCTGGGCTTGGCTGCCAGCCCTGCTGGCGGTCGGGCTTGCAACCCCCGCGCGGGCCATTGATGTCCCCTCTGGCCAAACCGTTGACCTGCAAGAGGTCTTGGTCGAGGAGCTCGGCGGTGAAACTTGGCTTCGCTTCCGTTTTATCGCGCCGCAGATTGCCAAAGGGCCGGGGGCCATCGCCTATGACCGCGCCGCGCCGGATATGGAACATCTCTGCGCGGTCGTCGCACTTCCTTACATGACTGAACATGCGCTGGCGGGGCAGGTGATCGTCGTCTCCCTCGCCGACCGTCCGGTGGAATTCGGCGCGGCCGACCCCGAGGCGACCCAGTATTTCGAAGCTTTCCGGGCGCAGAATGACACCTGCATTTGGGAGGGTTTGTGATGCGCAGGCAATATCTTGCAAGAATCCGCCGATCCTCGGATTGGAATGATGCTTTGGAGTCACAACGTGACCGATTGCACTTGCAACCGTATCCATTGCCATGTGAATCGCATATGATGCGGTCAAGGAATACCCACGTATCCCTTACCTCAGAACCCGGGCTTGGCCGGCGTGTTGTCGTGTCAGGTTCATTTAACATTGATAGGAGATTTACATGTCCAAGAGCATCAAGTTGCTGGCAGCCATCGGTTTCGTTGCAGCGGTTTCGGCCTGCGCGCAGCAAGAAGAAGAGTTTGTCGTGGTCGAGCCCGAGCCCATCTCGGTTGAGCCCGTCTACACCGGCAAGTACAAGTAATGCCGTTGCAGGGCAGGCGTTTGCGCCTGCCCTGATCCCAGCCACCCCTGCAACCGGGAGGGGTGTCTGATGCCCGCCTATATGCTAAAACACCGCGGGTTCCCTGGGCGTTTGCCCGGCACCGATTTTCAATTCACCATTCGCCGCCCGAACCCCAAAGGGGTCACGCCCATCACCCGGCGTGAGCGTCGCCCCGACCGCCGCGCCCCGGACCGTCGCGCCGATACCGCCTTTGTCAAAGCCCTTTGGGAAGCCTTTGGCGAACATCCGTTCGAGCGGGGCAATCTGGATGCGGGCCGCCTCTCTTGGCTCTTTGGCCGTGAGGTTCTGCCCGCGACCGATCCTTTCGACCCTGCCGATTACGAAGCGCTGCTGGTGCTTGACGTGGCCGCCGCCCGCGCCGCCTTTCCCGAAGCGTTCGAGGATTGATCGGCATGATGTCGCCGCGCCTTTCCGCCGTTCAGCACACCTTTGCCGAAGTTCCGTTCGGGACTGGCGCAGGCTTGGCGCCGCTGCGGGCTTGGGCCAAGCTTGCCTTGGCTAGCGGCACATCATTTGTCCTTCGTGCCGTTGGACATGAAGACCATACCCCTTCCCCTATCGGGCAGTCGCGCGCTGGTGCGGGGCTGCCCGACTTTTCGAAAGGGTGGTTTTCGCGCCACAAGGCAGCAGACCGAAAAACCGACCGGGAACTTGTCAAACGGCAGGGCGTTGGTCGGATAGTAGATAGCAGTGAAGGAGCAGGCACATGTCCATTCGTAACATCATTCTCGCGCTTGGCGCGACAGCCGGTCTGGCCGCATGCGGCGACAACATCGGCGAACAAGGTTTGGGCGGCGCAGCCGTCGGCGCAGGTGCGGCAGCCGTCACAGGCGGGTCGCTGGCGCAGGGCGCAGCCATTGGCGCTGCAGCCAACGTCGGTTATTGCCAGCTCAATCCCGGCAAATGTAACTGATCCAGCTACAATAGCCGCTTTGCCCGCCATCCGCGCGGGCAGGGCGGCCTCCGTTTCATCTTTACCCCTACAGGCACCCGCGCAGCCCCGGCTGACGCGGCATTTTGCGTGGCCTGTCACCGTCAAAGGAACTGCTGATGTTTGACAAGATCCTCATTGCCAACCGGGGCGAAATCGCCTGCCGCGTGATCAAGACCGCCAAGAAAATGGGTCTGATCACCGTGGCGATCTATTCCGATGCAGATGCGCAGGCGCTGCATGTGGAAATGGCGGATGAGGCCATTCACATCGGCCCGCCCCCGGCGAACCAGTCCTATATCGTCATCGACAAGGTGATGGAGGCGATCAAGCAATCGGGCGCGCAGGCGGTGCATCCGGGCTATGGTTTCTTGAGCGAAAACAGCAAGTTCGCCGAAGCGTTGGAGGCCGCTGGCGTGGCCTTCGTCGGCCCGCCGAAAGGGGCCATCGAGAAGATGGGCGACAAGATCACCTCGAAAAAGATCGCCAAAGAGGCCGGGGTTTCGACCGTGCCGGGTTACATGGGGCTGATCGAAGACGCCGAGGAAGCGGTGAAGATCTCCAATGAGATCGGCTACCCGGTGATGCTCAAAGCCTCCGCTGGCGGTGGTGGCAAGGGCATGCGGATCGCTTGGAACGACGAGGAAGCACGCGAGGGTTTCCAATCGTCCAAGAACGAGGCCGCGAATTCCTTCGGCGATGACCGTATCTTCATTGAGAAATTCGTGACGCAGCCGCGCCACATTGAGATTCAGGTCCTTTGCGACAGTCACGGCAACGGCATCTATCTGGGCGAGCGCGAATGCTCGATCCAGCGCCGCAACCAAAAGGTGGTCGAAGAGGCGCCGAGCCCCTTCCTTGACGAAGAGACCCGCCGGGCCATGGGCGAACAGGCCGTCGCATTGGCGCAGGCCGTGGGCTACACCAGCGCGGGCACCGTGGAATTCATCGTCGACGGCGACAAGAATTTCTACTTCCTCGAAATGAACACCCGCCTGCAGGTGGAACACCCGGTGACCGAGCTGATCACGGGCGTCGATCTGGTTGAGCAGATGATCCGCGTGGCCAACGGCGAAAAGCTGTCGATCACCCAAGACGACGTGACCCTGACCGGCTGGGCCATTGAGAACCGGCTTTACGCCGAAGACCCCTACCGCGGCTTCCTGCCCTCCATTGGCCGCTTGACCCGCTACCGCCCGCCGCAGGAGGTGGCCGCGGGGCCGCTTCTGGAGCAGGGCACATGGCAGGGCGACGCGCCCGCGGGCGACATGGCCGTGCGCAACGACACCGGGGTTTACGAGGGCGGCGAGATTTCGATGTATTACGACCCGATGATCGCCAAGCTTTGCACTTGGGCGCCGACGCGCGCCGAGGCGATCGAGAAGATGCGCGTGGCGCTCGACAGTTTTGAGGTCGAGGGCATCGGGCACAACCTGCCCTTCCTCAGCGCGGTGATGGATCACCCCAAGTTCGTCTCGGGCGAGATGACCACCGCCTTCATCGCCGAGGAATATCCCGAGGGCTTCGAAGGCGTTGAACTGCCGGAGAGCGAGCTGCGCCGCATCGCCGCCGCCTGTGCCGCCATGCACCGCGTTGGCGAAATCCGCCGCGCCCGCGTCTCGGGCCGGATGGACAACCACGAGCGCAAAGTCGGCAGCGACTGGAACGTGAAGCTTCAGGGTGAGAACTTTGATGTGGTCACCAAGGCCGATCCCGAAGGAGCGACGGTGGCTTTCTCTGACGGCAGCGAAATGCGGGTCAGCGGCGATTGGACCCCGGGCGACCAACTTGCCGAGATGACCGTCGATGGCGCGCCTCTGGTGCTGAAGGTCGGCAAAATCTCAGGCGGCTTCCGCATCCGCACCCGCGGTGCAGACCTGAAAGTCCATGTCCGCACGCCGCGCCAGGCGGAACTGGCGGCCCTGATGCCCGAGAAGCTGCCGCCTGACACGTCGAAGATGCTGCTCTGCCCGATGCCGGGTCTGGTGGTGAAGCTCGACGTCGAAGTGGGTGACGAGGTTCAAGAGGGTCAAGCGCTCTGCACCATCGAGGCGATGAAGATGGAAAACATCCTGCGCGCTGAGAAGAAGGGCGTCGTCAGCAAGGTCAACGCCGGTGCGGGCGACAGCCTTGCGGTGGACGATGTAATCATGGAGTTCGAATAGGGTGCGACGCGCGGGCGATCAGGGCGGGCAGGGCGCGGGGCATCAGCGGTTGACGTCGCGCTCCTTCGCCTCTCTGATCTCTCGCTGCCTGAGCGGCATCTTGTCGATGCTGCGGGTGATCTCGCGCACGTCCCAAGGGAAGGGTTTGCGCAGCTCAATCTGGCCTTCCTTGTCGACCAGCACCAGCATGAAACCACGCGGGCGCATCCGCAGGCGCAGCGGGCTCTGCGCGGCGGGGTCGGTATCGGTCAGCACGACGACATCGCGCAGGCGCAACTCGTCCTCACGCTCGCGGAGGTATTCCATCTGCGCGACGAAGGCGGGGTCGTTCTCGGAATTGGCAAAGACCAGTACGGGCCGTTTGGTCCATTGGAAGGTGCTGAGATCGGCCATATCGGCAGGCAGGAACAGTGAGTCTTCCACCGGGGCATCGGCCCCTTGGGCCATGGCCGCCGTGGTCATCAATCCTGCAAAAACTAGTGAGATCAAACGTTTCATCAAGGCTCCTGTCCCCTCAAATATAGGGGGCCTGTGCCAGTTTGCGAAGGGCAAAGCGCCGCAGGGGGGATTTATCCCCCTAGGGGTGCGGCCTTTGACAATTCAGCCGCCCCAGTTGCGCAGGCCGATGCCTGCCGCCGGGCGCTAAGGGAGAAGGACAAGCATATGACATCCGACCAAAAGGACGCGAAGGCGCGTTGGCAGGAACTGGCTACCGGCGAATTGCGTGGGCGCAGCCTTGACGATCTCACGTGGAAGACGCTGGAGGGGATCGACGTCCAGCCGCTTTACACCGCCGAGGACGTGGACGGGCTGGAGCATCTGGGCAGCATCCCCGGCGAGGCGCCCTTCACCCGCGGCGTGAAGGCCACGATGTACGCAGGCCGTCCCTGGACGATCCGGCAATACGCGGGCTTCTCCACCGCCGAGGAATCTAACGCCTTCTACCGCCGTGCCTTGGCCGCGGGCCAGCAGGGTGTTTCCGTCGCTTTCGACCTCGCCACCCACCGCGGCTATGACAGCGACCACCCCCGGGTGGAGGGCGATGTGGGCAAGGCCGGCGTGGCCATCGACTCGGTCGAGGACATGAAGATCCTCTTCGACGGCATCCCGCTCGATCAGGTCTCGGTCTCCATGACGATGAACGGTGCGGTGATCCCGATCCTCGCGAGCTTCATCGTTGCGGGCGAAGAGCAGGGCCATGACCGCGCCAAGCTTTCGGGCACGATCCAGAACGACATTCTCAAGGAATTCATGGTCCGCAACACCTATGTCTATCCGCCGGAGCCGTCGATGCGGATCATCGGGGACATCATCGAATACACCTCGGACCACATGCCGAAGTTCAACTCGATCTCGATCTCGGGCTACCACATGCAGGAGGCGGGCGCGAACCTCGTGCAGGAACTGGCCTTCACCATCGCGGACGGGCGCGAATACGTGCGTACCGCCATCGCTGCGGGCATGGACGTCGACCGCTTCGCGCCGCGTCTGTCGTTCTTTTTCGCCATCGGCATGAACTTCTTCATGGAGGCCGCCAAGCTGCGCGCCGCGCGTCTGCTCTGGGCGCGGGTGATGGAGGAGTTCGAACCGAAGAACCCCAAGTCTTCGATGCTGCGCACCCATTGCCAGACCTCCGGCGTGAGCTTGGCCGAACAGGACCCCTACAACAATGTTGTGCGCACGGCCTACGAAGCGCTTTCGGCGGTGCTGGGCGGCACCCAGTCGCTGCACACCAATTCGCTCGATGAGGCGATCGGCCTGCCGACCGAGCATTCCGCCCGCATCGCCCGCAACACCCAGCTGATCCTGCAGGAAGAGACCGGCATCACCAATGTCGTCGATCCGCTGGCGGGGTCGTATTACGTCGAGAAGCTGACCGCCGATCTGGCCGAGGCGGCCTGGAAGCTGATCGAGGAGGTCGAGGAGATGGGCGGCATGACCAAGGCCGTGGCCTCCGGCATGCCGAAGCTCAGGATCGAGGAAGCCGCGGCACAGCGTCAGGCGGGTATCGACCGCGGCACCGAGGTGATCGTCGGCGTCAACAAGTACCGCCGCGACAAGGAAGAGCCGATCGACATTCTCGACGTCGACAACGTCAAGGTGCGCGCAGGACAAGTGGCCCGTCTGGAGCGCATCCGCGCCGAGCGTGACGAGGACGCCTGCACGGCGGCGCTCGATGAGTTGACACGGCGGGCAGCCGAGGGCGGCAACCTGCTCGACGCGGCGGTCGAGGCCGCGCGCGCACGCGCCACAGTGGGGGAAATCAGCATGGCGATGGAAAAGGAATTCGGACGGCACCGGGCCGAGGTCAAGACGCTCTCGGGGGTCTATGGCGCGGCCTACGAAGGCGACGCGGGCTTTGCCGACATCCAGAAATCGGTCGAGGAGTTCGCCGAGGCCGAAGGCCGCCGCCCGCGCATGCTGGTGGTCAAGATGGGCCAGGACGGTCATGACCGCGGCGCCAAGGTGATCGCCACCGCATTCGCCGACATCGGCTTCGACGTCGACGTAGGCCCGCTGTTCCAGACGCCCGCGGAGGCCGCGCAGGATGCGGTAGACAACGACGTGCATGTCATCGGCATCTCGAGCCAGGCTGCGGGGCACAAGACGCTGGCGCCGCAGCTCATTCAGGCGCTGAAGGACGCGGGCGCCGAAGATATCCTCGTGATCTGCGGCGGAGTGATCCCGCAGCAGGACTACAAGTTCCTGCAAGACGCGGGCGTGAAGGCGATCTTTGGTCCCGGCACCAATATCCCAACCGCCGCGCAGGATATCCTGAAGCTGATCCGCGAGACGCGGAAGTGATGCAAGACGACGGAAGCGCCGCCCTGAGGGGCGGCGCGATCCGCCCCGCCGTGGCGCAGGATGCCGCCGCCGTGGCGGCGCTGTGGAACGGTATGATCCGCGACAGCCTGTCGACCTTCACCACCGACGAAAAGACGCCGGCGGAAATCGCGGCGCTGATCGCCGCCCGCGCCGATGCCTTTTGGGTGGCCAAAGGGGAGGGCGCGGTGCTGGGCTTTGTCACCTATGGCAGCTTTCGGGGCGGGCCGGGCTATGCCGCGACGGTGGAGCATAGCATCGTCCTGTCCGAGGCGGCGCAGGGGCGGGGGCTGGGCCGCGACCTGATGACACAGGCCATAGAGGCGGCAGCGGCGCAGGGCCGTCACACCATGGTCGCAGCGATCAGCAGCGCCAATCCCGGCGCTGTGACGTTCCATGAAAAACTGGGCTTTGCGCAGGTCGGGCGGATGCCCGAGGTGGGGCGCAAACATGGCCAATGGCTCGATCTCATCTTGATGCAAAAAACGCTGACTGCATCCTGACTTCCCCGATGCCAGCGGTTAAGCTGGGGGCCGAATACCAAAGGGTCAGCCCATGTCGATCTGGACGCGCATCTCCGAAGCTCTGTCAGCCCTCACCGCGGGCGAGGGGCTGTCGGCTGTCTTTGACCGGCTGCGCAGCCCGCCCGAACGCTCGGTCGCCTTTACCATCGCGGTGATCGCGCTTGGCGCCAAGATGGCCAAGGCCGATGGGCTGGTGACCCGCGATGAGGTGACCGCCTTTCGCGAAGTGTTCCAGATCGCCGAAGCGGATCAGGAGGGGGCGGCGCGGGTCTTTAACCTTGCCCGCCAAGACGTGACCGGTTTCGAGGATTACGCCCGCCGCATCGCGCGGATGTTCAGCGACCAGCCCCAGACCCTGCATGACCTAATGGAGGGGCTGTTTCACATCGCGATGGCCGATGGCATCTACCACCCCAACGAAAACGCCTTTCTTGAGGATGTGGCCGCGATTTTCGGCATGGATGAAGAGGCTTTCGCCTCGCTCAAAGCGCGTTTCGTGCCCGATAGCTCGCCCCTGCCGCGCACGGTTCTGGGCATCGGCCCCAATGCGACGTTGGAAGAGGCCCGCCGCGCGTGGCGGCGGCTGGTGCGTGAAAACCACCCCGACGCGCTGGTGGCGCGCGGGCTGCCGCAAGAGGCGATCAAGATGGCCGAGAAGCGCATGATCGACATCAACCGCGCGTGGGAAACGCTCTCGGGCAAACACGCTTGATGCGCATCGCGACCTACAACGTGGAGTGGTTCGCGAGCCTTTTTGACGATGACAATCAGCTCTACGACGATGGCGAATGGTCTTCGCGCTATCAGGTGACCCGTGCGCAGCAGACGGCGGCTTTGGGCCAAGTGTTCAGCGCCCTGGATGCCGATGCGGTCATGGTGATCGAGGCGCCGAACCACGGGCGGTGGCAATCCACCGTGGCGGCGCTTGAGCATTTTGCCGCGCGGTTTTCCCTGCGCACGCGGGCCGCTGTCATGGGGTTTTCCAACGACACTGAGCAAGAGATCGCGCTGCTCTATGATCCCGACAAGCTCAGCGCCCGCCATGTACCTCAGGGTGCCACCAATGCCCCGCGCTTTGACCAGACGCTGCGGATCGACCTTGACGTGGATGCCACCGAAGACGCGGTGGTCTTTTCCAAACCGCCCTTGGAGTTGGAGGTGACCACGCAGGCCGGTTTCACCTTCCAGATGATCGGCGCGCATCTCAAATCCAAAGCGCCCCATGGGGCCAAGTCCGAGGCCGATGTGCTGCGCATCGCCATTGCCAACCGGCGCAAGCAATTGGCACAGGCGATCTGGCTGAGGCGGCGGATCGACATGCATTTGGCGGCGGAACGGCCCATAATGGTCTTGGGCGATCTGAACGACGGGCCGGGGTTGGATGAATTCGAAAGCCTGTTTGGTCGCTCTTCGGTCGAGATCGTGCTGGGGCAGGGGGCGGCGGCGCTGTTCGATCCTCATGCCAAACAGGCGCTCAGCCGCCGTTTGGGGGCCGCGCCGACCAGCGCGCGTTTCTGGATCGCGCCGGAGGAACGCTATCTTCAGGCGCTGCTTGACTACATCATGGTCAGCCCGCAGATCGCCGCCCGTGCGGCCCGCTGGCGGATTTGGCACCCGATGGATGACCCGGCCTGCTGGCAAGACGTCGCCCTGCGTGACGCGCTGCTGGCCGCCTCGGATCACTTCCCAGTCACGCTGGATGTCGATCTTTAGGCGGGGGGCTGCCAGCGGCGTGGCGTAAGACTGGACATGCGCGCGGCGCCGCCTACTTCAATCCTATGACACGCTTTATGCCCCTTATCGCCCTTTGTGCGGTACTGCCCCTCGCAGCCCATGCGCAGGAAGAATCCGAAGAACGCGGTCTCGGCCTGATGGAGCGCGGCGCGCAGATGTTCATGGACGGGATCATGGATGAAATGGGCCCGGTCATGGAGGGGTTTGAAGGGTTCACCGAGGCCATGCGCCCCGCGCTGCGTGACTTCGCGCGGGAGATGGGGCCGAAGCTTACGGAACTTTTGGACGAGGTCGAGGATTGGAGCGCCTATCAAGCGCCCGAGATGCAGCCCAACGGCGATATCATCATCCGCCGCAAGCCCGATCACCCGATGGTCCCGCCAGAGACTCCAACCGAACCCGCGCCGCAGATCGAGCTTTAACGCGCGGCGCGTTTGCCGGTGCGAACATGCACCTCTGCCTCAAGCGATTTGGCGAGTGAGTTCAGCCGCGCCTCTGCGACCTCTCCGAAAAGGGGGACCATGTCGGGGGTGAGCCAGAGTTCCAATTGCTTCTTCTTGGGGAACCAGCGCAATTCGCCGCGCTGTTCGCCCTTGTCCATCCAGAGCATCGCGCCAAAGCGCATGGCCTTGCCAAGGATTTCGGCCTCCAACCGGGTCTTTTCGTCGACCATTTCATAGAGGTCTTCGAAACGCGTGTTTTCACGCTTGTTGGAATAGCGGTGCAGCAGGGCCAGCCCGAGGTAGATGCGTTCGGCGTGTTTCAGCCCACCGAGATTGGCGCGGGTGGCATTGTCGAAACAGGTCTCGGCCCGGTAGTCGGGATGCGCGCGCCAACTGACATCATGCAAAAGGCAGGCCGCTTTGACCAAACGCCTACGGGCGTGGGGGGCAGAGCGGTAGAGCGGCAGGATGAAGTTATAAAGCACCTTGCCGAAACCGGGCATCCGCGCGTCCTTCGCCTCGGCAAAATAGCAGGCTTCGATCAGTGGATCCCGGTCGCGCAGGCGCTGCGGCATCTGCTCATAAAGCATGCCTTCGCGGATGCCGTAGCTGGAAATGGCGATGTCCTTGGGCCGGAAGGTTTTGACCAGACGGCTCAGCACCTCGGCGGCGTAGGGCACCAGCGACATCCGGCTGGCGGAGACGCCGCAGGCATTGCGCAGCTCTTCCAGATCGGAGGATTGGATGAACTTCACCGTCTCGCGAACCGAGGTCACGGTCATGCGGTATTCATGCAGCACATGCAGCGGATAGCCCCGGCGGTACATGTCGATCCGCGCGATCGCCCGCCATGAGCCGCCCACAAGGAACAACCGGTCGCGCTGGCTGCCCATTTTTTCCTGAAGCCCGGTGATGACCTCTTTGATATGCGCGTGCCGCCCCTTGGCCCCGCCCTTGAGGTCGCGCAGCTTAAGGGGGCCAAGCTGGGAGGTGACCCGCCGCCCGACGCGCCCGCCCGAGATTTCGGCAAGCTCCATCGAAGAGCCGCCGATGTCGCAGACAAGGCCGTAAGCGCCGGGCCAGCCCAAAAGCACCCCTTGCGCCGAGAGCCGCGCCTCTTCCTCGCCGTCGATCACCCAGATGCGGAGCCCGGTTTCGCGCAGCACATCGGCGCAGAAGGCGCGCCCGTCACTGGCATCGCGCACCGCCGCCGTGGCGACGACGGTAAGCTCCGACAGGCCCATGCCATCGGCCAATTTGCTGAACCGCCGCAGGGCCGAGAGCGCGCGGGCGCGCCCTTCGGGGGACAGATGCCCGGTCTCGGCCATGCCCGCGCCCAAGGCGCACATGATCTTTTCGTTGTAGAAATAGGCCGGAGAGCGCGCCGCGCCGTCAAAGACCACCAGCCGGACGGAGTTCGACCCCACATCCACCACGCCGACGCGGGCCAGCGCCCGCGCGCCCGGATCCTGAAACAAGGGTTTTCCGAAAAGGCCCAGTTCCGCCACGCCCGTCTCAGGGACGGGGGCGGCTCGGGAAGGGTCGGTCTGGTCTGCCATCAATGCTCCTGCGGGCCATCCGTTTCACTGGATAATTGGCGCAGGGGGGCGGTGAGGTCAATTGCCAAAGGGGCGCTTGCCGGTCAATCCTCGGTATGGGTTAGCTTTGGCACATCCGACGCCCCGGCGCTGCCCCGACCTGAAAGTGAGGGATTTTCCATGAAAAACCGGTGGCAATTGAAGGCAAAAGTGCCTTCAGGGATCGCCGGGCGGGTGAATTTACCATCCGGCCCCATGACCCAGCTTTGCGCCACGTCAGCCAGATTGGCCGCCATGATCTGGCTGGTGATTTGCGCCTTCACGGTGGGGTTTTCGATCTCGACCAATGTCTCGACCCGCCGGTTCAGGTTGCGGCCCATCCAATCGGCAGAAGACATGAAGACCCGTGCCTTTTTATGCGGCAGCCCGTGGCCATTGCCGAAACAGACGATGCGGCTGTGTTCCAAAAAGCGCCCGATGATGGATTTGACGCGGATGTTGTCCGACAGCCCCTTCACCCCGGGGCGCAGCCCGCAGATGCCGCGAATGACGAGGCTGATTTCCACCCCGGCTTGGCTTGCGTCATACAGCGCGTCGATCACCTCGGCATCAATGAGCGCGTTCATCTTGGCCCAGATCACGGCGGGGCGTCCGGCGCGGGCATGTTCGGCCTCGGCGCGGATCATCTCAAGCAGGCGCGGCTTGAGCGTCGTGGGCGAAATGGCAAGGTTTTCTAACTGCTCCGGCGGGGCGTAGCCCGACAGAAAGTTGAACACTTTTGTCGCATCGCGCCCAAGGCTCGAGTCGCAGGTAAAGAGCGACAGGTCCGTATAAATCCGCGCGGTGATCGGGTGATAGTTGCCGGTGCCGTAGTGGGTATAGGTCACCAGTTGATCGCCCTCACGGCGCACCACGGTCGAGATCTTGGCGTGGGTCTTGAGATCGAGAAAGCCGTAGACCACATGCGCGCCCGCGCGCTCCAAACGGCGCGATTGGCGGATGTTGGCGGCCTCATCAAAGCGGGCCTTCAGCTCGACCAGTGCGGTGACCGATTTCCCATCCTCCGCCGCTTCGCAAAGCGCGCTGACGATGGGGCTGTCGCGCGAGGTGCGGTAGAGCGTCTGCTTGATCGCCACCACATCTGGGTCGCGCGCCGCTTGGGCAAGGAAACGCACCACCATGTCGAAGGTCTCGTAAGGGTGGTGCAGCAGCATGTCTTTCTGCCGGATCGCCGCGAACATATCGCCGTCATGGTCGCTGACCCGCTCAGGCACGCGCGGGGTAAACTGCGGCCAGAGCAGGTCTGGCCGGGCATCGGTCACCAATTTCGACAGGTCAGCGATGCCCAACATGCCGTCGATCTCGATCACGTCTTGGGGGCGCACGCAGAGCTCGCGCATGACGACGGATTTCAGCTTTTCCGGCGCGCCTGCGGAATGGGTCAGGCGCACGACTTCGCCCCGGCGGCGGCGTTTCAGGGCGACCTCGAATTCCCGTACGAGGTCTTCGGCCTCATCCTCGACCTCAAGATCGCTGTCGCGCAGCACGCGGAATTCGAAATGCGCCTTGAGTTTGTAGCCCGGAAAGAGGTTGGGGATATTGATGATCAGCAGATCTTCCAGCGGCAGGTAGCGCAGGCAGCCATCAGGGGCGGGCAGGGGGACGAAACGGTCGATCTGCGCCGGGATCGGCAGCAGCGCCTGTAGCGGGCGTTTGTCGCGGGTCCGCTCCAGTTGCAGCGCCAGCGCATAGCCGGTGTTAGGGATGAAGGGGAAGGGGTGCGCCGGGTCGATGGCCAGCGGCGACAGGACGGCAAAGACTTGGTTGAGGAAGACCCCTTCGAGATGTTTGTGATCGGCCTCGGTCAGATCGGCGGTGCGCTCCAGCATGATGTTCTGCGCGTCCATCTCGGCCATGAGGTCGACCAGCACGCGCTGCTGGGACATCATCAGATTGCGCGCGTCTTCGTTGATCAACACCAGTTGCTCACCGGGGCTCAGCCCATCGGCGGCGGCGGTGGTGTTGCCCGCCTGCGCAAGCTCGCGCAGGCCCGCCACGCGCACGGTATAGAATTCATCCAGATTGGTTGCCGAAATCGACAGGAAGCGCAGCCGCTCCAACAGCGGCACGCGCGGGTTCTCGGCCTCTTCCAGCACCCGCCAGTTGAAGTCGAGCCAGCTCAACTCACGGTTAAAGAACCGGCCCGGCCCGGCGGTGTCGAGATCGGGCAGATCGGTGGCGGGCGGAAAGGGCGCTTGCAGGAAATCGGCTTGGGTCATGCGGGCCTCATGACATTGGAATGTAACGGGTTTGCGAAGGCTTGCGTTAATTATTCCAGTATCACGTGCGCGGCGGGGCGATGTCCAGCACCTGCGCGGCTAGTGCGCGGGTCAGGGGGCGCTTCTGTGCAAGGCTGGCGGCATCCAGCCGGTCAACCAGCGCGATGGCGGCGGCAAAGGATCGGTCCATCCGCGTCATGAGGTAGTTGATTAGCTCCGGCTTGGGCGTCAGTTGCCGGTCGGCCAGCAGTTTGACCAGCAGGGCCGAGAGCAGCGCATCGTCGGGCGCCTCCATCTCGACCATCGTGGCGCCGCGCATCCGGCTGACCAGATCGGGCAGGGTGAGCCCCCAATGCGCCACCGGCCCGGTGCCGGTGAGCAGCAGCGCCTGACCTTCGGCCAGCACGAGGTTGTGCAGATGGAACAGCGCCGTTTGCGCCGCCGCGTCACCGGCGATCAGATGCACATCCTCCACCGCCACGGGGCCACGGGCGAGGGCGGGAATGTCGGCCTCCAACAGATCCACCGCACTGATGATCCGCGCGCCCGAAAGGTCTGCCCAAACATGCGTCAGATGCGTCTTGCCCGAGCCTTGCGGCCCGGTCAGCGCCAGCTTGCCGCCCGCCCAACCGCGCCAGCCGTCGATCATCGCCATGGCCATGGCGTTGGAGGGGGCGACAAAGAAAGCGTCGCGGCCCAGAGCCGTTCGGCTGGGCAGGTTCAACCCGAGTTGGTGGGCCATGTTAGCGGATGTCCTCGTCGACGGTCGTTTCAGGCTCTCGGCCTTTGTAGAGCACGCTTTCGCGGTAGCGGGCCGTGGCGAAACGCGCGATCACCCCGATGGCGGCGGCCACGGGCACTGCAACCAAGAGGCCCACGAAGCCGAAAAGCGTGCCGAAGACGGACAGTGCCAGCAGCAGCCAGACCGGGTGCAGACCGACCGAGTTGCCCACGAGCTTTGGCGTCAGCAGGTTGCCCTCGACCACTTGGCCCAGCACAAAGATGCCCGCGACGAGACCGATGGAGAGCCAATCCCCCCAGAATTGAAACAACGCCAGACCGATCGCCAGCGCCCCGCCGATCAACGCGCCGAGGTAGGGGATGAAGGTGACCAGCCCCGCGACAAAGCCGACGACGAGGCCGAATTGCAGCCCCACCAGCATCAACGCCACGGCGTAATAGGTGCCAAGGATCAAGCAGACCGTGCCCATGCCGCGCACGAAAGAGGCCAACGTCGCGTCAATCTCGCGTGCCAACTGGCGAATCGTCGGGGCATGGTCGCGCGGCAGCAGCCGGTCGATCGCGGCGACCATACGGTCCCAATCGAGCAGCAGGTAAACCGCGACCACCGGGACGATGACGAACAGGAGCAGGACGTTGATCAGCGAGGCAAAGGAGGCCAGCGCGGTTTGCAGCAATTGCCCGCCGCGTTCCTGAATGGTGGTGCCCAGCGTCGTCAGCGAGGTGCGCAGGGTCGAATCGTCATCCAAGAGAGAGGGGAAACGGTCGGTGATGAAATCGGTGAAATTGCGGGTGAGCTTGGGGGCGGTCTCGATCAAGTTCACGGTCTGATTGACCAGCGTCGGGATCACCAAAAGCGCCATCAGCACGAAGACCAAAAGCGCCACCACGGTGATGACGGCGGTGGCCATCGTACGGCTGAGCCCCAAACGTTCCAACCGGTCGGCCACGGGGTCGAGAAAATAGGCAATCGCCCCGCCCAGCAGGAAGGGCAGCATCACATCGCCGATGAACCACAGCGCCACCATGAACACCGCTGCCGCGATGCCCCAGTACTTCAATTGGTCTCTGATTGGCAGGGCCATGGCGCTCTCCGGCAGGGAATGCCATCACATCGCCCATGTGGCGTTTCGTTTCAAGCCTTGGCTGCGGGTGGCGCGCGGGTGAGAGGCGCGGAGCGGGGTCGTGGTGGAACTGGCCCGGCGGGCCGCCAGACCTCTGCGATGTGATTGTCTCGCCCTTTGACATGCACTAGTCAGGGGGCAATGCGTCAATGAGGAAACACCATGCGTCTGTCCCAATATTTTCTGCCCGTGCTGAAGGAAAACCCTGCCGAGGCGCAGATCGTCAGCCACCGGTTGATGCTGCGGGCGGGGATGATCAAGCAATCCAGCGCGGGGATCTATTCTTGGCTGCCGCTGGGCTACAAGGTGCTGCGCAAGGTCGAAGAGATCGTGCACCAAGAGCAGCAGCGCGTGGGCCATATCCCGATGCTGATGCCAACGCTGCAATCGGCGGACCTGTGGAAGGAATCGGGCCGCTATGACGCCTATGGCCCCGAGATGCTGCGCATCCGCGACCGGCAGGACCGCGACATGCTCTATGGTCCCACCAACGAAGAGATGATCACCGACATCTTCCGCAGCCATGTCGGCTCTTACAAGGACCTGCCGCTGACGCTCTACCACATCCAGTGGAAATTCCGTGACGAGATCCGCCCGCGTTTCGGCGTGATGCGGGGGCGTGAGTTCCTGATGAAGGACGGCTACAACTTCGACCTCACCAAAGAGGACGCGTTGCACGCCTATAACCGCCATCTGGTCAGCTACCTGCGCACCTATGAGCGGATGGGCCTGCAAGCGATCCCGATGCGCGCCGACTCTGGCCCCATCGGCGGCGACGACACGCATGAGTTCCTCGTGCTGGCCGAAACGGGCGAGTCGGAGGTTTTCTATGACAGCGAGATCACCGATCTGACCTTCGGCGACCGCGAGATCGACCCCAATGATCACGACGCCTGCCGCGCGGTGCTGGAGGAGTTCACCTCCCGCTACGCCCGCACGGATGAGACCCATGATCCGGAGGTATTTGCCAAGGTACCGGAAGAACGCCAGCGCAGCGCCCGCGGCATCGAAGTGGGGCAAATCTTCTATTTCGGCACCAAATATTCCGACGCGATGAACGCCAAGGTGCAGGGGCCGGACGGCAAACAGGTGCCGGTGCATATGGGCAGCCACGGCATCGGCGTCAGCCGTCTGCTGGGCGCGATCATTGAGGCCAGCCATGACGACAAGGGCATCATCTGGCCCGAAGGGGTGACGCCCTTCCACGCGGGGATCGTGAACCTCAAACAGGGCGATGCGGAGGCCGACGCGGCCTGTGACGCGCTTTACAAGAGCCTCAAGGCGCTGGGCCTCGATCCGCTTTATGATGACCGCAAGGGCGGGGCGGGGATGAAGTTCGCCACGATGGATCTGATCGGCCTGCCGTGGCGGATCACCGTCGGCCCGCGCGGGCTGAAGAACGGCGTGGTCGAACTCACCAGCCGCCGCACGGGCGAGAGCGAGGAACTGCCGCCCGAACAGGCGGTTGAGAAGATCGCCAAGATCTACGCCGGTATCGTCTGAGGGCCGCGATGATCCTGCGGGCGCTGACATTGGCCGGTGGGATCGTAAGCGCAGGCATTGCCGCACAAGGCCCGGGGTTCACCCGGGCCTATGTGTTTCAACTGGAGGCGGCAGAGCAGCGCCTCGCCAAAGTCGTGGCGGATTTCGATGCCGCCGCGCAGGCCGCGGGGCTCGACCGGGAAGGCGCCGTGGCGCGGCTGCGTGGATCGGCGCTGCTGGAGCGTCGGCGCTTGGACATGCGCCGCAACATCGAACGGCAAGGGTGGCTTGAGGCCACATTGCCGAGGCTCCAATCAGCGGGCCCGTTCCTGCGTTGCTATCTGCTATGGCGTAACCCGGATGCCGAAGCCTTGCGCGCCGCCCTGCGCGGCTTTGCCCCCACAGCCCCGCGCAGCCGGGCCGAATGGCTCTTCGCCGGTTTGGGGTTCATCGCGGGGGCCAGTCTTACCCGCCTGCTGCTATGGCTGCCCACATGGCCCGCGCGCTTCCGCCGCCGCCGGGCATTGCGTTCTTGACCCTGGTGGGGCAAAGCCTCAGGTTGCGCGCACCTCAGACCGGAGCCTTCCCCCATGGCCAGCAAACCCACACGCACCGCCCCATTCGCGGCCTTTGAATGGATGATCGCTTGGCGCTACCTGCGCGCCCGCCGCGCCGAAGGGGGCGTCAGCGTCATGACGTGGATCAGTCTCATCGGCATCACGCTGGCGGTCTTCGCGCTGATCGCCACGCTTTCGGTCCGCTCAGGGTTCAGGGCCGAGTTCGTCGACACGATCCTCGGGGCCAATGCCCATGTCACCGTCTACACGATGGGAGAGGTGCTGCCCAACGGCCAGATCGACCGCACCATCGACGATTACGAGGCCATGGCCGAGCGGGTGGCAGCCGTCGAAGGCGTGACCCGTGTGGCCCCGCTGGTGCGGCAACAGGTCATGGCCAATCGCCGCCAGTCGAACGCGGGGGTCGAGGTTTTCGGCATCGCTTCGGACGATTTGATGACCATCCCCGGCATCCAGCCTTCGGAGCGTTCTTTCGGTGACATCACGCGTTTTGAAGATGGCATGGCCATCGGCAGCGGCGTGGCGCAGTCCTTGGGCGTGCAGGTGGGCGATAGCGTCAAGCTGATCTCGCCCAATGGGGTAAAGACCGCCTTTGGCACCAGCCCGCGGGTCAATGCCTATGAGGTGGTCTATATCTTCTCTGCCGGGCGCTACGATATTGATAAGACAAGGGTTTACCTGCCAATTGCCGAGGCGCAGAGCTTTTTTAACCGCGAGGGCGTGGCGGATGAGCTGGAGGTTATGGTCGAGGATCCCGAGGGGGTGGACGCCATGGCGCACACGCTCATGCAGGCGGCGGGCGAGCGGGCGCAGGTCTGGACTTGGCGCGACGCTTCGGGTTCCTTCCTCTCGGCGCTCGACATAGAAGACCGGGTCATGTTCGTGATCCTCAGCGTGCTGGTGCTGATTGCGGCGATGAACATCGTTTCGGGGCTGATCATGTTGGTCAAGAACAAGGGCCGCGACATCGGCATCCTGCGTACCATGGGGCTCAGCGAAGGCTCGGTGCTGCGGGTGTTCTTCATCTGCGGTGCCTTCACCGGCATCATCGGCACCATTGCGGGCGTGGTGCTGGGGGTACTGTTTGCAATTTACGTCGACCAGATCTTCGCCTTTGTGAACTACCTCAGCGGCGGCAATGCCTGGGATGCTTCGATCCGCGGCATCTATTTCTTGCCCGCGAAACTGCAATTGGGCGATGTGCTCTCAGCCGTGGCGCTCTCGCTCGGCCTGTCTTTCGTCGTCACGATCTTTCCCGCCCGCCGCGCGGCGCGGATGAACCCGGTGGAGGCCCTGCGCTATGAATGATCCCGTCCTGCGCCTGAGCGGCATTTCCAAGTCCTACAACCCCGGCAAGCCGAACGAGGTGCAGGTGCTGCGCGGCATCGACCTTGAGGTGGCCCCCGGCGAGGTGGTCGCGCTGGTGGCGCCCTCCGGGGCGGGTAAGTCGACGCTGCTGCATATCGCGGGGCTTTTGGACACCGCCGACAGCGGCACGGTGCAGATCGCGGGCGATGACCTGACGGGCCAGAGCGACCGCCGCCGCACGGCCGTGCGCCGCGCCGACGTGGGCTTCATCTACCAGTTCCACCACCTGCTGCCCGAGTTCACGGCGCTGGAAAACATCGTGCTGCCGCAGCTGGCAAATGGCGTGGTGCGCAAGGAGGCCGAGGCGCGGGCGCGGGAGCTACTGACGCAGGTCGGCATCGCCGAGCGCGCCGATCACCGCCCCGCCGCCATGTCGGGCGGTGAGCAGCAGCGGGTGGCCTTTTGCCGCGCGCTGGCCAATGCGCCACGCCTGCTGCTGGCGGATGAGCCAACGGGCAACCTCGACCCTTCGACCTCGGATCAGGTTTTCGCCGCGCTGATGGCGCTGGTGCGCGGCACCGGGCTTTCGGCGGTGATCGCTACCCATAACCTCGAGCTGGCGGCCCGGATGGACCGGCAAATCCGGCTCGACGCGGGGCAGTTGGTGCCGGTCTGACTCAGCCGCAGATGTTTTCTAACTCGACCCCGTCCCAGGGCAGGCCCACGTCATAGGGGCGGCTCTGGGGCAGGGGGGCCACGGGCATGACCTCCGACAGCATCGCATGCAACCGCTTGGTGCGCGGCGCCTGCGGGTCGAGCGCGCGGCAGCAGACGAATTCCTCCACGATCGAGCCTTGCTGTTCATAGCCGAAATCGAGGAAGCGCGGCTTGGTATCCACGTCGAAGAGGTAGGGGTCCGGGCTGGAGAACTGCTCGGAGGCCGCGCGCAGGGGCGAATAGCCGGTGAGGTCGCGGTTCTGCCATTGCCAGACATGGGTGATCTCATGCGCCAGCAGCATGGCGGCGATCAGCCCGATGCGGTCGGGATGGTCGGGCAGGTAATCCTCAAGGTACCAGTCCTTGTCGAAGAGCACATGGTTGAAGAGCGCCACGGCGGCGGGTTTCGAGGTGACGGTCTCGCCCACCTGCGGCGGCAGGATACGCTCGCGGCAGGTGGTGCGCGGGCGCGGCTTGCGGCGGAAGGTGACCGCGCGGGTGGGCGCGCCGTCGTGCAAGCGCACGCGGTCGTAGTTGAGGGTGGGCCCGTGGATGGTGGCGAGATAGGCGCGTTCGTTGTCCGTCAGCGGCCGACCGCAGGCGGTGAGGAGGAGGCAGAGGAGAAGTGCGCGGATCATGGAATGAGTTAGGCGCGGGGCAGGCTGTGGATCAAGGGGGAAGTTTGGACAGCCGCGAAACAGTAGGGCCGCGCCCGACCTCGGGCCGGAGGGCTACTTGGAAAAGGTCCAGTGGACCTTTTCAGCCCGGAGGGCGGCGCAAGCCGCGGGGTGCACGCATGTGCGCCCTCCCCGTGGGGGAGGGTGAAGACCGTCTCGCAAACTCTCTGGGGGAGAGTTTGAGGTCTGAACGGGCGGAGCCCCGGACAGGCGCGGCCCGGGACGGGGTCCCGGGCTGGTTTTTCAGATGACTTCGATTTGAGCGTAAACGCCTTACTTCTTGGAAGAAGGGGCGCTGATGCTGCTGGGCTTAGAGCCGACGATGACCTGCCAGCACCTAAGAAAAGACGTTTAAAGAGGCCGAATTGTAGCGGCATTAAGCAGTCGTTTGATCACAGCAGGCCAGTAAACAAAATACGCCAAGCCTAATGTGATGATCGACAGTAGAAGCCAGAACAATGCGTGCCCTATGATGTCCGCGAAAGAGACTTCAACATTGATCTTCCCCACAGTGTTTCCCGCAGGGTCGACCAAGGTGGATCGGTTCATCGGCGCCTTCAAAAAGTAATAAGGCAGGACGAACAAAGCCAAACCAAAAGTTATAACGGAAAGCAGAATCCAAATGATGATTTGGCCTATCGCTTCCCCAACCGAAAAATCGCATTTAAGCTTATAGCCGTTTAGGGTCATGGGAAATTACCTCAGTTAAAAAAGTAACTATTCCCATAGTTGTTTTCTTCGGTCAAACTCAACTTAAGCTTCGGGTTGGCTCTTTTCAGCCCCCTCAAACATCCAACTCCTCCACAAACTGCGCATTTTGCTGAATATAAGCAAAGCGCATCTCCGGCTTCTTCCCCATCAACCGCTCCACCAGATCCCCGGTCTCGCCCGGCACGTCCTCGTCCACGGTCACGCGGATGAGCTTGCGGGTCTCGGGGTCCATCGTGGTCTCCTTAAGGTCCTTCGCGTCCATCTCGCCCAGACCCTTAAAGCGGCTGACGTCGATCTTGCCTTTCCCGCCCAAGCCCTTCTCCAACCACATGTTTTTCTCAGCCTCATCAAGGCAATAGACCCGTTTTGCACCTTGGGTGAGGCGGAACAGCGGCGGGCAGGCGAGATACAGATGCCCGGCATCGATCAGCGGGCGCATCTGGGTGAAGAAGAAGGTCATCAAAAGCGAGGCGATATGCGCGCCGTCGACGTCGGCGTCGGTCATGATGATGATCTTGTCATAGCGCAGATCGTCGAGGTTGAACTTGGTGCCCATGCCGACGCCAAGCGCCTCGCAAAGGTCGTTGATCTCGGCATTGGTCGTCAGCTTGCTGGAGGCAGCGCCCAGCACGTTGAGGATCTTGCCCTTAAGCGGCAGCAGCGCTTGTTTCTCGCGGTTGCGCGCACCCTTGCCGGAGCCGCCGGCGCTGTCGCCCTCGACAATGAAAAGCTCCGTGCCCTCGCGCGATTTGCTGGTGCAATCGGTCAGCTTGCCGGGCAGGCGCAGTTTCTTGGTGGCGGATTTGCGGGCGGTTTCTTTCTCCTGCTTGCGGCGCATCCGCTCCTCGGCGCGCAGCACCAGAAAGTCGAGGATCGCGCCCGCGGATTTCGTATCCGCCGCCAGCCAGTTGTCGAAATGGTCGCGCACCGCGTTTTCGACCAGCCGCTGCGCCTCGGTGGTGGCCAGACGGTCCTTGGTCTGGCCCACGAACTCCGGCTCGCGGATAAAGCAGGAGACCAGCGCACAACCCCCGGTGATCAGGTCGTCGCGGGTGATGTCCTTGGCCTTGCGGTTGTTGGCCAACTCGCCGTAGGCGCGGATGCCTTTCAGGATCGCGGCCCAGAAGCCGCTTTCATGGGTGCCGCCCTCGGGCGTGGGGACGGTGTTACAGTAGGACTGGATGAAACCGTCGCGCGCGGGCGTCCAGTTGATCGCCCATTCGACCTTGCCCGGCACGCCAAAGCGCTCTTGGAACTCGACGGTGCCCGCAAAAGGGTTCTCGGCATAGGTCGTGGCCTTGCCCAGCGTCTCGCGCAGGTAGTCGGCCAGGCCGCCGGGGAAGTGGAAGGTCGCCTCCATCGGCGTGTCGCCGTCTTCGATCTCGGACTTCCAGCGGATCTCGACGCCGGAGAAGAGATAGGCCTTGGAGCGGACCATCTTGAGCAGGCGCGAGGGTTTGAAGCGGTGCGCGCCAAAAATCTGTTCGTCGGGGTGGAAGGTCACGGTGGTGCCCCGGCGGTTGGGGGCCGCGCCGATCTTCTCCACCGGGCCCTGCGGGATGCCGCGCGAGAAGCGTTGCTCAAAGAGTTCACGGTTCCGCGCGACCTGTACGACCATGGAATCGCTGAGCGCGTTGACCACCGAAGCGCCAACCCCGTGCAGACCGCCCGAGGTCTGATAGGCCTTGCCCGAGAACTTGCCGCCCGCGTGCAGGGTGCAGAGGATCACCTCGAGCGCAGATTTGTCGGGAAACTTCGGGTGCGGGTCGATCGGGATGCCGCGGCCGTTGTCGCGGATGGTGACCGAGTAATCGGCGTTCAACTCCACCTCGATCCGGTTGGCATGGCCCGCGACAGCCTCGTCCATCGAGTTGTCGAGCACCTCGGCCACCATATGGTGCAGCGCGCGCTCATCGGTGCCGCCGATATACATGCCGGGACGTTTGCGGACGGGCTCCAGCCCCTCCAGCACTTCGATGGAGGAGGCATCGTATTCGGTGGGTTCCTGGCCGGAAAGAAGGTCGGTCATGCGGGCCTGCTCTTTGTTTGTGGGTGGGGGCCATTTTGACAGCCCCGCGCGCCGGGGGCAATCGCGGGTTTGTCTTGGGCTGCTGTTTTGCCCCGGTCAGCCAGCTTTGGCGCGCAGCCAATCGGCAAGGGTCTCTTCATCGATGCGGCCTTGGGCCACTTCGCGGATCAGATCGCCTGCCTCGATGGTTTCGTGGTCAAGCTGCACCCCATTGAGATCAAGGCAGATATCGAGAACGAGATGCGCGGTTCGCTTGTTGGCGTCGTTAAAGACATGCCCGGTGGCAACTGCCACGCAATAGGCCGCGGCAAGGTCGAAAACATCTTCGATCATGCCGTAGACTAGCCGGTTATCGACCCGCGCCAATGCCCCTTCTAGCGATTTGTCCAAGGCCATGCCGGCCAACTCGCCTGGGTTCAGTGCGGAATCGTGAATTTTGACGACGAGGTCAGGTGAAAGCAGCACATAGGTCATTTATCTTTGAGGTAGTCCAGAACGGGCTGATTGATGTGCTTCCTGCGGGCAATGCTCTCCATCACCTCATCCAGCGTGGCCACACGCGGCTCTTCTTGCAACGTCGCCTCGGCGGGTACGAAATAGCCCACGCAGCGCGAGTTCTTCATCACCGCCACGGGCTTGCCGCCCGAGCGTTCCAATACCTTATGCGGCTCGCGCATCTCGGTCATGGTGGCGATGTGGTTGGTGTGAATGCGGGTCATGGCGCGGCTCCTGAATGCATATCTTAATATACATTATTTCGCCCATTTTACAAGGGCCGCTGCCTGCTCCAGTCCAGCACCGCCGCCGCGACCTCCGACGGCTTTTGGTGGTGCAGCCAGTGATCCGCCCCTTCGATCTCGACCCGGGTGAGGTCCGGCGCGAAAGCCTCCAACCCGGCGGTGGCTTCGGGCAGAAGGGCGGTGTCCTCCGTTCCCCAAATCAGCAGATGCGGGCAGGTGATGCGCAAACGGTCGACCGGGAATTCTGGCAGGTCGCGTAGGGGCTTGCCGGGCGCGGCGACTTGCAGGGGGGAGGCGCGATACCAGTTGATCATCGCCCTGAGCCGCCCCGGCCGCCCCCATTCCGCGCGGTAGTCCTCAAGCCGCGCGGGCGTCAGCCAGCTGAGGTCCATATGGGCGGAAAAGAGGTCGAGCAGGCCCGCGAAATCGTCCCGCGCCAACCGCACCGCGCTGCCTTCGGCGCGCAGGGCGTTAATATATTGCGAGGCGCGCGACTGCGCACCGCCTGCGGCCATGGCGCGCTGAAACGGCACGGGATGCACGCCGTTGAGGACGACCAGCCGGGCCACCAGCTCAGGCCGGAACATCGCCAAAGCGTAGCCCACGGAGGCCCCCCAGTCATGTGCCAAGACGGTCACCGGCCTGTCGCCGATCAAAGCGGCCATATCGGCCATGAGATGCGCCATCGCATAGGGTTCGATCCCCTCGGGCGCGCTGCTTTGGCCATAGCCGCGCTGGTCGGGGGCGATGCAGTGGAAGTCTTGGCTCAACAGCGGTGCCAGATCACGCCACGCGCCGCCGTATTCGGGAAAACCGTGAAGCATCAACAACGGCGGCAGGCTCTCATCGCCCCAGTGGCGAATGAAAATCTCCTGACCGTTCAATCGGCGGGTTTCGGTCCGTGTCGGTTCCATCGCGAGCCCTCCTGCCATCAGCTTTGCTGTTAAGGGCCGCGGACGCAAGGATTTCATGGCAAAACAGTGGCATCGACGCCGCGCAAACCCATGGCAGAGCGTAAAAACCGCACTTCCCCTTTGCAGCGACCCGGCGTAAGGCTTGGGCCATGAGCAAGACTATGACCAACCGCAATCACGTCCGGGCGATCCTGACACTCGGCCTGCCGCTGATCGGCGGGCATCTGGCACAGATGGCCATCGGCGTGACCGATACCGTCATGCTCGGCTGGTATTCGGTCGAGGCACTGGCGGCGGTTGTTCTGGGCAGCACTTATTTCTTCGTGCTGTTCATTTTTGGTTCGGGCTTTGCCATGGCGGTGATGCCCTTGGTGGCCGCCTATGACGCCGAGGATGACGAGATCGGCCTGCGCCGCGCCACGCGCATGGGGCTGTGGCTCTCGGTGGGGTTCGCCATGATCGCGCTGCCCGCGATGATCTGGTCGCCCGCGGTGCTGGACCTTTTGGGGCAGGGGCCGAACCTTGCTGACCGGGCGGGCGATTACCTCAAAGTGGCGGGCTGGGGGATTCTGCCCGCGCTTTTGGTGATGGTGTTGAAATCCTACCTCGCTGCGTTGGAGCGCACGCAGGTGGTGCTGTGGATCACCCTGCTGGCCGCCGGGGTCAATGCGTTGGCGAATTACGCGCTGATCTTCGGCAACTGGGGCGCGCCGGAGCTTGGCGTGATGGGGGCGGCTGTGGCCTCGGTCACGACGCAATGCGTCTCGTTGATCGGGGTGGTGATCTATGTGCTGATCGCCCTGCCGCAGCACAGCCTGTTCGTGCGCCTCTGGCGGGTGGACGGGCAGATGTTGCTGCGGGTGTTTACGCTGGGCCTGCCGATTGGCCTGACCACGCTGAGCGAAGTCGGCCTTTTCGCCGCCTCCTCGCTGATGATGGGCTGGCTGGGGACGATCCCGCTGGCCGCACATGGCATCGCGATCCAACTCGCCTCACTGACCTTCATGGTGCATCTGGGGCTGAGCAATGTCGCCACGATCCGCGCGGGCAATGCCTATGGCCGCCGCGACGTGCCGCATATGAAGCGCGGCGCGGTGATCGTGCTGGTCCTGTCGCTGGTCTTTGCGCTGATCACTATGATCGGTTTCGTCGGCTACCCCGAGCCGCTGATCTCGGTCTTCATGCAAGAGAATGAGCCTGCGCGGGCCGAGATCCTTGCCATCGGCACCGGCCTTCTGGTGATGGCGGCGCTGTTCCAACTGGTCGATGGGGCGCAGGTGGTAGCCCTTGGTCTGTTGCGCGGGGTGCAGGATACCAAAGTGCCGATGGTCATGGCCGCGGTCAGCTATTGGATCGTCGGCATGCCCTGCTCCTACCTGCTGGGCTTTGTGCTGGGCTTCGGAGCGATGGGCATCTGGGCCGGGTTGGTGGCGGGGCTGGCCGTGGCCGGGCTGCTGCTGAATGCGCGGTTCTGGGGTGTGATCGTGAAGCGGCTGGCGGTCTAAGCGTCAGCCCCGGTCCATCCGATCCGCCTTTTTGCGTACCAGCGTGCTGCGCAGGTCGTGCATGGCCAGCAGCAACTCATCCGTCACCGCCTCAAGCTCGGCATCCGTGGCGCGGGACTGCGCCCATTGGGTGGTGAGGTTCAGATGCTCCACCGCGCGGCGGATGTCATCGATCTCGCGCGCCGCAAGGGTCACGCGGCGGGCCTTGGTCCAGCGGGCAATCTCGGCCTGATCGGCCTCGGTCAAACGGTGCTGCCCATGGGGCTTTACCTCTCCGTTGCGGATGTTGACGACGGCGATCTGCTCCATCTCGATCCGGCGCTGGCGGTTCGCGGCATCCAGCCGAAACACCGCCGCGCCATTCTCGCGGACCCTGAAGTAATAGTCGGGAAGATCGCCCGCCATGGTGTTGTCCCTTACGTTAGCCCGGCGCAGAAGCTCTGGATGCGGCTGCACGCCTCTTTCAGCGCCTCATCTGAAGTAGCGTAGCTGACCCGGAAATTCGGCGAAAGCCCGAAGGCCGCGCCAAAGACGACCGCAACGCCGGTCTCCTCAAGCAAAGCGGTGGCGAAAGCCTCGTCATCCGTGATCTTGGTGCCCGCCGCCGAGGACTTGCCGATCAGCCCGGCGATGGAGGGATAGACGTAAAACGCCCCCTCGGGCGTGGGGCAGGTAATGCCCTCGATGGCCGAGAGCATCTCAACCACCAGATTGCGGCGGCGCACGAAAGTCTCGTTGTTTTCGGCGATGTAATCCTGCGTGCCGTTGAGCGCTTCCACAGCGGCCCATTGGCTGACCGAACAGGGGTTTGACGTGCTCTGCGACTGGATCTTGCGCATTGCACCGATCAGCTTTTCCGGCCCTGCGGCATAGCCGATGCGCCAGCCGGTCATGGCATAGGCTTTCGACACGCCATTGACCGTCAGCGTGCGGTCGTAGAGCGCGGGTTCCACCTGCGCAGGCGTGCAGAACTCGAAACCATCGTAGGCGAGGTGCTCATACATGTCGTCCGTCATCACCCAGACATGCGGGTGGCGCATCAGCACATCGGTGAGCGCCTTCAGCTCGTCGCGGCTGTAGCCTGCCCCGGTGGGGTTTGAGGGTGAGTTGAAGATGAACCACTTGGTCTTGGGCGTGATCGCCTCTTCCAGTGCCTCGGGGGTGAGCTTGAAATCATTCTCCAGCGTCGCGGGGGCAATGACCGGCGTGCCGCCTGCCAAGAGCACCATATCGGGGTAGCTGACCCAATAGGGCGCGGGGATCACGACTTCTTCGCCGGGGTTCATCGTGGCCATCAGCGCGTTGTAGAGGATCTGCTTGCCGCCGGTGCCGACGCTGACCTGTGCGGGCGTGTAGTCGAGGCCGTTGTCGCGCTTGAACTTGGCGCAGATCGCCTGTTTCAATTCGGGGATGCCGTCGACGGGGGTGTATTTCGTCTTGCCCGCGTTGATCGCGGCCACGGCTGCGTCTTTGATGTTCTGCGGCGTGTCGAAATCCGGCTCGCCCGCGCCAAGCGCGATGATGTCGCGCCCTGCGGCCTTGAGTTCTGCCGCTTTGGTGGTGACGGCGATGGTGGGCGACGGTTTGACCCGATCAAGGGTCGCGGACAGCAGTTCCATTTCAGCCTCGGGTTGCTTATGAATATCTCCACGTTCATAGGGGGCGTCCCCGCACCCGGCAAGGGTGTCTGGCAGGAGATAAAGCATGACCGACGAGATTGACTGGTACGGCCCCGAGGCCGCCACCTTTGGCGACCGGGTCGCGGCGGCCCGCGAACAGACCGGCATGACACAGGCGATGTTGGCCAAACGGCTGGGCGTGCGCCTGTCCACCCTGCGCGGCTGGGAAGACGACCTGTCAGAGCCGCGCGCCAACCGGCTGTCGATGCTGGCGGGGCTGCTCAATGTCTCGATGATGTGGTTGATCACGGGCGAAGGGGAGGGCGTCGATGCCCCCGAAGCGGGCGAGACCGCGCGCCGTGTCGACCTCGAAGAGGTGCTGGCCGATATGCGCGCCCTGCGCAGCGACCTGCTGAAAAAGGCCGAGACTGTCGGCAAATTGGAAAAGCGCATTCGGCGCCTCATGACGGAGCCCGCAGATGGCTGAAGCCCCCGAACACCGGATCAAACGCCTGCAAATGCGCTCTATGCGCCGGGGCATCAAGGAGATGGACCTGATCCTCTCGGCCTATGCCGAGGCGCGGTTGCCGCAGATGGATGACGCGGGCCTCACGCTTTACGACCAGGTGCTGAACGAGAATGACCACGACCTCTATCTTTGGGTCAGCGGACAGGCCGAGGTACCTGCCGAATATGCGGCTTTGATCGCGGATATCCGCGGGCAATTGGCCGAGGCGCGAGGCTAATTCAGAAAACCCGAAAGGGTTTAACGAATTATTCTGATTTTTTAGCGAGTTTCCGGTTCAAACAAAGTGAACCGGAGATTTCGCATGAGCATTCAAGACCCCGCCACGCAGCCGATGGCCATAAAGGGTTTCATGGCAGGCTATCTTGAGTCCCTGTCTTTGGTCGAGCGGTTGCACCGCTTGCTGCTGGACGTGATCAAGGACGAATTCGAACGCGTCGGCGTGTTGGAGATCAACGCGGTGCAGGCGCTGCTTTTGTTCAATATAGGCGATAATGAAGTGACCGCGGGAGAGCTTAAAAGCCGCGGTTACTATCAGGGCAGCAACGTCAGCTACAACCTCAAGAAACTGGTCGAAATGGGCTATATGCACCACCAGCGCTGCGAGATTGATCGCCGATCCGTGCGCGTGCGGCTGACCGAAAAGGGGCGCTATATCCGCGATGTGGTCGCCGATCTTTTCTCGCGCCATGCGGATGGGATGGAAAACAAGGGCGTCTTGGGGGATGCGGGGATCGAGGATATCACCCGCTCGCTCAAACGGATGGAGCGGTATTGGACGGACCAGATCCGCTATATCTACTGATCGCGGGCAGGGGGGAGGTGGGCATAGGCCCGCCCGTCCAATTCACGCAGCAGTTTTTGCGTCATGGCGCGGGCGTAATCTTCGAACCCCTCTGCCTTCTCAACGAATGCCCCGGGGCCGAGGACGACTTCGGCCCGGTAGTATGACGCCAACGCGCCGACCTCGGCTTGCCCATCGTCGTCAAGGCCCGCGTATTTCGCGCCGATCACCAAGCCGTTGATGATCAGCCCTTGTGGCCCAAGGGGCGTGTTTTGCAGACTGTCGCGTATATCCCGGGGCCGCGGGCCGAAGTTCGAGATACCATCGCCCGAAATATCCAGCGTGTGTTTCCGGCAGTCCGAACGCGTCGCCAACTGCCGCGCGCCGAATTGCATCGCATCGCCCAAGGCCGTGCCGGGAGAGGCCGCAATCCGCTCGGTGCTGCGCAAAAGGGTAATGGCATCGTCAAGCGTAGCCGCATCGCGCAGAGACGTCCAAGGCAGTATCACCCGCTGATCGCTGGACCCGCTCCACTCATAGACCATCAGATCGACGTGATCTCCGGGCTGCGCCAGCAGAGCGTCCCGCAGGCGCGGATCGTCCAACGCCTCGGCCAAACCGCCCATCTGCAACCGATACTCCCGCGCATCGACAGAACCGGAAACGTCCAGCCCCAAGGCCAGCGCCTGCCGACAGGCGGCCTCGGCCCATTGCGAGCCTGATAGGGTGAGAGAAAGGGCGAGGGCGGCGCGGATCATCTCTCTGCCTTCGGCAGGGCATCAGAAAAACGCGGCTCGTGCGCGGGAGGCGGAAAAGCCCTCCGCGCTACAATCACCAGCGCCGGGGCGGCGCGGGGGCTACCCCTTACCAATGGCCGGTGTTTTCCATGCTGGCCCATGGCTCCTGCGCGGGCAGGGCGTCACCCTCTTGCAGCAGTTCGACGGAAATATTGTCGGGCGAGCGGACAAAGGCCATGCGCCCGTCGCGCGGCGGGCGGTTGATGGTCACGCCGTTGTCTTGCAGGTGCTGGCAGGTCTCATAAATGTTCTCGACCGTATAGGCGAGGTGGCCGAAATGGCGGCTGTCGCTGGGCAGCGCGTCGTCGCCGTCCCAATTGTAGGTCAGCTCAACATCGGCGTGACCGTCGTCCATGCCCGGGGGGCAGAGGAAAACCAGCGTGAAACGGCCCCCTTCGTTGTCGATGCGGCGGCGCTCGACAAGGCCCAGAAGTTTGTAAAATGCGATGGAGGCGTCGAGATCTTTCACGCGCACCATGGTGTGCAGGTATTTGATGGGCATCGGTTTTCCTTTGGTTGGCTGGCCTGAACGGGGCGGCGCCCCTTCCAAGCTTGAATGTCGTTCAAAGCGGGCGGGGGCAAATCAACCCTTCGCGCTTCGCGGTGGAGTTTAGGGGCGAAACCGGCGGTGTCAAAGTGGGCGGGCGATGTCTGTTGATCGGCTTGAGGCCGAGGGCCCGGAAGGCTATGCAGAAGCAACCGCCACGAATGATGAGGAAGCCCGCGTGAAACAGTACCATGATGCGCTGCGCGAAGTGCTGGAGCAGGGGGTGACCTCGACCGATCGCACGGGAACGGGGACGATCTCTCATTTCGGGATGCAGCAGCGTTACCGGATGGCCGATGGCTTTCCGCTGGTCACCACGAAAAAGCTGCATCTAAAATCCATCGTGCATGAGCTTTTGTGGTTCCTCGCCGGGGATACGAACATTGCCTATCTCAAGGAAAACGGTGTACGCATCTGGGATGAATGGGCCGATGAAAACGGCGATCTCGGCCCGGTTTACGGCCACCAGTGGCGGCGTTTCCCGATGGTGGGCGAACCGATGCCCCAGCCCGATGGCACGGTGCTGCATCAGGCCGGGCAGGTCGATCAGATCGCCAAACTGGTCGAGGCGATCCGCAAGACCCCCGACAGCCGCCGCCTGATCGTTTCGGCGTGGAACCCCGGCGAGGTGGACCAGATGGCGCTGCCGCCCTGCCATACGCTCTGGCAGGTGCGTATCGCGGGCGGCAAGCTGCATTTGCAACTTTACCAGCGTTCGGCGGATATGTTCCTCGGCGTGCCGTTCAACATCGCCTCCTACGCGCTGCTCTTGGAAATGCTCGCCCATGTCACCGGCTACGCGCCGGGTGATTTCGTGCATTCCATGGGCGACGCGCATATCTACTCCAACCATCTGGAACAGGTAGAGACCCAGCTTGCGCGCACGCCAAAACCGCTGCCCAAGCTGCGGATCAACCGCGAGGTCAGTTCGATCTTCGATTTCCGCTATGAGGATTTCACTTTCGAAGGCTATGACCCCGACCCCGCGATCAAAGCGCCGGTGGCCGTCTGATGCTGAGCCTGATCGTCGCCCGCGCCCGCAACGGAGCCATTGGCAAAGACGGGGATATCCCTTGGTCGCTGCCCGAAGACCTGAAATTCTTTCAGCGTGAAACCACCGGCGGGGCCATCATCATGGGACGCCGTACCTGGGAGAGCTTGCCCTTCAAGCCGTTGAAAAACCGGCTGAATTGCGTCGTCTCCAGCAGCGAGGTCGAGGGCGTCCATGTGGCGCGCGACCCGCAAGCCGCTTTGGGCTATTGCGCGGCAGAGGGCTATCGCCGGGTCTACGGCATCGGCGGCGAAGGCATCTACCGTGCGCTTTTGCCCCTTGCGGACCGGCTTTTGGTGACCGAAGTGGATGTGGAAATCGACGGCGCCGATGCGTTCTTTCCCGAATTCGACCCAGACGAATGGATCGAATTGGGCAACCTTTGCCTGCGCACATCCGGTCCACGTGCCGTCGCGCGGGAGTGGCTGCGCCGCTGCTGACCGGCCATTGACATAGGCCGCGCGGCGGGCATCACTGCGGGCCATGTTTGATCTATCCGCACCGCCCGAAGGGTTTGTCGAGAACCCGTTCCCCCATTACGACCGCCTGCTGCGCGAGGCCCCGATGCTGCGCCAGCCTGACGGCTCGGTCCTGATTTGCCGCCATGCGGATCTGAACGCGATCTACCGCGACACCACGCTTTATATCTCGGACAAGAAACTCGCTTTTGCCCCGAAATTCGGCCCCGGCAGCCCCTTGTTCGAACATCACACCACCAGCCTCGTTTTCAATGACCCGCCTTTGCATACCCGCGTGCGGCGGATCATGACCTCGGCCCTCACGCCCAAGGCGCTGGCGCGGATGGAGCCGGGGTTGATCGACACGGTAGACCGGCTGCTTGAGGGGCTGAGCCCCACGCCGGACCTGATCGAGGACTATGCCAGTTGCATCCCGGTGCAGATCATCGGCAACCTGCTGGACGTGCCGATGGAAGAGCGTGGCCCGCTTCGCAATTGGTCGCTGGCGATCCTCGGCGCGCTGGAGCCGACCTTGAGCGATGCAGAACTTGAGGCGGGCCATACCGCGGTGCGCGAGTTCAAAGCCTATCTGCAAGACCTCATCGCGCGGCGCCGGGCCGCGCCGGGGGATCCTGAAACCGATGTGTTGACCCGGTTGATCGCGGGGGATGACGGGGGGCAGCTGACCGAGATCGAGTTGATCCAAAACTGTATTTTCATCCTGAACGCGGGCCATGAGACGACGACCAATCTGATCGGCAGCGCCCTTGCGCTGCTGCATGACCATCCCGACCAAAAGGCCCGGCTGCTGGCCGAGCCTGCTCTGATCGGGCCTTGTATCGAAGAGGTGCTGCGCTTCCGCTCGCCCAATCAATTCGGCAACCGGGAAACCACGGCCCCGGTCACCATCGGCGGGGTCGAGATTGCCGCGGGCAGCAACCTGCATCTCTGTATCGGCGCTGCGAACCGCGACCCGGAAGTCTTTGAGGCGCCGACAAAATTCGATATCGAGCGCAAGCCCAATCGGCATCTGGCCTTTGCCGGTGGCCCGCATGTCTGCGTGGGGCTGACCTTGGCGCGGATGGAAGGGAAGATCGCGCTTCAACGCTTTCTGAACCGCTACCCGGATTATGAAATTAGCGCGGCGCGCCAAGGGGGCGGGCGCATCCGCTTTCACGGCTATGCAACCCTTCCGGCCCGGCTGAACTAAAGCGGGCCTGCCATAAAAGACTGGACTAAAAGAAATCGCCCCGGCAATCTTCGTTAATATTATACATAATTACGAGGGTTATCATGCGTGTAACGACAGCTATTGCAGTGGCGGCAGGGCTGCTTTCAGCCGGGCTGGCCGGTCAGGTCTCGGCAGAGCCCAAGGTCTACGCCTATCCCAGTTCCGCAAATTATTGCCCGGCGGGGCTGCAGCCGGTGTCCCTTGGCGGGGCGATCTGCTGCGGCACGCCGAACCAGACCATGACCTATGCTGAGGTCAAGGCGCACCCCGTGCAGCGCCGTCACCGCGTGGTCACACCGCGCCGTTCAGCCCGCGTGCCTTGCCCGGTTGGGACCAAGGGCTGTTCGTATAACTGATCTTTCAAGCAACGCCCGGCGCGGGACGCCGGGTATTTTCTTGCAATATCGTGGCTAGAGCGGCGCGAGGTCGGTGGCCATCTGCCGTCCGTCGCGGCCTTCGGTCAATTCATAGCTGACCTTTTGATCGTCCGCCAAGCCGGTCAGGCCAGACCGTTCGACCGCCGAAATATGAACAAATACATCGTTACCGCCGCTTTCGGGGGCGATGAACCCGTAGCCTTTGGTGGTGTTAAACCATTTCACGGTGCCAGTTGGCATAATCTCCGCGCCTCCTTTGTCTTTGCGTCTCTGCGTCCAGCAGAATGGCGAAAGCGATTGAATTGCGACCCGCCATAATAGAAAGATCGCGCGGACTGGAAAAAAATCAAGCGATCAGCTGCGAGATCCGCAAATGGGCGCGGGATCGCGAGGCTGAGGGAGACGGATGTGCTAATTTATGGGCTGAAAAATTGCGACACCTGTCGCAAGGCGAAAAAGGCGCTGCCAGAGGCGCAATTGGTCGATGTGCGGGAGGAGGGCGTGCCCACAGCGGTCTTGGAGAAGGCCCACGCGCAGTTTGGTGCGGCCTTGCTCAACACCCGTTCGACAACCTGGCGCGGGCTGGATGGCGCGGCCCGCAAGGAAGAGCCGCTGGCCCTGATTAAAGCCCATCCGGCCCTGATGAAGCGGCCCCTGATTGCGGTGGGTGATCGGCTATTTCTGGGGTGGAACAAAGAGATAGAAGCTGACGTTCGAGCGATGCTTTAACCGCGGCCCGTCATGAGCCGGTCCAGTGACAGGGGGCCGGCCCCTTTGATGACCAGCACCAAAAGCAAGAAGACCCAGAGCGCCCGCTGGTCGAGGATATGGGCGTCGGGGAAACGGTCGAACCACGCGCCGAGGGCGCTGCCGTGGCCGTAGAGATCGGTCAGCGATTGCACCACGACAAAGCCCACCATCGCCAGCGCGGCCAGCCGGGTCAGCAGGCCGATGACGATAAGCAGGGGCAGGATGAACTCCGCCACTGTTCCGGCGACGACGACGAGCCAGTGAAACAGCCCAAGCGCGTCGCTGTCATAACCGACCGCCTCGAAAACGCGAGGGAAGATCTGGGCGTAGGCCCCGGTGGAGGGGGTGAAGATGCCTAAAGGGCCGGGGCCGAGTTTGGTTAGACCGGCGTTCAGGAAGTAGACCAGCAACACCGCGGCAAAGAGGAACCGGGCAAGGGTCGGAAGCAGCCAGTCGGCCCGCTCCAGTCGGTCGGCGGTGGTGCGGTAAAGGGGCAGAAATCGGGTCATTGGCTTTCCTCCACGGAAATCGCGCTGAAGACGCCGTGGCTCAGGGCAAAGCCTAGGGCGGCGGCGAGGTCGAACTCAGGTGCGGCACCGACTGTGGCTTCATGGGCCGCCCCGAAGGTCCGCCCCTCGGCAAGGTGACCGAACCATTGCGCCGCGCCGGGCGGTGTCAGATGCGGGGCGGGGTCATAGGCGGGGCGGGTGATCACCACGTCCTGCGCCACGTTGCGCGGCTTGGGCGCGTTCTCGGTGAAATTATAGCGCCAGATGTCAAAAAGCGGCCAATCTGATCGCAGAAGGCGGGTCGCGGGGGCGAGGGTCAGCTTGGCCCCCATCAGCGCATCGGGAGGGAGCGCCTCGAAGGTCTGCGGATCCAGCGGTGCCGCGTCGGCGGCGTGGTAGGAGGACCGCAGCGCGAGGTCGAGCCTTGCGGCATCGGCGAGATAGCCGATCCTCGCCAGTGGCGCGAAACCTGCGATGAACCCCGGGAAATCCGCGCCATAATGCATCATCATCGGCGATTTCGGCGGATGCGCTCGGACATAGCGCGGCGCGAGTTCGGCAAAATTGCGGGCACCGATCAGCTTGCGCACCAGCGGAAAGGCCACTTCGAGGGCCGCGATCAGGGAATGGGTGACATTGTTGCGATAGACGCCATAACGCGCGCCCGCCGGTTGCCCCTTGCCATCGCGCAGCCCCGCGGGGGCGGGGCGTGCGGGGTCAAGCAGCCCCGCGCGAAAACTGTGCTGGTCGGTCACGCCAGAACCTCGGCGGCGCGATTGGCTTCGGCCCGCAGGACGGGCCAGTCGGGCACGTCATTGTCCCACTCGACCAGTACCGGCTTTGGACCGGTTTGGGCCAGCGTGTAGCTGAGCAGGTCCCAGACCGGATCGACGACCTCTTTGCCATGGCTGTCGATCAACAGCGGCGCGCCGTGATCGTCGGTGTCGTCGTCATGGCCGCCCACATGGATCTCCCCCACATGGTCTGTCGGGAAGGCGTCGATGTAGCCCTGCGGCGATAGGCCGAGGTTGGTGGCCGAAATGAAGACATTGTTGACATCCAGCAAGAGCCCGCAGGAGGTTCGCGCGATGACCTCTGCCAAAAAGTCAGTTTCGGACAAGTCAGATTCTTCGAATGCGAGGTAGCTGGAGGGGTTTTCGAGCAGCATTTGCCGCCCTAAGACGTCTTGCACCTGATTGATATGCGCGGCGACGCGTGTCAGCGTTTCCTCGGTATAGGGCAGGGGGAGGAGGTCGTTGAGATACTCCATCCCATGGGTCGACCACGCCAGATGTTCGGAGAAGGACGCGGGCTGGGTTCGGTCACAGAGGGTCTTGAGCCGCGCGAGATGGTCGGTGTCGAGGGGGCCTTCGCCGCCGATCGACAGGCCGACGCCATGAACCGACAGGGCAAAACGTTCCTGCAAGGCACGCAGCTGCGCATGGGGGCGGCCACCGTCGCCCATGTAGTTCTCGGCATGCACCTCGATCCAGCGGACCTGGCCGGGATCGGCCATCAAACCATCGAAGTGCCGGGATTTATATCCGACCCCGGGGGCATTGGGCAGCGTGGTGAGAGGGGGGGTATCGTCGCGCATATCGGCCTCCGGCATGGGGCGGGGCAGGGTCCGGGCGGGTGCCGCCCGGACCGCTTTGATTAAGCGGGCAGGTCGCGGTCGAGCGGCTCCAGAGAGCCGGTCCGCTCGGTCCCGTCGGCCATGGCGGGCAGGTCGATCTCGGCGCAGGTGCCTTCGTCGACGAGGGTCCATGCGTTGCCCTGGTAGTCGGTCACGGAGGTGCCGGCGCAGGTCGTGCCGGGGCCAGCGGCGCAGTCGTTCTCACCAGCCAGCGACACGCCGTAGCATTTCTCTTGCGAGGCGGCGGTTGCGGTGGTGGCGTGGCTGCCGAGTGCGGCCGCGACGGCCCCTGCGATGGCGGCGGTCTTGAGTGTATTGGACATTGTCATTTCCCTTCCTGACGGTGTTGACAGGCTTACTAGAGCAGCCCGTTCGCTCACAAGCCAGTCACGAGCGAGTGTGTCACAGTCCCGTCAGAATTCACGCGGAAAAACGGCGAAAGTTGTAATGATCCCGCGCAGGAAGGGAGGGATTGTTACAAAAACGCTCCGGCAGGCAGGGGGCATATTGCCCGCAAACCCGCCGGAGCGCATGTTTGTTACAGCGCTTTAGCGCAGGTCAGGCGGGGTCGCGTCCTGTGCCAGTTCGGCGGTGAGTGCGTCGAGCGGCTTTACGGATGTCTGCTTTTGCCCCAGACGCCGCACCGAGACCGTGCGCTCTTCGACTTCGCGCGCGCCCACGGCGAGGATTACCGGCACCTTGCCCAGCGAATGCTCGCGGACCTTGTAGTTGATCTTCTCGTTGCGCATGTCCGCCTCGGCGCGGACGCCGGCGGCGCGCAATGTCTCCACGACCTCTGCCACATAGTCATCAGCCTCGGACGTGATGGAGGCCACAACGACCTGCCGCGGCGCGATCCAGAAGGGCAGCTTGCCGGCGTGTTCCTCGATCAGGATACCGATGAACCGCTCGAAACTGCCCAGGGTGGCGCGGTGCAGCATCACGGGGCGATGCTTATTGCCGTCCTGCCCGATGAAGCTCGCCTCCAGCCGTTCGGGCAGGTTCGCGTCGACTTGCAGGGTGCCGCATTGCCAGTTGCGCCCGATGGCGTCGGTCAGGGTGAACTCCAGCTTCGGGCCGTAGAAGGCGCCTTCGCCCTCCAGCACCTCGAAGTCATAGCCCGCGGCCTTGCAGGCATCGCCAAGCGCCTGTTCCATGTGGTCCCAGGTCTCGTCCGAGCCGATCCGCTTTTCGGGGCGGGTGGAGAGTTTGATGGTCCAGTTATGGAAGCCGAGGTCGGCATAGACTTTGGACAGGAAGGCGATGAACTTCGCGGTTTCCGAGGTGATCTGATCCTCGGCGCAGAAAATATGCCCGTCGTCTTGGGTAAAGCCGCGCACCCGCATGATGCCGTGCAACGCGCCCGAAGGCTCGTAGCGCGCGCAAGAGCCGAACTCGGCCATGCGCAGCGGCAGGTCGCGGTAGGATTTGAGACCTTGGTTGAAGACCTGAACGTGGCAGGGGCAGTTCATCGGCTTGAGCGCATTCACCGCCTTTTCGCGGGCATGGTCCTCGTCGACTTCGACGATGAACATGTTCTCTTGATACTTGTCCCAGTGGCCGGATTTTTCCCACAGCTTGCGGTCCACGACCTGCGGGGTGTTCACCTCGACATAGCCGTCGCGGTCCTGCATCCGCCGCATGTAATCTTGCAGGGTGGTGTAGATGCGCCAGCCGTTGGGGTGCCAGAAGACCTGACCGGGTGCCTCTTCCTGCATGTGGAACAGGCCCATTTCCTTGCCCAGCTTGCGGTGGTCGCGTTTGGCGGCTTCCTCCAGCATGTTGAGATGGGCGCGCAGTTTCTCCTTGCCGGTGAAGGCCACGCCGTAGATGCGCTGGAGCATGGCGCGGCTGCTGTCGCCGCGCCAATAGGCGCCGGCGATGGACATCAGTTTGAAAGCGTCGCCCGGCACTTGGCCGGTGTGTTGCAGGTGCGGACCACGGCAGAGGTCTTGCCAATCGCCGTGCCAATACATGCGCAGAGGCTCGTCGCCGGGGATCGCCTCAATCAGCTCGACCTTATAGGGCTCGTTCAGGTCTTCGTAATGTTTGATCGCGCGGGCGCGGTCCCAGACCTCGGTGCGGACTGGGTCGCGCTTGTTGATGATCTCCTTCATCTTTTTCTCGATGAGGCCGAGATCCTCAGGAGTGAAGGGCTCTGCGCGGTCGAAGTCGTAATACCAGCCATCCTTGATCACCGGGCCGATGGTGACCTTGGTGTCGGGCCAGATTTCCTGCACGGCGCGGGCCATGATATGCGCAAGGTCGTGGCGCACCAGCTCGTTGGCCTGTTCTTCGTCGGCCATGGTGTGGATTGCGATGCTGGCGTCGGTTTCGATCGGCCAAGCCAGATCGTAATGCGCGCCGTTCACGGTGGCACTGATGGCCTTTTTGCCGAGCGATTTAGAGATATCGGCAGCCACTTCACCAGCGGTGATCCCGGCGTCGTACTGCCGGCTGTTGCCATCGGGAAGGGTGAGGGAGATTTGGGCCATCTTGGGCGCTCCTCGTCGGTTTGGCGCCTACGAGACGCCCGGTTGCGGGTTATGTGTTGGGCCTATGTGGCGGGGCGGGCGCGGCTTGTCAATGCAAGCGGGGCCACTTGGGGAAAGTTGCGGCATGGCGATGGCGCGCTATGTCAGGCGGGCAACAACGAGGATCGGTCAGATGCAAGACGACACGGCGCAGCGCGCATTCGAGACGATTTCGGGGGCGGACGACCCGGCACCGGGGTTGGACGACAAGGCGCAGCAGGCCGAGGCGCGCAACGGGCTGCGCCATATCGTGTCGCTGTCGATGACCAAAGTGGCCGATGGTCTGATCGACCCGAAACTGGTCTTGGCTTGGCTGTTGAGCGCCCTCGGCGCGCCTGCGGTTTTCGCGGGCGCCTTGGTGCCGATCCGCGAGGCCGGGTCGCTTTTGCCGCAGATCGCGCTGGCGGGCGTGGTGCAGCGCATGGCGCGGCGCAAATGGGCTTGGGTCTGGGGATCGGTCGGGCAGGGGGTGGCGGCGGGGCTGATCGCCCTTGCTGCGCTGAGCCTTGAGGGGGGCACGGCGGGCTATGCGGTCTGCGCCGCGCTGGCGCTGCTCGCCGTTTGCCGCGCGGCCTGTTCGGTGTCGTTCAAGGAAATTCTAGGCAAGACAGTGGGCAAGACCCGGCGCGGATCGGTGACCGGCTTGGCGGGGTCGGTCTCCTCGGTCGGGGTGGTGATCTTTGCGGGGCTTTTGATGTCGGGCCTTTTTCAAAGTCGGGGTGTCGTCGTGGCGGCCATCGCGCTGGCGGCGGCGCTATGGATCGGCGCGGCGCTGTTGTTCTCGACAATCATGGAAACGCCGAGCGAGACCGAAGAGGCCGATGGCGTGGATTTCAAACTGCTGCGCGGCAACCGGGAACTGTGGCTTTTCATTCTGGTGCGCGGGCTCTTGGTCTCTACCGCGCTGGCGCCGCCCTATTTGGTGGTGCTCGCGGGCTCGTCAGAGAGTGAGCAGTTGGGCCAATTGGGGGCCTTGGTGCTGGCCTCGGCGCTGGCGTCTTTGGTCAGCTCCTACGTCTGGGGGCGGCTGTCGGATATGTCGAGCCGCCGTGTGCTGATGCTGACCGGCATCGTTGGCGCAGTGGCGATGGCGCTGGCGGTGGGGCTGTGGTTCCTTGGTCTGGCGCAGGCGGTCTGGGCGATGCCTGCCGTGCTCTTCATCCTGATGATCGCCTATCACGGCGTGCGGCAGGGGCGGTCGACCTATCTGGTCGATATGGCCCCGAAAGACCAACGCGCCGCCTATGCTGCCGTCAGCAATACGGTGATCGGGCTGCTCTTGCTGCTGGCGGGCGTGCTGGGCGGCGGGGCCGCGCTGATCGGGGCGCAAGCAACGCTGATGCTTTTTGCCGTCATGGCGCTGGCCGCCGCCGTGTTGGCCCATTGGCTGCCGGAGGTTGAGCATCTGGCCGAGGACTGACTTGCCCTCATCCGCCGCGATGCCCATGATTGGACGAACGACGGAGGCAGCATGGCAGACAGCAAATTCATCGACACGCCGCAGGGGCGGCGCATCGCCTATCACAAGACCGAAGGGGCGGGGCCCTGCGTGGTGTTTCTGGGCGGGCTGAAGTCCGACATGATGGGGACCAAGGCGGTCTATCTTGAAGACTGGGCCCGGGCCGAGGGGCGCGCCTTTCTGCGCTTCGACTATTCGGGCCATGGGGAATCGTCGGGCCTATTCACCGAAGGGTGCATTGGCGATTGGCACGAAGACACGCTGGCCGCGGTCGCGGCGCTGACCGAGGGGCCGCTGATCGTCGTCGGCTCCTCCATGGGCGGCTGGCAGGCGCTGCTCTTGGCGCGGCATCTGCCCGAGCGGATCGCCGGGTTGGTCGGCATCGCCGCGGCGCCCGATTTCACCGAAGATGGCTATTGGGCGAATTTCACCGAGGCGCAAAAACAGGCGTTGGAAGAGGTCGGGCTGGTCGAATTGCCGTCGGACTATATGGAGCCCTACGTCATCACCCGCCGGATGATCGAGGACGGGCGCGCGCGGTTGGTGCTGCGCGACCCGCTGAGCCTGCCGTTCCCCGTGCGCCTGTTGCAGGGCACGGCGGACACCGCCGTCAGCACGGCCACGGCGGTGCGGCTGTTGGAGCATGCGCAGAGCCCCGATATGCAACTGACGCTGGTCAAGGATGCCGATCACCGGTTCTCGGACGCGCGCTGTCTGGCGATGATCGTCGAGGCGATCAACACGGTCTCCGGCATCGCGGGGTGACCAAGGGCGCGGGCATGGAACCGCCGACGCGCCCGCGTCCCGCTGCCCCCCGAAACCACCCATGCTAAGAGACCGCCAAACCCAAGGGGGACGGCATGAAACCACGTTATTTCAATCGCATACCGCACCGGAGCCTGCCCAATGGCTGAGCCGATCGTTCTGCTGCCCGGCATGATGTGCGACGCGCGTGTCTTCACGCCGCAGATCCAAGCGCTCTCCCCGCGCGGGACCGTGGTGCTGGCCCCGATCACCCAAGGCGAACGGATCGAAGAGATTGCCTCGGGCCTGTTGGATCAACTGCCGCCGCGTTTCGCGCTGGTGGGGCAGGGCATGGGCGGTGTGGTGGCGCTGGAATTGCTGCGCCGCGCGCCCGACCGGATCAGCCGTATCGCCCTCTTGGCGACCCAAGTGCTGGCCGAATTGCCCGCCATTGCCGCGGACCGTGAACCGCAGATCATCATGGCGCAATCGGGCAAGCTGGGGGAGGCGATGCAGGCACGGATGGCCAATGGTTTCCTCGCCCCCGGCAAGGGGCGGGGCGAGGTGCTGACCCGCGCGATGGAGATGGCCGAGACGCTGGGCGGCGATGTCTTCGTCCGCCAATCCCGCGCTTTGCAACGGCGGCGCGATCAACAGGCGGTGCTGCGCAAGTGCAAGGTGCCCGCGCTGGTGCTTTGTGGGGAGCATGACGCGCTCTGCCCGGTCAAACGCCATGCCTTCATGGCCGAGATGATCCCCTATGCCAAGCTGACGGTGCTCGAAGACGCGGGCCATCTGCCCAGCCTAGAGCAGCCAGAGGCGACCACCGCCGCGCTGCGCGACTGGCTGCATCAACCTCTGGTGCTGCAATAGGGCAGCGGGTCAGGCCGCTGCGGGTTTATCGCTTTTCTTGGCCTCGGGTTTCTGAGAGGCGGGCTTTTGCAGCTCGGGGGTTTGGGGCGCAGGGCTCTGTGGCTCAGGCGTGCCGTTGTTCGCGTCGATAAAGTCAAGCACCAAGGGCCGGATGTTGTTGCGCCAGCTTTTGCCCGCGAAGATCCCGTAATGGCCCGCCCCCTGCTCAAGATGGCTGGCCTTCTTGGCATCCGGTAGCCCGGTCAGCAGATCAAGCGCCGCGATGCACTGGCCGGGGGCCGAAATGTCGTCCTTGCTGCCCTCGACCGTCTTGACCGCCACGGTGGTGATCTTGCCGATGTCGACCTGACGGCCCGCCACGGTAAAGACGTTGCGCGCGATCTCGCGCTCTTTGAAAATCCGCTCGACGGTCGAGAGGTAGAACTCCGCCGGCATGTCCATCACGGCGAGGTATTCGTCGTAGAACTTGTTGTGCTTGTCATGCTCATGCGCCGTCTTTTGCGCCACGCGGGTGATCTGATTGGCAAAGGCATCGCGGTGGGTGTCATTATTCATCGAAATGAAAGAAGTAAGCTGCAACAGCCCCGGATAGACCTTGCGCCCCACGCCCGCGTATTTGAAGCCGACCTGCTGGATCATCATCTGCTCAAGCTGGCCCATGGTCACGCTATGGCCGAAATCGGTCACGTCTGTAGGTGCAGCATCGGGATCGATCGGTCCGCCGATCAGCGTCAGCGTGCGCGGCTGTGCTTCGGGCGCTTCCTCGGCCAGATAGGCAGTGGCGGCCAGCGTCAGCGGCGCAGGCTGACAGACCGCGATCACATGGGTGTCAGGGCCAAGGTGATGCATGAAATCAACGAGGTAGAGCGTATAATCCTCGATGTCGAACTTCCCCGCACTAACTGGAATATCACGCGCATTGTGCCAGTCCGTCACATAGACGTCGCAATCAGGCAGCAGGGAGATCACAGTGGAACGGAGCAGCGTGGCGTAATGACCCGACATCGGCGCGACCAAAAGAACCTTGCGGCCCGTCTCTTTGCGGCCTTGGACCGAGAATTTAAGCAAATCGCCAAAGGGCCGTTCCATCACAGGCTCGATGCTGACCAGACAGTCCTGCCCCGTGGGGCCGACCACCGGGGGGATGTCCCAATCGGGTTTCACGACCATGCGGGCAAAGGTCCGTTCCGTCACCTCACCCCAAGCGGCGAGCCATTCCATCGCAGGGTTTGGAAACAGAGAGAAAGCCGGGTAGGATGCCATAGCAAGCGCAGAAGCGCCGAGCCATTGATTGGTGTTCCGGATGGACTCCATCATGTCGTAGGTGGCCATATAGCGCATGTGGGGGCTCCTTTATGCTGCACCTGCGAAGATAGGAGGTAAGGGTTAAGATGACAACAGAATCCGAGAATCCCGAGATTGCCGAGCCTCAAGCCCTGTCTCGTATGGCGCAAAACTTGAAAAAGGTTGAAGAATTAAGCCAGCGCCTGACCCGTGTGATGGCGCAGCGCGAAGGACATCAGCCTGCGTTGGACGCGCCGAACCAACAGCTTTTCGCCAAGGCGGCACAGTCTTACTGGGCCGAGGCGATGACCAATCCGGCCCGTTTGATGGAGCATCAGATGGGCTATTGGACCAAATCGGTCGCGCATTTCGTCGAGGCGCAGCAGGCGCTGGCCAAGGGCGGTTTGGCCCCGGTTGAAGAGGACGCGCCGACCGACAAACGTTTCGCCAACCCGCTGTGGCAAACGCATCCCTATTTCAACTTCATCAAACAGCAGTATCTGATCAACGCCGAGGCGCTGCGCCAAGCGGTCGAAGATGCCCAAGACATGGACCCGGCCGAGAAGAAGCGGCTGGTCTATTTCAGCCAGCAGATCATCGCGATGATGTCCCCGACCAACTTCCTCGCCACCAATCCCGATGTGTTGGAACGCGCGGTGGAGACCGAGGGCGAGAGCCTCGTGAAAGGTCTGGAGAACCTGATCGCGGATCTGGAGGCCAATAACGGCGAGCTGGTCGTGAAACTGGCGGATGACAGCGCCTTTGAGCTGGGCCGCAACATCGCCACCACGCCGGGCAAGGTGGTGTTTCGCAACCGCATGTTCGAGTTGATCCAATACTCCCCCAGCACCGAAGAGGTCCATAAAACCCCGCTGTTGATCTTCCCGCCGTGGATCAACAAGTTCTACATTCTCGACCTCAAGGCGCAGAACAGTCTCGTCAAATGGCTGGTCGATCAGGGGCACACGCTGTTCATCGTCTCATGGGTGAACCCCGATGCCAGCTATGCCCAGATCGGCATGGAGGATTACGTCGAAGAGGGCTACCTCGCCGCGATTGAAGAGGTGAAGGCGATCACTCAGGAAAAGCGCCTCAACGTGGTGGGCTATTGCATCGCCGGCACCACACTGGCGCTGACCCTGTCGCTGTTGAAAAAACGTGGCGATAGCTCGATCAAATCCGCGACCTTCTTCACCGCGCTCACCGATTTCTCGGATCAGGGGGAGTTTCAGCCCTTCCTCACCAATGACTTCATCGACGGGATCGAGGCCGAGACGGCGGATAAGGGCATTTTGCCCTCGGTCGTCATGGCGCGCACCTTCTCATTCCTGCGCTCCAACGATCTGGTCTATGGCCCCGCCGTGCGCAGCTACATGATGGGCGAGACGCCCCCGGCCTTTGACCTGCTCTATTGGAACGGCGACGGGGCCAATCTGCCGGGGCAGATGGCAATGCAATACCTGCGCGGTCTCTGCCAGCGAAACGAATTGGCCGAGGGCGGTTTCAAACTTCTCGGAGAGCGGCTGACGCTGGATGATATCGAGGTGCCGCTCTGCGCCGTGGCCTGTGAGACGGATCACATCGCGCCGTGGAAAGACTGCTACCGCGGGGTGCAGCAGATGGGCTCGAAGGACAAGACCTTCATCATGGCGCAATCGGGCCATATCGCGGGCATCGTCAATCCACCCAATCGGAAGAAATACGGCCACTATGTGAACGGCGATCTCACGCAGGACTACGCCGCATGGCGCGAGGCCGCCGCCTTTCACGAAGGGTCTTGGTGGCCGCGGTGGGGCAAGTGGCTCACCAAACGGGCAGGGGCAATGATTCCCGCACGGTTTCCCGGCGACGATGGCCGGGAAATTCTCGCCGATGCCCCGGGCAGCTATGTGACCCGCAAGGCAAACGACTGATTACCTTAGGTAATCCAAACACCCTTCGGGCTCATGCTGCAATGCAGAAAAAACCTTGAAATGCTGCGCTGCGGCATCTATGTTGTGGTCAGACGCGAAACGGACGGGTCTCCCCGCTCCCTTGCCACAGTAGCATTAAAAGGATTGAGACATGACCAAGACACCTGACATGACCGCGATGTTCAAAGACGTTCTGGGCGCTTTCCCGGTGGATAACGCCGCCATGCAAGACGCATTCAAAAACACCGCCACCCTGAACGAGAAACTCTCCGGCGTTGCCTTCGACGCGGCTGAAAAATCCGCCGACATCTCCACAGCCTGGACCAAAGAGACGCTGGCCCGCCTGACCGAGATGACCAAGGTCAAAGCCGAGCCCACGGACTATGCCAAAGCGATGACCGATTTCGCCTCCGCCTCCGCCGAATCCGCTGCCGAGCATATGGCCGCCTTCGCCGAGATCGCGAAAAAGGTTCAGATGGACACCGTCGAGCTGATGATGTCGGCTGGCAAAGACCTGCAAAGCGACGCCAAAGCCGCGACCACCGAAGGCGTGGCCACCGCACAGGCTGCCGCTAAAAAAGCGACAGTGAAGTAAATCTGACGCTGGGCTTTCCAGCGCCAGGGAATGCTTAAAGAAAGGGCAGGTCCAGACGGGCCTGCCCTTTTGTCATGCGCTCTTTCTATTTGCCGATCGCTGTCCTAAGCTGCGATGCAGCACCATTGGTCGGGAGTAACATCATGGCGGACAAACCGAAGCCCTTGCTGATAAAACGCTACGCCAGCCGCAGGCTCTACAACACCGAAACAAGCGATTACGTCACGCTGGAGGATATCGCCGGTTTCATCCGCGATGGCCGCGAGGTTCAGATCGTCGATCTGAAATCCGGCGATGACCTGACACGGCAGTATCTGTTGCAAATCATCGCCGAACACGAAAGCCGGGGCGAAGCCGTTTTGCCGGTCGATGTGCTGACCGATCTGGTGCGCAGCTATATGTCAGGCAATGTCTCGGTGGTGCCGCAGTTTCTGCAGGCCTCCTTCGACATGCTGCGCGATGGCCAATCCAAGGCGATCGAAAACATGAGCGCGATGAACCCGATGGCCAAGATGCCCGGCATGGAAGCGATGCAGGCGCAGCAAGAAGCCTTCATGAAGGCGATGACCGGCGGCTGGGCCAAATCCACCACGCCAGAGCCGCCCAAACAGCAGGCCGAACAGGGCGACGATCTGGACGCGATCAAAAAGCAGTTGGCAGAGTTGCAGGATAAACTGTCAAAGCTGAACTAACCCCAGAAGACGCGGGCGTCGCGCGCCCGCCTCAGGCCGCCTGCGCCTCGGCCACATCCCTCAGCGCGCCCAAAATCACATCCGCCACGGCGTCGATCTCCTCCAGTGTCAACTGCACCGGCAGCCGCACGTCGCAGGCCCGCATCAGCATGGCGCGGGTGCGCGGCAGCTCGGGCAGGTCTTCGATGAATTGCCAGTTCCAAAAAGCGCGGGCGTTGTCGGTGCTTTGGCCAAAGACCTGCACCTTCACCCCCACCGCCTCCGCCGCTGCCGCGAAAGCGCAGATGCTGGCATCAGAGAGGCCCACCAGATTGAACTGGATCGAATCCGGCGCCCGGGTCTCACCGGGCAGGGGGCTCGGCACCTCGATCAAGGGGGAGGCCGCCAGCCGCGCCGCCATGTGATCGTGATTGCGCAGCCCATCGGCCACCCGGCGCGGCAAATGCGGCAATTGCGGCCGGATGATCGCAGCCGAAAGGTTGGACATGCGCAGATTGTACAGCGGCAGCCGGTTCTGCCATTTGGCAAAACTGTCTTGCAGGGCCGCGTGTTTCTTCCAATTATGCTCATAAGCGCCCGACATGATGATCGCCCGCGCCACCAGATCGGCGTCATCGGTGATCAGGATACCGCCTTCGCCCGCGTTAATCATCTTGTAGGACTGGAAGGAAAAACAGCCGATCTTGCCAATCGTCCCGATTTTCCGCCCCCGCCAAAGCGTGCCCAGCGAATGGGCCGCGTCTTCGATCACCGGCACGCCAGCGGCCTCGCAAAGCCCCATGATCGCATCCATATCCGAAGTATGCCCCCGCATATGGCTGATGATCACCGCCCGAACGCCCGGCAGTTTGGCGGCGAAATCCTCCAAATCCACACGGTAATTCTCGCCCACCTCACAAAGCACCGGCTTGCAGCCTGCGTGGATCACTGCAGAAGGCACGGCAGCAAAGGTGAAACCCGGGATCAACACCGGCGCCCCAACCGGCAAGTCCAAAGCAAGCAAGGACAGAAACAGCGCGGCCGAGCAGGAGGACACGGCCAGCGCATATTCACTGCCCATCATCTGCGCAAATTCGACCTCCAACAGGGAAACAGGCGCGTCCTTGGCCGCAGTATAGCGAAAAAGATCGCCACTTTGCAAAAGCTCCGCAATGGCGGCCTCCGCTTCGGCAGGGATCGGTTCGGCACGGTGCATGTCGGGCAAAGCCATATTTCAAAATCCTGAATAATGATTTCCAGAATAGTAAAACAAACGCCCGCGCAAACCAAGGGGGGATGCCCCCACAACAGGCCACCCCCTCTTCCCCTCCATCCTTTCTCAAATACCCTCGGGGGAATCGCGCCAAAGGCGCGATGGGGGCAGAGCCCCCGCACTCCACCACCAGCCAAACCCGCGCGACCGCTCAGAGCGAAGTCAAAGCCCCAACCGATCCCGCGTCGCATACCAAAGCATCGCAAGCACCAAAAGCGGGCTCCGCAGAGAGGCCCCGCCGGGGAAAGCCTGCGTCGGGATCGCGGCCATCGTGTCGAAACCCGCGGCATCGCCTTCGATCGCCTTGGCCATCAGATAGCCCGCATGGGTCGCGGTCCCAACCCCGTGACCGGAATAGCCCGAGGCCGAGAGGATGTTCGGCGCGAGCCGGGCCACATAGGGCAGGCGCTTCATCGTGATGCCAAGAGTGCCGCCCCAAGCGTAGTCGATCTTAACGTCCTTCAAATGCGGAAAGACCTGCGACATCGGTTTGCGCACCTTGGCGGCGATGTCCTGCGGGAAGCGATAGCCATAGCTCTCGCCGCCGCCAAACAGCAGCCGTCCGTCGTGCGACAGTCGGAAATAGTTTACCACAAAGCGGCTGTCGGCCACGGCCACGTCGCGGGGCAGCACGTCTTTCACGCGCGCGCCCAAGGGTTCGGTCGCGGCGATGAAATTGTTGATCGGCATGACCTTGGCGGCCACGTCGCCGTTGAGCTTGCCCAGATAGCCGTTGCAGGCCAGCACCACATGATCGGCGCTGACGCTGCCGGTGGCGGTTTGCACCAGCGCCTTGCTGCCTTCGACGATGTTCTCGGCGGGGCTTGTCTCATGAATGCGCACGCCTGCGGCGGCAGCGGCGCGGGCAAGGCCGAGGGCGTAGTTCAATGGGTGCAAATGCGCGGCCCCCATGTCGAGCACGCCGCCCTTGTAGTCGGGCGAGGGGCAGACCGATTGCAGCGCGGCGTGATCCAACACTTCGATCTCATCATAGCCATAGCGCTTTTGCAGATGCTCTGCATAATCGTGCAGATGCCGCACGTCAGATGTGGTGGAGCCGGTCCAGGCCACGCCGGGCTTCAGGTGACAGTCGATCTCATGTTTCGCGATGAGGGATTTGACCAGTTCCTTCGCCTCTTCGCCCATCTGCCACAGCTTGGCGGCATGGTCTTCGCCCAGCATCTTTTCGAGCCCATCTTGCTCGACCCGTTGGCCCGAGCCTAACTGTCCGCCATTGCGCCCCGAAGCGCCGAAACCCACGCGCTGCGCGTCCAAAAGCACCACGTCGTAACCTGCCTCGGCCAGATGCAGTGCGGAGGAAAGCCCGGTGTAGCCGCCGCCAACAACACAGACATCGGCCTTGGTATCGCCCTGAAGCGGCGGGTAGGCCGCATGTTTCGTGGCGGTGGCGGCGTACCAGCTGGTAGGGTACTGGCCGGGCGTGTCATTGGCGTAGAGCAGGTTCATCGGGCCTCCGGGCGTTAGACGTTCATCAGCAGATGTTCACGTTCCCAAGGCGAGATGACCTGTAGGAACTCCTCATATTCCGCTCGCTTCACAATGGAATAGACGCGGGCGAAATCCGGGCCCAAAGCCTCGTGCAGCTCTGTCGCCTCCTCGAAAAGGTCGAGCGCTTGGCCCAGAACTTGCGGAATATCCCCTTCGCCGACATAGGCATCGCCCTTGAATTCGGGCAGCGGGTCTTTCTGCTGGATCAGCCCCAGATAGCCGCAGGCAAGGCTGGCGGCGATGCCGAGGTAGGGGTTGCAGTCCATCCCGGCGAGACGGTTTTCCACCCGGCGCGACTTTGGCCCCGAGAGCGGCACGCGAATGCCCGTGGTACGGTTGTCGCGGCCCCATTCAAGGTTGATCGGCGCGGCGTGATCCTTGACGTAGCGACGGTAGGAATTGACATAGGGCGCGATCACGGCGAGCGCGCTCGGCATGTGGTTTTGCAAACCGGCGATGAAATGGCGGAAGGGGGCGGTCTCTTCGCCTTCGGCATCGACAAAGATGTTTTCGCCGGTTTTCACATCCAGCACCGAATGGTGGATATGCATGGCGCTGCCCGGCTCATCGGCGATGGGTTTGGCCATGAAGGTGGCGTAGCATTCATGCCGCATCGCCGCTTCGCGGATCAGCCGTTTGAAATAGAACACCTCATCGGCCAGCCGCACCGGATCACCATGTTGCAGGTTGATCTCAAGCTGGCCTGCGCCGCCCTCTTGGGTGATGCCGTCGATCTCGAAACCCTGCGCCTCGGCAAAGTCGTAGATGTCGTCGATCACGGGGCCGAATTCATCCACCGCGGTCATCGAATAGGCCTGACGCGCCGCTGCCGGACGGCCCGAGCGGCCCATCATCGGCAGGATTTCCTTGGCCGGGTCGATGTTGCGGGCCACAAGAAAAAATTCCATCTCGGGGGCCACGACCGGCTCCCACCCCTTGTCGCGGTAAAGCTGCACCACGCGTTTGAGCACATTGCGCGGCGAATAGGCCACCGGCTTGTCGTTGCGGTCATAGGCGTCGTGGATGACCTGAAGCGTCCAATCGCCGGTCCAAGGTGCGGCGGTGGCCGTGTCCATATCCGGGCGCAGGATCATGTCTTTTTCGATGAAACCGTCATCGCCCGCCGCTTCGCCCCATTCGCCGGTGATGGTCTGGTAGAAGATGCTGTCGGGCAGGTGGAAATATTCTTGCCGCGCGAATTTCGACGCCGGGACGGCTTTGCCCCGGGCGATGCCGGGCAGGTCGGGGATGATACATTCCACTTCGTCCAGACGCCGGCCCTCAAGATAGGCGCGCGCCGCTTCGGGTAGTGCTTCTGTCCAATCCTCGGCCATCAGGCCCTCTCTTTCCTGTTGTCTTTAAAGAATGCGGCCATTTGGTCCGCGATTTTTTGGTTGTCGATGGGGCCGCCCAAGGCGGCTGTCGCCTGCTCCAGCAGATGCTCGGGCACCACGCCCTTGCCACGGGTTTTGATCAAGCCGTCGATGAAGTCATGGCCGAATTCGGGATGCGGCTGCACCGTCCAGATGCGGTCGTCATAGGCCAGCGCTGCATAGGCGCAAAAGTCAGATGAGGCGACGACACGCGCGCCTTCGGGCAGTTCCACGATCTGATCCTGATGCCATGCGTTCAGCGCTAGTTTGTCACCGTCCATATCGTATTCGGTGCGGCCAATGGACCAGCCGTTGGTAAACTTCTCGACCTTGCCGCCAAGCGCTTGGGCGATGATCTGATGCCCAAAGCAGACGCCGATCAGGGGGCGGCCATCGGCATAGGTCTGGCGGATGAACTCCTCCAGCGGCGGGATCCAATCGTGATCCTCATAGGCGCCGTGTTTCGATCCGGTGATCAGCCAGCCGTCGGCCTGCGTCACGCTGTCGGGCAGGATGCCATCGACGACCGACCAGATTTGAAAGTCAAACCCTTGGCCATCCAGCAGTTTGGTGAACATCTCCCCATAGTCGCCGAGCTGTTCGCGAAAGTCATCGGGGGAGTGGCCGGTTTGCAGAATGCCGATTTTCATGTGTCACCTGTTACACAGTGTCGAGGTAGATCTCGACCTGTTCCTCTGGGGTCAATTCCTGCATGTAATGCAATTCTTGGCGTTTGGTCAGCACGAAGTTGCGGATCATCTCGGGCGCGAAGATGCGCGCCACATGGGGGCAACTTTCAAACAGGTCGATGGCGGTTTTCCAATCGCTCGGCATGCGCGGCAATTCGGCGGCATAGGCGTTGCCGGTGATCGGGGCGGGCGGCTCAAGCGCATCTTCGATCCCGTTGAGCGCTGCACCCAGCACGGCGGCGAGCATCAGATAGGGGTTCACATCCCCGCCCGAGACGCGGTGTTCGATGCGCCGCGCCTTGTGGCTGCCCGAGGGGATGCGGATCGCGGCGGTGCGGTTCTCATAGGCCCAGCAAACCCCGGTGGGCGCATGGGATTCCGGCACCATCCGGTCAAAGCTATTGGCATGCGGGCAAAAGACCAGCGCCGAGCCCTGCATCGCGTTCATGCAGCCCGCCACAGCATGGCGCAAGGTGTCGGTCCCCTTCGGTCCGCCATCGTCGAAGATGTTGTCGCCATTTTCATCCAGCACCGAGAAATGGGTGTGCAGGCCGGAGCCGGAGTAATCCTCGTAAGGTTTCGCCATAAAGCTTGCGGCAAAGCCGTGCCGCCGTGCCAGACCCTTGACCAGCATCTTGAACAGCCATGCGTCATCGGCGGCGCGCAGGGCGTCATCGCAATGCATGAGGTTGATCTCGAACTGACCCAGACCCGCCTCGGAAATGGCGGTGTCGGCGGGGATGTCCATCTCTTCGCAGGCGTCATAAAGATCGGTGAAGAACAGATCGAACTGGTCGAGCGCGCGGATCGACATCGTCTCGGCCGCTTTGCGCCGCTTGCCCGACCGGGGGGAGACGGGCACCTGAAGGTTGCGGCCCGAATCGTCGATCAGGAAGAATTCCAGCTCAACGGCGCAGACCGGCGTCAGCCCGCGCGCCTTGTAGCGATCCAGCACCGCGCGCAGCGCATGGCGCGGATCGCCGGGATAGGGGCGGCCATCTTCGCGGAACATCCAGATGGGCAGCAGGGCCGAGGGCGCGTCGAGCCATGGCATCGGCATGAAGCCCCGCTCGGTCGGTTTCAGCACGCCATCCGCATCGCCCGTTTCGAACACCAGCGGACTGTCGTCGATATCCTCGCCCCAGATGTCGAGGTTCAACACTGAGACGGGAAAGCGGGTGCCTTCGGTCGTGACCTTATCGGCAAAACGCGAGGGGATGCGCTTGCCCCGGGCTTGGCCATTGAGGTCTGCGGCGGCCACACGAATGGTGCGGACCTGAGGATTTTTGCGAAGCCAGTTGTTCATACATCACCTGAAAGGGCGGTGGGCATGTCACAAAGCGGTTCGCCCGGGGGCAAAAGCGGTTGGCGCCCACGCGCCGCGTAATTTGATCAAATAATGGATACTACCGGATCAAATTAGGACGCAAGCGAATTTTACGGCGTTGCGCCTGGGGCAGGTGGCGGTTGAGGCGGGAATTGATCAAACCGAAGACGCCGATGATGCAGAGCGTCAGAAGGATGAAATAACCGGCAAGAATGGGATAGGGGACGAAGGGGTTGAAGGTCTTATCCGCGAAATAGCTGGCGTAATAAAGCGCGTCACCGCGCTGTTGCCATGCCGGGAAACCGCTGAAAAACACCAGTGTCGTGGCGTGAAACAGGAAAATCGCCTCATTCGTATAGGCGGGCCAAGCGAGCCGCAGCGAGGTGGGCCAGATCACCCGGCGAAAGCGCGACCAGCCCGACAGACCATAGGCATCCGCGGCCTCCACATCGCCCTTGGGGATGGATTGCAGCGCGCCGTAAAAAATTTCGCCCGAATATGCGGCAGTGTTGAGAAAGAGCACGATCAACGCGCCCAGCCATGCCGCCGTGAAGGGGGCGAAGAAGGCGTATTCCGATTTCAGCGACAGAAACAGGAAGTAGCCAAAGAAGAACTGGATGAAGAGCGGCGAGCCGCGGAAGATGAAGATGAACCACTCCGCCGGTTTGCGGAACCACGGGTTCGCGCTGGCCTTGCCAACGCCGAGCGCCGTCGCAAAGAAAAAGCCGGTCAGCAAAGCGACGACGCCAAAATATACGTTCCAGATCATGCCCGAGCCAATCAGCGTGAACTGCTCGCAAAGCGTGAAACCGTCGCGCGGCAGCAGCCGCTCGCCATAGCCCAAGGACCGCAGGCCGTAGTCCTGAATCGTTTGCAGACAGCTCATGCGTCGGCCCTCCGCTGGGCTTCGCCGCCGGTGGTGGCTTGGCCGCGTGTCAGTCGTTTCATCAGACGGTCCAACGTGATCTCGGAAATGCGGGTGAAGAGCAGGTAGAACACCAGCAGCGCGAGGAAGTACCACATGCGCCAGTCAGGGTGCGGGTAATCGGTAAAGCGCGGCGTCTTGGTGCCGCCCAGTTCACGCGCCCAATAGACGATATCTTCGACCCCCAGCAGGAACAGCAGCGGCGTGGCCTTGATCAACACCATCCACAGGTTGCTGAGGCCGGGCAGGGCATAGACCCACATCTGCGGCACCAGTACCCGCCAGAAGGTCTGGCGATGGTTCATGCCGTAAGCCTCGGCTGTTTCAAGCTGCGCCTGTGGCACGGCGCGCATCGCACCGAACAGCACATTGGCCGCAAAGGCGCCGAAAACGATGGCAAAGGTAAAGACGGCGAGGCCGAAGCCATAGGTCTCATGCACCCATTGGGCGGCATTGCCCAAGGGCATCTTGGCTTCTTGGCAGACGACGAAGTCGCTGCCTTGGCGGATCGGCATATCCCAATCGGGGCAAAGCACCTTGTGGCGCAGATACTCGATGCCCTGATCGAGCGCGATCACGAAAAACAGGAAAAAGGCGATATCCGGCACACCGCGCACCAGCGCGATATAGCCCTTGCCGACCCAGCTGAGCGGCGCGAAACGCGCGCGTGCCATCATGGCCCCGCCAAAGCCGAAGGCCAGTGCCACGGGGGCGGTAACCGCCAAAAGCAGCAGGACCTTCAGGAAGGACAGGTAGAAGGACATATGGACGCCGGTGGTCAGGTAACAGGCGGTCCAGAGCCAGTCATTCAGGGTCGACGGATCGGTGCAGAAAGAGAACATGGGCCCCCGTGGGCTGATCTGCGCGCGGGGCCCGCGCAGGCGTGGTCAGGCGCGCCGCGACGGGCGCGCCTGAGATGGAATCACTCGTAGGTGGTGGTGTCTTCGCCGAACCACTTCTTGAGCATCTCGTTGAGGGTACCGTCTTCCTTCATCTCGGTGATGACGGCGTCGAAGGTGTCGCGCAGTTCGGTGTCGGACTGGCGCAGGCCCATGCCGATGCCACCGCCGAGCGGCACATCGTCGCCCACGAACATCAGCTCACCGCCGGATTCCTCGACGATCGGCACGAGGTAATCTTTGTCGGCGAAGACCGCGTCGGCCTCACCGTTGCGCACGGCGGCGACGGTCTCTTCCGGGGTCGCGAATTCGATCAGCGTGGCGCCGCTTTCGGCGACATAGCCCGCTTGGATGGTCGCGGTCTGACCGGCGACAACGCCGCCTTCGAGATCCGCGTCCTCAGATGCCGCCACATAGGCCGAGGCGGTGGGCGGATAGTAGTTCTGCGTGAAGGCGATGACTTCCTTACGCTCGTCGGTGATGCTCATGCCCGCCATGATGGTGTCGTAGTTGCCCGACACGAGGTTGGGGATGATGCTGTCCCAGTCGTTCTTGACCCATTCGCAGGTCAGCTCAGCGCGCTCGCACAGCTCGTCGCCCAGCTCACGCTCGAACCCGTCGACTTCGCCGGCGTCGTTGATGAAGTTGTAGGGGGGGTAGGCGCCCTCGGTGCCCATGCGGATGGTTTTGCCATGGGCTTCGGCCATCGCGAAGCCAGCGGTCATGCTGAGCGCGACGCTTGCCAGTAGGATCTTTTTCATTTGGTAACTCCCTTTGGTTCTTGTTTACGCAGGCTGGGTTGCCGAAAGGAACCCACGCAGACGTTCCGATTTGGGCGCGCCGAAGACTTCTTCGGGCGTCCCTTGTTCTTCGATCAGACCTTGGTGCAAAAAGACGACATGATCGCTGACATCGGCGGCCAGCTTCATGTCATGGGTCACGATCACCATCGTGCGCCCCTCTGCGGCCAGATCCTTGATAACCTTGACGACTTCCTGTTCCAACTCGGGGTCGAGCGCGCTGGTCGGCTCATCGAACAGCAGCGCCTCGGGCTCCATGCACAGTGCACGGGCAATCGCGGCACGCTGTTGCTGGCCACCGGAAAGCTGCGCCGGGTAGACATCGCATTTGTCGCCGATCCCGACCTTTTCCAGATAGCCGCGCGCGGCGCGTTCCACCTCGGCCCGGTCGCGGCCCAGTACGGTCAGCGGCGCTTCCATCACGTTTTGCAGGATCGACATATGCGCCCAGAGATTGAACTGCTGGAACACCATCGACAGGTTGGTGCGGATGCGCAGCACCTGTTTGGCGTCCGCCGGGCAGCGCTGGTGGCCGTCGCCCTTCCACCGCACCGGTTCGCCCTTAAAGATCACCTCGCCCTGTTGGCTGTCTTCCAACAAGTTGCAGCAGCGCAGCAGGGTCGATTTGCCCGAGCCGGAGGACCCGATGAGCGAGATCACATGGCCACGCGGGGCGGTCAGATCGACCCCTTTGAGAACCTCCAGCGCGCCATAGGCCTTGTGGAGGTTCTTGATCTGGATAACCGGGGTGTCTGTGGTCACGGAAACTGTCGCCAATCTGTCATTTCAGTGCGCTATAAAGCGACGAATCGACGGAAATTGCAACGCAGAGTTTGCCCCGCGTTGCATCACAGTCCCGGTGCTGACGCTAGGTCAGTTTTCTTTGGCAACACGCTGGCGGGCCATGGCGCTGTCGGTATCTGTGACGCCCAGGAGGTTCGACACCAGCCGCAGCAACGCGTCTTCTTCGTCGGAACGGCTGCCGTCGGCCAGAACCACCTGCCAAAGCGCCTCGATGACCTCCAGCCGGTGCTCATAGGGCACCGCATCCTTGATCGCGCGGGTAAAGCGCACGGTGTCGGGGGCTTGGGCCTCCAGCGCCTCGGCCTCTTTACGCAGGGCGGTGGCGTCGGCCTCGTTCAGGCCGTAGCGCTCGGCGGCGATCCGGTCGATCAGACGCCGTTCGCTCATCGCGTAGTCATTGTCAGACCGGGCGATGCGCACCAAAAGCGCGGTCAGCGCGAGGCGGGCGTCATTATCGGCCAATGGATCGGGTTCGGGCTGGGTAAGCCGTTTGAGAAAGTCACCAAACATATATGCGTCATCATCCTGCTGCGGGAAAAGGGAATGTCATAGCTCGTTCAAAGCGTTGGCGCGGGCCAAGGCCATATCCTCATCCGACAGGCCAAGCGCGGTTTCGATGGCGACAAGCTGGATCTCCTCGTCATCATTGCGCGCCCCGTCCGAAAGGGCCACCTGCCACATCGCTTCGCCCAATGCCTTGCGGTCGGCATAGTCGACCTCTTCGCGCAGGATGCGGGTGAACTCCGGCGTGCCGGGGGCGTCGCGCTCAAGCGCTTCGCAAGTGGCACGCAGTTTCGCCGCCTCGATGGGTTTGAGGCCAAAGGTCTGCGCCAGAATGAGGTCGATCTGGCCAATCTCAGAGGCGCGATAGTTGCGATCGGCAAAGGCCACACGCACCAAAAGCGCGCCCAGTGCCAGTTGGGCATTGGGCTGCGGCAAAGGTTTCGGCTGTGCCTTGCGGCGGGGGAAAAGTCGGTTCAGCATGGGGCTCACTTATCGCAGGAAACAGGGTCGCCATAGAGGAAACTGCGCACCGGGGGCGCGGGTTCCTGCAGGGGGCCGCATCGGCTTAGCCGTCATAGCCTTCGACGATCACCAAAGACCCGTCCGCCACGTTCAGGCGAATGTCTTTCGCCCGCTGGTAGCCGGGGCTTTCGTAACAAGCGACCGCATCGGCGTAGCTGTCGAATTCCAAAACAACGGTGCGGGCGCGCATCTGCCCTTCGCGGATCTGCTGGGTGCCGCCGCGAACAAGGAAGCGTGCGCCGTAATCCGCAAAGGGTTTGGCATTGGCAGCACGGTATTTGTCGTAAATCGCAGTGTCGTGGATATCCATGGTGGCGATCCAATAGCCCTTTGGCATCTGTTATCTCTCCTGTTGGGTCAAGGTGGCGAAACGGGCGGTGAGGTTCTTTGCCTCATTGTCGAGCCCGTAGGGGGGATTGATCACGAACATGCCCGAGCCGACCATACCATGCCCGGGCCGCGCGGGGGGAAAGCGCACTTCGTGGCGCAGCGCATCGGGGTGGTTGGCGGTGAGCTTGTCGAGCATCGGCTCATGCGCGCGATTGGTCAGGATCGGATACCACAGCGCGATGATGCCCACGTTCCAAGCGCGGTTGAGTTTGGCGATCTGGCGCGGAATGGTCTCGTAATCGGTTTTGATCTCGTAAGAGGGGTCGATCAGCAGCATCCCCCGGCGCGGTGTTGGCGGGGTGAGGGCAAAGGCCATCTCGAACCCGTCGCTGAGGTGGCATTTCGCGGGGTAGGGCGACATCGCTAGATCAAGGGCGCTGTGTTCTTGCGGGTGCAACTCGGCCAGATGGATGCGGTCATCGGGGCGCAGCAGTTTCGCGGCCAGCAGGGGAGAGCCGGGGTAGGCGCGCGGGCCGTGGGCCTCGCGCAGCGCTTCCAGAACCTGCCTGTAAGGGTGATCTGGGGCGAACCAATCGCGCACCTTGTCGATGCCCTGCCGCGCCTCGCCGGTCTTTTCCGCCGCCGCATCCGACAGGTCATAGAGCGCCCGGCCTGCATGGGTTTCCAGATAGGTGAGCGGTTTGTCCTTGCGGGTAAGATAGGACAGCATCCACGCCAAAAGCGCGTGTTTCTGCACGTCTGCAAGGTTTCCGGCGTGGTAAATGTGTTGATAGCTCAGCATGGCCTAGCTGTAGCGGAGTGGTTGGCGGGTGCAACGTGAAAGAGGGGGGAGGGCCAGCGCCTGTCCGCGGGTGGGCGAACCAAACCGCGATCCATGCCACTTTATGGTGCTACCGTGATGTGTTCTCGCAGAAGTACGCGCCCGTCGCGAAATCGCCTACCCGACGCACCGCAGGTGCGCCGAATGAATGATGGCACGCCTACGGCGTGGCGGGCGGGCAGGCGATGGCCCGGCGCCTGCGGCTTGATTCCGGGCCTTTTAGTGGTTGCCCGGCAGAAAAAAGGCCCGGCGCAAAACGCACGGGCCTCAAGAGCTTATACCAACCGCGACACATCCTTGGCGGCGCGCACGAAATCCTTGAACAGGGGGTGCGGGTCGAAGGGCTTGGACTTCAGCTCAGGGTGGAACTGAACGCCGATGAACCACGGGTGATCCGACCATTCGACAATCTCAGGCAGCTTGCCGTCGGGCGACATGCCCGAGAACTTCAGCCCGGCCTTCTCAAGCTGGTCCTTATAGGCGATGTCGACCTCGTAGCGGTGGCGGTGGCGCTCGTCGATGGTGGTGGTGCCATAGGCTTCGGCCACGCGCGACCCTTCGACCAGCGTCGCGTCATAGGCGCCCAAACGCATGGTGCCGCCCTTGTCGTCATCGACTTTGCGCGCCACCTTGTGGTTGCCCTGAACCCATTCCTTGAGGTGATAAACCACCGGCTCAAAACGCTTTTTCCCGGCTTCATGGTCGAATTCCTCCGACCCTGCCGTTTTCAGACCCGCCACGTTGCGCGCCGCTTCGATCACGGCCATCTGCATGCCAAGGCAGATGCCCAGATAGGGCACCTTATGCTCGCGGGCATATTGCGCGGCCTTGATCTTGCCCTCGGTCCCGCGCTCACCAAAGCCGCCGGGGACGAGGATCGCGTGGAACCCTTCGAGATGCGGGCCGGGGTCTTCGCTGTCGAAAATCTCGGCATCGACCCATTCGACTTTGACCTTCACCCGGTTCGCCATGCCGCCATGGGTCAGTGCCTCGGCGATGGATTTATAGGCGTCTTCAAGCTGAGTGTATTTGCCGACGATGGCGACTTTGACTTCGCCCTCGGGGTTGTAAATGCGGTCGGCCACATCTTCCCAACGCGACAGGTTCGGCTTGGGCGCGGGGGTGATCTGGAAGGCATCCAGAACCGCCTGATCCAGCCCCTCGCGGTGATAGGCGAGCGGGGCTTCGTAGATCGATTTCAAATCCTGCGCGGCGATCACCGAGTCCGGGCGCACGTTGCAGAAGAGCGCCAGCTTCTCACGCTCTTTGGCGGGGATCGGCCCTTCGGAGCGGCAAACCAGAATGTCGGGCGCGATGCCGATAGAGCGGAGTTCTTTGACCGAGTGCTGCGTCGGCTTGGTCTTCAATTCGCCGCTGGCCTTGACGTAGGGGAGCAGCGTGAGGTGCATGAAGATACACTGGCCGCGCGGCTTGTCTTGGCTGAACTGGCGGATCGCCTCGAAGAAGGGAAGCCCCTCGATATCGCCCACGGTGCCGCCAATTTCGCAAAGCATGAAGTCGACCTCATCATCGCCAATGTCGATGAAGTCTTTGATTTCATTGGTAACGTGGGGGATCACCTGAATGGTCTTGCCCAGATAATCGCCGCGGCGCTCTTTCTCTAGCACGGTGGAGTAAACCCGGCCCGAGCTGATGCTGTCGGTCTTGCGCGCAGCAACACCGGTGAAACGTTCGTAATGCCCAAGGTCGAGGTCGGTCTCTGCGCCGTCATCTGTGACGAAGACCTCGCCATGCTCGAAGGGCGACATCGTGCCGGGATCGACGTTCAGATAGGGGTCCAGCTTGCGCAGACGTACCGAAAAACCGCGTGCCTGAAGCAAGGCACCCAAAGCCGCCGAGGCCAGACCCTTGCCCAGCGACGAGACCACACCGCCTGTGATGAAGATATAGCGTGCCATGTGATCGGAGACTCCCGTGAATTCAAAGTTTGTTGCAGGCAAAAACCAGCCAAACGCGCTGCGGAAAACCGCAACGCCACGGGATTTAAGCCTTACAGGATTCGTGCGTGTGAGGCAAGGCCTGCCGCAACATACAGTTGCGGAACCTGGCCGTGCCTCAAGGTTTTGTGTTCGTTAGCTTAATCGGCCGCAGGGACCAGCGGTGTGTTGCCATCCGCGGAAGGCGGCAGCAGATCGTCGCCCGCGGGCAGGGCCGGGCTGCCATCTTGGCTCTGGGCGGGCGGTGTCGCGCTCAGCCGGTCGATGACCGACGAGCCTGCGGATTTTTCCGCCGCGATGATGGTCAGCGTGATCGATGTGGCGATGAAACCGGCTGCTAGCGCCCAAGTCACCTTGCCCAATGCCGTGGCCGCCGCGCGGCCCGAAACGGCACCGCCGCCACCACCGCCCATGCCAAGGCCGCCGCCCTCGGACCGTTGCAGAAGTACCACGGCGATCAGGCCAAGAGCCAGAATCAGGTGAATGATCAGAACGACATTTTCCATGGGTACGACAGCTTTCGGTTTTGGTTGGCGGGTATCTATTCGTCTTTGCCCATGGGGGCAAGGGTGGATTGCCGCCGGGTGGCGATCGGATCAGGAGGGGGCGGCCTAAGGGATCAAAGGCACGCGCAAAGACCGCCGCATGGGGGCGACGGTCTTTTGAAGCAGTACTCAACCACAATATGTAAGAGGGCTATCCTGGAATTAAGGTGGTGCAGACTCGCTTCGTACATTCACTATAGCATGAAATGCGGGCAAATTCGCCCATATTCTTTGCAGAGAAATGAAGGGATTGCCCGTGATCGGCGATGGACAGCCGAGTGCCGCTGGGGCAGTCTGCCGCCATGCCACATGATCATTCGGACCACGACCACCCCCATGCCCTGCTGCCGCCCGAGCCTGCGCTCAGGGTCAAAGCGTTGGAGACGCTGCTGACGGCCAAGGGGCTTATCGACCCCGCCGCCTTGGATGAGATCATCGACACCTATGAAAACCGCATCGGCCCGCGCAACGGGGCCGAGGTCGTCGCCCGCGCCTGGAGCGATCCTGATTTCCACGCGGCGCTGCTTGAGGACGCGACCGCCGTGGTGGCCGAGATGGGGTTTTTCGGGCGGCAGGGCGAACATATGGTCGCGGTCGAAAATACGGATGAGGTGCATAATATTGTCGTCTGTACCTTGTGCTCTTGCTACCCTTGGCCGCTTTTGGGCATCCCGCCGGGCTGGTACAAATCCGATGCCTACCGCGCCCGCGTGGTGCGCGAGCCGCGCAAAGTGCTGGCTGAATTCGGCGTCGACCTGCCCGAAGAGACCGCCGTGCGCGTTTGGGATTCGACGGCTGAGGTGCGTTATCTGGTGATCCCGCAACGCCCGGCGGGGAGCGACGGCATGGATGTCGCCGCGCTGGCCGATCTTGTCACCCGCGACAGTATGATCGGCACCGGATTGGCGAAAGCGCCATGACCCGCGTGCATGACATGGGCGGACGTTTCGGCGATGGCGCGGTAGTGCCCGAGGGCGAAGATGTGGTCTTTCACGCCGATTGGCACCGCCGCGCGCTGGCGCTGACCTTGGCCACGGGGACGTTGGGCAAATGGAATATCGATGTGTCGCGCCATGCCCGCGAATGTCTGGCCCCGACCGATTACATGCGGTTCAGCTATTACGAGAAATGGATTGCCGGGGTGGCCGATATGCTGGTCGCCCGCGGGGTGGTCAGCCGTGAGGAACTCTCGGGCGAAGCCGCGCCCACGCCCAGCCCGCTAGCGGAAAAGGCGCTGAAACCGCCGCAGGTGGCCGGGGTGCTGGCCCGTGGTGGTCCGGCGGACCGCCCTTCGGACATCACGCCGCTCTTTTCGCCGGGCGACAGGGTCGTCACCCGCAAGCAGCCGGAAAACACCATTGTTCCGGGCGGGCACACCCGGCTGCCCGCCTATGCCGCGGGCGCTTCAGGGCGGGTGCTGCGGTTGCATGGCGCGCATGTTCTGCCTGATAGCAACGCCCATGATCTGGGCGAAGCGCCTGAGCCGCTTTACGCGGTGGCCTTCCCGGCCTCTGAACTTTGGGCGCACCCTGAACATCCCCGCGATGAGGTCGTGCTTGATCTCTGGCAAAGTTATCTGGAGGCCCCATGAGCGCCCCGGAACCCGTGTTCGAGGCGCCATGGCACGCGCAGCTTTTCGCGCTGACGGTGCATCTGAACGAAAGCGGCCTTTTCGACTGGCCCTTCTGGGCCGACCGCTTTGGCGCAACCTTGGCGCGCCACGGACTGACGCGGGCGTTGAACGGCGGGGAGGACTATTTCAACGCTTGGCTCGAAACCCTCGAAACCCTGTTGATCGACGCGGGCCATGCCCGCCCGGGTGATCTGCGCGCTCTGCGCGACGGGTGGGAGGCCGCCTATCTCAGCACCCCGCATGGCGAGCCGGTGCATCTGAAGGCGGGGCAAAGCGTCTAAATCCGCTCCCGCGTTTTTTCGAGTTTCACACGCCTGCCACTGTCGCTATACGGGCGCGGGACATCGCAAAGGAATATATCATGGCCAATGTCGTCGTTGTCGGCGCCCAATGGGGTGACGAGGGAAAAGGCAAGATCGTTGACTGGCTCAGCGAACGCGCCGATGTGATCGCACGCTTCCAAGGCGGGCATAACGCGGGCCACACTCTGGTCATCGACGGCAAGGTTTACAAGCTGCATGCGCTGCCTTCGGGCGTGGTGCGCGGCGGCAAGCTGTCTGTCATCGGCAATGGCGTGGTGCTGGACCCGTGGCACCTGCTGAAAGAGATCGAAACGATCGAAGGGCAGGGGGTTGTGATCAATCCCGAGAACCTGATGATCGCGGAAAACACGCCGCTGATCCTGCCCTTCCACGGTGAGCTTGACCGCGCCCGCGAAGAGGCGGCGAGCAAGGGCACCAAGATCGGCACCACCGGACGCGGCATCGGTCCGTGCTATGAGGACAAGGTTGGCCGCCGCGCCATCCGCGTGGCCGATCTGGCCGACGCCGCGACACTGGAAGCCCGCGTCGACCGCGCGCTGCAGCACCACGACCCGCTGCGCAAGGGGCTGGGGGTCGAGGCCATCGACCGCGACGCGCTGATCGCGCAACTGCAAGAAATCGCTCCGAAAATCCTGCGTTTCGCCGCCCCCGTCTGGAAGGTGCTGGCCGAGAAGCGCAAGGCGGGCAAGCGCATCCTTTTTGAGGGCGCACAGGGCGCACTTTTGGACATCGACTTTGGCACCTATCCCTTCGTCACCTCCTCGAACGTGATCGCGGGGCAAGCGGCGACCGGTGTGGGCCTTGGCCCCACCGCCATCGACTATGTGTTGGGCATCGTGAAGGCTTATACCACACGCGTTGGCGAAGGCCCTTTTCCGACCGAATTGGAAGACGCCGACGGTCAACGTCTGGGCGAACGCGGCCATGAGTTTGGCACCACCACCGGGCGCAAACGCCGCTGTGGTTGGTTCGACGCGGCGCTGCTGCGCCAGACCTGCGCGACCTCCGGTATCACTGGCATCTGTCTGACCAAGCTCGACGTGCTTGACGGCTTCGAGACGCTGAAGGTCTGCGTGGGCTACGAGTTGGACGGTGAACGGCTGGACTATCTGCCCACCGCCGCCGAGCAGCAGGCGCGGTGCACGCCCATCTACGAAGAGCTGCCGGGCTGGTCCGAATCGACCGAAGGCGCGCGCAGCTGGGCCGATCTTCCGGCCAATGCGATCAAATATGTGCGCCGGGTCGAAGAGTTGATCCAATGCCCCGTGGCCCTCGTCTCGACCTCGCCGGAGCGGGAGGACACCATTCTGGTGACCGACCCTTTCGCGGACTGATCTGATGGCGCTGAGCTACAAAGCACGTCGCCGTTGGGCGCTGGTGATCCTGCTGATCGGGCTGCCGAGCTATATCGCGGTGGCGGTCTGGACGGTGGCCCAATTCGACCGCCCGCCGGTGCTGCTTGAGCTTGGCATCTATGTCGCCCTTGGCATCGTCTGGGCACTGCCGTTCAAATTTGTCTTTAAAGGCATCGGACAGGCGGACCCGGACGCGGACGACGACCAGTAACACGCAATAAAAAAGCGCCCCGTGGGGCGCTTTTTCGTATCAGCACTGTGGCTGGGTTTAACCCACGGCGCGGTGATCGGGGCGGTAGCCGATTTCATCCGAAACGGTGAACCGCCCGCCTTTGATTTTCTCGATCTTACCTGCGCGCAGCAGTTGACCGAAGGAGCGCAGCCCGTCTTCGCGGGTGAAGTCCGGCAGCCCGATCGAGCGGACCTTGCCCATCAACTGCGGGCGGGAGAACTGGTCGCGCCCCTCGACAAAGGACATGTAAGACGCCGCCGCCTCAAGCAGTTCGGGCAGTTTGGTGGCGCCCATGTCGGCGGCGAAATCGGCAAAGCTTTCCGCGTCGGGGTTGGTTTTGACCGGCTCTACCACGGCGGCCACCCGGCGCGGACGCACGGGGCCCGCGCTGCGCAGCTTGTCGACGTCGATGCGCTGCTCGGCCACCAATTTCAGCGGCGCGGAGCGGGCATCGGCCTTGGGCCGCTCGGTCCGGGCCGGGCGGGTGACGGGGCGGCGCGGGCGGACCACATCGGCCAAGTCTTCGCGGTAGGCGTCATCCGAGGTCGCGGTGGTGGCGCGGCCCCCCATCGCTTCGTCGGCTTTCTTGGCGGCTACGGCGGCGCGCAGATGGGCAAAGGCATCGCGGCGCGTGGTGCTTTCGGCCTCGTCCATCTTGCTGTCGGTTTCCGCCATCAGGCGCGACATGTCGGGGCCGGTCTCATCGTCGATGGTGGGCAGGCTGTGGCGGGCCGCTTGAGCTGGCTCGGGCTGCTCTTCGACCGGCTCCGCTGCGGCTTCGACCTCTTCGGGCTCTTCCTGAGCGGGCGCCGCTTCCGCCTCGGCCATCTCAACCGCAGGCGCAGGCGTCTCTTCAGCCTCTTCCGGGGCGGCGGCACCGAGTTCGGCTTCCAAAGCGGCCAATTCGCGGGCCAGCTCGTCTTCATCCTCGGGCGACAGGGAAGAGCTGCGCTTTTCCTCTGTCTTCGCGGCAGGTGCCTCTTGCGGTGCCGGGTCCGAGACTTCTTCGAGATCGCCCCGCGCCACGGCGGCTTCGAGATGCGCGCGCTTGACCTTGATCACGCGCCCTTTGCGCGGCAGGTCGGCAGCGTCGATTTCGGGTGCGGCTTCGGCTTGGGCTTCGGCCTCAGGCTGTTCATCGGCCTCGGCGTCGAACAGGCTCTCGTCGGTCTCGGCGCTTTCCGCCTCATACTCCTCTTCGGCCTCAAGCCGGTTGAGGATATCGGCGAGATCGTCGTCCTCATCCTCCGCAGCCTCCTGCGTCATTTCGGTCGCTTCATCGGCCTCCAGCGCGTCTACGATGTCACGGCGGGCGGCGGCGATGGCGGCATGGCTCTCTTCCGGCGTTGCTTGCGTTTCGGCGGTGGCGCGGGCCACGGGCGCGGCTTCTTCCTCGTCATAGCCAGCCGCTTCGTCTTCGTCCTGCTGGGCGACGACGGCGCGGATGCGCTGCAGCTTCGCGGCGATGCTGTCGGCAGGGGCGGCGCTTGCGGCGGGCAGCTCTTCGACGCTGGCATCCTGCGCTTCGTCCTCGAAATGAGTCTGCGGCTGCGGGCTGGCGGCAAAGAAGGCTTCGGCTTCGCTGGTGTCCCCGGCTTCGGCAGCCGGTGCAGGCTTTGGGGCAGGCGCGGGCTCTTCGGCAGGCGCGGGCTCTTCAGCGGTCTCTGCGATCTGGGGTTCCGGCGTGGCGGGCGCTTCCACCGCGGCGGTGTCGGCGATCTCGGCCTTGAGGGGGGCGGGGGCCTCTTCCTCTACCGGCGCAGGCTGTGCTGCGACGGGGGCTTGCGGCGCTGCGGCCTCGGTTTGAGCCGGCGCGGCGGCGGGGGCCGCCGCTGGGGGCGCTTGGGTTGGAGCTTCGGCGCTTTGGTTCTCCAGCGCACTCAGTACGATCTTGCCTTCCTGCTCACGGGCTTGCACCCGGCGGGAAACTTCGCGCTGCGCGATCCGGGCGAGCATCTCGGCATCGGGTTGCGGTGGTTCGGCACCGAAGTAGCGGTCATCCGAGGCCAGATCGCGGAAATACTCGGCAATGGCCTTCATCGTGCCGAAGGAATCGTCGAAGCCTTCCAGCGTGCACGAAAAAGTGCCATAGGAGACCGTCAAGATTTTGTTGCTGTTCATCATCGGATGCTCGTCCTCTGCGGTGTTGCAGGTATCGTTTACCACGATGTCCAAGACCAAAGCGGCTCGAATCTGTGCCATTCAACGTATGATTTCAAGGCAAGATTAAGGCAGATTTCCAAAAGGGGCATTAATTGACCACTTCAGAGCATATCGTAAGGGAGGAGGGGCCAGTCACGCTGCTCGGCGGCGGAGAGGTCTTTGCAGGGGACATTGAAGCGGCGCTGGCGTTGGCCCCGACCTGCGTGGCGGCAGACAGCGGGGTTGCGGTGGGCGTGGCGGCGGGGGTGGAACTGGCTGCGGTCATCGGCGATCTTGATTCCGCCCCGGCAGAGGTCTTGGCCCAGATCCCGGCCGCGCGACGCCACCGCATCACCGAGCAAGAGAGCACCGATTTCGACAAGGCGCTGACGCGGATCGACGCGCCGCTGGTGCTCGGGGTCGGTTTTACCGGGGCGCGGTTGGATCATCAGCTTGCGGCTTTCAACACGCTCGCCACCCATCCGCATCGCTCCTGCATCCTGTTGGGCGCGCATGAGATCGTGCTGCTGGCCCCGCCGCGGATCACGCTGCCGACGACGGCGGGGGATGTCGTCTCTCTCATGCCTCTGGCCCCGGTGACGGGGCGCAGCCAAGGGTTGGAATGGTCGATCGACGGGCTGGATTTCGCGCCGGGTGGCCGGACCGGCACGTCGAACCGCGCCTTGGGGCCGGTCACGCTTGAGATCGATGGCCCTGATATGCTGCTGATTCTGCCGCGCCGTCTTATGGCGCCACTGGCGGCGCAACTGCTGCGGCCAGAGCACGCGCCGTGGCCCGCTCGCGCATGACGATGTAAAGCCCCGCGCCCACGGTGATCAGAATGCCGAGGCCCGCCAATGGGTTGGGCAAGTCGGAGAAGATCAACAGCCCAAGCAGCGTGGCAAAGGGAATTTCCAGATATTGCATCGGCGCCAAAGTGGCCGAGGGGGCAAAGCGCAGGGACCAGGTCATCAAAAGATGCGCCACCGTGCCGAGCACCCCGATGCCGAGCAGGAGGGTCCAGTCGAGCGCATCGGGTTGGATGAGCCGAAGCGGCGCGATCTGTGTCATGGTGCCAAGCGCGAGGAGCGGCAGGATCATCACCACCGCCATGACCCCGCTGACGGCTTGCAGGCTGATCGGATCGGTTTCTTTCGCGATCTGGCGCGTCACCAGCATGAAGAAAGAAAAGACGACCGCCACGACGACGGGCAGCAGCGCGGGCCAGCCGACATTGGCAAAGCTCGGCTGCACGATCAAAAGCGTGCCGAGAAAGCCCACGATGCTCGCGCCCAAACGTCTGGGGCCGACCTCTTCGTTCAGGATGAACTTGCCGAGCAGCAGCATGAAAAAAGGCATGACGAATGCGATGGCGACCGCATCGGCGAGGGGCAGGTATTTCAGCGCGGTAAACATCGCCGCGATGCCCGCCATATGCAAAAGGGTGCGTAGAAAGGTCAGCCGTAACACCCGGCCCCGCATCCGCCAGATGCGCCCGGAGTACCAGACGATGGGGATCAGGATCAGCGCCTGAATGGCAAAGCGGAGCAGCACCACCTGCCCCAAGGGGACCGAAGCGCCCAGTAATTTGGCCACCGCATCGCCCACGGGGGCGACGATGCAGAAGCCCATCATGAGGGCTATTCCAATGAGGGGCCGATCCTGTTGCATTGCGTTACGCTAAGGAAGCTTTGTTGCAAATGCAATCTTTGGTTGAAGTTTGATTGCTGTTGTCTCGTGTTTGTTCTCAGAGGCAGAGGCAGAGGCAGAGGCAGAGGCAGAGGCAGAGGCAGAGGCAGAGGCAGAGGCAGAGGCAGAGGCAGAGGCAAGGGTCCGATCAGCACCCGCTCTTGAAGGCAGTCAACGCTGTGCACCTTCCAGCGGCAACGCGCCCCGCCTATCCGAACCTCAGGCCGCGGGGCGGCTCAGGTTCACCCGATTCCGGCCATGGGTTTTCGCCGTGTAAAGCGCACGATCCGCTCGCGCCATCAGGGCCTCGGCCGAAAGCGGGTGGCCTTCCTCTTCCATAGGGCCGACGGAAAGGCCGATGCTGATGGTCACATGGATCGGCTGGGGCGTGTCGGGGACGACAAAGCCGCGGTTGCCGATATCGGCACAGATGGCCGCCGCCGTCTTCTCTGCATCCGCAAGGCCGGTGCCGGGCATGACGATCAGAAATTCCTCCCCCCCGATCCGGGCGACGAGGTCCATGCCGCGCAGGTTATTGCGCAGCCGTTCCGCCGTTTGCACCAGAACGGAATCCCCCGCGGCATGGCCGTAACGGTCATTGATGCCTTTGAAGTGGTCCAGATCGGCGACCATTACCGAAAAGGGGCGGGCAGTCGCGACGGCATGTTCCGCGATATGGTCCAGATGGGGCAGGGCATAGCGGCGGTTGTGCAGCCCTGTCAGCGGGTCGAAAACGGCGGCCTTCAGCCCCGTGCGCACCGTGTCGCGCAGTTGGTCCGTCATCCGCTTGCGCCGCAAGATCGCATGCAGGCGCAGCGCCATTTCCGCCGGGTTGAAACCTTCGGTCATCAAATCATCCGCCCCCAGATCAAGGGCGGTGGCGGCAAGCGCCGCATCCGGGGCCAGTTGCACCACCAGCAGCCCGGTATGGCGGGTCTGGGCGTTGGCCCGGAGCGTCGAGATCAGACGCAAGGCTGCCGTGGCGGGCACGGGGTCTTTTGGCAGAACCAAAACGAAAGCGTCGGGCGGTCCATTGGCGGCGGCGGCGCGAATGGCCTCCTCCGGATTGGCGAGGGTGAGGCGCGCGCGCAATTGAGGGCGGAGTTGTTTCGCCCAATTCACGCTTACCGCGCTGTCGGAATGGATGATCACACAGTGACTGCGGGCGGTGAATTCCGCCGCAGGCTCCGCCAGCCCGAGCGCGCGGGACGTATCCTCGCGCATTTCCCATTCGTCCGCCGCGTTGCGGGCGCGGATAAGGCTGCGGGTCCGGCCCAACAGCAACGTGCAATCGAGCGGTTTCAGCAACACATCGCTCGCTCCCGCTTCGAGCGCGGTGAACCGATCCACGGCCTGATCGCTATTCCCGATGGCCAAAACCGGGAGCTGCGCGGTATCGGGAGTGGCTTTGAGCACGCGACAGAGGTCCGCCGCCCCGCCACCCGGCAATGTCAGCGCGCAGATCACCAGATCCGGCGGGTTTTCCCCCAGGCAGGCCAAAGCCTCTTCCATGTCTTCGGCCTGAACGACGTGATAGTATGCCGCACAAAGCTTGACCTTGAGGGCGATGCGATTGGTCGCGATCGCATCTGCAATAAGGATGGTCCCTTGCACGACAACTCCTTCACCGTACAAATCAGTTTGATGCGAGAGTCTTTGCCCCCTAATGGTTAACAAAGGGTTTCCAACCTTCAGCAAAAGACGGTTTTCCAATGTCCTATACCCAAGACACCGCTGAGACTTTGGCGCTTCAGGCGCTGGGCTGGCTGGCGGCGAATGATGATCTGTTGCCGGTGTTTCTGGGCAGCACCGGTGCCTCCGAAGCGGACCTCAAAACACAGGCCAGCGACCCTATTTTTCTGGGCGCTGTGCTGGATTTCCTGATGATGGACGACGCGTGGGTGATCGGGTTTTGCGACCATCTGGCGATCCCCTATGAGCGGATCATGCAAGCCCGCGCGGCGCTGCCCGGGGGGGAGCAGGTGCATTGGACTTAAGAAATGTTAAAGCGCTGCTGTTCGACAAGGATGGCACGCTTTTCGACTTTGCCGCGACTTGGGAGCCTTGGGCCGAGGCCTTCTTGCTGCGGGTCTGTGAGGGGGATCGCGGGCTGGCCGCACGGGTGGGCGCGGGCATCGGCTTTGACCTCGCCACGCGCCGTTTCGCCCCGGACAGTATCGCCATCGCCGGCACGCCGCAGCAGGTGGTCGATGCCTTGGCCCCGCATTTTCCTGACCGCCTGCCAGCGGACCTGTTGGACATCATCAATGCCGAAGCCAGCGCCGCGCCACAGCGCGAGGCGGTGCCGCTAAGACCGTTTCTGCAAGGGCTCCGCGACCGGGGTCTGCGCCTTGGCGTGGCGACGAACGATGCCGAACACCCCGCGCGGGCCCATCTGCTGGCGGCGGGGGTGGTCGATATGTTCGACTTTATGGCAGGATTTGACAGCGGCCATGGGGGCAAGCCTTCGCCGGGGCAGTTGCACGCCTTTGCCGCCCATGTGAACCTTCCGGCCGCCTATGTCGCGATGATTGGAGACAGTGTTCACGATCTGGAAGCCGCGCGGGTGGCGGGGATGCTGCGGGTCGCGGTGCTGACCGGCCCCGCCACGGCGGAAGACCTCGCCCCATACGCCGATCTGGTCTTGCCGGATATCGGCCATTTGGCGCAGCGCTTGGCTTGAGGGCGCTTTATTTTTCGACCATGCGCGCGCCTTCGAGCAGCCCCTCTTCAAGAGTATCGCCATGGAGGACCGAGATATCGCCCGTGGTCTCCAACACCACGGCGCGCACATCAGAGAAGCGCAGTGCATTGGCCTCTCGCAACTTGGCGATCAGGTCGGCGCGCGCGACGCGGGTCTCGCTGAGGGCGGCATCGAAAATCTCACCCTCTCGCATCAGGATCACGGGTTCGTTCTGCACGGCCTGCTCAAAGCTGTCGGAAGCCTGCCGTATCTTCGCGATGACGAATTGCGCGCCGAGCAGGGCGGAGATGGCCAAGGTCGGCTGGGCGAATTCCGGCCAAGTGGTGGCCTGACAGGCGCCGGCAAGCAGCGAGCCGGTGGCGACCGTGGCGACAAAGTCAAAAGCGGTCATTTTTGAGAAGGTGCGCAGCCCGATGACCCGGACCACGATGATCACCCAAGTCAGCGCAATGGCCGAAAGCAGCAGCGCCCGGGCGAGGATGTCCAGCGGGACGTGATCAAAGAACATCAGCCGTGCCCCCCGTTCAATGCCCGGCCCCGTTGGATAAAGAACCGCCCCAGCAGCACCACCATCGCCATGGCAATCAGGCCCAGATAGCGCTCATAGACGCCATCAATGCCGGTGGGCAGAAAAAAGAACGGCGGGGCCGAGACCAGCCAGAGGAGCGAGATCACCTTGAGCGATTTGGCAAGGAAGCTTGATGTATCGGCGAACCCCTTCGACAGCAGCCAAGGCACGGTGAGCATGATCAGGCCGAGCGCGTAGACCAGATAGATATGGATCACCACACCGTCGGAATCGCGGTCTCCGTACTCGTTGCGCGCGCCGACGAGAAAGACGATGAGCCCCAACAGGGCGAGCCCGATGGTGGCGATGCTCCACCAACGGTCGCCAAAATGTACGTGAGCGCAAAGCAGGGCGCAGGCGATGAGCGCGGCGGAGAAGGCATAGATGCCGATGTCGACGATGAACTCATACCGTCCCGCGCCCAGATCGCTGATCGTGTCGGCGATCCAATCGTGATCCGGCACGACGAAATCCGCGATCAGGATCGATATGGCGAATATCACACAGCCAAGGATGGCCACCCAGCCCAGACAGACCATAAACCCCGGCGCGCTGTGCTGCCGGGGTGCTGTGACGTCATTGTTCATGTTGCGTAACCCTTCTTGGCCGCCTTGGTCGGTCAAAGGTCCGACCCCTTGGTCGGACCCAATGCATCAATCCGAAAGCCGCGAGCGTTCTTCGGCGTTGGGGCTGCCGGCGGGGGCTTCGTCCAATGTGGCCTCGGGGCGGTGCAGGTCTTCTTGAGGTTTCTTGGGCGGTGTCTTGTTCTCGTGCTTGGGGTGTTTGGGATCATCGCTCATGAAAAGTCTCCTCAGGCTGGGGAGAGGCGGGGCATCGCCTCTTCTTCCTTTACCGAACGCGCAGCATATAGCGGCGGTTCCGCGCGCGGCGCGGGGCGGGGCGGGGCCAAGGCAATTTCCCGACAACTGTATTCATCAGGTCAATCTTAACCACTGCCCCCGCAATCTGGGGTTGGGAAAATGGGAATGAGGCAATCATGCACGGGCTTATCAACCGCAGCATACAAAACTACTTTTGCGCGAACTACGGGCAGAGGCTCTGGGCCGATGTGGCCGCGCGGGCCGGGTTGGATTTCACCGAATTCGAGGCGATGCTGACCTATCCGGATCACGTCACCCCGGCGGTGCTCGAAGCGGTCTGTGCCGTGCTGGACCGGCCCCTGGCCGAGGTGATGGAGGATGTCGGCACCTTTCTCGTGGCGCAGCCGGGCTATGAGGCTGTGCGGCGCTTGCTACGGTTCGGCGGGGTCAGCTTCAGCGATTTCCTGCAATCGCTCGACGATCTGCCGGACCGGACCCGCCTTGCCCTATCGGAACTGCATCTGCCCCCGGTCGAACTGCGCGAAGACCCTGATGGCCAATATTCCCTGATCTGTGAGGCGCCGCTGGTGGGATACGGCTATCTGATGATGGGCGTTCTGCGGGCCATGGCCGACGACTATGGCGCGCTGGTGCTGCTGGAACATTGCGGGCGATCCGAAGGCGCCGAGGCGTTGAAGATCATTCTGGTCGAAGCCGAATTCTCCGAAGGGCGCCGGTTTGAGCTTGGGGCGCGGGCATGAGTGGCGCAGGCCACGATCCGGCGGTTCTGGACAAGCTCTGCCCGATGCATCTGCTGCTCTCGGCCAGCGGCAGAATTCGCCACGCTGGGCCCACGATCCAGAAGTTGCGCCCGCAGGCGCCGCTGGCGGGGCGGCGGTTTCTGGATACGGTCACCGTCAAACGGCCCCGTGGCATAGCGGGAATGGAAGACCTGCGCCGGGCCGCCGGGGTCAAACTACACCTCGCCTTTCGCGATGCGCCGCGAACCGAGTTGAAGGGCCTGCTGGTGCCGCTGGGGGATCGGCGGTTGATCGTGAACCTCTCTTTCGGGATTTCGATTTTCGACGGGGTGCAGGACTATGCGCTGACCAATGCGGATTTCGCCGCCACCGATCTGGCGATCGAGATGTTGTACCTGATGGAGGCGAAATCCGCCGCGATGGAAGCCTCGCGCCGTTTGAACCTGCGTCTGCAAGAGGCGCGGATCGCGGCGGAGGAACAGGCCTTTACCGATACGCTGACGGGGCTGAAAAACCGGCGCGCGCTCAACGCGGTGCTGGAGCGGTTGATCACCGCCGGTGAGGGGTTTGCCGTGATGCATGTCGATCTCGACTATTTCAAAGCGGTGAACGACCGTTTGGGCCATGCGGCGGGCGATCATGTGCTGCAAGTCGTCGCCCGGATCATGCAGCAAGAGACGCGCAGCTCTGACATGGTGGTGCGTTTGGGCGGGGATGAGTTCACCGTGGTTCTACCCGATGTGCGCAGCGAGGGCATCCTGCGCGGGATCGGCCAGCGGATCATCGACCGGCTGGAAGAGCCCATTCATTTCAAGGGCGAGGTCTGCAAAGTCTCCGCCAGCATCGGCACGGTCTGGATTCAGCGGGGGGACCGGCGATCGCGCGACGTGGTCTTGGCCAATGCCGATGCCGCGCTCTATGCCTCGAAACACGCAGGCCGGGCGCGGCATACCTTCTTTGACCCGGCCCTGCGTGCGAGGGGCGGGATGGTCGCCGCACCTGTCGAAAAGGGCGGCGGCTAATCGCTCGGGGGCGCTGCGGGGCAGGGCGGAAGGGCACGGGGACAGTGGACCGCGCAGAGCGGCTGGCGTATCACAAGGGCATGAAATCGCCCCTGCATCTGTTCCGCCGCCTGCGCCAACGCCTGATCAACGCCCGCCGTCGCGCGCGCTTTGCCGCTTCCTTGCAGCATCTGCATGGGCCGAGCAAACTCGACACCGCCCCGGGCGAGGTGGTGCTGATCGCCTTGGTGCGCGACGGCAGCTATTACCTCGACGCTTTCTTTCGCCATTACCGCGCGATGGGGGTGCAGCATTTCGTCTTTATCGACAACGGCTCACGCGATGACACCATCGCCCGGATCAAGGCCCAAAAGGGCACGGTGATCGACCGTTGCACCCTGCCATTGGCCGAATACGAAGACCTGATCCGCCAATACCCCGCGCAGACCTATGGTAAGGACCGCTGGTGTCTCTATGTCGATATGGACGAGATTTTCGATTTCGAAGGGCGCAGCCAGATCGGCATCAAGGGGCTGACCGCCTATCTCGACCGACAGGGCTATACCGCCTTGGCCGCGCAAATGCTTGAGATGTTTCCCAAAACCAGCCTCGCGGCGGCGGCGGGGATGCCCTACAAACAGGCGCTGCAATCCTTCCTTTATTACGACATCAGCGCGGTGCGCAAAATCGATTACCACAGCCCAGAGATTCCGTTTTCCGCCCTGCTGGCAGACAACGAACTTTCCAACGACGCAGTGAAATTCGCCTTCGGCGGCGTGCGTGGCAAGGTCTTTGGCGAAGACTGCTGCCTGACGAAACATCCGCTGATTTTCAATGGGACAGAGGTCACGCCCGCGCCGCATCCGCATCTCTCTTCGGGGGTGCGGGTGGCGGATATGACGGCGGTGATCAAACACTATAAATTCGCCAATGACGCCGCCGCGCGGGATGCCGAGACGCTGGGCGCGGGCAACCTGTCTCACGGCGAGGATGCGCGGCGGATGGCGGTGATCGGGCAGAACCCCGATGTCTCGCTCTTCTCGCTGGACGCGCGGCGCTGGAACCGGGTCGAACTTCTCTATCGCGCGGGCTTTCTGGTGCCGTCGGAGGCCTATAGCGCCCATGTCGCCGCTTGGCGTGAAGAGCATGCCGCATGAGCATCGGTGCTGTCGTCATCGGCCGGAATGAGGGCGCGCGGTTGGAGCGGTCCTTGCAAGGACTGGCAGGGCAGGTGACGCAGATCGTCTATGTCGACAGCGGCTCGACCGATGGCTCGGTCGCCATGGCGCGGGGGCTGGGGGCCGAGGTGATCGAGCTTGACATGCAGCAGCCCTTCACCGCCGCGCGGGCGCGCAATGCGGGCATGGCGGCATTGGGTGAGGGGATCACGCTGGTGCAGTTCCTTGACGGGGATTGCATCCTTCGAGACGGTTGGCTGGCGGTGGCGGAGGCCCATCTGAGCGCTCATCCGCAGGTTGCCGTGGTCTGCGGCAGGCGGCGTGAGGAAAACCCCGAGACCTCTGTCTACAACAGGCTGATCGACCGCGAATGGGATACGCCCGTGGGCGAGGCGCGCGCCTGTGGCGGTGACGCGCTGATGCGGTTGGAGGCGCTGCGCGCCCTGGGCGGCTACCGGGCCGAGATGATCGCCGGGGAAGAGCCGGAGCTTTGCCAAAGGCTGCGCCGCGCGGGCTGGCAGATATGGCGGCTCGACGCCGAGATGACATGGCACGACGCGCAGATCACAAAGGTTGGCCAGTGGTGGTGGCGCAGCCTGCGTGCGGGCCATGCCTTTGCCGAAGGAGCCGCGCTGCATGGCCGCGGGCCGGATCGGCATTGGGTGGCCGAAACGCGCCGCGCGCTGCTCTGGGGGGCGCTTCTGCCCGCCGTGATCCTGCTCTTGGCGCTGATGCTCCCTTGGGCCGGGCTTGGGCTGGCTCTGATCTATCCGCTGCAACTGTTGCGGTTGATGCGGCGGGGCGGGGCGGCTTGGGGCTTCTTCACCCTGCTGGGCAAATTTCCCGAAGCCTTGGGCGTGCTCAAATACCACATGCGCCGCGACGGGCGGATCATCGAATACCGCTGAGGGCTAGCGCGCCCGCCATGCTGCAAGAGTCAACCGCGGCAGGATCGCGAAACAACGGGCATAGCGCGGCACCATCCGCGCCGGGCTTTGCATAGCCCGCCAAAGCCACTCCAAAGCCAGCATCCGCATCCATTTCGGCGCGCGGCGCTGCCGCCCGGCGAGGAAGTCCAACCCCGCCCCGATCGAGGCAAAGCCAACCCCCGGCGCTATGTCGCGCCCGCGAGCGGCAAGGATTTCTTGCTTAGGCGCGCCAAGGGCCAGAAAACACAGGCGCGCGCCGCTTTGGGCGATCTCCCGCAGGGCGGTATCCGCCTCGGCACTTTCGGGGTCAAAGCCCATGGGCGGGGCGGCGATATGGCATATCTCCAACCCCGGCAGGCGGGTCCGCAGGGCCACTGCGGCCCCTTGCAGCGCGTCTTTATCGCTGCCGAAAAAGGCGACAGGCAGCGAGTGTGCGGCGGCCAATTCGCAAAGCGGAAGGATCAGATCGGAGCCGGGCATCAGCTCGACCGGCTGTTTGGCGAGTTGCGAGAGCCAGACCACGGGGCGGCCATCGGCCACGATGAAATCCTGCGCGCGATAGGCGGCGGCGAAGCCCGCATCGCGGGGCAATTTGGTCAGATGGTCGAGGTTAAGCGTGGCAAGGGCGAATCCCTGACCCGTGGCAAAGCGGGCGCGCAGGGCCTGAAACAATGCGGCCCGCGTCGCCACATTGACCTCCACGGCGGCAGTGCCCGTGCCATACTTCATGCCGCGCCTTCCGCTGTCGCACCACCACGGGCAGGCGAATGAGCATAAACTGCGCGATCTATTCCATTGATTTCATGTGCCATCTGTCAGCCACGCCCGCACCAAAGTGAACCTGCGGCAAAACTAGCGGGATGACAGGGCTGGGGCCAGATGGTATTTTCGCCCGGCCCCATCCTGCCGCGCCCCGACGCGGCTTTCGCGAAGGACGTCATGCCAAATCCCGTCGCCTATCTGATGTTGCTGATCTGGCCCTTCGTCTGTCTGGCCCTGTTTCGCAACCTGCCGCTCCAGCGGGCGCTGATCTGGTCGATCCTCGGCGGCTATCTGTTCCTGCCCCCGCTGGCGGAGTTCAACCTGCCGCTGGTGCCGGGGCTCGACAAAGTGTCGATCCCGAACCTGAGCGTTTTGCTGATCATCTGGCTGGGCAGGCAGGAGAAATTGCAGCTTTGGCCCGCCTCCCGTGTGGCGGGGCTTTTGGTGCTGGGGCTGGTCTTTTCGGCGGTGCCCACGGTGCTGACCAATGGCGATCCGATCCTGTTTCAGTCGATCCGCGGCTTTGAGCCGATCCTTTTCCCCGTCGACACGCTGCCGGGGCTTTCGATCCGGGACATCGGGTCGGTGTTGATCGGGCAGGTGCTGATGCTGGTGCCCTTCCTGCTGGCGCGGCAGTTCCTTGCGGATGAAAAGGGGCTGCGGGAATTGCTCTTGGCCTTCATGGTAGGCGGGGTGATCTACTCCGTGCCTTCGCTGTTCGAGATCCGTTTTTCACCGCAGCTCAACACATGGATCTACGGGTTCTTCCAGCACTCCTTTGAACAGATGATGCGCAATGGGGGCTTTCGCCCCATCGTGTTTCTGCCCCATGCGCTGTGGCTGGCGCTGTTTATGTGTATCGCGCTGCTGTCGGCGGTGGCGCTGGCGCGGCAGACCCCGGTGATCGACCGCTGGAAGATGCTCTTGCTGGCGGCCTATCTCGCCGTGGTTCTGCTGCTGTGCAAAAGCCTTGCCTCGCTGGCCTATGCGCTGCTTTTGGTGCCGATGGTGCTGCTGACCCCGGCGCGGTGGCAGATCCGTCTGGCGGTGGTCTTTGCCATCGTGGCGGTGATCTATCCGATGCTGCGCAATGCCGGTCTGGTGCCGCTCGATGCGATCCTTGCACAGGCCGAGGCGATCAGCGCGGACCGGGCGCAATCGCTTGGCTACCGCTTTATGAACGAAGAGCAACTGTTGGCACGGGCCGCCGAGAAACCGTGGTTCGGCTGGGGCGGATGGGGGCGCAACCTGATCCGCGATGCGACGAACGGCAATATCCTGTCGATCCCCGATGGCCGCTGGATCATCGTTTTCGGCACTTTCGGCTGGCTGGGCTACCTATGCGAGATGGGCCTTCTGGCGCTGCCGATCATCCTCGTGGGGCTGCACCTCTACCGGATGGGCGATGCGGGCCTATCCCCATGGCTCGCACCGCTGCTTTTGATCCTTGGCATTACCATGATGGACATGTTGCTTAATGCCACGCTGACGCCGCTTACTTGGCTCACGGCTGGGGCGATCCTTGGCCATGCCGAAGGGTTGGCGGCGGCGCGCAAGGGGCGGAACAGGATCGACGCCCCCGCGTTGAACGCAAAGCGGACGGTTTTCTAAACCGCGTCCCATTCACGGCGCTGTGAAGTGATTTGGGCCGAAAGTGACCCTAGGGCACGTTATCGGCTCATTTTCGCCAGATTTGCCTGTTGTATGCTTCACCCGAAGCTTAAATTGAACCTCAAGGGTGCCGCACTCTGGCCAAGCGGGCGGTGGGACATGTGTCGCAATGAATAGCACGGACAACACTCTTTCGCGCGGTGACATCGCGATCGTCGGCATGTCGGTGACGGTGCCGGGCGCCGAAGGGATAGACGCCTATTGGGCGAACCTGCGCGACGGGGTGAGCGCGCTCAAGCACCGCGAGGCGGCAGAGCTGCGCGCCGCCGGAGAGAGCGCCGAGCGGATGGCCCGGCCAAACTATGTGCCCGTCACCGCCGATATGCCCGGCTATGACATGTTCGATGCGGAGTTCTTTGGCTTTTCGCCAAAAGACGCCGCCATCCTCGACCCGCAGCACCGCAAGTTTCTTGAGATCGCTTGGGAGGCGATGGAACAGGCGGGGCATATGCCCGAAAGCCTCTCCGGCCCGGTGGGCGTCTATGCCGGCTGCGGCATGGGGAGCTATTTTTATTTCAACATCTGCTCGAACCCAGACCTCGTCGACGATGTGGGCATGTTCCTGCTGCGCCATACCGGGAACGACAAGGATTTCCTCTCGACCCGGGTGAGCCATGTGCTTGACCTCAAAGGTCCGTCGATCAACCTGCAAACCGCCTGTTCGACCTCGCTGGTGGCGATCCACTACGCGGCCCAAGCGCTGCGCGCGGGTGAGATCGACATGGCGCTCGCAGGCGGGGTGACGATCGAACTGCCGCAGGGGCGCGGCTATGAATTCAAGGAAAACGAGATCCTTTCGCCCGACGGCGAATGCCACGCTTTCGACCACCGCGCGCAGGGCACCGTCTTTGGCTCCGGCGCGGGCGCCGTGGCGCTCAGACGGTTGGAGGATGCCATCGCCGATGGTGACCACATCTGGGCGGTCATCAAAGGCTCGGCGGTGAACAACGACGGGGCGGCAAAGGCGGGCTATCTGGCACCTTCGGTGGACGGGCAGACCGCCGCCATTGCCCGCGCGCTCGATGATGCGGGCGTGGCGGCGCAGAGCATCGGCATGGTCGAATGCCACGGCACCGGCACCTATCTGGGCGACCCGATCGAGGTGGCCGCGCTGACCCAAGCCTACCGCGCCGAGACGCAGGCCGAAGATTTCTGCCGCATCGGATCGGTCAAGACCAACATCGGCCATCTCGACACCGCGGCGGGGGTGGCGGGGCTGGCCAAGGCGGCGCTGTCGCTGCACCACCAGCAGATCCCGCCCTCGCTAGGCTATGAAGCGCCGAACCCGGCGATCCCTTTTGAGGGCTCGCCCTTCCGCGTCAATGACCGGCTCTATGACTGGCCCGGGCAAAACACCCCGCGCCGCGCTGCCGTCAATGCGCTTGGCGTGGGCGGCACCAATGCGCATATGATCTTGGAAGAGGCACCGGCCCGCGCGGCCTCGGAAGACAGCGATTTCCCTTTCCATGTGCTCTGCCTTTCGGGGCGCAGCAAAGCGGCCTTGGACGCCAATAGCGCCGCGCTCGCGGCACATCTGCGCGCCCATCCCGAACAGCCTTTGGCCGATGTGGCTTTCACCCTGAAAGAGGGCCGTCGCGGTTTTGACAAACGCCGCGTCTTGGTGGCCGAAAGCCATGAGGAAGCCGCGGCCCTGCTGGAGGCGGGCGACAGCCGCCGTGTCTTTACCCATGACCACCTCGGCCCTGATCCCGAAGTCGTTTTCATGTTCCCCGGCGGCGGCGCGCAATATGCCGATATGGCCCGCGATCTTTACGAGACCGAGCCGGTCTTTGCCGAATGGATGGACCGGGGGCTGGACCATCTGGCCCCGCAACTCGACTACGACATTCGCGCGATCTGGCTGCCGGAGGCTGAGGGCCGCGCAGCAGCCGAGGCCAAGCTGAAACGCCCCTCGGTGCAACTGCCGCTGATCATGATCGTTGAATATGCGCTGGCGCAGCTTTGGCTGTCTTGGGGCGTGAAACCCGCCGCAATGGTCGGGCATTCCATGGGCGAGAATGTCGCCGCCTGCCTTACCGGGGTGATGCGCTTTGAGGACTGTATCGACCTTGTGCTGCTGCGCGGGCAGTTGTTTGACGAGGTGCCGTCGGGCGGGATGATCAGCATTGCCGCGCCGCTGGACCGGATCACGCCGCTTCTGGGCGAGGCCCTTGATATCGCCAGCGTGAACGGCCCGGAACTGATCGCCGTTTCCGGCCCCGAAGACGCGCTAAAGGCGCTGCAAGAGCGGCTCGACGCCGCCGGTCTTGACCATCAGCGCATCGCCATCGACATCGCCGCGCACTCGCGGATGTTGGACCCGATCCTTGACCGATACCGCGCCTTCCTCGCCACGCTTGACCTGCGCGCGCCGCAGATGCCCTTCCTGTCGAACCGCAGCGGCGAGGTGATCACGGCGCAGATGGCGACGGACCCCGATTATTGGGTCGAACAGCTCCGTCACACGGTGAATTTCGCGAATTGCATCAACACTTTGAGCCGCGATGCGCCGCGGGTTTTCCTTGAGGTCGGGCCGGGCAAGGCGCTTTCCGCCTTGGCGCAGATGCACGCGGATGTGGCCCCGGGGCAGGTGATGTCTTCGCTGCGCCACCCCGAGCAAGAGATCGCGGATGATGCCTATTTCCTCGGGGTGATCGGGCGGCTCTGGGCCTGCGGGGTCGAGGCTGATTGGGCGCAGATTTGGGGCGAGGCACGGCGCAACCGCGTGGTGCTGCCGACCTATCAATTCCAACGCGCGCGCTATTTCATCGCGCCGGGTGAGGCGGCGGCGCGCCCTGCCGAGCAACCGCTGCAACGGCTGGAGGATATCGGCGACTGGGGCGCGCTGCCGCATTGGCAACCGCGCTATGCCGAACGGGATTTGGACCTGTCCGGCCCGCTGAACTGGCTTGTCTTTGCCGATACGGCGGGGCTGGGGGCCGAGGCGGCGGCACGGTTGCGGGCCGAAGGGCACCGGGTGGCAGAGGTCACGGCGGGGGATGCCTTTGACCGCGTCAGCGCCGATCATTTCACGCTTGCCGCCGAACAGGGGCGGTCAGGCTATGACCAGTTGATCGCAGCGCTTGAGGCCGATGGGCGGAGGCCCGACCGGATCGCGCATTTCTGGCTGACCGATGATCAGGCCGCCCCGCGCCCCGGCTCCAGCCGGTTTGACCGCAACGTCGAACAGGGGTTCTGGAGCCTGACGTGGCTCGCCCAGTCCTTGGCCGAGGCCGAGAACCCCGCGCCGATGCACCTCAGCGTCTTCACAACCGGTGCCGCGCAGGTGGCAGAGGAGGGGCTGGCCTACCCCGAAAAAACGCTCATTTCCGGCCCCGTCGGGGTCATGGCGCGCGAGGTGCCGGGGCTGACGGCGGCGCAGATTGACCTGCCCGAGGCCGCCCCTGTCGCGCTTTCCGGGTGGTTCGCGAAGCCGGTGACGCCCGCGCCGGTGATTGACCCCTCGGACCTAATCGAAGAGCTTTTGGCGACCCCCGCCAACCCCCAAGTCGCCCATCGTGCTGGCCGCCGCTATGAGTTGGGCTACCGCGCCGCCGCGCTGCCCGAGGCTGATCTGCCGGGCTGGAAGTCACAGGGAAGCTACCTCATCACCGGCGGTTTCGGGGGCATCGGCATGACCCTCGCGGCGGATATTCTTGACACGCCCGGCACCCGCGTGATCCTGCTGAGCCGCGCGGCCCTCCCGATGCGCCATGAATGGGAAAGCTACCTTGCCAGCCACGGCCCGGCTGATGCCACAGCGCGCCGCCTGCGGGCTGTCCTGCGGCTTGAGGCCAAGGCGGCGCAATCGGGCGGCGCGGTCGAAGTGGCCCGCGCGGATGTCGCCAACCTTGCGCAGATGCGCCGGGTGATCGACGACCTGGCCGCGCGCCACGGCGGGCTGACGGGGGTGATCCATGCCGCGGGGGTGCTGGATGACGCGCCGCTTTTGGCCAAAACGGATGCGAATATCGACGCGGTGCTTGCGCCCAAGGTGCAGGGGCTGCGGGTCTTGGATCAACTGCTGCCCGATGGCACGCTCGACCTCATGGTGCTCTTTTCCTCGACCTCCACCGCGACCCGCGCGGCGGGGCAGGTGGATTATGTGGCGGCCAATGCCTGGCTCAACGCCTTTGCCCAATCGCGGCGCGCGGCGCAGACCCGCGTGGTGGCGGTGAACTGGGGCGTTTGGGCCGATGTCGGCATGGCGGCAGAAAGCCTTGGCGGCGGCGGTGCCGTGGCGCTGCCGGCCCGCCCGATCAAGGCGGCGCTGCTGGAAACCGCCGGGTCGGGCGAGAGCGGCGCGCCCGAATTCACGACCGAGGTTGCAGCCTCGCATTGGCTGCTTGACCAACACCGCACCTTGGATGGCCGCGCGATCATGCCCGGCACGGGCTATATCGAGCTTTTGGCCGAAGCGGCGGCGGCCCAAGGGCTAGGCGGCTTCACCCTGCAAGACCTCTATTTCCTGCGCCCCCTGCCGCTGGCCGATGGGGCGCGGCGCAGGATCAAGATCACCCTGACCCCGGAGGGCAAAGGTTTCGCCGCCGAGTTGCACAGCGCTTGCGTGGTCAACGGCAAGCCTGCGTGGCAGTTGCATGTCCAAGCGCGGCTGTCTCGGGCGGGCGACAGTGCCGAATCGCTTGACCTCGCGGCCATCGCCGCCCGTTGCGAGGATGTGGCCGAGGCCGCCCCCGGGCGCCATCTGCCCGCGGTTCAAGAAGCGCATTTGAAGTTCGGCCCGCGCTGGCATGTGCTGCAATGCACCGCCCTCGGGCAGGGTGAGGGCATCGCCACGTTGCACCTGCCCGAGGCAGCACAGGGTGATCTGACCGATGGCTACCTGATGCACCCCGGTCTGATGGATATCGCCACCGGCTGGGCCATGGCGCTGATCCCCAGCTATGCCGCGCGCCACCTTTGGGTGCCGCTGTCCTATGGGGAGATCACGCTCCACGCCCCGCTGCCTGCCGAAGTCCGCTCGCATGTCCGGCTGGCCGAGGGCACGGGGGCCGAGGGTTTGGCCCGTTTCGACGTGACGATCACCGATCCGCAGGGCATGGTTCTGGTCGAGGTTCGCGATTTCGCGATGAAGCGGCTCGAAGGGGCCTTTGCCGATGTGCCCCCGCCCGACGCCCGCGAAGTGATCTTTGAGGATGCCGACAACAGCGAGAGCCTCAGCCCCGCCGAAGAGCGTCTGGCCCGTCTGGTGCGCCAAGGCATCCGCGCGCAGGAGGGGCCAGAGGCGCTGCGCCGCGCGCTGGCGCTGGAGGCACCGCAGGTCATGGTCTCTCCGCTGCCCTTGCAAGGGCTGATCGCGCAGGCCGATGCGCCGCTGACCGATGCCGCCGCCCAAGGGCAGAGCTTTGAGCGGCCCGATCTCGACGGCTCCTTCGTGGCCCCGCGCAATGGGATCGAAGAGAGATTGGCCGAGATTTGGTCGAACCTTTTGGGTGTCAGCCCCGTGGGGGTCGAGGACAGTTTCTTTGACCTCGGCGGCCATTCCCTGATCGCGGTGCGCCTCTTCGCGGCGGTCAAACGTGAGTTCAAGGTGGAGTTCCCGATCTCCGTCCTTTTCGAAGCGCCGACCATCGCCAAATGCGCAGCCCTGATCGCGGCGGAACGCGGGGATCTGGCGCAGGCGGAGGCGGTCGAGACAGACGCGGCGGGCTCGCAACAGCGCTTTGACTACCTGGTGCCGCTCAACCAGTCCTCGCAGAACGCGACGCCGCTGTTCGTGGTCGCAGGGATGTTCGGCAATGTGCTGAACCTGCGCCACCTTGCCTTGCCGTTTAGCAATGAGCGCCCGGTCTATGGGGTGCAGGCCCGTGGGCTGATCGGGGACGCGGCCCCCCATGAAGAGGTGCAAGCCGCCGCGGCGGATTACATCGCCGAAATCCGCGCCTTGCAGCCCCAAGGGCCTTATTTGCTGGCCGGATACTCCGGCGGCGGGATCACGGCCTATGAGATGGCGCAGCAGTTGAAAGCCGCGGGGCAGGAGGTGGCCGTTCTTGCGATGCTCGACACGCCGTTGCCCGTACGCCCGTCGCTCAGCAAGATCGACAAGGCGCATATCAAGCTGGCCGAACTGCGGCGCAAAGGCCCGGTCTATCTGCTGGAATGGGCGCGCAACCGCTGGGCGTGGGAGCGTGAGCGGCGCCGGGCGCCGCAAGAGACGAGCGGCGAGGGCGAGGGGGTTTCCTTTAACAGCCTGCGCATTCAGGCGGCGTTCCTCCGCGCGGTGGGACGGTATGAAACCCCGCAGTGGGACGGGCCGATGACCCTGTTCCGCCCGCCGCTGGATCGGCATTGGGCGGTCTCTGACGGGCAGTATGTCACGGCGGAAAAGGAATATGTCTATGAGGACAACCAGTGGCGGCAATACGCGCCGCGCTTGCAGGTGATCGAAGTGCCGGGCGATCACGTCAGCATGGTGCTGGCCCCGAATGTGACCGTGCTGGCCCAAGAACTGGCCGAGGTGATTGTGGCAGCCCTGCCCGAAGGCGCAGGCCAAGACCACACCCAAGCCACGGCGGCGGAATGATGCAAAAACCGCCCCGCCTTCTGGTCGTCATCCTCAATTACCGCACCGCAGAGATGACCCTGCGCGCGGCTGAGGCCGCATTGGCCGATATGCCCGATGCGGGTGCCGAATTGGTGATCGTCGACAATGACAGCGGCGATGGCTCTGCCGCGCTACTGGCGCAGGAGATCGCCGCGCGGGGCTGGGGCGCGGGCAACCGGGTGCGGCTGATCGCATCGCCCCGCAACGGCGGCTTTGGCGCGGGCAACAACTTGGCCATGCGGGCGGGAATGTCGGACGGGTCCGCGCCGGATTTCGTGCATGTGGTGAACTCGGATGCCTTCCTCGATCGCGGCTGTATCGGGGCGCTCTTGGACCACCTGCAAAACCACCCCCGCGCCGGATTGGCCGGAAGCCATGTGCGCGGGGAGGATGATGTGCCTCATGCGACTGCCTTTCGTTTCCCCTCAGCCGCCGGAGAGTTGGAGGCCGCTGCGCGCTTTGGCCCGCTGACGCGGCTGCTCTCTGCCTCGGTCGTGGCGCCGCCCCTGCCTGAAAAGGCGGCGCAGGTCGATTGGGTGGCCGGTGCCAGCGTCATGATGCGGTGGGACATGCTGGCCGAGATCGGCCTCTTCGACGAAGCCTATTTCCTCTATTACGAAGAAACCGACCTTTGCCTTCGGGCCGCGCGGGCGGGTTGGGACTGCTGGTATGTCCCGCAGGCGCGCTGCGTGCATGTCGGCTCGGTCTCCACCGGGATGAAGGAATGGCGGCGCATGCCGCGCTATTGGTTCGACAGCCGCCACCGCTATTTCGCCAAGAACCATGGCCGCGCCTATGCGGCACTGGCCACGCTCGCCCGGCTTGCCGGGGGCGGGTTGCACCATCTGCGCTGCCTGCTCACCGGGCGCCGCCCGGAAGACGCGCCGGGTTTCTATCGCGACCTTGCGGCCCATGCGCGCACCGCGCGGCGCGCGGCCCCCGCCGTTCAAGACCCAAGCCGTAGCCCCGCCACGGAGGACCGTTGATGACCGTCAGCTTCAAGACAGACCCGTTCACCGCCTTCCTGATGGGCGACGAATCCCTGACCATCGCCTGCGGCGACATGCTGCTGGCGGGCGGGCACCGGATCGCTGCCGTGATCACCCGCGACGACGCGGTGCGCGCTTGGGCCGAGGGGCAGGGGCTGGCGCTTTGCCGCGATGCCGAGGAACTCTTGCCGATGGGGCTGTCCGCCGACTGGCTGTTAAGCATCGCCAACCTGCGGCTGATCCCCGACACGGTTCTGGCGCTGCCCAAACGCGGGGCGGTCAACTTTCACGATGGTCCGCTGCCGCGCTATGCCGGGCTCAACACACCCGCTTGGGCAATCATCAATGGCGAGGCGCGGCATGGGGTCAGTTGGCATCTGATCGAGACCGGCGTCGATACCGGCGACCTACTGGCGCAGCGCAAGGTTGATATCGCAGCCGATGAGACGGCCTTTAGCCTCAACTCCAAATGCTACGCCGCCGGGATGGAAAGCTTTGGCGAGGTTCTGGCCCAGTTGGAAAGCGGCAGCCTGCAAGGCACCGCCCAAGACCTGAGCCAGCGCAGCTATTTCGCGAAGGACAAACGGCCCGAGAACGGCGGGCTGATCGATTTTACCAAAACGGCGGAGGAGATCGGTGCGCTGGCCCGCGGCCTTGATTTCGGAAGCTATTGGAACCCGCTGACCACGGCGAAAATCCTAGGCGCGGATGGCGCGGTGCTGGCCGTGTCCCGCGTGGAACGCGCGGCGGGGCAGGGCGGCACGCCCGGCGAGGTTGTCGAGGTCGACGAGGCGCGGGTGATCGTGGCGGCGCAGGACGGGCATATCGCCCTCCATGACCTGCGCGATATGGCGGGCGAAAGCGTTGCACCTGCGCAGTTTTTCGCCCCCGGGGATATGTTGCCCCAGACGGCAGGCCCGGTTCCCGCTCCGGCTGATGAGGTATATTGGCGGCGCGCTCTGACCAGCTTCGACGCGCTGCCGGTCCCCTTGGCCACCGCAACCGAAACGCCGGAGGCATGGGTGGCGCGGGAGATCACCTTGCCGCAGGGAAGCGACCCGTTGCACCAAGTCGCCGCCGCCGCCCTCGTCGCGCTGCGCAGCGCCGGGGCCACCGAAGGCGGCATCGCCATGCGGCGTAAAGGCGCGCCCGCGCTGCTCATCGCCGATTGGCTGCCGATCACCATCTCGGCAGAGGCGGAGACACCGGTGGCGGAACTGCTGGCTCAGTTGGACCCGCAACTTACCCGCGCGAAAGATGCCGTCGGTTTCGCCCGCGACCTGCCGCTGCGCGATCCGGCGATTGATGTGGCTGCCACTCCGGAGTTCGCGATCTCCTTTGACGATGAACCGCTTGCGGGGTCGGCGCTGACCCTCTGCCTCACACCACAGGGCGCGCGGCTTTTTGCCGACGGTGCGCGGCTGTCCGACGCCGCGGTCGACCTCCTCGCCGCACGCCTTGAGGCGGCCTTTGCCAAGATCATCGAGGCCTCGGACTGCGGCACCGTCTGGGCGCTCCCAGAGACTGAGGCGCAGACCTTGGCCCGCGTCAACGCGACGACGCGCGCCTATGACCCCCACACCATCCACGCCGCTTTCGAGGCGCAGGTGGAGCGCACCCCCGACGCGCCCGCGCTGGTCTTTGAAGGTGAGACGCTGAGCTACGCCGCATTGAACACCCGCGCCAACCAATTGGCGCATCTGCTGCGCGATAGGGGGGCGGGGCCGGGGATGCCGGTGGCGCTTTGCGTCGCACGGGGCGTAGACCTGCTGGTCGGCACGCTTGGCATTTTGAAAGCCGGGGCCGCCTATGTGCCGCTTGATCCGGCCTATCCGGCAGACCGTCTGGCGCACTACCTCTCAGACAGCGGCGCATCTATTGTGGTCGCGCAATCGGCCCTCACCGCCAGCCTGCCCGCGCATGGCGCGCAGGTGGTTGAGATCGACCGCGACCCGCGCCTTGCCACGGCACCGAGGGCGAACCCCGCCGCCAGCGCCGGGCCGGATGACCTCGCCTATCTGATCTACACCTCCGGCTCGACCGGGACGCCCAAGGGGGTGATGGTCAGCCATGGCAATGTGGCGAATTTCTTTGCCGGGATGGACGACCGGATCGACCATGAGGCGGGGGCGGTCTGGCTTGCCGTGACAAGCCTCAGCTTCGACATTTCGGTGTTGGAACTGTTTTGGACCCTCGCGCGGGGGTTCAAACTGGTGCTGGCGGGCGATGACAGCCGGGCGCTCATGTCGAACGGCCCAATTGCCACGAGCGACCGCAGGATCGACTTTAACCTGTTCTATTGGGGCAATGACGATGGTGTCGGCCCCAAGAAATACGAACTGCTTCTTGAAGGGGCGAAATTCGCCGACGCCCACGGGTTCAACGCGGTCTGGACGCCCGAGCGGCACTTTCATGCCTTTGGCGGCCCTTACCCCAACCCCTCCGTCACCGGCGCGGCGGTGGCGGCGGTGACGCAGAACCTCGACGTGCGGGCAGGGTCTTGCGTGGCGCCGCTGCACCATCCCGCACGGATTGCCGAGGAATGGGCGGTGATCGACAATCTGACCAATGGGCGCGTCGGTCTCGCCATTGCCAGCGGCTGGCAGCCCGACGATTTCGTGCTGCGCCCCGAGAACACGCCGCCCGAAAACAAGCCCGCGATGTATGACGCCATCGACCAGCTGCGCAGGCTCTGGGCCGGGGAGCCGGTAGAGTTCCCCCGCGCCGATGGCATGCCCCACGCGGTGGTGACCCAGCCGCGCCCCGTCTCTGACAAACTGCCGATCTGGGTGACCACGGCGGGCAATCCGCAGACTTGGAAGGAAGCGGGGGAGATCGGGGCGAACGTGCTGACCCACCTACTGGGGCAGTCGGTGGAGGAGGTTGCCGAGAAGATCAAGATTTACCATGACGCCCTGCGCGCGGCGGGCCATGATCCGGCGGGCCATCGGGTTACCGTCATGCTGCACAGCTATCTCGCCGCCACCCGGGCCGAGGCCGAAGAGACGGCGCGCGGGCCGATGAAGGACTACCTGCGCTCGGCGGCGGGGTTGATCAAACAATACGCATGGGCCTTCCCGGCCTTCAAGAAACCGGCGGGGACGACGAACCCGTTTGAGATCGACCTCGAAGGTCTCTCGCCCGAGGAAATGGATGCGATCCTTGAGTTTGCCTTTCAGCGCTATTTCAACGACAGCGGCATGTTCGGCACCGTGGCCGATGGTCTGGCGCGAGCCGAGCAGCTCAAGCGGATCGGCGTGGATGAGATCGCCTGTCTGATCGACTATGGCATTCCGACCGACAAGGTGATGGCGGGGCTTGCCCCCTTGGCCGAGGTGTTGCACCGCGCCAATGCGGGCGGGCAACCGGCGGCGGATGACCACTCCATCGCCGCGCAGATCATCCGCCACGGGGTGACCCATCTGCAATGCACGCCTTCGATGGCGCAGATGATGGTGATGAACGACGAGGCGCGCGGCGCTTTGGCGCGGATCAAATCGCTGATGATCGGGGGGGAGGCGCTGCCCGGCACCCTGCTGCGCACCCTGCGCGGTGCGACCTCGGCGCAGATCCAGAACATGTATGGCCCGACCGAGACGACGATCTGGTCCACGACCCATATGCTCGACAGTGCCGAGGCCACCACCGCGCCCATCGGCAGGCCAATTGCCAATACGCAGGTTCATATCCTCGACCCCGCGCGGCAGCCGCTGCCCATCGGTGCTTCGGGGGAGCTTTGGATCGGGGGCGATGGCGTCACGCAGGGCTATTGGCAACGGGCCGAGATGACAGCGGCGCGTTTCATCGACGATCCTTTCACCGGCAGGGGCCACCTTTACGGCACGGGCGATCTGGTGCGGATGGACGCCGAGGGCGTGCTGCATTTCGAGGGCCGCGCCGATGCGCAGGTCAAGATACGCGGCCATCGGATTGAGCTGGGCGAGGTTGAGGCGCGTCTCGCCGAATTGCCGGGCGTGCGCCAAGCCGTGGCGGTGCTGCGCGAGGATGCCGGGCAGGGTGGCGCGCAGTTGATCGGCTATGTGGTCGCGGAAAAGACGGTTGATAGCGACGCCGCGCGGCGGCAATTGGCCGCGCATCTGCCCGATATCATGGTGCCGCAGGCCATCGTCACCCTCTCTGCCATGCCGCTGACGCCGAACAAGAAAATCGACCGCAAGGCGCTGCCCGCCCCGATCCGACAAAGCGCGCCGACCCCTGCCGCGCCGCAGGCCGAGACGCCCGCGGGCGGCAGCCAAGCGGCGATCGCGCAGGTCTGGAGCGCGCTTTTGGGGCTAGGGGACATTCGCGGCGAGGATAACTTCTTTGCCCTCGGCGGCCACTCGCTGCTGGCGGTACAGGCGCATCGCGACATCAAGGCGGCTTTGGACGTCAGCGCGCTGTCGATCACCGATATCTTCCGTTTCCCTACCCTTGCCGGACTGGCGGCACATATCGACGGGCTGGGGGGCAAGACCGCCGCACCGGCCAAGGCACCCTCCGCCGCCGAGACGCCCGCACGGTCCGAGACCATGTCGAAACGTCGCCTCATGCGGGCCGCGCGTGGCCGCGGGCGGGGGTGAGGTGACGACGGAGGGCGAGATCAGGGCGGCTGTTCAGGCTATTTTCGATCTGCCGGTCGCCGTCGCTGTGACCCGCCCCGGCAGAGCCTATCCGCCCTTGCTGGCGGGCGAAGCCGCCCTCATCGCACGGGCACAGCCAAAACGGGTCGCCGAGTTTACCGCCGGACGCCACGCCGCGCGGGAGGCGATGCAGGCGCTTGGCCATCCGCCCGCGCCGGTGCTGGCCAGCGCCGACCGCGCGCCGATTTGGCCACCCGCCCTGACCGGCTCAATCAGCCACTGTGACGACTGGTGCATCGCGGTTCTGGCGCGCAGGGCAGAGGTGGAGACCCTCGGCGTCGACATCGAAGACGACAGCCCACTGCCCGCAGACCTGCTCACCGAAATCTGCCTTCCGGCGGAAATCACCCGCCTCGGCGGCGCGGACCTAGCGGCTGCGAAACGCATCTTTTGCGCCAAGGAGGCGGCCTATAAGGCGCAGTACCCAGCGACCAAGGCGCTTTTTGGCTTTGATCGGCTTGAGGTCACCCTATCTGGCGGTAATACCACCTTCGACGCGCGATTTACCCAAGACACAGAGGGCTTTAGCCGCGGCGATAAGCTGCCGGGGCGGATCGCGTCGGTGGCGGGCCACCTTGTCAGCGGGGTGGCGATTGGGCAGATTGATCGCAAAGGAGCTTGATCTCATGGTCGCACTCTCACGCCGTCTCTTTCTGGGGGGCGCCGCGCTTGCCAGCCTCGGCGGCGGGTCTTGGGTCTTTCGCCGGGCGCAGTTGCAGGACCGGGCGGAGGAACTCTATGCCACGCCGCTGAGCGCGCCTTCGGGGCCGATGCAGGTCTATCATCTGGGGCATTCACTGGTGGGCCGCGACATGCCCGCGATGTTGGCGCAGTTGGCAGGGGCGGGGCATAGCTATCACAGCCAGACCGGCTGGGGCAGTTCGCTGCGCGACCATTGGGAGCCGGATGTGCCGGTGAACGGGTTCGAGCGGTCCAACGATCACGCGCAGCACCGGCCCGCCCGGGCGGCCATCGGCTCGGGCGATTACGACGCGGTGGTGCTGACCGAAATGGTCGAGATCGCCGATGCCATCCGCTATCACGACAGCCCTGACTACCTTGCCCATTGGGCGCGGCTGGCCCATGCCGCCCGGCCCGACACCCGCGTCTACCTCTATGAGACTTGGCACCATACGGATGACGGCCAAGGCTGGCTGAAGCGCATCGACCGGGACTTGGATAAATACTGGCGGCGGCAGGTGATCTACCCCGCCTTGCAGGAAGCGGAGGTGCCCATTCATCTGATCCCCGCGGGGCAGGTCATGGCGGCCTTTGTCCGGGCGGTCGACGCCGCTGGCGGGGTGGGCGGTATCATCAGCCTGCATGACCTCTTTTCGCGCGATGAGAATGGCCGCCCCGATACGATCCACTTTAACGATCAGGGGGCTTACCTCGTGGCACTGACCCATTACGCGACCCTCTATCACCGCGACCCGGCAGGGCTGCCGCACGAATTGCTGCGCGCCGACGGCACCCCGGCGCAGGCGCCAAGCGCGGAGGCCGCGCGGCTGATGCAGCGGGTGGTCTGGGACGTGGTCCGCGCCCATCCCGACAGCGGGGTCGCGGCATGAGCGGTCTGGGCGGGCTGTTCTCGGTCCTGATGGTGGGCCACAGTCTTTTTGGGGCCGACGGGCCGGATATGCTGCAAGAGGCGCTGCGCGCCGGGGTGGGCCAAGGCGAGGTGCGCGCGCAGATCATCAACGGCGCGCCCCTGCGCTACAATTGGGATGAATCGGACCGGGCCGAGGGCGTGGATGCCCGTGCGCTGCTGCCCGAGGGGGACATCACCCATCTCATCCTGACCGAGGCGATCCCGCTGGCCAATCATACCCGTTGGTCGGACACCGAAGTCTATGCGCAGGCCTTCTTTGGGCTTGCTGCGGCGGCCAATCCGGAAGTGAAAGTCTATCTGCAAGAGACTTGGCATTCGCTGAAAAGCGGCAGCGGGGAGGCGGTGGCCTATGACGATCACGCCCATATCCCGTGGCGCGAGAGGTTGGAGAGCGATCTGCCCGCGTGGGAGGGGATCGCATCGGCGGTGCGCAGTTCGGAGAACGCGACGATCGAGGTGATCCCAGCCGGGCAAGCGATGGCCCGGCTCTATGATGAAATCGCTGCCGAGAACCTTTCCGGGCTGACCGGGATCGACGCGCTCTTCGCGGATGACATCCATTTGAACGACCTCGGCCACTACTTCGTCGCCATGGTACAATATGCCACGCTGACGGGCAAAGACCCGCTGGGGCTGCCGACGGATTTTAACGATCGCTGGGGCAAGGCTTTCGACACGCCCCAGCCTGATCTTGCCCGCGCCCTGCAGCGGGTGGCCTGGGAGGCGGTGCAGGACTATCAGGGCGGTGCCGTGATGCCGGCGCCCCTCGCGACGCGGCCCGTGGCCGAGGACAACGCCCAGACCGCGCCGATAGCCCCGACCGGCCCGCCCGCGCCCAGCCCGGACAGCGATGCGCCCGAGGCGGCGAAACCTCTCGATCCGCCAGCCCCATTTAAGATTACCGCCCCCGAGGAGGCCGTTGCGGGCACCCGCGACATGGGCATCGGCCTCGCCGCCATCGCGGATTGGAGCGTGCAAGCGCCCTTCCTCGACTTGATGAAAACCGCCCGCCCGTGGCTTGGCCATGTGGCCGGGCGCTTTGGCGGGATGGAATATGCGCAGCTGGTCCAAGGCGGCTATCTCAATGCCGAGGGCTGGCCGGTGAAGATGCCGCGCGAACTTGGCAGCATTGGCACGCTGATCCTGACCGATATGCCGGCGCAGGCGGCGACGCTTAAAGGCCGCTATCTGCTCCGCTTCAAAGGGCAGGGCGTGATTGAGGTCACGGGCCGGGCCGAGAATGTGCGCTATGGCAAGAACGAGGTGCGGTTCGACTATGCGCCGGGGCCGGGCAGTGTCGACATTCGCATTCAACGCATGCACCGCAGCGACCCGCCGCGTGAGATCACCGTGGTCCGCGAAGACCGCGTGGCCGATTACGACGCCGGGGCGCGTTTCAACCCCGATTGGACGCGGCATCTGACGGGGATGAAGGTACTGCGCTTCATGGATTGGATGGCCACCAACGACAGCCCCATCGCCAGTTGGGAAGACCGCCCGCGCCCCGAGGACGTGACCTATGCCCTGCGCGGCGTCCCGGTGGAGGTGATGGTCGCATTGGCCAATGAACTGGGGATCGACCCATGGTTCAACATGCCGCATCTGGCGGATGATGGCTATGTGACCGCCTTTGCGACCTATGTCGAAGAGGCGTTGGAGGGCGAGCGCAAAGCCTATGTGGAGTTCTCGAACGAGGTGTGGAACTGGCAATTCGCCCAGACCCAATGGGCCGATGAGATGGCGCAGGCCCGCTGGGATGAGGCCGAGAAGGGGATGCAGTTCTACGGTCTGCGGGCCGCTGAAGTGGCGCGCATCTGGACGGATGTTTTCGGCGGAGAGGCCGAGGCGCGGTTGCGCAATGTGATCGCGAGCCAAACGGGGTGGCCGGGGCTTGAGCGCGAAGCCTTGGACGCGCCGCTTTACGTGGCCGAGCAGGCGGGCAACAGCGCCCCCGCCACGGCCTTCGATGCCTATGCGATCACCGGGTATTTCGGCGGCGTGCTGGGGTTGGAGGAGAATGCCGAGTTGGTCAGCGGCTGGCTGTCGGACAGCCTTGCTGAGGCTCGCGCCGAGGGGGAGGCGCTGGGGCTGAGCGGCGGCGCTTTGGCCGATTATATCGCGGCCCACCGCTTCGATGCGGCCACAGCCCTTGCGGCGCAGGACCTGCGCCACGGTGGCACCAGCGGTTTGGAGACTGACACGCTGGCCGATCTCATTGGCCGGGTTTGGCCCCATCACGCCGCCGTGGCGCGGGCGCATGACCTCGATCTGGTGATGTACGAAGGCGGCAGCCATGTGGTCGGGCTTGGGGCGCAGGTGAATGACGAAGGACTGACCGAGTTCTTTCACCATCTGAACTACGCCCCCGAGATGGGCGCGCTCTATACCGATCTGATGGCGGGCTGGTTGGCCGTGGGCGGGCAGCTTTTCACCCATTACGCCGACGTCTACGCCCCGACGAAATGGGGCTCTTGGGGGGCGCTGCGCTATCTGGCGGACGACAATCCGCGGTGGGACGCTTTGACCGCATGGAAGTGACCAATGGCGCGTTCCAAGGGGTGAGCGTGTTGATCCCCGCCCATGATGAAGCCGACTGGCTGCCCGCCTGCCTTGATGCGCTCTGCGCCTCCGCGCCGCTGGCGGGGCCGGTCGAGGTGATCGTCGTGGCCAATGGCTGTTCGGACAACACCGCCGAACGCGCCCGTGCAGCGATCCCCTCATTCGAGGCGCGGGGCTGGGTCTTGCGGGTGCTGGAACTGGCCCAAGGCAGCAAGCTGGGCGCGTGGAACGCAGGCGAGGCGGCGGCGCGGGGGGGCGTGTTGGTCTATCTCGACGCCGATGTGCTGGTCTCACCGCCCTTGCTGAGCCAGTTGCAAGAGGCGCTGGCGGGGGACGCGCCGCGCTATGGCAGCGGGGTGCCACGGGTGACGACCTCGGGCGATTGGGTGACGCGCCATTACACGCGGTTCTGGCGGACGACCGGTTTCATGACCCATGGCGTCCCGGGCTTTGGGGCCTTTGCGATGAACCGCGCCGGGCGGGCGCGGTGGGGGGCGTGGCCCGATATCATCTCGGACGACACTTTCGCGCGGCTGAACTTTCGCCCCGAGGAGCGCATCGCCGTGCCCGCCCGCTATGACTGGCCGATGATCGAAGGTTTCGCGCCGTTGGTGCGGGTGCGCCGGCGGCAGGACGCAGGCGTGGCCGAGGTGGCGCGGCTGTTCCCCGAATTGATGCGCAATGACGACCCCCATGACCGACTGCGCCCCTTTTGGCGGCGGGCGCTGGCCGATCCCTTGGGCGCGCTAGTCTTTGTTGCCGTGCGGCTTACGATCCATGCGCCGGTTTTGCGCAGCGCCAACCGCTGGGTGCGGGGGCGCTAGCGGGCGGCCTCTTGCATGTGCTGGGCCAGTTTCGCCGCCTCGCGGGCGACATCATGGCGTGCAAAGACCCGCGTCCGGGCTTTCGTGCCCATTTCCTCTAACGCGGGGAGGGGGGCGTCGTGCAGGGCGGCCATCGCCTCGGCCAAGGCCGCCACATCGCCTGCGGGCACCAGCCATCCGGTCTCGCCCGGCTGCACCAATTCCGGCGTGCCTGCGATATAGGTGGCGATCACGGGGCGGGCGGCGGCCATCGCCTCCATCACCACCATGGGCAGACCTTCGGCGAAACTGGGCATCACAAGTGCATGGGCGGCGCCAAGTTCCGCCGTCACGCGGGCCTCATCGACCCAGCCGGTCAGGGTGATGCGTTCTTGCAGGCCGTGGCGGGCGATCTCGGCATCGATCGCGCCGCGCAGGGGGCCGTCGCCGATCAGGGTGAGATGCAGATCGGGGTGGCTCTCGCGCAGCCGGGCCATGGCGTCGATCAGGGCAAGCTGGCCTTTCTGCTCTACAAACCGTCCGATGGAGACGAGGCGGCGCGGGCCATCGGGCAGGGGGGCGGGGGCCGGGAATTTGGCAAGCTCGATGCCGCAATGCACGACCTTGATGCGCGGCCAATCCGCCGGGGCGGCCCAACGGCACAGCTGGCTGCGCCCGAACTGGCTGATCGCCACGGCAAAGGCCGCGTGGTGGGTTTTCGCACCGAGCGAAAGGGCGCGCGGGCTGTCGAATTCCTCGGGCCCGTGGGTGGTGAAACTATAGCGCGGCCCGCCCAACCTGTGGCAAAGCATCGCGACCATCGCGGCGTTTGTGCCGAAATGGGCGTGCAGATGTTGGATGCCACTCCCCTCAAGCCGGGCGCGCAGATAACAGGCCTCGGCCAGATAGATCAGATGGCGGGCCAGTCCCGTCTCGGCCCGGCGGGCGGCTTGCCGGACATCGCGCAGCGCTTGGCCGAACCGCCGCGGCGCGCGCAGCATCATGCGCAGACTGGCACGGGCGAGGGCGCTGCCACCGGCGGCCAGCACATACTGGGTCGCTGCCGCCTCGGCCTTGTCTTGTGGATCAACCAGCGGCACATCGGGGCCACGCATGGCGAAACGGTCCACCTCATGGCCCGCCGCCTCTAGCGCCGCGATCTCGCGCCGGATGAAGGAATGCGAGGGCTGCGGATAGGTGTTGAGAATATAGGCGATCTTCACGGGCGGTGCGGCCTTGGCTTGGGGCTGATAAACCTTGTTACCCGCCCGCTTGCCACTGGCACAAGGGCGGGCAAGGCTTTAGGCTTTCACAGAGAACTGGCAGAGGCGCAGCAACGGGTGTTTTCCAAGCTTTCCCAAGCGGTAACGGGCAATCGCCTGATGGCACGGGCGCTGCGCTCGACCTCTTGGATCGTCTTGGGTTATGGCGGGTCGCAGGCGATCCGGCTGGCGTCGAACCTGATCCTGACGCGGCTGCTCTTTCCCGAAGCCTTTGGTCTGATGGCGTTAATACAGGTGGTGATTGTCGGGCTGACGCTGTTCTCGGACGTGGGCATCGCCCCCTCCATCGCGCAGAGCAAGCGTGGCGATGATCCGGACTTTCTGAACACCGCTTGGACAATCCAAGCGATCCGGGGGGCGTGTCTGTGGCTCGTCGCCTCTGCATTGGCATGGCCGGTGGCGGCGTTTTACGGCGAGCCGCTCCTGCTGACCTATCTGCCCATCGCCGCGCTAAGCCTCGTGGTCGCCGGGTTCAATCCGACGCGGATCGAGACGGCGCATCGGCATTTGCAAATGGGGCGGCTGACGCTACTGGACCTGACATCGCAGGTGATCGGCATCGTGGTGATGATTCTGGGCGCGGCTCTGTATCAATCGGTGGCGGCGCTGGTGGTCGGCGGCGTCGTGGGCGCCTTGGCGAAACTGGCGCTGACCCATGCTTTCCTGCCGGGGCCGGGCAACCGCTTTCGTTGGGAGCGTCCGGCGGTGCGCGAGTTGGTTCATTTCGGCAAATGGATCTTCCTGTCGACCATGTTCTGGTTCTTTGCCAGTCAGGGTGACAAGGCGATCTTGGGCAAGTTCCTATCGCTCGAAGGGTTGGGCATCTACAACATCGGTTATTTCCTGGCGAGTTTCCCGCTGCTGCTGGGGCAGAATGTCACCGGGCGGGTGATGATCCCGATCTACCGAGAGGCGGGGGGCGGCGACCATCCCAAGCTCAAGCGGATGCGCTATGGGCTGAGCGGCGGGCTGCTGGCACTTTTGGTGGTCATGGCGCTGGCGGGGCCGTGGTTGGTCTCGGTCCTCTATGACCCGCGCTATCTGCAAAGCGGCGCGATTCTGGTGATGCTGGCGCTGGCGCTGATGCCGCAGGTGATCGGGATGACCTATGACCAAGCGGCCCTTGCCGCGGGGGATTCGCGGCGGTTCTTCATCTCTTCTGCCTCAAGGGCCAGCCTGCAAGTGGGGCTGCTGCTGGCGGGGGTGGTCACCGCCGGTTTGCCGGGGGCGCTGATCGGGTTGGGGGCTGCGATGGTGCTGTCGCATCTGGTGCTGATCTGGCTCGCAAGGGCGCATGGCGTCTGGGACGCGCGGCATGATCTGACCTTCGCCCTCTTGGGGCTGGCGCTCGGCGCGCTGGCGCTTTGGTTGCATTGGGACCGGGTGCTGGGGCTGAGTGCCACGGTCTGAGCGGTTCAGCTCTTTTGCTTGCGGGCCATCCGCGCGGCGCGGCCTTCTTTCCCGGCCTTCAAGCGCTCCTGCCAAACCTTGCCCAAGGTCCGGCGCTTTTCGCGCGGGCTGAGGTCGGGGATCGACACGACTGGGATCAACCCCGTCTCGCGCGTCATCTGCCGGGCCGAGCGGATCACCGGGCGGCGCAGTTCCAGCAGGAAGGCCACGATCAGCGCCAGCGCCAAGCTGGCCATCCCGCCCACCGCCGCGCGTTTCTTGCGGCTGAGCGATACGGGGTAATCAGGCAGTTCGGCCTGCTCCAAGGTGATCAGCTTCTCGCCCCGCTGATCGGATTCGAGAGAGAATCCCACCTCCGCCTCATTCCGGCGGGCGGTGATCACCTCCAACTGGTCTTGCAACTGGGTCAGACGGCGTTCGAACCGGGCCAGCTCCCGCTCGACCTCGGGCGAGGTTTGCAGGCTGGCGGTCAGGGTTTCGCGCTGTTCTTGCAGCAGGTCGCGCTGCGTGGTCAGGCTTTCGAGCGTGGCATCCAACTCGGCCTGTTCGCGGGCGATGGTGGCGGCGCGGGCATCGGGGTTGACCCGATCGCGCGCCAGCCGCGTGGCGATGATTTCACGGTCAAGTTCAAGAATGGCGTCATTGAGGCTGCTGATCTCGCCGCGGCGAAACTCAAGACTGCCTTCGAGCGACAGGTCGTTTTCGGCCCGGTAATCGGCCAGTTCGGCCTCAAGCTCCGAAATGTCGCGGATCAGGTTCTGCTCTTGGCGCTGGAAAAACTCCAAGGTTTCTTGCGTCTGGCTCTGGCGTCGGGCGGCGGACATCTGGCGCGTGCGGTCGGCGAATTCGCGGGCCACGGCCTGCGCATCGGCGGGGTTGTCCATCTCGGCGGTGAAGGTCATGACCGAGATGGTCCCGTCATCCGCATAGCCTTCGCGCGGGGCGGCGACGCCGGTGATGGTGACCGAACGGCGCAGCAGATCGACTTTCTCGGACATGCGCAGCGCGGTCAGATCGTCATAAAGATCAAAGCGTTGAATGATATCGACCAAGGTGCCGCGCGCCATCAACTGCTGTTCGATCAATTGCAAACGCCGCGCCGAAGACCCTTCGACCGTGGAGGGGGCCAGATCATTGGCGATCTTGGGCTGCTCGATCTGGATGACTTCGGAGGATTGGTAGACATGCGGGGTCGCAAGCGCCCAGTAGACCGAGGCGATACAGCCCAGAAGCGTGATCAAAATGATCACGCCCGCGCGGCGGCGGATCATGTCGATGAAGTCATCGAATGTATAGATCGGTCCCATGTGCCTCTTTCCAACCTGCCCAAAGCCCCCGACCGTTGCCCGGCGGAGTTTCCCTGCCTAGATCAGATGACTTGGGCGATAATAGGGCGCAAGCAAGGACGGCGACAGGGGGTGTCAGGCATATTTCGGCAGGCTAGAGGCCCGCGCCCGGTTCAGCACGATGCCCAAGAGCGGCACCTGACCTTCGAGCATCCGTTCGCATTCGCGCAGGTGACGCGCCATGGTTTGGCTGCCGTCTGAGATCAGCAAGACCCCGTCCAATTGCGGCAAGAAGGCCGAGAGATCGTCATGCTCAAGCATCGGCGGCATGTCGTAGAGGACGATTTCAGGCTGGAGCGAAGCACGCAGGCGCAGCAGGGTTTCCGCCGTGGCACTGTCTTGCAGGATTTCGGCGGCATTCACCTCGGCCCGGTCATTCAGACCGAGGGCCAACGTGTCGCTCACCCGCAGCATGCCTTTGCCAAGGTCGGCGCGACCGCTCAGCAAATCGCTCATCGCGCCGGGGGCCTGCATGTCGAACGCACGGGCCAGACCGGGGCTGCGCATGTTCATGTCCATTAGCACGGTGCGCGATCCCGGCACACGCGACAGGCTCAGCGCCAGATTGGTCGCGGAAAAGCTGTTACCGCAGCCCGAGGTGGGGGCGGTGATTGCGATATTGACCCAGCGATGCTCTAACGTGGTTTGACGCAGGCGCGTACGCAGCAGGTCAAAGGCCCGCGCGGCGGCGCTGTTGCGGTGATCGTCGACCAGCGGCATGTCTCCGCCGGGGCCGGGTGTGGCGATGGGCAGATCTTGCCAGCGCGGCGCGCGGTCGTCACCGATGTAGCGGGAAACGGCAGGGGCGGCGGGCAGGCTGTCTTCAACGGTCAGGTCGCCTTCGGAGAAATCGCCGTCGAACTCATCTTCATGGTCGATCACGGTGCGGCGCGGGCGGATGCTGTGGCGCATCCCCGGGCCGCCGAACTGCGCCGTCACATCGCTGTTGTCCGCGCCGAGGGCATCGGATGCGTAGAGGTCTCTCATCGTCTTCCCTTTCGATTTCTTGAACATAAGGCGCTGAATTTCTCGTTATTGCCGGGCGCGGCGAGCATCGCTCAGCACCCGGTCCGGCGCAAGACGACGCCGACGGTTTTCAGCAAAATGGTCAGGTCCATCGGCAGCGACAGATTGCGGCGATAGGCGGCGTCGACCTCATTGCGATAGGTGAAACGGCTGTTGTTACGGGCCGAGACCTGCCACAGCCCAGTGATGCCAGGGCGCAGCGCGAAATAGGCTTTCGCATCGCCGTACATCTTAAGCTGGTCGGGCATCATGGGGCGCGGGCCGATCAGGCTCATGTCACCCTTGAACACGTTCCAAAGCTGCGGCAGCTCATCCAGCGAGGTTGCCCGCAGGAAAGCGCCCACCCGCGTGATGCGCGGATCGTCCTTCAGCTTTTGCATCTCATCCCATTCCGCCCGCATTGCCGGGTTCGCGGCAAGGTAGCTCTCCAGCACCGCGTCGGCATCGCGCACCATGGTGCGCAGCTTCAGGATGGAGAATCCTTTGCCGCTCCGGCCAAGGCGCTTTTGCGTATAGAAGGGCTGACCGCTTTCGATCCACAGCGCCAGCGCGCAAAGCGCGATGATCGGCAGGGCGATGGGCAGGGACGCGAGGATCAGCAGCCGGTCGAGAAGCGGTTTCGCGTAGCGGCCATAAAGGCCGGTCGGACGCAGACGAAGGGCCGCCAGCGCGCGCGGCGCGGGCAGCACCGCAGTCCCCGCCATGACAGGCTGTGCACGGCCCAGCACAGGACCGGCGATCACTTCCATCGAGCCATAGGCATGGCTGTGTGCGTCAAAGTACTTCATTCCAAACCCCCCAGGGTTGAATCGCATTCATTCGGACCGTTTCGGCCCACGGCGCCTTCGCACCGCTCCGTCTCAACGACCTATCCGGCCTATACGTTCAGGTAGGATATGTATCATTTGTTACCACCTTTTCGCCTTATTCGATCCTTTTTCTCAGAAACAGACTGTTTCGCGGGGCGGCGGGCAGGTGGAGATTTAGGAGTGAGTTGAGGGCGTTATGGGGGCGCCATGGGGTGCAGATGTGTGGCGTTCGATGGTGGAGGGGAGGGCGTGCGCAGGCGTAGATCGGGTGTCAAGTCATTGATAAAAAGGGTCTTATGGGGCGCTGGAGTTCCGGATGATCATCTGCCTCAGGTCTCGGCCGCTAAGCCTGTGCGCCTTCGGATAGCGAGGGTATCTAGGCGCAAGCCACCACCCGTCGCGCAATTCTCACAATAATGTCAGGGCGATAAATGGGCGACAGTTGGGCGCAGGGCGCAGGTGGGCGAACGCCAGAAACCCCGGATCGGCAGCGCAATTCCGGGGATATTCTTCGGTGCCTCTAAAGGCTTGTCTATGTATTCTGGAGAAGAAAAGTGGCAGCCCGTAGGGGAATCGAACCCCTCTTTCCAGGTTGAAAACCTGGCGTCCTAACCGATAGACGAACGGGCCACTCTTTTGTCAGTCCAGTGCAGCGTTTGGTGTGTGCTGCTCTGTCTGTGAGCGGACGTTTAAGTAATACTGCGGGGGGCTGCAAGCGGAAAAATGAAGTTTCTTCAGAAAAAGTTTTCAGGCCCGCGCGGCGTCCTCCAAACGCAGTTGAACGGTGCGCCGACCGCGGAAATTGTTAATGTCGAGACGGCCCGCGAGGTGGAAACGCGCGCCGCCGTGGTTTTCCAGCGCGGGGCCGAGGGGGCCGTCGTAAGCGCCAAATGAAATCGCCTCGAGGTTCGCGCCCAGCCCGTCGCCGAAACTTACTTTGAGGTGGTTCTCGCCCACGCGTTTGGCAAAGCGGATTTGCATGTCCGCAAAGGCATAGCGCGGGGCAGGGGCGCCGGCGCCGAAGGGGCCGGCTTGGTCGACCATCTCGGCCAGCTCCACGGTGGCTGCGCCGGGCATCATCATGCCGCAGAGGTTGAGGTCGGCGGGGCCTGCCAAATGCGCGCCCTGTTTGGTGAGTAATTCGCCCAAGCGCGCCATCGCCGCGTCGATCTTGTCTTCCGCCACGGTCAGGCCGGCTGCCATCTTGTGCCCGCCACCCTTGATCAGCAGCCCTTCGGCAGCCAGACGCTGAATCGGCGCGCCGAGGTCGATGCCGCTGATCGAGCGGCCTGAGCCTTTGCCGATGCCGTCTTCGACGCCGATAACGATAGAGGGGCGGTTGGCGGCTTCCTTCAGGCGTGAGGCGACGATGCCCACCACGCCGGGATGCCAGCCGGGGCCAGCGGCCCATGCCAGCGGCCCGTCAAAGCCGCGCTCTTCGGCCTGTGCCATGGCGCTGGCGCGCACGGCGGCCTCAACCTCGCGGCGGTCGGTGTTGAGCTGGTCGAGGCGTTCGGCCAATGCGGCGGCCTCATGCGGGTCGGCGGTGGCCAAAAGCCGTGCGCCAAGGTCGGCTTGGCCAATGCGCCCGCCCGCGTTGATGCGGGGGCCAAGCAGAAAGCCCAAGTGATAGGCCGTGGGGGCCGTGTCCATCCGCGCCACATCCGACAGGGCGGCAAGGCCGGGCCGCGCGCGCCGAGCCATGACCTTGAGCCCCTGACGCACGAAAGCACGGTTGACGCCGGTGAGTGGGGCCACATCGGCGACGGTGGCCAGCGCCACCAGATCAAGCATCGTCATCAGATCCGGCCCCTTGCGCCCCGCTTCGCGCAATTGCCGCCCCACTTCGACGAGCATCAAGAACACGACGGCAGCGGCGCAGAGATGCGCCAGCGTGCCGTCTTCGTCCTGTCTGTTGGGGTTCACCACGGCCAGCGCATCGGGCAGCGTTTCGCCGCCAAGGTGGTGGTCCAACACGATGACATCCGCGCCCTTGGCGGCGGCGATGGGGCCATGGGACAGCGTGCCGCAGTCGACGCAGACGATCAGGTCATGCTCGGCGGCGAGGGCCGACATCGCCTCGTCATTCGGGCCATAGCCCTCGTCGATACGGTCGGGGATATAGAGCGTCGCACGGTGGCCCATGTCGCGCAGCCAGACCAGCAGCAGCGCGGCGGAAGAGCCGCCGTCCACGTCATAGTCCGCGAAAATCGCGATGCGTTCGCGGTTTTGCAGGGCCGAAAGAAACCGCGTCGCTGCCGCCTCCATATCGCGCAGGGATCGGGGATCGGGCAGCAGGTCGCGCAGGGCGGGGGCCAGAAAGCCCGCCGCTTGGGTATCGACCACGCCGCGGCGCGCCAGCACTTGGCACACCGGATCGGGCAGGCCCGCGCGCTGCACCAGCAGTTCCGCCGCGCGGGTCAGTTCCACGTCAGGACCGATCCAGCGCCGCCCGGTCAAAGATGTTTCGACACCGAGAAAGCTCATGCGGACCTCATTTGGCCGTTATGGAATAGGGTGGGAAGGGCCAGTCTGGCCCTCATTCCGCCGGGGTGCGGTAGTTGATGCGGCGGACCGAACCGGTGCGCGAGCGCATGATCAGCGTCTCGGTGGTCAGCCAGCCCGGCTCTCGTTTCACGCCCGGAAGGATGTTGCCGCCGGTGACGCCTGTCGCGGCAAAGATCACGTCCTGGGTGACCATCTCGTCGCGCGAATAGACGCGGTCGAATTCGGTGATCCCGGCCTTGGCGGCGCGGCCCTTTTCGTCTTCGTTGCGGAACAGCAGGCGGCCATACATCTGCCCGCCCATGCATTTCAGCGCCGCGGCGGCCAGCACGCCTTCGGGCGCGCCGCCTTGGCCCATATACATGTCGATGCCGGTTTCGGGGTCGGCGCAATGCATCACGCCCGCCACGTCCCCATCGGTGATCAGACGGATGGCCGCACCAGTTGCGCGGACCTCGGCGATCATGTCGGCGTGGCGGGGGCGTTCGAGGATGCAAACGGTGATGTCGGACGCCGCGCAGCCCTTGGCGCGGGCCAGCGCTTCGACACGCTCACCGGGGCTCATGTCGAGGGTGACGACATCGGTCTCAAAGCCCGGCCCGATGGCGAGCTTGTCCATATAGGTGTCGGGCGCGTGCAGCATGGAGCCGCGCGGGCCCATGGCGATCACGGTCAGTGCGTTGGGCATGTCTTTGGCGGTCAGCGTGGTGCCTTCGAGCGGGTCCAGTGCGATGTCTACGCCGGGGCCTTTGCCGGTGCCGACCTCTTCGCCGATATAGAGCATCGGGGCCTCGTCCCGCTCGCCTTCGCCGATGACCACGACGCCCGCGATGTCGAGCATGTTGAGCTGTTCGCGCATGGCGTTCACGGCGGCTTGGTCGGCGGCTTTCTCGTCACCCTTGCCGATCAGCTTGGCCGAGGCCAGCGCGGCGGCTTCGGATACGCGGGCGAGGCCCAGAGAGAGCATGCGGTCTTGGAATTCGGCGGAAGCGGTCATGGAGTATCCTTGGGTGCAATGTGTTTCCTGTCCTGTACCCTCGCGCGGGCCTCGGGGCAAGTTTTGGGTTGGGGGAGCGGCTGCCCCTTCGGCCGAAACTGCCACCCCGGCCCGGAATCAAGCCGTAGGCGCCGGGCCATCGGCTGCCCGCCTCGTCACGCCGAAGGCGTGCCGGTCTATCTAGGTGCACCTTTGGTGCGACCGGGTAGGCGATTTGGTGGGGCTGGGTGCGCCCCCGCGGGCGCACACCATGGTTAAGCCATAACGTGGCACGAAGCACCGTCTCATCGCCGACCCGCGGGCAGGAGATGGCCCTCAGCCTCAGACCTCTTCGATCCGCAGCGCCACCGGTTCACCGGCCAGCACGCCCGTCTTGTCCATATTCGCCAGTGCCTCCAGCAGCGCATTGCGGCTGGTCTTATGCGTCACGATCAAAACCGGGGCAGAAGTGTCGGAATGCTCATACTGGCGCATCCGGTAGATGCTCACACCCGCTTCGCCCAGCACCGTGGCGATTTTCGCCAAAGCGCCGGGTTTGTCGACCAGCGCCATGCGCAGGTAGTAGGGGGCAGGGCGCTGACTGCTGGCGGGGGTGGTTTGCTCAAGCGTTCCGGCAGACTGGCCAAAGACCGGCCCGCGCAACCCGCGCGCGATGTCGCAGACATCGGCCATCACGGCGCTGGCCGTCGGCCCTTCGCCCGCACCGGCACCGCGCAACACGATCTGGCCCACGGCATCGCCTTCGATCACCACCATATTGGTGCCGCCATCAAGTTGCCCCAAAGGCGAGGTATGCGGCACGAGGCAGGGCATCATCCGCTGCTCCAGCCCGCGGCCGGTTTTCTGGGTCACGCCCAGCAGTTTGATCTTGTAGCCCATGTCAGCGGCGGCGCGGATGTCTTCGATGGCGACCCGCTCGATCCCCTCAAGCTGGATGCCGTCAAAGTCGATCTTGGTGCCAAAGGCGATGGAGGACAAGATCGCCAGCTTATGCGCCGCGTCGATGCCGCCCACATCCAATTGCGGATCGGCTTCGAGATAGCCCAGCCCATCGGCCTCGGCGAAAATCTCTTGATAGGTTTTGCCCGAGTCCTCCATCCGCGTCAGGATGTAATTGCACGAGCCGTTCATCACCCCCATGATCCGGGTGATCTCATTCCCGGCAAGCCCCTCCATCAGCGTCTTGATGACCGGGATGCCGCCCGCCACAGCCGCCTCATAGCGCAGGGCTACGCCCGCGCCCTCGGCCTGTTCGGCCAGCGCTTGGCCATGGATCGCCAGCATTGCCTTGTTGGCGGTGACCACATGTTTGCCGGCCGCTAGTGCGGCTTCGGTCGCGGCCTTGGCGGGGCCGTCCGCGCCGCCCATGAGTTCGACGAACACATCCACGTCATCGCGGGTGGCCAATTTGACGGGGTCATCCTCCCAATCATAGGAAGAGAGTGACAGCCCGCGGTCCTTGTTCCGGGTGCGGGCCGAGACCGCAGAAACCGTCATCGCGCAGCCGGTGCGGGCCTCTAATAGGGCGGCCTGCTGGCGCAGAATGCGCAGCACACCCACGCCCACGGTTCCCAATCCGGCAATCCCGAGGCGAAGCGGCTTAGACATGGCGGTGGTCCTTCTGGTCTGATCCGAAAGGCCCGGCAGGCGAGGCCGGGCATAGCCGCGATGTAGCGGGTTCGGCGCCTGCGTGCAACGCGCATACGCATCACGGGGATGCCCGTTTATTCAGCGCTTTCGCTGTCCTCGGCGGCTTGGCGGGCGCGCTGGAGTTCGGCAGCACGCGCCCTGAGCCGCGCCACCCGCGCGGCACTGGCGGATTGGGCGCTTGTGCGGCTGACGCGCGCCGCGCGGGCTTCAAGATTGGCCGCACGCCCCGTGAGGGCCGCTTCGGTCCGCGCCGGGTCGATCCGCCCGGCGGTGGCCTTGGCCAGAAGCGGGTCGATCGGGACCAGATCGGGGTAGGGGGCGGCCTCCAACGCGGGTGTGATGGTGCGGTCGAGTTCGGGAAACTGCGTGCAGCCCGCCAGCAGCGAGACGCCCAGAAGCAGGGCGATGGTCGAGAGGGGGCGGGGCGGGCGCGCTTGGGTCATGCCTCGTTCTGCCCCAGCCGTGATCTTCGCGCAAGCGGGGTTTGCTTTTGAACGCTTGTTCATTAAATTGCCGCCATGGCAAGAACCACAGGCTCCCACTCCGATATCACCGGCCCGCGTGTCCGCGCAGCCGCGCTGCGGCTTTTTGCGCGGGGCGGCTATGCCGCCGTGTCGATGCGCGCCATTGCCGCCGAAGTCGGCGTGCAGGCCGGGGCGCTCTATAACTACACGCCCGACAAGCAGAGCCTGCTGTTCGACCTGATGCAGGCGCATATGACCGACCTGCTGGCCGAAACGCCCCATAATCCGAGCCGCCCCGCAATGCAGCAGTTGCAGGATTTCGTGGCCTTCCATATCCGTTTTCACGCGGATCGGCCCGATGAGGTTTTCATCGCCTATATGGAGTTGCGCAATCTGACGGAGGAGAATTTCGCCGTGATCGAGCGGCTGCGCCGCGACTATGAGGACCGGTTGGAGACGATCCTGCGCGCCGGGGTGGCGAGCGGCGATTTCGCCGTCGCCGACACCAAGATCGTGACGCTGGCGATCATCGCCATGCTGACCGGGGTGAACACTTGGTACCGCGCGGGCGGACGGCTCTCGCTTGACGAGGTCGTCGCACAGTATTGGGACATGGTGCGCAAGGCCGTGACCGTCTGAGCGGCCACGGCCCTTTGGGTCAATGGGCGGGGCGGATGAAGGTCCCGTTGTTGAGGTCGCGCATTGCCTGTTGTATCTCGGCGCGGGTGTTCATCACGATCGGCCCGTGCCACGCCACCGGCTCTTCAATCGGCGCGCCCGAGATCAGCAGGAAACGCACCCCCTCTTCACCGGCCTGCACCGTGACCTCATCGCCGGTGCCAAAGCGGATGAGCGTGCGGTCCCCGGACATGTCGCGGATGTTGACCTCCTCGCCGGCGACCTCTTTCTCCAGCAGCACGCCCGACGGGGCGGAAGCATCGGCGAAAGCGCCCGCGCCTTGGAAGACATAGGCAAAGGCCCGGCGGTAGGTGTCGATGCGAAAGGTCTTTTTCACGCCCGCAGGCACGAAGATATCCAGATACTGCGGATCGGCGGCGATGCCATCGACGGGGCCGCGTTTGCCCCAGAACTCGCCGGTGATGATTTTGACCCTCGTGCCGTCGTCATCGGTCACCACCGGGATGTCGGCGGATTTCATATCCTGATAGCGCGGCGCGGTCATCTTCTGGGCCGAGGGCAGGTTGCCCCAAAGCTGGAAGCCGTGCATCTGCCCGTTGGCATTCCCGCGCGGCATTTCTTGGTGCAGGATGCCCGATCCGGCGGTCATCCACTGCACGTCGCCCGCGTTCAGATCACCGGTATTGCCGAGCGAATCCGCATGGGCCACAGTGCCTTCGAGCACATAGGTGATCGTCTCGATCCCGCGGTGCGGGTGCCAAGGGAAGCCCTTCTCGAAGTCGCGCGGATGCTCGTTGCGGAAGTCGTCGAACAGCAGAAAGGGGTCAAGCTCCGACGGGTCGTGGAAGCCGAAAGCGCGGTGCAGTTTCACCCCGGCGCCTTCCATCGTGGGCGTGGCGCGGCGGGTTTCCAATGTGGGTCTGAGGGACATGATGCTCTCCTTTGCAGTTGCTCAGAAGATAGGGGGCGGCGGTCACCTCAACAATTCGCCCCGGCGAACGGGGCCTGTGCAAATTTGCGCAGCTTCAGCAGTTCGGCACATTCACCGCCAACCCGCCGAGGGAAGTTTCCTTGTATTTCTCGCTCATGTCCGCGCCGGTCTGGCGCATGGTCTCAATACAGGCATCGAGCGGCACAAGATGCGTGCCGTCGCCGCGCAGCGCCAGAGAGGCCGCCGAGACCGCCTTGATCGCGCCCAGGCCGTTGCGCTCGATACAAGGCACCTGCACCAGCCCTTTGACGGGGTCGCAGGTCATGCCGAGGTGATGCTCCAGCGCGATTTCGGCGGCGTTTTCGATCTGCTGCGGGGTGCCGCCCATCACGGCGCAGAGCCCGGCGGCGGACATGGCGGCGGCGCTGCCGACTTCGGCCTGACAGCCTGCTTCGGCGCCTGAGATCGAGGCGTTGTATTTCACCAGCCCGCCAATCGCGGCGGCGGTGAGCAGGAAGTCTTCGATATGCGCCTCAGACGCGCCGGGGACATGGTCGAGGTAATAGCGCAAGGTCGCCGGCATCACGCCTGCGGCCCCGTTGGTCGGCGCGGTCACGACCTGCCCGCCGGCGGCGTTCTCCTCGTTGACGGCCATGGCATAGACGCTCATCCAATCGTTGATCGTATGCGGGGCGGATTGGTTCTGTCCGCGCTCCGCCATCAGCGCGTCGTAGATGCCCTTCGCGCGGCGTTTCACCTGCAACCCGCCGGGCAGAGTGCCCTCGGAGGTTAGGCCCCGGTCGATGCAGTCGCGCATGACCTGCCACAGCCGTTTCGACCCGGCGCGCAGGTTCTCGGCCCCGCCACGCGCCTCTTCATTGGCGCGTTTCATGCCCGCGATGGTTTTGCCGGATTTGGCCGACATCTCAAGCATTTCCGCGGCGGACTTGAAGGGGAAGGGCACCGGCGCGCCCTCATCCGTGTCCTTGCCTGCGGCGAGTTCCTTTTCGGTCATCACGAAGCCGCCGCCGATGGAATAATAGGTCTCGCGCAGTGTCACGTCGCCTTGGGCATCGGTGGCCATCAGCATCATGCCGTTGGCATGGCCCGCAAGCTTGGTGTCGTAGTCAAAGATCATGTCGCGCTGAGGGTCAAAGCGCAGTTCGGGCAGGCCGTCGACGCTGATGCGGCGGGTCTGTTTGATCTCTTCCAACACCTTTTCGGCGGCATCGGCGTCATAGTCCTCGGGCGTGAACCCGGCGAGGCCGAGGATCGTGGCGCGGTCGGTCGCATGGCCGACGCCGGTAAAGGCGAGGCTGCCGTGCAGCGAGGCGCGCAGCCCGGCGAATTGGAAGGGCGATGCGCGCATCTGGTCAAGGAAACGCCCCGCCGCCACCATCGGCCCCATGGTATGCGAAGACGAAGGGCCGATGCCCACTTTGAACATGTCGAAAACCGAAAGAAACATCAGGTGGCGGACCCTTTTATGGTTGCGGGTGGCGGGCGCGGTGGGACGGGTATCGCCCAGACCTTTGGCGCATTGCAAGCGGCCTGGGCCCGATCCAACCATTTCCCGCCGCCCCGCGGCGCGCCGAAAGCGACAGGCCGTGCGCTCTGCCCGTCCTGTCGGCGTGCGGCACCGCCAAAAACCGCCGACTTGCCCCTCGCACCCTATGCCAATTCGCCCTATAACGCGGCAAACGCCTGCAAGGGAGCACCCGATGTCCGGAGACCTATCACCGATCGACAAGGCCAAATTCGTGGCCGCGAAACGGGCGTGCGAATTCGTGGAAGACGGGATGCGCGTGGGGCTTGGCACCGGATCGACGGCGGCGTGGCTGGTGCGCTGTCTGGGTGAGATGGTGCGCGACGATGGGCTGCGGATCAAAGGCGTGCCGACCTCCTCGCGCACCGCGCAACTGGCGCGGGATGTGGGGATCGAGGTGATCTCCCTCGATGAGGCGAAATGGCTCGATCTGACGATTGACGGGGCAGATGAATTTGACGGTGACCTGAACCTCATCAAGGGCGGCGGTGGGGCCCTGCTGCAAGAAAAGATCGTGGCGACGGCCAGCGATCAGATGGTGGTGATCGCCGATATCGGCAAAGAGGTGCATCATCTGGGCGCATTCCCCCTGCCGATCGAGGTGATTCCCTTTGGCTGGCAGACCACGCAGGCGCTGGTCGAAGAGACGCTGATCTCGATGGATGTGCTTGGCCAAAGCTCGACCCTGCGGATGAATGGCGAGGTGCCTTTTATCACCGACGAGGGGAACTATATCCTAGACCTGCGGCTGGGGCGCATCGGCAACGCACGGCAATTGGCGCTGGTGCTGAACCAGATGCCCGGCGTGGTGGAAAACGGCCTGTTCATAGATATCTGTGACGCGGTTGTGATCGGTTACGGGGATGGCAGGGTAGAGGTGCGCGACATAAATGAAGGCACCGTGGCGACCGACCGTTTGGAATTCGTCGAGACCGACAACCTGTTTTCCGACCTGAGCGATTAACGCCGACAAAGCGAGACACGCGCGACCCCGCGCAACACCGAAATATGCGCGATCCCGCGCAAGACCCAAAACGACTAAGAGAGGCGCCAAATGGCCAAGAATGAATTCGACTACGACCTGTTTGTGATCGGTGGCGGCTCGGGCGGTGTGCGCGCGGCGCGTGTCGCGGCGGGCGAGCATGATGCCAAGGTCGGTCTGGCCGAGGAAGACCGCTATGGCGGCACTTGCGTGATCCGGGGCTGCGTGCCGAAAAAGCTGATGGTCTTCGCCTCGGGCTATGCCGATGTGGTGGATGAGGCGAAATGCTTTGGCTGGGATCTCAAGGCTGGGCCGTTTGACTGGCATGACTTCAAGGGCCGTTTGAACACCGAGTTGGACCGTCTCGAAGGGGTCTATCGCAAGCTTCTGAAGAACTCCGGCGTTGACACATTCGACGCCCGCGCGCGGATCAAAGACCCCCATACCGTGGCCCTGTCCGACGGGACCGAGAAGACCGCGAAACACATCCTTATCGCCAGCGGCGGCCGCCCCGTGCGCCCCGAGATCGAGAATGCGGAACTGGGGCTGGTCTCTGACGATCTGTTCCATCTAGAAAAACTGCCCAAGTCGATCCTGATCATCGGCGGCGGCTATATCGCCTGTGAATTCGCCTGTATCCTCAATGGTTTGGGTGTCGAAGTGACGCAATACTACCGCGGCGCGCAGATCCTGCGCGGCTTTGACGACGAAGCCCGCGGCATGGTGGCCGAGATGATGCAGGAAAAGGGGATCGACCTGCATCTGGGCACCAACATTCTGGAGATGACGCCGAGCCACGAAGACGGCAGCGGCCCGATGAAGGTCAAGCCGACCAACGGCACCGAAAAGATGTTCGACCAGGTGCTCTTTGCCACAGGCCGTCGCCCCAACAGCGATGACATGGGGCTGGAAGACTTGGGCGTGAAACTGGGCCGCAGCGGTGAGATCGAGGTGGATGAATACAGCCAGACGGCGGTGCCTTCCGTCTATGCCATCGGCGACGTGACCAACCGCATCAACCTCACGCCGGTGGCGATCCGCGAGGGCATGGCCTTTGTCGAGACCGTCTTTGGCGGCAACCCGACGCCGGTGGATCATGATCTGGTGCCTTCGGCGATCTTCACCCAACCCGAGATGGGCACCGTAGGGCTGAGCGAGGAGGCCGCGCGGGAGGCGGGGCCGATCGAGGTCTATGCGACCTCTTTCAAACCGATGCAGGGCGCTTTTGCGGGCAAGGCTGACCGGGTGCTGATGAAGCTCATCGTCTGCGCCGACACGCGGGTGGTGCTGGGCTGTCATATCGTCGCACCCAATGCGGGCGAATTGATCCAGATGGTCGGCATCGCGGTCAAGATGGGCGCCACGAAAGAGCAGTTCGACGCCACCTGTGCGGTGCACCCGACCATGTCCGAAGAACTGGTGACCATGCGTAATCCGACTCGCACGGCTTGAATATCACGCGAAAGCGTACAATTTTTGGAACGATAGGCCGCATGGGCGGCCCAGAGGGGAACATATCAATGGCAGGAAATTCGCAAGGCCCCTGGGGGGGCGGCGGAGGCGGCAACCGGGGCAACGGCGGAGACCGGGGCAACGGGGGCCGCAACGACGGGCCGCAGGGCCCGCAGGGTCCACGCGGGCAGGGCGGTGACCGCCCGCAGATGCCCGAGATCGACGATTTGGTGCGCAAGGGCCAAGAGCAGCTGCGCGTTCTGATGGGGGGCCGTGGCGGCGACCGGGGCAATGGCACCGGCGGCGGCGGCCGCGGCACTGGTGGGCCGGGCGTGACACGTTCGACCATTGGCATCGCGCTTTTGGCCGGTGTGGCGCTTTGGGGCTTTGCCAGCTTTTACACCGTGCGGCCCGAACAGCAGTCGATCGAACTGTTCTTGGGTGAATTTTCCGGCATCGGCACCGAGGGTCTGAACTACGCCCCATGGCCGCTGGTCACGGCAGAGGTATTCGACGTCACCACCAACCGCACCGAGGAGTTGGGCGTGCGGCGCGGCGGCGGCGGCAACGAAGGCTTGATGCTGACCACGGACGAGAACATCGTCGACATCGACTTCCAAGTGGTCTGGAACATCAAGAACGCGCGCGACTTCAAATTTTCGCTGCGCGATCCCGAAGCCTCGGTCAGGGCGATCTCGGAATCCGCCATGCGTGAAGTCATTGCGCAATCCGAACTGGCGCCGATCCTCAACCGGGATCGTGGCGCGGTGGCGGATCGGGTGAAGGAGTTGATCCAGAACACCCTCGACAATCGCAATACCGGCATCAACGTGCTGCGTGTCAACGTGAACAAGGTCGACCCGCCCAGCCAGACCGTGCAGGTCACCGATGCCAATGGCAACACCACCACGCAGTCGGTCGTCGATGCTTTCCGCGACGTGCAAGCCGCCGAGCAGGAGCGTGACCGGGTGGAGCGTCAGGCCGACGCCTATGCCAACCGGCGCACTGCCGAGGCGCGCGGTGAATCCGCGCAGCTTCTGGAAGCAGCCGAAGGTTACCGCGCCCGCGTCGTGAACGACGCTGTGGGTGAGGCCAGCCGCTTTGAAGCCGTGTTGGAAGAATACCGCAACGCCCCCGATGTGACGCGCAAACGTCTGTATCTTGAGACCATGGAAAAGGTGCTGGGCGACGTGGATAAAATCATCCTCGAAAACGGCAGCGGCCAAGGTGGGCAGGGCGTCGTTCCCTATCTGCCACTCAATGAATTGCGGCGCGGCGGAGGGTCGAACTGATGCGGAAAACAAGTCTTATCATCCCCATCGTGGTGATCGCCATCGTGGGAATCCTGTCGGCTGTCTTTGTCGTGGACGAGCGTGAAAAAGCGCTGGTGCTGCGTTTTGGCCAGATCAAACAGGTCCGCAACGAGCCGGGCATCGGGTTCAAAGTTCCGCTTTTGGATGAAGTCGTGCGCTACGAAGACCGCATTCTGTCGCTGGAAACCCCGGTGATCGAAGTCACCCCCGCCGATGACCGGCGCCTTGAGATAGACGCCTTCGTGCTCTACCGCATCGACGATATGGTGCAGTACCGGCAAGCTTTGGGTGCGGGCGGCGAACGTCAGGCCGAAAGCGAGATGGGCGGCATCATGGAAAGCCAAATTCGTGCCGTGCTCGGCTCGCAGGGCGTGACCTCAAACACCATCCTGTCGCCCGAACGGGCCGACCTGATGGAGCAGATCCGCGTCCGTGCTGATGCCCGCGCGCAGGCGCTTGGCCTCAAGGTTGTGGATGTGCGTCTGCGTCAGACAAACCTGCCCGAGCAGAACTTCGACGCGACCCTGCAGCGGATGATCGCCGAGCGTGAGCGTGAAGCGACCGACGAACGCGCCCGTGGCCGCGAAGCCGCGCAGCGTGTCATCGCCCTTGCTGATCGTACCTACGAAGAGATCCTCTCGGAGGCCCGTCGTGACGCGCGGATCATCGAAGGTGAGGCGGACGCGCAGCGGAACAACATCTTCGCGCAGGCCTATGGCAAGGATCAGGAATTCTTTGAATTCTACCGCTCGCTCAGCGCCTATGAGCAGGCTTTGCAGGGGCAGAACTCCACTATGGTGATGTCGCCGGATAGTGAGTTCTTTAACTACCTGCGGTCGGATCGCAGCGCCACGACCTCGGTCGATGCGGTTGCACCACCGCAGACCCCCGCCGCCGATGCGCCCGCGGCTGATCCTGCGCCGGAGGCAGATAACACCACCGCGGCAGAGGATACGCAGGAGGAGGCTACCCCCGCGGCCCCTTCCACGCCAGCCCCCGCCGCACCGGAGGCTGAGACTGATCTGCCAGCGGCACTAGAAGAATGACGCTGGTTCTACTGGCTTTAGGGTCGGTTCTGATTTTCGAGGGGCTGGTGTACGCACTGGCCCCTTCGTTTTTGGAACAGATGCTCGAAATGCTCCGCCGCATCCCAGAGGCCGCGCTGCGCCAGCTTGGCGCGCTGGCGGTGGTGGTCGGGTTGATCTTGGTTTGGCTCGCCTTTCAACTGGGGTTTTGACGCCGCGCGGGCGGGGTGAAACGGCGTCCGTTTTGCCCACGACCTCGCAGGGCGGGGTCGCAAATCGTCACACGCCCACCCGTTGAAATGCCCGTGATCGGCCCCATCTTTGCTGTTGCAGCGCGTCCTTTCGGAATGCACTCTGCCCACGTTGGCAACAACAGGAACAATCAGGAGACGATGAATGCAGGCCAAGGCGGTTTCCCTGTCCACAACAGCACAACACACCCAATGGATGCGAGCGATGGCAATGGGGGTGATGGCGCTGACCCTCCTGATCCTGCAAGCCAGCATGGCGCTGGCCAAACCCGAAAGCCTCGCCCCGCTGGCCGAGAAAATCAGCCCCTCGGTGGTCAATATCACCACCTCCACCACGGTTGAGGGCCGCACCGGGCCGCAGGGCATCGTGCCCGAAGGCTCGCCCTTCGAAGACTTCTTTCGCGAGTTTCAGGACCGCAACAATGGTGAGGGCAACCGGCCCCGCCGTTCCTCGGCCCTTGGCTCGGGTTTCGTGATTTCCGAAGACGGCTATGTGGTGACCAATAACCACGTCATCGAAAGCGCGGATGAGATCACCATCGAATTCTTCTCAGGCGAGGAATTGGTCGCCGAGGTCATAGGCACCGACCCCAAGACCGACATCGCGCTTTTGAAGGTCGAAGCGGACGCGCCGTTGCCCTTCGTCTCTTTCGGTGACAGCAACGCCGCGCGGGTGGGGGACTGGGTGATTGCCATGGGCAACCCGCTTGGGCAGGGCTTTTCGGTCTCGGCTGGCATCGTGTCAGCGCGCAACCGGGCGCTGTCGGGCACCTATGACGATTACATTCAGACCGACGCCGCGATCAACCGCGGCAACTCCGGCGGGCCGCTGTTCAACATGGATGGCGAGGTGATCGGGGTGAACACCGCGATCCTGTCGCCCAACGGCGGCTCTATCGGCATCGGCTTTTCGATGGCGTCGAATGTGGTCACCCGCGTGATCGACCAGTTGCAGGAATACGGCGAGACCCGCCGCGGCTGGCTGGGCGTGCGCATTCAGGACGTGACCGATGACGTGGCCGATGCCATGGGCCTCAAGAAAGCCGTCGGCGCCCTGATCACCGATGTGCCCGAGGGGCCTGCGCGTGAAGCGGGGCTCAAAACCGGCGACGTGATCAAATCCTTCGACGGTGTCGAAGTGGTCGATACCCGTGGTCTCGTCCGTCAGGTGGGCAACAGCCCCGTGGGCGCGACGGTGCGCGTGACCGTGCTGCGTGACGGCAAGACCCAGACCATCAAGGTCGTACTTGGCCGCCGCGAAGAGGCTGATGGCGCGGTTCCTGCCGGTATGGATGACAACGCCGATGAGGGGGCCGAGGCCGAGCCGCAGTCGACTATGCTGATGGGCCTGACCCTGATGCCGCTGACAGACGAGCTGCGCGCAGAACTCGGGGCCGATGACGATATGACCGGTCTTGCCGTGACGGATGTGGATCAAACATCGGAGGCCTTCGAGAAGGGCCTGCGCATGGGCGATATCATCACCGAAGCGGGGCAGGAGCAGGTGTCGAGCATTGCCGATCTCGAAGCCCGGATCGAGGCGGCAAAAGAGGCGGGCCGCCGGTCTCTGCTGCTGTTGGTCCGCCGCGGAGGCGACCCGCGCTTTGTGGCACTCTCACTGGCAGAGTGACCTTGCATCAAGGTTTGGGGAAGGGGCGCCTACGGGGCGCCCTTTTTTGTTGCGGGTTCAGCCGCCCTGACGCGGCACCGCCACAAGTCCAAGCGCGCGGGCGGTGTTGAGCGACAGCACCTCGCTGTTCGGCCCTTGCCGCGCCTGATAGCGCCGCACCGCTTGCCGCGTGGCCGCGTCCATTTCACCCGTGATCGGTCCCGCGTAGAACCCGCGCGCCTCTAGCGCCCGTTGCAGGCTGCTGTTGAACTCGGGCGTCAGCACATCGGGGCAGGGGGTTTCGAACCAATTGTCGACCCGCGCGCGCACAATCTCTTGCCGGGTTTCTGTCTTATAGACGGGCGGTTTGGCGATGCTGCCATCGGGGTTCATCTTGGCCGGGGTCACTTCGACCTGTTCGGTCACCGTCTCGATCACTGCAGGGCTGACCGTGCGGCCCCAGCAGCTTCCCTCCGGCGCGCCTGCGGGGCCGTTGCGGGTGGCCTCTAGCACCCCCGGCTCGGGGCGGGGCGTAGCCGGTGCCGCTGTCTCGCAACCCGTCAAGGCCGCGACGGTCAGCAGCAAAGCGGCGCAGCGCCGCGCGGTTCTGGGGGGGAGGGGCTGTGTCATGCCGGTCTCTCGGGCTCGCCTGTTGTTCGCGGGCAGACTAGCCGGATGCGCAGGCCTTGCCCACCGCAATGTCGGGCGCGCCGTGACCTTGCGAAAAGGGGGCTGGAACCGGCTGCAATAGCCCGTTAAACAAGGCCGAACTTTTAGGACGAAAGGGCATCATCATGGCCAAAATCACCTATGTCGAACACTCCGGCACCGAACATGTGGTCGAGGTGGCCAATGGTCTCACCGTCATGGAAGGCGCGCGGGACAATAACATTCCCGGCATCGAAGCCGACTGTGGCGGGGCCTGCGCCTGCTCCACCTGCCATGTCTATGTCGATCCGGCTTGGGCCGAAAAACTGCCGCCGATGGACGACATGGAAGAAGACATGCTCGACTTCGCCTTTGAGCCCGATCCCGCGCGCTCGCGTCTGACCTGCCAGATCAAGGTCACCGATGCGCTGGACGGTCTGCGCGTGCAGATGCCGGAAAAGCAAATCTGATGCGAGCGGTCGGCGCGGCACTGCTGGCGCTGATCGCAACGGGCGCGGCGGCGGAGACGATCACCGCCGCGCATTACATCGCGCCCACGGGGCGCTACGCCCACGGCATTCTTGGCGACGCGCTGGAATGGGGCGGCTTGCAGGTCTCTCTGGCAAATGGCGGTGCGCGGCGCTTCCATCTGCCGCGCGACCATGTTTTCGAGGATATCGCCCCCCGGCTTGTAGATGTGACCGGCGATGGCGCGCCCGAGGTTCTGGTGGTCGAGACGGACGTGAATCGTGGCGCGGCGCTGGCGATCTACGGCCCCGAGGGCAAGATCACCGAGACCCCGCATATCGGCCAAAGCAACCGGTGGCTCGCCCCCATAGGTGCCGCTGATCTGGATGGCGATGGCGCGATTGAGATCGCCTATGTCGACCGGCCGCATCTGGCGCGGGTGCTGCGGGTCTGGCGCTTTGCCGATGGGCATCTCAGCGAAGTCGCGCAAATGACGGGGCTGACCAATCATCGCATCAATGACGGGGCTGACCAATCATCGCATCGGAGAGCGGCATATCTCAGGCGGTCTGCGCGATTGTGGGGCAGGGCCGGAGATGGTGCTGGCGGATGCCGATTGGGAACGTGTGGTGGGGGTGCGCCTGACAGGCGGACAGCTGACGAGGCGCGATATCGGCCCCTTCGCGTGGGCCGAGAGCTTTGCCAAGGCGCTGGCCTGTGAATGAGGGGCGGCTGCGGCTCTGGTAGAGCCGCCACCCGTCAGCTCAGCGCGCGCCAGCCGATGTCGCGGCGGCAGAACCCTTCGGGCCAATCGATCCCATCGACCATCGCATAGGCACGTTCCTGCGCCTCGGCCAGCGTGGCCCCGCGCGCGGTGACGTTCAGCACGCGCCCGCCATTGGCCAAGATCGCCCCGTCCTGCGCCTTGGTGCCTGCGTGGAACACCATATTCGCGCTGTCCTCTGGGAGGGCGGAGAGGCCCTTGATCTCACTGCCCTTTTCATAGTCACCGGGGTAGCCTTTGGCGGCCATCACCACGGTCAGCGCGTGATCTTCGGCCCAGTTCACCTGCATATCGGCAAGCGCCCCCTTGGCCGTGGCCTGCATCAGGTCGAACGCTTGCGCGCCGAGGCGCATCATCAGCACTTGGCATTCCGGATCACCGAAACGGACATTGTATTCCACCAGACGCGGCTGGCCGTCTTTGATCATCAAACCGGCATAGAGCACGCCCTGATAGGGCATTCCGCGCTTGGCCATCTCGGCCATACAGGGGCGGATGATCTGATCTAGCGCGCGTTTGGCGATCTTGTCGCTCAGCACTGGGGCGGGGGAGTAGGCGCCCATGCCGCCGGTGTTGGGGCCGCTGTCGCCGTCGCCGACGCGCTTATGGTCTTGGGCCGTGCCGATAGGCAGCACCGTCTCCCCGTCGCAGAGCACGAAGAAGGACGCCTCTTCGCCCTCCATGAACTCTTCGATCACCACTTCCGCGCCTGCCTCGCCAAAGGCACCGTCGAACATCTCATCCACGGCGGCCAGCGCTTCGGCGTCACTCATGGCGATGATGACACCCTTGCCCGCCGCCAGACCGTCGGCCTTGATCACAATCGGCGCGCCTTGCTTTTCGACATAGGCGCGGGCGCTGGCGGCATCGGTGAAATGGCCATAGCCCGCCGTGGGTGCATTGCAGGCGTCGCAGATTTCCTTGGTGAAGGCTTTGGAAGCCTCCAGTGCCGCCGCTGCTTTGGAGGGGCCAAAGACATCGAAACCCGCCGCGCGCAGATCGTCGCCCACACCCGCGGCAAGGGGCGCTTCGGGGCCGATGATGACGAAATCGATGTTATTGCCCTCGCAAAAGGCCACAACCGCCGCGCCATCCATGATGTCGAGCTTGGCGCATTGCGCGATGGCCGCGATCCCCGCATTGCCCGGTGCCACGATCAGCTTGTCGCATTTGGGGTTCTGCATGACCGCCCAAGCAAGTGAATGTTCGCGGCCACCGCTGCCGAGGATCAGGATATTCATGCCGCGCACTCCCTTGGACTTCGTTGCTCCGCGTTCTAAGCTGGGGGGCCCACAGACACAAGGTGCCCAGATGGATCTGTTCGACGACCCCGCCCCCGGTGGCAACAGCCCCGAATTCACGGTGACCGAGCTTTCGGGCGCGATTAAACGGGTGATCGAGGGGGAGTTCGGCCATGTGCGGATTCGCGGTGAAGTGGGCCGCGTCAGCCGCCCGCGCTCGGGGCATGTCTATCTCGACCTCAAGGATGACCGCTCGGTCATCTCGGGCGTGATCTGGAAAGGCGTGACCGCGCGGCTTGAGACTCAGCCCGAAGAGGGGATGGAGGTCATCGCCACCGGGCGCATCACCACCTTTGGCGGTCAGTCGAAATATCAGATCGTCATTGAGGACATTAAACCGGCGGGCATGGGCGCGCTGATGGCGCTGTTGGAGAAACGAAAGGCGGCGCTGGCGGCGGAGGGGCTGTTCGCCCCCGAACGCAAACGCCCGCTGCCCTATCTGCCTGAGATCATCGGCGTTGTGACCTCGCCCTCGGGGGCGGTGATCCGTGACATTCTGCACCGGCTGCGGGATCGTTTCCCGCGCAAGGTGTTGGTCTGGCCGGTCGCCGTTCAGGGCGCGAAATGCGCGCCCGAGGTGGTGCGCGCCATCCAAGGGTTCAACCGGCTCACCCCCGGTGGCGCGTTGCCCCGGCCCGAGTTGATCATCGTGGCCCGTGGCGGTGGCTCGGTCGAAGACCTCTGGGGCTTTAACGAGGAAAGCGTCGCCCGCGCGGCGGCGGCTTCGGACATTCCGCTGATCTCTGCCGTGGGGCATGAGACCGACACGACGCTGATCGACTTCGTCTCGGACAAACGCGCGCCCACGCCGACAGCGGCGGCGGAATTGGCGGTGCCCGTGCGGCATGAATTGGCGGCATGGCTGGAGGGGCAGGGTGCAAGGATGCGTCAGGCGCTGAGCCAAGGATTGACCCGTCGCAGCCAGCGGATGCGGGATCTGGCGCGGGCCTTGCCCCGGGCCGACACGCTGCTGGAGGGGCCGCGCCAGCGTCTTGATCGCGGGGGGGAGAAACTGGCCCCCGCGCTGATTGCGGGCGTCCAAGGCCGCCGCGTCAAGCTGGCTGATATGTCTGGCGCTCTGCGCCCCGGCACCCTGCGCCGCCAGTTAGAGGCGGATCGCCAACGTCTGGCGCAGCTCTCGGCACGGATCGACCCTGCGTGGCAACGCAATTTGGCCGGGCAGCGCGAGCGGCTGGCCGCGCGGATTGACCGGTTCCACCCCGAGGTGCTGCACCGTCAGATCCTCCGCCGGCGCGAGCGGTTGGTCGATCGCACGCAAACCTTCCGCCCCGAGGTTTTGCGCCGCGACCTGTCGCGCCAAGACCAACGGTTGAAAGAGGTGTTGGCCCGGCTGGCGCGCGCAGGCCGCGCCGATCAGGACCGCCGCCGCCGCCAGATCGACGCGATGGGCCGCACGCTCGGCACGCTCGGCTATCGCGAAACGCTGGCCCGTGGTTTCGCCGTGGTGCGGGGCGATGGGGATGTGGTGACCAGTGCGGAGGCTGCCAAGAAGGCGGCGCATCTGGAGATCGAATTCGCCGACGGTCGGCTGCCCGTCAAAGGCGAGGGCTGAACTGGCCTAGACCCCGACCTGCGGCCCAAGGCACAGCAGCGGCTCGGTCATTTCCCGCGCCTCATAGAGCGCGGTCTCGGTCGGGTCATTCTCGAACCGCGCGACCAGCCCGGTCGGGCTTTCGGTAAAGCTCCAGCATTGCGGGGTGGGGTCGTCTTCGTAGACAAAGCAGATCAGCCCATCGGCCTCATACCAGCGCCCCTCTTTGCAGTGGCCATCGAGAAAGGACCACTGCACGCGCCGGTCCTCGTGGTAGATTTCCGCCCCATAAGGCGCGCCGGATTGGCCGAAGTAGAGGGTTTTGCCCTCAGTATAGGCTTCGAACTCCGCCGCCGACATCTCTGCCAAGGCAGGCAGCGGAAGGAAGACGCAGATCAGGGCGAGGGCATGTCTCATACTCTCAGCCTGCCAGAAGCCCGCGCGCCGCGCCAGTGGGATCAATGCTGGCCCCACCGGGCGAGGCGGCGGTCCATCACCCGCCGCCAGAGCGGGGGGACGAGGGCGATCACCGCCATGACAGGCAGGGAATAGGGCAGTTTCGGCATCTCCTGCGTCACTTCCAGCGCTGGAAAAGCGCGGGCGGGGCGCATGTGGTGATCCGAATGGCGCGGGGCGTTCAGCATCATCGCGGCGGAGTACCATTTGGGCGCGTTCCAACTGTGCTGCGGGCCCATCGGCTCAAGCCGGCCATCGGGGCGCTGCTCTCGTCGCAGCCCATAGTGTTGCACATAGTCCGACAGCAGCAGTTGCATCTGCGCATAGGCCGCCAGCCCGATATAGGCGAGCAGCACGGCGACCCCGCCCAGCAGCAGCGCCGTGTGCAGCGCCAGCGCCGCACCCCCGAGGTAGAGCGTGTAAGGGTGCAGCCCCTGCGCCCCCCTCTTGCGCGCCCGCTGCGCGCTGTCGGCCTGCCACCCGGCGCGAAACTCCCCCCAGCTTGCGCTCAGCAGAAACCGCCAGAACCCCATGCCCCTGGGTGCGGAGTTGGGGTCAGCCGGGGTGGCGGCGGCGGGATGATGCACCCGCAGATGGGCCGAGACGTGATGCCCGTGCAGCAATGAGATATAGATCGCCGTGCCGATCCGCCGGGGCAGGCGGCGGCTGGCGTGGATCAACTCATGGGCGTTGGAATTGCTGATCTGGCCCAGAAACAGGCCAAGGGCGGCAAAGATCAGGGCGCGGTCCAACCCCTCAAGATGCGGGGCTGCGCCAATCGCCCAGACCCCGAGCGGCAGCAGCAGGAAATGCGCGGCGGCCAAGGTCAGCGTCAGGGCGCGGCCTGAACTGTCGGAAAGGCGCAGCGCGCGGCCCAATCGGTCCATGAAGACCACATGCACCGTGATCGACAACAGTGCCAGCACGGGCCAGACCCCGCCCCAGAGGGCGGCGGCGATCAGCACCGCCGGTGTCAGACTTGCGATCACATACCACAGCATGCGTTTTCCCCTGCGACCCCGGCCAATCGGCTCGGCACCCGTATTCTGCCCGCCGCAGGGGCCGTGCACAACGCAAACACCCGCGCGATTGTCGCTTTTTGATCGCGCCTCGGGCTTTGGATTTGTTACCAAGGCGGAAAGCAAGGCGGGGGGGAGAGACATGGCGCTGGACGATCACGGCAAGGCTGCGGCGGGGGCGCCGCGAAAGGGCGTTTGGAAATCCGGCAAGGGCAAGGGGCGTCATCACCCCAAGGGGCGGCAGTTGCAGGATACGGCGTGGGAGGAGGTCCGCGCGCTGTTGGGCGACCGTCCGCGCGCCCGCGATCTGCTGATCGAGTTTCTGCATCTGATCCAAGACCGCTTTGGCCATCTGTCGGCCGCGCATCTGCGCGCCTTGGCCGAAGAGATGCGCCTGTCGATGGCCGAAGTCTATGAGGTCGCCAGTTTCTACGCCCATTTCGACGTGGTGAAAGAGGACGAGACCCCGCCGCCCGCGCTGACCATCCGGGTCTGCGATTCGCTGTCTTGCGAGTTGGCCGGGGCGCAGGCCTTGAAAACCGCGTTGGAAGAGGGGCTGGACCCGACCGAAGTGCGCGTCCTGCGCGCGCCCTGCATGGGGCGCTGCGACACGGCGCCGGTGCTGGAACTGGGGCATAACCATATCGACCACGCGACGCCCGAGAAAGTCCTCGCGGCAATTGGCGCCGGAGATACCCATGCCCAGCTGCCCGACTATGAGGCTTACGAAACCTACGCGGCATCAGGGGGTTACGACGCGCTGTTGAACCTGCGTCAGGGGGGCGATTGGGAAGCGGTGCAGGAGCAATTGTTAGAGGCCGGGCTGCGCGGTCTTGGCGGAGCGGGTTTCCCCTCGGGCAAGAAATGGGGCTTCGTGCGCGGCAATCCCGGCCCGCGCTATCTGGCGGTGAATGGCGATGAGGGCGAGCCGGGCACCTTCAAGGACCGCTGGTATCTCGAACGCAGGCCGCATCTCTTCCTCGAAGGTATGTTGATCGCCGCTTGGGCGGTGGAGGCGGAGAAGGTCTTTCTCTACATGCGCGATGAATACCCGGCGGTGCTGGAGAGCCTGCGCCGTGAGATCGCCGCTCTGGAAAGCGCGGGCCTCATCGCGCCCGGCTATGTCGATCTGCGCCGCGGGGCGGGCGCCTATATCTGCGGCGAGGAAAGCGCCATGATCGAAAGCATCGAAGGCAAGCGCGGCTTGCCGCGCCACCGCCCGCCCTATGTGGCGCAGGTCGGTGTCTTTGGCCGCCCGACCTTGGTGCATAACGTGGAGACTCTGCATTGGATCGCCCGCATTTTCCGCGAGGGGCCGCAGGTGTTGAACGGGGTCGAAAAGAATGGACGCAAGGGGCTGCGGAGCTATTCCGTTTCGGGCCGTGTGGCGCGCCCGGGGATGTATCTGCTGCCCGCAGGCTCGACCATCACCGATATCATCGCCACGGCGGGGGGCATGGCAGAGGGCCATCTGTTCAAAGCCTATCAACCGGGTGGCCCGTCCTCGGGGCTGTTGCCCGCGTCGATGGCGGATCTGCCGCTGGACTTTGACACGTTGCAGCCGCATGGGTCTTTCATCGGCTCGGCGGCGGTGGTTGTCCTGTCGGAACACGACAGCGCACGGGCCGCCGCCCTCAACATGCTGCGGTTTTTCGAGGATGAAAGCTGTGGCCAATGCACGCCCTGTCGGGTCGGCTGTGAAAAGGCGGTGAAGCTAATGCAGGAGGACCGCTGGGACCAAGCTCTGCTGGAAGAGTTGTCGACCGCCATGGTCGATGCTTCGATTTGCGGGCTGGGGCAGGCGGCGCCGAACCCGATCCGGCTGGTGATGCAGCATTTCCCCGATGAAATCTGACCCCGCCCCCTCCCGGCGGGCTTGATCTGCCCGGGCGCCCTTCCATCTGCGCGGGCAAGCCTATAGATCAAGACGAAACTGCATGGGAGACGCCGATGGCCTTCTTCACGAAGCTCAAGGACCGCTTGTTCAAATCCTCGTCCAAACTCGACGAGGGGTTGGAGGCAATCGTCAGCGATGGCGGGGAGGCGGAGGCCGAAGCGGGCCCCGTGGATGCGGTGATGGACCAGCCCGGCGCGGCCTCTGACGTGATGCCCGATAGGCAGGAGGACAGCGGCCCAATGTTGGCGGCAGAGCGGGAGGCGGAAGAGCCGACCCCCGCGCCTGAACCCGCCCCGGAACCCGAGACGCTCCCAGAGCCCGAGCCGCAGCCTGCGCCTGAACCGCAGCCCGAACCGACTGAGCCCCAGCCGGACCCCACACCCGCGCAGGAACCACCCGCCGCTGATCCTGAGCCCGCCCCGGCCACGGAGGAAGTTCCCGCGGCGACCGACCTGCGCCAAGCGATGACACCCGTCGCCCCGGCGCTGGACGAAACCCCAGCCGAGGCCGCCCCCGCCAAACCGGGCCTTTTGGGCCGTCTCATGGGGCGCGGCGCCGCGCAGCCCGTGGTGCGCCGGACGCTGGATGACGAGATGCTCGAACAGCTCGAAGAGTTGCTGATCAGCGCCGACATGGGCGTCGACACGGCGCTGCGGGTCACCGCGAATATGGCCGAGGGGCGCTTTGGCAAAAAACTCTCGGTGGCAGAGATCAAACAGCTGCTCGCCAGCGAAGTCAGCCGCATCATGGAGCCTGTAGCGCGGCCCCTGCCGCTCTATGCCAAGACCCCGCAAGTGGTGCTGGTGGTCGGCGTGAACGGCTCGGGCAAGACGACGACCATCGGCAAATTGGCCTCGCAATTTCGTACGGCGGGTAAGAAGGTCGTGATCGCCGCGGGGGATACCTTCCGCGCCGCCGCGGTGGAGCAATTGCAGGTCTGGGGCGAACGCGCAGGCGTGCCAGTACTCACCGCGCCTGAGGGCAGCGACCCGGCGAGCCTTGCCTTTGATGCCATGGGCCGCGCGCAGGAAGAGGGGGCCGATCTGCTGCTGATCGACACGGCAGGCCGCTTGCAAAACCGGGGCGACCTGATGGAGGAATTGGCCAAGATCGTCCGCGTCATCCGCAAGAAGGATGAGACAGCGCCGCATAACACCCTATTGGTGCTGGATGCGACGACGGGGCAGAATGCGGTCAATCAGGTGAAGGTTTTCCAAGAGATCTCCGATGTCAGCGGTCTGGTGATGACCAAGCTCGACGGCACCGCCAAGGGCGGGGTGCTGGTGGCGCTGGCGGACCGCTTTGGCCTGCCGATTCATGCCGTGGGTGTGGGTGAGCAGATTGACGATCTGTCGCCCTTTGACCCGGATGAATTCGCCGCCGCCTTGGTGGGCACGGATGGCTGAGAGTACACTGGCCGCCGAGAGTGGCGGCCCTGTTCAGTCATGGGTGCCAAGCTTTCGTTCGATCCAGCGCAGAACGGTCAGAACCAGCACCACGACCCCTGCGGTCAGACAGGCCAGCAGGATTTGCCCCGCGCCGCAGGACAGGCCGATGGCCCCGGCCAGCCACATCGACGCGCCGGTGGTGATGTTGCGCACCTCGCCGTTAGAGGTAAAAATGATCCCCGCCGCGAGGAAGGCGACACCTGCGGTCACCGCTTCGATCAGACGCAGCGGATCAAAGCGCATCTGGTCACCTTCGCCGAACTCCAAACTGCCCAGCTCTTGTCCGATGATGATGAAGAGACAGGCGGCGATGGCCACCATGATGTGCGTTCGCAGACCCGCAGGTTTGTCGCGCCGCTCGCGTTCATACCCGACGATACCCGCCAGAAAGGCCGCCATGAGCAGCCGCGCCGCGGCCACGGTAACCGGCACTTTGGAAAAACTGTGGGTGAGATCCGCGATCAGGCTTTCAAACATGGAATTTCCGTTGGTTATAAAGGCTTTGAAGTATAAACCTCTCGCCGCGGTGGTGGTTCCGCGATGACCGATTGGATCCTGTCGATCGAAGGCACCCCCGCGGGCCATACCGCGGCCCTGTGGCTGGCGCTTTCCGCAGCCTTCCTGCACGCGGTTTTCGGCGCGCTGCAAAAGGGGCGGCATGATCCTTGGCTCACGCGCGGGGCGATCGATGTCTCTTATGGCGTGATGGCGGCCCCCTTTGCGCTTTTCGTCGTGCCATGGCCCGAACCGCATATGTGGGTGATCTTCCTCGGCGCTTTCGTGATCCATGTGATCTACAAGCTGTTGCAGGCATGGGCCTATACCAAGGGCGCCTATACGGTGGTCTACCCGGTGGTGCGCGGCACGGGGCCGCTCTTTGCCGTGGTCGGCGCATATTTGATTTTTGGTGAGCGGTTCAACGCGGTGCAATGGCTTGGCGTGGCGGTGCTGCTAAGCGGCATCTTTGGCCTTGCTCTTTATAACCTGCGCAATCTGGTCGCCGCGCGCGACACGCTGCACGCAGCGCTCGGGCTGGCGGTGCTGACGGGCTTGTTCGTGGCGCTTTACACCACATATGACGCTTACGGCATTCGCGCCACGGCGGATCCTTTCACCTTCCTTGCATGGTTTTTCATGATCGACGGGCTGGTGATGCCGGTGATCGCATGGCGGCGCTGGCATAGGATGGAGAACCCGCCCGAAGTTGCCCCGCTGATGCTGCGCGGCTTTATTGGCGGGATCATCGCATTCGCGAGCTTTGGGTCGGTCATGCTGGCCACGCGGCTCGACAAGGTGGGCGAGGCGGCGGTGCTGCGTGAGACCTCGACCGTCTTTGCCGCGCTGATCGGGGTGCTGGTGCTGAAAGAAACCGTCGGCCCGCGCCGCATCGCGCTGATGGCGCTGATCGCAGCCGGGGCGGTGATTGTTGAAATGGGCGGCTGAAGGAACAGGCATGTCAGAACCAAGAGAGATCAACCCAGTGCTGCGGGCAGGCTTGGAATACGGGCCGGTCTTGGCCTTCCTCGTGGCCTATCTGTGGCTCAAGGATAACACCTACACTTTCGGCGGGACGGAGTATGACGGCTTTATCGTCGTCACCGCGATGTTTGTGCCGCTGCTGGTGCTCTCGACCGGCGCGCTTTGGGCGCTGACGGGCAAGCTTAGCCGGATGCAGGTCGCCACCGTGGTGCTGGTGGTGATCTTTGGCGGGTTGTCGGTCTGGCTGAACGATGACCGCTTCTTCAAGATGAAGCCGACGCTGATCTATGTGCTCTTCGGCGGCCTTTTGGCCGTCGGCCTGCTGCGCGGGCAGTCCTACCTGAAATACGTCATGGAAGAGATGATGCCCCTGCGCGATGAGGGCTGGATGCTGCTGACCAAACGGCTGATGTATTTCTTCTTTGGGCTGGCACTGGCGAATGAGGTGATTTGGCGGTTCTTTTCGACCGACACATGGGTCTACTTCAAAACCTTCGGCCTGACGGCGGCGATTTTCGTTTTCTTCATGGCGCAGGGCAAGCTGTTCGAAGCCTACGGCGAAAAGAAAGACCAAGGCTGATCCGCGCAAATTTAACGAAGGCCCCGCGCGAAACTGTTGACCTGTAGCGTCGCGCGGCGTAATCCACCCCGCGTGGCGATTTGTTACCGGATTGTGGGCCACGTTAAACATGCCGCTAAAAGGTCAGGATGAAAGACCCCTTTCGCTTGGCCGCGTCTGGGGTTTTTTTATGCCCGCGAGTCCGGGCCGGAAGGATGAGATTGATGAACAACGACCGTCACGCGCGCACCCAAGCGATCCACGCAGGCACCCGCCGCAGCCAATATGGCGAGGTCAGCGAGGCGATCTACCTGACCCAAGGTTTCGTTTACGACAGCGCCGAACAGGCCGAAGCCCGGTTTGAAGAGATCGGCCCGGATGAGTTCATCTATGCCCGCTACGGCAACCCGACGGTGGCGATGTTCGAAGACCGTATCGCCACGCTGGAAGGCGCCGAGGATGCTTTTGCCACGGCCAGCGGCATGGCAGCTGTCTCGGGTGCGCTGATCTCGATGCTGAAGGCGGGCGATCATGTCGTCTCGGCCCGGGCGCTATTCGGGTCTTGTATCTATGTGCTGGAAGAGATCCTTGGCCGCTACGGGGTAGAGGTCACTTTCGTCGACGGCAGCGACCTTTCCGCTTGGGAGGCCGCGATTCGCGAGGACACCCGCGCGGTCTTCTTCGAATCCGTCGCCAACCCCACGCTTGAAGTGATCGACATCGAGGCCGTTGCCAAACTCGCCCATGCCAAGGGCGCGCTGGTGGTGGTCGACAATGTCTTTGCCACGCCGGTCTTTTCGCGCGCGATCTCGCAGGGCGCGGATGTGGTCGTCTATTCCGCGACTAAACATATCGACGGGCAGGGCCGTGCGCTTGGCGGTGTGGTGCTGGGCAGCCGCGAGTTCATCCGCGGCACGCTTGAGCCTTACATGAAACATACCGGCGGCTCGATGAGCCCCTTCACGGCTTGGATCATGCTTAAGGGGTTGGAGACCATTGACCTGCGGGTGCGGGCGCAGGCGGCCAGCGCACAGGAATTGGCCGAGGCGCTGGAAGGTCACGCGGCATTGGCGCGGGTGCTTTACCCGGGCCTTGCGGGCCATGCGCAGAACGCACTGGCGATGCGCCAGATGGGGGCAGGGGGCACGGTGCTGTCCATTGACCTCAAGGGCGGCAAGGCGGCGGCTTTCGCTTTCCTGAATGCGTTGCAGGTGGGGGTAATCTCAAACAACCTTGGCGACGCCAAGACCATCGTCACCCATCCGGCCACCACCACCCACCAGCGTCTGCCGCAGGACACCAAAGACCTTTTGGGCATCACGCCGGGGCTGGTGCGGATCAGCGTAGGGCTGGAATATAGCGGCGATCTCAAGGCCGATTTGCTGCAAGCCTTGGATGCGGCGGCGCAAGCCTGACCTGATGTGTCGCGGGCGCGGTGGCATTTTGGCCCCGCGCATCATACATTGAGAGCGACAGACCGGAGGGCCGCGCAATGAACATCGTGACTGAGATGTCCGAGACACCGGACCGGGAGGCGGCGCAATCCGCGCTCGCCACGCTGCGCGCTTGGGCCGAAACGGCCACCCCGGCTGAGATTGCGGCGCTGGACCCGGCCATGGCCCGGATGCTCGCGCCCGCCGAATATCCCGCCCTTAGCCGCGCCTATCCCGAAGATTTCACGGCGGGCGACAACTACCGCGCCAGCCTGCCGGATCTGCAAAACGGCCCCTCCAGCCTGATCCGCGGCGCGCAGCAGTTGATCCAGCATGTCGGTATCTCGAACTTTCGCCTGCCGATCCGCTATCGCAGCCGAGAGGGCGGGGATCTGCGGCTTGAGACTTCCGTGACCGGCTCGGTCTCGCTCGATGCGGAGAAGAAGGGCATCAACATGTCCCGCATCATGCGCAGTTTCTACCGCCATGCCGAGGCGACCTTCAGCTTCGAGGTGATCGAAGCGGCGCTGGACGATTACAAGGCCGATCTTGAGAGCTTGGACGCGCGAATTCAGATGCGCTTTTCCTTCCCGATGAAGATCGGTAGCCTGCGCTCGGGCCTCACGGGCTATCAGTATTACGACATCGCGCTGGAGTTGGTCGAACAGAACGGCGAGCGCAAGAAGATCGTGCATCTCGACTATGTCTATTCCAGCACCTGCCCCTGTTCGCTGGAACTGAGCGAACACGCGCGCCAGACCCGCGGGCAATTGGCGACGCCGCATTCGCAACGCTCCGTCGCGCGGATATCGGTCGAGACGCGGGACGAGGGCGATTGCCTGTGGTTCGAAGACCTGATCGAGATTTGCCGCCGCGCCGTGCCGACCGAGACGCAGGTCATGGTCAAACGCGAAGACGAACAGGCGTTTGCAGAGCTTAACGCCGCCAATCCGATCTTTGTCGAGGATGCCGCGCGGCTGTTTTGCGAACAGCTTTTGGCCGATGACCGGGTGGGCGATTTCCGCATCGTCGCCAGCCATCAAGAAAGCCTGCACAGCCACGATGCGATCAGCGTGCTGACCCAAGGTGAGACCTTTGCCGCGCAGAGCATCGACCCCAAGCTTTTCAACACCCTCTTCCACGTCGGCTGACCCCGCACGGCGCGGCAATCGCGCGACGGTTGTTCGCAGCCCGCGCCGCGCCTCTTTGCGGGGTATTCCGCCTGTCTTAGCGCACAATCTGCGAATGTCGCCCTGTCAGCCCTGCAACTCCCGACCAGCGGCTATGCGAAAACGTCGGTTCTGCTGCGGCGCAGCATTGCCTATCTAACGGTCATCGAAATACTGGAAATTGCAAAGGCAATCAGATGACCTACCAGAGCACTGCTCACCCCGCCCACTCCGTCTCTCCCCTCGAAGGGCTGCGGCGCGCCGGCGCCGGTCTGCGCCGCTTTTTCGCGGGGATCGGCCATGGCATCATGATGGGCTCCACCGCCCAACGCCGTTTTGAGCAGGTCCAAGGCCTGCAAGTGAAAAGCGACGAAGAACTGGCCGCCATGGGCATCAAGCGTGACGACATCGTTCACCACGTTTTCAAAGACCTCTACTACATCTAAGACGACACGGACCGGGGCCAAATCGCGCCCCGGTCCCGTCTCGGCTTGACAGCGACGAGCGGCCAAGCCAACGCTGCGCGCATGTTGGATATACGACCTGTCGGATATGTCGTGGGCCTTTTGGTGGCCGTGCTCGGCCTTGCCATGATCATCCCGATCTTGGTCGATCTGGCCGAAGGCCGGGGCCAGTGGTGGGTCTTTGTCGAAAGCGCGCTGATCACGACGCTGGGTGGCGGTATGATCGCCCTCGCTAGCGCCAATGGAGTCCGCGAAGGGCTCACCATTCAACAGACATTCATGCTGACCACCGGCGTCTGGCTGATGCTGCCGCTGTTCGGGGCTTTGCCTTTCGTGCTGGGCGCGACCGAGGCCAGCGTGACCGACGCGATGTTCGAGGCGATGTCGGGGCTGACGACCACCGGGGCCACGGTGCTGACCGGGTTGGAAGACCTGCCCAAAGGTCTGCTGATCTGGCGTGGGATCCTGCAATGGCTGGGCGGCATCGGTATCGTCGTTGTCGCCATGGTCTTTCTGCCCGAGCTGCGGGTCGGTGGTATGCAGATCTTCAAATCCGAATCCTTCGACACTTTCGGGAAAATCCTGCCCCGCGCGGGGCAGATCGCAACGCAGATTTCGGTGATCTACCTCTGGCTCACGCTGGCCTGCATGCTGAGCTATCTGGCCCTTGGGATGTCTACCTTTGACGCGACGGTGCATGCGCTGACCACGGTCTCAACAGGTGGGTTTTCTAACTACGACGCCTCCTTCAGCACCTTTTCCGGCCCCGCCGAATATGTCGCCGTGATTTTCATGATCCTCTCCGCGCTGCCCTTCGTACGCTATGTGCAGCTGATCAACGGCAACCCCGTGGCCCTGCACCGCGACCCGCAGGTGCGCGGCTTTTTCATGACGATGACCTTTCTGGTGGTGATCGTCTTTTTCGTTCTGCGCAGCGGCACGACCTATGAATCCGAGCGGGTCTTGCGCGAAGCGCTGTTCAACATCACCTCGATCATTTCGGGCACCGGCTATGCCTCGGCGGACTATATGCAATGGGGCAGCTTTGCCGTGGCGCTGTTCTTTTTTATCGGCCTGATCGGCGGCTGCGCGGGCTCGACTACCTGTTCGATCAAAATCTTCCGCTATCAACTGCTCTTTGCGTCGATCCGCGCGCAGCTGCGGCGGATCCGTTCGCCCCACGGTGTCTTTACCCCGCGCTACGATGGCCGCCCGGTGGGGGCGGACGTGCTAAGCTCGGTGATGTCCTTTTTTATGTTCTTCGTCGTATCGCTCGGCCTGATCTCGGTCGCGCTGAGCCTGACGGGGTTGGATTTCGTCACCTCGGTTTCGGGGGCGGCGGCGGCGCTGGCGAACATCGGCCCGGGCTTGGGAGAGATCATCGGCCCGGCGGGGAACTTCAGCAGCCTCAACGACACGGCGAAGTGGATTTTGATCATCGCCATGTGGATCGGGCGGCTGGAGCTGATGGCGGTCTACGTCATGTTCACCGCCAAGTTCTGGCGCGCTTGAAACGTAAAAGGGCGGCGCTGATGGCACCGCCCTTTGTCTTTGTCGCTAGGGGCTGAGCCCCCCGCGTTATTCCCAGCAGCTGACCAAGACGGTCATGCCCTGCGCGCGCAGCGTCAGGTCGCGCGGCGCGATCGGGCCTGTGGCCCCCTGCGCCTGTTTGCTGCCCAACCCGGCATCCTGCGCTGCCTTTAGGATCACATCGCCATCAAGGGCAAAGCTAACGTCTTCGGGCAGTTTGCGGTCCGCTTCCGTCTGGGGCAGCAACATGCCCACGACATGGCCATTCTCGTCGAATACCGGACCCCCGGCATCGCCGGGCTGGGCCTTGACCGACAGGCGCTTGAGGGTCTCATCCCCGTTCAGCCCCTTGAGGTCCGACAGCGCGCCAAATGTCAGTGTCGCGGCGCTCAGCACGCCCTCGTAGGAGTAGCCCGCGACGGAGATTTCCGATTGCAGGCGCGGGGCCGCGTTGCTGAACTCGGCCACCGCCAGCGGGGCGAGGCGGCTTTCGGGCTTGAGCAGGGCAAGGCCGCGCGCCTCATCGGTGGCGACCACCGTGGCATCGGTATCGGCGTCCAGCGTCACCCGCCCGCAAGAGGCCACGACTTCGCTGGTGGTGACCACTGCGCCATTGCCATCGATGAAAAAGCCGCTGCGGGCGATCTTGGGCTGGCGGATTTGCAGACCGGCGACCAGATCAATCGCCTGCGCGTCGCTGTTGCCTGCGCCGGCGTCGAGCACGCCGGGCAGGCGCGTGAGGCTTTTCGACATCTCGGCCACCACGCGGCGGCGGCGGTCTTCGTCCCCGGCGGGCCAGATCAGCGTGAAGCCCTTGATCTGACCGTTCTCCAGCGAGACCTGCGTCTGGCTGATGATGCTGCCGTTCTCGCCGATCAACTCAAAGGAATTGCGCTTGCGCTCGCGCGGGCCATCCAAGGGGACGATCTCAAGCGTTTGCATGATGTCATAAAGGCCATAGAGCGTATCTTGATTGCCCGGCTGGCTGATCAACAAGACCCGCGCGCCGATGTTGCCACTGCTGTCGTAATGGGCAAAGGGCGGCTCGTAGCGGGCGAAGTCGACCTCGGCGGTGGGCATCATGATCTCGATCCCGGCCTTTTCGTCGCGCACCAGTTGCAGCCCCAGCCCGTCGAGCACGGCGTTATACTGCGCCATCAGCGCGGCGCGCTGGCGCGTGGTCAGCACACCGGTCGGCTCATAGCTGTTGGCCCCTTGCCACGCGCGCATGGAGGCACGGGTGCCCCGGCCAAAGGCACCGTCAATCGCGGCATCGTAAAAGCCCGCCCATTGCAGGGCGATTTGCAGGTCCTTGCGCTCCTGCGCCGAAAGGGCGCGTTCCGAGCGGCGCGCCTCTGCTGGGGTTTCATCCGGTTCGGGCGGGGTGGGGGCCGGTGCGGTCTCGGCCTCTGCGGCTTGGGTTTCACCCTCCGTCCCTGCCGGATCAAGCGGGGTTGTCGTGACATCGGGGGTGCTGCTGCCCGCGGCGGCTTCCTCTGGCGCAATGCCATCCACGCCCACGGGGGCGTCGATCACGCCGGTTTCCAGAACGTTGTCACCAACGGGCCAGAACTGCTGCTGGAAACGGTTGGATTGCTGGATGAAGCTGTCGCGCGGCACCAGACCGTCGCGCACATAGCTGCGCAGCACCAGTTCCGCATCCTCGCGCCGGTAGGGGCCCACGGCGATGCCGTACCAGCCACCGCCCAAGGCAAAGCCATTCACGTCATCCAACAGGGTCTCATAGGCGCGCGCCCGGTCCGTGGCTTCGGCCAAGGACGGCTGCGCCTCGATCTGAACCCAAACGACATCCTCTGCCGATTGCGCCCGCGCAAGGCCCGCCCAGGTCAGGCTCAGGGCCAAGAAGATCGCCACGGGGGCAGGTAGAATTCGCTTCATCGTCACTCAACTCTCGCAAAACCAAATCCGAGCCAGATTACGCCGGAAAGCGGCGCAAATGCCATGCCAAAGGGGGCGAAATTCTGATAAAGCTGTGATTGACCCCCATGGTTTGCAGACGTAGGAAAGGCGCGCATCATTAAGGGGCAATCACCATGTCTGACGCAGCGCAGAAACCACGCTCTTTCCAAGAGATCATCCTTGCTTTGCAGAGCTATTGGGCGCGGCAGGGCTGCGCGGTGCTGCAACCCTACGACATGGAAGTGGGCGCGGGCACCTTTCACCCGGCCACCACGCTGCGCAGCCTTGGCACGCAGCCTTGGGCCGCAGCCTATGTCCAGCCCTCGCGCCGCCCCACGGATGGGCGCTATGGTGAGAACCCGAACCGTTTGCAGCATTACTACCAGTATCAGGTGCTGATCAAACCCAGCCCCCCCAATTTGCAAGACCTGTACCTCGGCTCGCTCGAAGCCATCGGCATCGACATGGCGCTGCATGACATCCGCTTTGTCGAGGACGACTGGGAAAGCCCGACGCTCGGCGCTTGGGGGCTGGGTTGGGAGGTCTGGTGCGACGGCATGGAAGTCTCGCAGTTCACCTATTTCCAGCAGGTCGGCGGCCATGACTGCCACCCGGTTTCGGGCGAGCTGACCTATGGGCTGGAACGTCTGGCGATGTATGTGCTGGGTGTCGATCACGTCATGGACATGCCCTTCAACAGCCCCGACGCGCCGATCCCGCTGACCTACGGCGATGTTTTCAAACAGACCGAAGAGGAGTTCGCGCGCTGGAACTTCGATACGGCCAACACCGAGGTGCTGCTCGATCAGTTCAATGAGGCTGAGGCGCATTGCAAATTCATCCTCGAACAGCCCGCCGAAGACCCCAAGACCGGCAAGCGCATCGTCATGGCGCATCCGGCCTATGACCAATGCATCAAGGCGAGCCATATCTTCAACCTGCTGGATGCGCGCGGCGTGATCTCGGTCACCGAGCGGCAGGCCTATATCGGGCGGGTGCGGGCGCTGGCCAAGCAATGCGCGGATGCCTTCGTGCAAACACGTGCGGGCGGCTGGACGCCCGAGGCGGACAGCGCGGCATGAGCGGCAAGATTGTTGGCATCGTGATCCTCGTCTCCGCAGTGATCGCCGGTGCGGCGCTCTATTACCTTCAGATCTACGGCTTTTACCACGATGTGCCCGAGGCCAAGGTTGAACTCGTCTCTCTGACGACGGAGGAGCCGGAGGAGATCGCGGCGGAGAACCTACAGGCCATCGACGCCGACAGTTCCCCGATCCGGTTTCGCGCCTGTTTCGAGCATGACATCAGTCTCGCCATGGCGACCGAGACCTATGAGATGACCGACCATACCGATCCGCGCAACGCGCCGGGCTGGTTCGATTGTTTCGACGCCCCCGCCATCGCGGCTGAGATCGAGGCGGGCAGCGCGCTGACCTTCCTCGGCGGCAAAAACGTGCACTACGGCGTCGACCGGATCGTGGCACTGACCGACGACGGGCGCGGCTATATCTGGCATGAGCTGAACGACTGTGGTGAGAAGTCCTATGACGGCACCGTGGTGGGCGAGGCCTGCCCGGAACGCCCCGCCGACTGATCTTATCCCCGCGCGCGGACCCTTTCGGCGGAACCTTTTGACGCTGCCGAACGCTTGTCCCCACATAGAACGGGGGCGAAAATGTCAGAGAAAACACATGAGGGGCTGAAATGGGTGATGCGCGCAGGCTATGGCGCGCGCGGGGTGATCTATACGATCATCGGGGGGCTGGCGCTTTTGGCCGCCCTGAAACGCACCCAAGCCTCGGGTACGAAAGACGCCCTCGCGGCACTGCGGGATGAGCCCTATGGCATCCCCGCGCTATTTGCCATCGGCATCGGGCTGCTGGCCTATCTGGTCTGGCGTGTGGCCGCGGGTGTGAAGGATGTCGAAGACCACGGCACCGACGCCAAGGGGCTGATCGCGCGGCTGGGGCAGATCACGACCGGGCTGATCCACGGCGGTATCGGCGTCTCGGTTCTCGCTCTGGCGCTGAGCGGCAAGAACTCCGGCGGCAGTTCCGCGCAGGACTGGACGCAAAAGCTGATGGCCATGCCCGCCGGGCGCTATATCGTGGCCGCGGGGGCGTTGATCCTGCTGGGCGCAGGGATTTACTACGCCTACAAAGGGCTGAGCGGGAAGTATAAGGGCCATCTGGCCCGCACCCATTTCACCGAAAGCATCGACCCCATCGTGAAAATCGGCCTTGTCATCTATGGCGGCATTCTCGCGCTCGTCGCCTTTTCGCTGGGCTATGCGGCGCTCACGGCCAACCCCGAACAGGCGGGCGGTCTGGGCGAGGCGTTGCAAGACCTGCGCGGCATGGCCTTTGGGCGCTTCCTTCTGGGCGGGGCCGGGCTGGGGCTGATCGGTTTCGCGGTCTATAACTTCGTCGAGGCGGGCTACCGCGTGGTGCCGAAATTCTCCGACCCGGATATCCGCACCTTGTTGGATTAAACGCGGGGCGGGGGGCTAGACCCTCCGCCTAGCACTCGTTATCCAAGCGCCCGATGAGACGCCGCCGTCGCGGCAAGAATTGGGGGCCCCCCGTGCCAGATCTGCTGATTGAACTTTTTTCCGAAGAAATTCCCGCGCGGATGCAGAAACGCGCGGGCGAAGACCTGCAAAAGCTAGTGACCAATGGTTTGGTCGAGGCCGGTCTGACCTATGGCTCCGCCGCCGTCTTCACCACCCCGCGCCGCCTGACGCTGGCGCTTGGCGACATGCTCGCCGCCAGCCCCCGACAGGTGGAAGAGCGCAAGGGCCCCAAGGCGGACGCGCCCGAGAAAGCCATCGAAGGCTTTTTGCGCGGCGCGGGTCTGACGCGCGACCAGCTTGAGGAACGCGAGACACCCAAGGGCAAAGTGCTTTTTGCCAAGATCGAGAAACCGGGCCGCCCCGCCGCCGAGATCGTGGCCGAGGTGCTGGAACAGACCATCCGCAACTTCCCCTGGCCCAAGTCCATGCGGTGGGGCAGTGGTAGCCTGAAATGGGTCCGCCCGCTGCATTCCATCCTCTGCGTGATCAGCGACGAGGCCGGGGCCGAGGTGGTGCCGCTGACCATCGACGGGATCACCGCCGGGAACACCACGCGCGGGCACCGTTTCCTCGCCCCCGCCGAGATCGAAGTCGCGGGCTTCGAGGATTATCAGGACAAGCTCAGCCGCGCCTTCGTCGTGCTCAACCCCGCCGCGCGCGCCAATACGATCTGGCATGACGCCACCAACATGGCCTTCGCCGCCGGGCTCGAAGTCGTTGAGGACGCAGGGCTTCTGGCCGAGGTCGCGGGACTGGTCGAATACCCCGTCGTGCTGATGGGCCGGATCGGCGAGGATTTCCTTGGCCTGCCGCCAGAGGTGCTGCAAACCTCGATGAAAGAGCATCAGAAGTTCTTCTCGGTCCGCAACCCGAAGTCGGGGCAGATCGAGCGGTTCATCACCGTCGCCAACCGCACCACCGCCGACGAGGGCGCCACGATCCTTGCCGGGAACGAGAAGGTGTTGGGCGCGCGGCTCTCGGATGCGAAATTCTTCTGGGACAACGACCTGCGCACCGTCACCGCCGGGGGCGGGATGGAGACTTGGGTCAAAGCGCTGGAAAACGTGACCTTCCACAACAAACTCGGCACGCAGGCCGAGTTGATCGACCGCATGGCGACGCTCTCGCGCGAATTGGCGCCGCTGGTAGGTGCTGACGCTGACGAGGCCGAGAAGGCCGCCCGCGTCGCCAAGGCCGACCTCAGCTCCGAGATGGTCTACGAATTCCCCGAGTTGCAGGGCCTAATGGGCAGCTACTACGCGCGCAAGGCGGGGATGTCGGATGCCGTGGCCGATGCGGCCAAGGACCACTACGCGCCGTTGGGGCCGTCCGACGACGTGCCGACCGCGCCGATCTCCATCGCCGTGGCGCTGGCCGAGAAGATCGACAAGCTTACCGGCTTTTGGGCCATCGACGAGAAGCCGACCGGTAGCAAGGACCCCTTCGCGCTGCGCCGGGCGGCCTTGGGCGTGATCCGGATTTTGGTGGAGAATGATGTGTCGCTGTCACTGAACGACGTACTGGGCCAAAGCGCCGAGATCGTCGGCGACCGTGACGCGGGCCGGGCTGACACTGCCGACATTCTGGGCTTCATCCACGACCGCCTCAAAGTCTACCTCCGCGACCAAGGCATCCGTCACGACGTCATCGACGCCTGCATCGCCATGGACGGCAGCGACGACCTGACCCTCTTGGTAAAACGCGCCCGCGCCTTGTCGGACACGCTCAAAACCGACGATGGCGAAAACCTGATCCAAGGCTTCAAACGAGCCAACAACATCCTCAGCCAAGCCGAAGAGGCCGATGGCGTGGAATACTCCTTTGGCGCCGATCCGAAGTTTGCCGAGACGGAGGCCGAAAAAGACCTCTTCGCCGCACTCGACAAGGCAGAGGCCAAGATCACCCCGGCAATGGCGGCGCAGGATTTCTCGACCGCGATGGCGGCCATGGCGGAATTGCGCGGGCCGATCGATGCCTTCTTTGAGGCGGTACAGGTCAACGCCGAGAACCCCACGGTGCGGCGCAACCGGCTTAATCTGCTGAGCCGCATCCGCACGATCTGTAGCGCCGTGGCGGACTTGACCAAACTGGACGGCTGACCCCAGAGGGGGCGAGATCCCTTGCCCCTTCTGCCTCAACCCCTATGCTGCATCGGAACGATTAAGGTGCTGCAGTGCAGAACGATCCCCATACCACGCTGGTGACCCCCACCGCGCCGATTGCCAATACCACCCACGGCGGGCGGGCCAAATGTTTGCAACGTCTCGTGCGGCTCGACCTGCCGGTGCCGCGCACCATTGCGCTGTCCTTTGACGCGGTGCAGCAGATCGCGCGGGGCCAGATGCCCGACGTGCAAGCGGTGGTCGATCAGTTTCCCAAGGGTGCGCTGCTTTGCGTGCGACCCTCCAGCCAAGACCCCGATTGGGGCGGGCCGGGGGCGGTGCTGAACATCGGGATCAACGACGCGCTGTTTGAAAGCTATGCTGGCACCATCGGCGAAGGGCCGGCGGCGGCGCTTTATTCGCGTTTCGTGCAGTCCTATGCGGTCAATGTCGCGCGGCTGGATCCCGATATGTTCGACGAGGTGAACGGCGATGGTCGCGCGGCGCTGATGGAATCACTACGCGCCTATGAGGCCGAGACCGAAGAGCGTTTTCCCCAAGACCCGGCGACCCAGCTTGCTGCTGTGCTGCGCTCCATGGCGCGGGCGTGGAACGGCACCTCGGCGCGGCTGCTCCGGCAGGCTAAGGGCGCGCCTGCGGATGCGGGGCTGGGGCTGGTGGTTCAGGAAATGGCCTTTGGCGTGGGGCAGGGGCAGTGCGGTTCGGGCGTGTTGCAACTGGTCGATAGCGATACCGGCCTGCCGCAGATCACCGGGCGATACCTCAGCCAAAGCCAAGGGCGCGATGCGCTCGAAGGCGATGCGGCGGCGATGTATCTCACCCGTGATCCGCGCGGGCCATCGCTTGAAGAATTGGTGCCCGAAGCCTTTGCCGAGTTGAAGGATCACGCGGCGCTGATGCGCAAGAGGCTGCGGGCCGAGATGCAGGTCGAGTTTGTGATCGATCAGGGCAAGCTGCATATCTTGGACGGTGTGAAGGTTGCGCGTTCCTCTCGGGCTGCCGTGCGCATCGCCGTGGCGCTGGCCGATGAGGGGATCATCAGCCGCGAGGAAGCGCTCATGCGGGTGCAGCCGCGCACGCTGTCGGAACTGCTGCACCGCCAAGTCGACCCAAGTGCCAAGCGGGACGTGATCGGGCGCGGCATCGCCGCCAGCCCCGGCGCGGCCACCGGGCGGATCGTCTTTTCCGCCAGCGACGCGCAGGCAAGTGCTGCACGCGGTGAGCCTTGCATCCTCGTCCGGCGTGAGACGTCGCCCGAGGATATTCGCGGCATGCATGCCGCCGCCGCCGTGCTGACCGAACGCGGCGGCATCACCAGCCATGCGGCGGTGATCGGGCGCGGCATGGGGCTGCCTTGCGTGGTTGGTGCCTCGAACATGCGCTTTGTGGTGACCCAACGGCAGATCATTGCCCCCGACGGGCGGGTCTTTGTCGAAGGCGATCAGGTCACTGTCGATGGCTCCACCGGGCAGGTGCTGGCGGGGGTGGCCAAGATGCAGGAGGCCGCGCTTGACGATACCTTTAACCGGCTGATGGGCTGGGCGGAGGATGTGGCCGACATCGGCATCCGCGCCAATGCCGACACGCCGACCGATGCGCAGACCGCGCGCAACTTCAATGCCCATGGCATCGGCCTGTGCCGGACCGAGCATATGTTCTTCGAGCCGGGCCGCCTCACCGTGATGCGCGAGATGATCTTTGCCGAAAGCGGCGAAGACCGCCGCGCGGTGCTGGAACGTCTGCTGCCCATGCAGCGCGAGGATTTTACCCAGCTTTTCCGCATCATGCAGGGTCAGCCGGTCTGCATCCGCCTGTTCGACCCGCCGCTGCATGAGTTCCTGCCCTCCGACAAAGCCGGGCAGCGCGAATTGGCCGAGGCGCTTGGCCTTCAGATGTCCGACGTGACGCGGCGTGTGGCGGCGATGACGGAGTATAACCCGATGCTGGGCCTGCGCGGCGTGCGCTTAGGGGTCACGGTGCCCGAGATCTACGAGATGCAGGCCCGCGCCATTTTCGAGGCCACGATTGAGGCCAGCCGCGATGGCGAGCCGGTGGTGCCCGAGATCATGATCCCGCTGGTCAGCGCCCGGCGCGAGGTGGAACTGGTCAAAGCCAGCGTTGATGCCGTGGCCGCCGCAGTGCGCAGCGAGCGTGACGCGAGCTTTACCTACCGCCTTGGGGTCATGGTGGAGACCCCGCGCGCCTGCCTGCGCGCCGATGGTATCGCGCCGCATTGCGCCTTCCTCAGCTTCGGGACCAACGACCTGACGCAGATGACCTACGGACTCTCGCGCGACGATGCGGGGCGCTTCATGTCGAACTACGTGCAACAGGGGGTCTACCCGGAGGATCCGTTCCATGTGCTCGACACCGATGGGGTCGGCGAATTGCTGCAACTCGGGGCGGAAAGAGGGCGCAGGGCGCAGCCCGGAATCACCCTTTCCATCTGTGGGGAGCATGGCGGCAACCCCGAATCCATTGCCTTTTGTCGCGAATCGGGGTTCGATTATGTTTCCTGTTCGCCATTTCGCGTGCCAGTTGCACGTTTGGCCGCCGCCCAGCTCGCCATTGCCCACAAGATCGGGTAGGGGCGGCGGGCGCCAGCCCAATTTATACCATAATTCGGCGAGTTTCTGCACATAACGTCTGATTGGGTTTACCGCCGGGAACCTTTTGGCTATCCGCCCCGCAGCCCTAACAATGATGCGAGGCGCATAATGCGTTTTATCCGGTCGATCTCTTTTGCTCTTTCCGTGGCGCTGTGCAGCAGCCCGCTGGCGGTTCAGGCCAGCTCTGAAAGTGCGAGCGATCTTGCGCAGATTGAAATTCAAGGTCTGAAGTCCGCCGGTGCGGCGCGGCTTCAGGAGATGGTCGCACAGCCCGTGTCGGCCAGCGAGACAGATGTGAAATTCTCCACGGCTTGGATCGACAGCCAGCCCAAGGCCGAAGGCAACGCCGAATTGCAGTGCCTTGCCGAAGCGCTTTACTTCGAGGCGCGCGGTGAGACGGTCAAAGGCCAGTTCGCCGTGGCCGAAGTGATCATGAACCGGGTGAAATCCGCCCGTTTCCCCGGCACGCTCTGTGGCGTGATCAATCAAGGGACGGGGCGCAAGTATCAGTGCCAGTTCACCTACACCTGCGACGGCCACAAAGAGGTCATCAATGAGCCGCGTGCCTTTGCCCGTGTCTCAAAAGTCGCGCGTGCGATCATCGACGGCAGCGCGCCGAAGCTGACCAATGGCGCGACCCACTACCACACCACCGCAGTGAACCCCAACTGGGCGCGGGTCTATACCAAGACCGCGCGGATCGGGCAGCATCTTTTCTATCGCCACACATGGAAGACCGCTTCGAACTAAGGTCCGGGATGTGCCTTCGGGTGCTGGCCTGCCGCCGGTGGGCCTGCTAAATGTGCAACGAAGCGCCCCCGACGGGGCCCGTTACCCTGATCCGATAGGCGCTGCCGATGTCCGACGACGAAATTCGACTTGCCTTTGCCCACCCTTCCGAGCGGGCAGAGACGATGGCCGGCCCCGAGCCGCGTGATCGTATCTCCCTGCGCGATCATATCGTCGAGGTTGAGATCGGTGCCTTTCAGGCCGAGCGGGACGTCACCCAGCGGGTCTGTTTCAACGTGGTGGTCGAGGTGGCCCCCCTGACGGGTGTGGTGGACGACGATGTCGACCGTATCCTGTCCTACGACCGCGTGACCGAAGCCATCGCCGCCGAGCTTGCCGCCGAACGGCTCAACCTTTTGGAAACGCTGGCCGAACGGGTGGCCGACCGTATTCTGATCGAGCCGCAAGCGATGCGGGTTTTCGTGCGGATCGAAAAGCTCGACCGGGGCCCCGGTGCGCTTGGCGTCGAGATCGTCCGCGCGCGGGAGGAGGCGGCAGCGCATGACGCAGCCCAAAAGTCCCCGCAGCCGCGCGTGGTATACCTCTCCAATGCGGCGATTGCCTCGACGCGTTTGGCGGAATGGCTGGATCAATTGGAAGGGGCGGCGGAGCCGGTAATCCTCTGTGTCGGCCCCCCCGACACCCCTTTGCCACAGGCCGAGGATGAGAAAGCGCAGCGCCACATTGACCTCTTAGCCATCGAACAGAACGCTTGGATGCTTTCAACCCGCGATCCGCGCGGCGCGGTGGTCGGCAGCCGGACGGAGTTGGATTGGGCGACGAAAAACGGCCAGATCAGCATCTGGGCGCCTGCGCGGATCGTGCTCGACGCAGTGGACGGCCCCGCCGCCCCGCCAAGCGCGGCACCCGCCTTGGCCGCATGGTTCGCGGAGAGTTCATCGGCCTGCGAATTGGTGCTGATTGGCGCGGAGCGGCCCGAGGGCACGGCGCTGCCTATGCGCCTGATTGACGTCGACAGCGCGGAGATCGTTTGATGACCGAGTACCATCGCCCCTTGGTTCAGATCGGCCCCGCACGGCCCGAAGGCGCGCTGACCCTCGCGGGCGGTTGGGGCTGGTTCACCCATGTTGAAGTCCTGTCGCGGGGGCAGGCGCCGCGCGTGATCCCGGCAGATGCGCTCCCCTCCGCCGCGCGCGATGCCCTAACCGCGCCGCGCCCGGCCATCGCGGGGTTAAGTTTCGACCGCCCCCGCGTGATGGGCATCCTCAATGCCACGCCTGACAGTTTCTCCGACGGGGGCCGCCATGTCGACCCGCAGGTCGCGGTCGCCGCGGGGGTGGCGATGCGGGCGGCGGGGGTCGATATGCTCGACATCGGCGGGGAATCCACCCGCCCGGGCGCGGAGACCGTGCCGGAGGAGGAAGAAATCGCGCGTGTCCGGCCGGTGATCGAAGGGCTGCGGGCGGCCGGGGAAGGGGCGATCAGCATCGACACCCGCAAAGCTGCCGTGGCCGAAGCCGCCGTGGCGGCGGGGGCGGATCTGGTCAATGACGTGGCAGGGCTGACCTTCGACCCGGCGCTTGCGCCCTTCTGCGCGGCGCGGGGGCTGCCGGTCTGTGTGATGCACGCCCAAGGCGACCCGGCCACGATGCAGCGCGACCCGCGCTATGATGACGTGCTGCTCGACGTCTATGACTATCTGGTCGAGCGGATCGCGGCGCTTGAGGCGCAGGGCATCCCGCGCGCAAATATCATCGCCGATCCGGGCATCGGCTTTGGCAAGACGCTGGAGCACAACCTTGCGCTGCTCGCGCGGCTGAGCCTGTTCCACAGCCTCGGGGTGCCGATCTTGCTCGGTGCGTCGCGTAAACGTTTCATCGGCACGATCGGCGGCGGCGCGGCGGGGGAAGATCGCGCGCCCGGCTCTATCGCGGTGGCCCTGGCGGCACTGAACCACGGGGTCCATGTCTTGCGCGTCCACGATGTGGCGCAAACCATTCAATCCATTTTACTTTATCGTTCGGCATTGGCAGGAAAAGAGATATGACAAAGCTCTTTGGTACAGACGGCGTGCGCGGCACCGCCAATATTCACCCCATGTCCGCCGACATGGCGCTGCGCATCGGTGCCGCCGTCGGGCGCTATTTCCGGCGTGAGAAACGCGGCGTGCACCGTGTGGTTATCGGCAAAGACACGCGGCTGTCGGGCTATATGTTCGAGAACGCGCTGACTGCGGGCCTCACCAGCACCGGCATGAACGTGTTGCTGCTGGGGCCGGTGCCGACACCGGCGGTGGGGCTTTTGACGCGCTCCATGCGGGCCGATCTGGGGGTGATGATCTCAGCCAGTCACAACCCGGCCAGCGACAATGGCATCAAGTTCTTCGGCCCGGATGGGTTCAAACTCTCCGATCAGGTCGAGCAGGAAATCGAAGCGCTGGTTGCCGAAGGGGTCGAGCCATCGGCACCGGATCAGATTGGCCGGGCTAAGCGGATCGACGACAGCCGCTTTCGCTATATCGAACGGGTGAAATCCTCTTTCCCGCGGCAGATGCGTCTTGATGGGCTCAAGGTGGTGATCGACTGCGCCCATGGCGCGGCCTACCATGTGGCGCCGATGGCGCTGTGGGAATTGGGCGCGAATGTGATCCCCGTGGGCGTGGACCCGAACGGGTTCAACATCAACGACGGCTGCGGTTCCACCCAGCCGCAATCGGCGGCTGAGGCTGTGGTGGCCAATGGCGCCGACGTGGGCATCTGCCTTGACGGCGACGCTGACCGGGTGATCCTGATTGATCAGAATGGCCGCATCGGCGACGGCGATCAGTTCATGGCGCTGATGGCCGCGCGTTGGGCCGAGGAGGAGCGTCTTGCGGGCAAGGCGCTTGTCGCCACGGTGATGAGCAATCTGGGGCTGGAGCGTTTCCTGAACGACCGTGGTGTGCGGCTGGAGCGGACCGGAGTCGGCGACCGCTATGTGGTGGAGCGGATGCGCGAAGGAGGCTTTAACCTCGGGGGGGAGCAGTCGGGCCATATCGTGATGACCGACTATGCGACCACGGGCGACGGGCTGATGGCTGGAATGCAGTTTCTGGCCGAGATGGTCCGCTCGGGCAAACCTGCTTCGGAACTGCTCTACCAATTCGACCCGGTGCCGCAGCTGCTGAAAAACGTGCGCTTCTCCGCCGGGCAGACCCCGCTGGAAGACGCGCAGGTCAAAGCCGCCATCGCGCAGGCCGAAGCCGATCTGGCGCAGGGTGGGCGGCTGTTGATCCGCAAATCGGGCACGGAACCCTTGGTGCGCGTCATGGCCGAACATGAGGACGCGGCACTGATGGAGCGTGCGGTCGATAGCGTGGTCGAAGCGGTGAATACGGCGGTGGGCAGCTAAGCTGTTCTACCCGCGCTGGAACAACCGTTTCAGCGCGCCGTATTGGCTGAGCCCGACCCCCGCAAGGATCAGCGCCATCGCGTAAAGCAGCGACATTGGCAGCGGCTCTGACAGGACCAGCGCACCCAGAAGGACCGACCAGACCGGCACTTGGTAGTTCACCAGTGACATGAAGACCGGCCCCGCGGTGCGCACCACATAGACCCGCAAAAACGCCGCGCCTGCGGTGGGGATGAGGCCGAGAAAGGCCAGCACGGCCAGTATCTTGGGCGTGGGCAGGGGCGGCGGACCCTCGCTGAGGAAGGCTGCGGGCAGCATCACCGCGGCGCCGATCAGCATCAGCACCGTCCCCAGCCCAATCGGATCCACAGAAGGCAGCCGGCGCATGAGGATCGAGCTGACCGCATAGCAAGAGGCCGCGGCGACGCAGGCCATCCGCCCCGCCGTTTCCATCGCAGCGCCAGTGCTTTCAAAGGCTTGCCCGCCGATCAACACGACGACACCGACAAAACCGATGACGAAGCCGCCGACTTTGCACGGGGTCATGCGCTCTCCCGGCAGCAGGAAATGGGCCATGGGTAGGACGATCAGTGCGACAGAAGCCATGGTCACCCCGGCAAAGCCCGAGGTCACATATTGCTGCCCCCATGCCAGCAGCGAAAAGGGCAGGGCCGAGCTGATGATGCCGATCGTCACCAGCACGAGGATGTCGGAGGCCGAGGGGCGCGCGGTGAAAAGCGCGAACCCCCGCAGGGCCCAGAGCGCCAGCATCACCACCGCCGCCAACCCGATCCGCGAGGCGGCGAGCCAGAAGGGCGTGATCCCGGTGAGCGCCACTTCGGTAAAAAGAAAGGTGCCCCCCCAAACAAACCCCAAAAGGGCGATCAGCAGCCAGCTTGTCAGCGTGATTTGAGGCGTGGTGTTCATCGGGGCTCCGGCGTAAAGGCAAAGACCCCGGCGCGAGGCCGGGGTCGATGTCGTCTTATCTTTGGGGAGATTTGGCTCAGTTCTTGGCCTTGTCCACCATCTTGCCTGCGGAAATCCACGGCATCATCTCACGCAGCTTCTCGCCGACCTGTTCGATGCGGTGCTCGTCGTTGATGCGACGGGTCGCTTTGAACGAAGGCTGGCCCACAGCGTTTTCCTGCATGAAGTCACGCACGAATTTGCCGTTCTGGATGTCGGTCAGCACGTCTTTCATGCGCTTCTTGGTCTCGTCGTAGGGCAGAATGCGGGGGCCGGAGACATATTCGCCGTATTCCGCGGTGTTCGAGATCGAGTAGTTCATGTTGGCGATGCCGCCTTCGTAGATCAGGTCCACGATCAGCTTCACCTCGTGCAGGCATTCGAAATAGGCCATCTCGGGGGCGTAGCCCGCCTCGACCAGTGTCTCGAAGCCCATGCGGATCAGTTCGACCAGACCACCGCAGAGCACGGCCTGTTCGCCGAAGAGGTCGGTCTCGCATTCCTCGCGGAAGTTGGTCTCGATGATGCCGGAGCGGCCGCCGCCGATGGCGGAGCAATAGGAGAGGCCGATTTCCAGCGCCTTGCCGGAGGCGTCTTTGTCGACGGCCACAAGGCAGGGCACGCCGCCGCCTTTGGTGTATTCGCCGCGCACGGTGTGGCCGGGGCCTTTGGGGGCCATCATGATCACGTCCACGCCTTCTTTCGGCTCAATCAGGCCGAAGTGGACGTTCAGACCGTGGGCAAAGGCAATGGCGGCACCCTCGCGGATGTTGTCATGCACGTATTTCTTGTAAGTTTCGGCCTGAAGTTCATCGGGCATGGTGAACATGATCAGGTCGGCCCAAGCGGCGGCTTCGGCGATGCCCATGACCTTGAGGCCTTCGCCCTCGGCTTTGGCGGCGGACGCGGAGCCTTCGCGCAGGGCCACGACGAGGTTCTTGGCACCCGAATCGCGCAGGTTCAGCGCGTGGGCGTGGCCTTGGGAGCCGTAGCCGAGGATCGCCACCTTCTTGTCCTTGATGAGGTTCACGTCGCAGTCGCGGTCGTAGTAAACGCGCATGATCTTGTCCTTTGGTTTGTCTCTTTCTGGGTCTCACCATAGCGAAGTTGTGCTTAGTGGCCATTGTCATCGCAGAGGTATTTGTGAAAGGATGAAGATAGTTATTCGTGGTATCGCTATAAAACGGAAAAATCATGCTTGATGATCTGGATCGCCGTATTCTGCGCTATTGGCAGGCGGAGCCGAGTCTCAGCCCCGGGGAGTTGGCGGAGCGGTGCAATATCACCTCCGGCAAAGCGGCGCGGCGGATTGCGCGGGTCCAAGATCAGGGGATCGTGCAGGGCAGCGGGGTGGTGATTGATTGGGCGGCGCTTGGCTATGCTTTGGAGGTGTCCTTGCGGGTGACCTTGGACAAGACGCAGGCGAATGCTTTTGATGTTTTCATGGCCGAGGCGCGACAGGTGCCTGAGGTGATCGAGTTGCAGACCTTTTTGGGGCGGGTCGATCTGCGGCTGTCGATCATTGCGCGGGACATGGGACATTATCAGCAGATTTACCGCAGTCGCATCCTGACCCTGCCGCATATCGCCGAGATCGAGGCGCTGATGCATGTCGCGCGGATCAAGACGCAGGAGGGGCTGCCGCTGTGATCGATCTTGATGATATTGACCGCGCCTTGCTGCGGGCGCTGGCGCGGGACGCCAATCAAAGTGCCAGTGCCTTGGGGCGCCGTTTGGGCCTGTCGCAGCCTGCGACATGGCGGCGGATCAAACGGCTGGAGGAGGGCGGCGCGATTGCCGGGCGGCGGTTGCGCTTGAATGCCGAGGCTTTGGGCTTTGGCGTTACGGTGTTTCTGGGGATCAAGCTGGCCACGCGCGGGCGGGTCAGCTTGGAGGATTTCGAGCGGGCGGTTTCGGCCATTCCCGAGGTGCAGACGGTGGAGCATGTTTTGGGGCTGTTCGACTATCGTCTGCGGGTCGTGGCGCGAGACCTGCCGGATTTCGAACGTGTTCTCAGGCGGCGGATCATGACCCTGCCCGGCGCGGGCGAGGTGGAGGCCAATGTGCTGTTGAGCGAAGAGCGCCTGCCGGGGCCGCTCTAGCCGTATTTGCCTTTTGCCGTGGCGGGCCATATGCCTTTGCTTCGAATGATGGAGGAAGAACAATGGCATTGCTCGACACGGTAGACCCTTCGGGGCTTGATGAATTCAGCGTGGTCTTTACCGACCGATCGCTCAACCACATGTCGGCGGAGTTTCAGCAGGTCATGCGCGACCTCTCGACCTGGCTGGGTGAGGTCTATAACGCCGATGCCGTGGCGCTGGTGCCCGGTGGCGGCACCTATGCGATGGAGGCCGTGGCGCGGCAGTTCGCGCGGGGGCAGGATGTGCTGGTGGTGCGCAACGGCTGGTTTTCTTACCGCTGGAGCCAGATCATCGAGAGTGCCGATCTGACCAATAGTGCCGAGGTGATGAAGGCGCGGATGCAGGGCAATGCCAGCCCCGCGCCCTTCGCGCCCGCCCCGATCGACGAGGTCACCGCCGCGATCCGCACGCAGAAGCCACAGGTGGTGTTCGCCCCGCATGTGGAGACAAGCTCGGGCATGATCCTGCCGGATGACTATATCAAGGAAATGGCCACGGCGGCCCATGAGGTGGGCGCGCTGATGGTGTTGGATTGCATCGCCTCGGGCTGTGTCTGGGTGGATATGAAGGCGCTTGGGGTCGATGTGCTGATCTCGGCCCCGCAGAAGGGGTGGAGCGCCTCGCCCTCGGCCGGTTTGGTGATGATGTCGGCGCGTGCCGAGGCGCGGCTGAATGAGACCACGTCGGACAGTTTTGCCATCGACCTGCGCAAATGGCGCGACATCATGAAGGCATATGAGGCGGGCGGTCATGCCTATCACGCCACCATGCCGACGGACGCGCTGCGCGTTTTCCGCGATACGGTGAAAGAGACGCGGGACTATGGGTTCGACCGGCTGAAAGAGGCGCAGTGGCGTTTGGGCGAAGCGGTGCGTCAGGCCTTGGCCGACCGCGGTGTGACATCCGTCGCCGGAGAGGGGTTCGCCGCGCCGGGGGTGGTCGTGTGCTATACTGCTGATCCCGATGTGCAAAACGGCAAGGCTTTCGCCGCCCATGGCATGCAGATCGCCGCCGGGGTGCCGTTGCAGGTGGGGGAGCCGGATGATTTCCGAACCTTCCGTCTGGGGCTGTTCGGATTGGACAAGCTCTATGACGTCGACGCGACCGTGGCTCGGCTGACAGCGGTGTTGGACGAGGTTCTGTAAGACCCTCTGCGCCGCGGTCAGCGGCGCAGGCCAAGCCCCATTTGCATCAACATCTTACGCACCGGGGGCAGGGCGTAGAGCGCGTTGAGCCCCGCCGCGCGCGCGTCTCGGGCGAGCGGGCTGCTGGCTTGGCTGGCGCGGTTCAGCAGGTCGATGCCCCGGACCCTGAGCGCGATATCGGCGTGGCGGGCCTTGTGATAGGCCTCCAGCATCTCGGCATCGCCGAGGCGTTCGGGCGCGGCGCGGGCGAGCTCCAGCAGAGTCGCCATATCGGTCAGCGACATGTTCAACCCCTGTGCCCCGATGGGGGGCAGCACATGGGCGGCTTCCGCCACGAGAGCCAGCCGTTCGGCAGAAAGACGTTTGGCCTCTTGGCTGATGATGGGCCAGAGGGCACGGGGGCTGGCGAGGGTGAGCGGGCCGAAGAGATTGGCCGACCGGGCGGTCGCCTCGGCCTCAAAGGCGGCGGGATCGAGCGTGGCGCGGGCTTGGGTTGCGGGCCCATCGTCCATCCAGACCACGGCGGAACAGGGCATCCCGTCGCGATCCGGCAGGGGTACGAGGGTGAAGGGCCCGCCCGAGCGGTGTACCTCGGTCGAGACATTTTCATGCGGGATCGGGTGGGTCACGCAGAAGGCCAGCGCCTTTTGCCCGTAGCGGCGGGTGGTGACCTCGATCCCGGCGGCCTCGCGCATCGGGCTGTTGCGTCCGTCGGCGGCGATCACCAAGCGTGTTCTGATCCGGCTGCCGTCGCTCAGGCCCACGCGGGCCTCGCTTTGCCGGGTGAAAAGTGTCGTGGTGCCGGTGCCGGGGCGAAAATCGACGTTGGGCAGCTCGTTTAGGCGGGTGAGAAGTTCACGGCGCAGCAGCCAATTTGGGAAGTTCCAGCCGAAGGGTGCATCTGAGATATCGGCGGCGTCGAACTCGCGCGTGACCCGCGGCGTCGGGTCTTCGCCGCCCGCATCGACGATCCGCATGATTTGCAGCGCGGCGGCATGGGGGGCAAGACGGTCCCAAAGACCCGCGTCCTCCAGCAGGCGCCGCGCCGGTTGCAGCAGCGCGGTGGAGCGCATGTCGGCCCCCTTGGCGGCGCCATCGGTGACGGGCGGGGTGGGGTCGACGCAGATCACATCGAAGCCCGCCGCGCCAAAGGCAGCCGCCGCGGTCAGCCCGGCGATGCCGCCGCCGGAAATCAGGATATCGCAATCGAAGGTCATCAGCCCGCCACCCGTGTTAAGAATTCGCAAAGGTCTTGCGTATGGTAGTGGATGTGATCGCCTTCGCCACGTTCCGGGGCCACATGCACCGTGCGCATCCCCAAAGCGTGGGGCGCGGCGAGGTTGCGCGGATCATCCTCGAACATGGCGGCGGATGCGGTCTGGAACCCGTCGATGCCAAAGACCTTGTCATAGGCGGCGGCTTCGGGTTTGGGCAGGAAATCGGCGTGTTCGACACCATAGACCGCGTCGAAAAGCCCCGAAAGGCCGCGGGCCTCAAGCACCCGTTCGGCGTAAGGCGCGCAGCCGTTGGTGTAGACGATCCGCCGCCCCGGCAGCACGCGAATGGCCTGAGCGAGCAGCGGGTCGGGGGTGAGCCGATCCATCGGGATGTCGTGCACCTCGGTCAGGTAGGGGCCGGGGTCGACGCCGTGTTCGCGCATCAAGCCGGCCAGCGTGGTGCCATAGGTCTGCCAATAATGCTGGCGCAGGTGGTTGGCCTCGGCGCGGTCGACCTTGATCGCGCGCATCACCCAATCGACCATACGGGCTTCGATCAGGTCGAAAAGCCGCGCCTCGGGCGGGTAAAGCGTTTGGTCGAGGTCGAAGACCCAGGTGGTGACATGAGAAAAAGCATCGCGCGGCATGGCGCAGAGGTAGGCCGAGACGCGCAGCCGCGCAAGCCCTGCCGGGTTGCGCAAATGGTCGCGGTGAGTAAGGTGGCGCAACTTTCAAGGACTGATAGCTGATGCCCGACCCCAAGACCGGCCCGACCGACGCCTATTCGATGATTCTGGAGGCCATCGACATTGGCACCTATCGCCCCGGTGACCGCTTGGTGGAAAGCGAATTGGCCGAGCGTTTCGGCGTCTCGCGCACGCCGATCCGTGAGGCATTACAACGGCTTGAGACGCAGTCTCTGCTCATGCGGGACGGGCGTAGCCTGATCGTGGCCTCGCTGGATCACAACCAGATGGCCGAGCTTTACGTCGTCCGGGGCGAGCTGGAGGGGCTGGCCGCGCGTCTGGCCGCGCGCCATGCCACCGCCGAAGAGGTGCGCGTGCTGCGTGAGATGGTGGATGCCGACAATGCGCTGGCGGGCAATCCCAATGCGCTGGCACGGGCGAACAAACGGTTTCACAAGCAGATCCATCTGGCGTCGCACAACCGCTATTTGGTGCAGCAGCTTGACCTTGTGCATCGCTCCATGGCCCTGATGGCGACCTCATCGCTCGCGGTGGAGGGGCGGGGGGAGATTGCGCAGGCCGAACATAACCGCATCGTGGAGATGATCGAAGCCCGGGATGAGGATGGCGCGGATGAGGCGCTGCGCACGCATATCTCCGTCGCTTTCATGACCCGGTTGAAGCAGGAAGCGGCCCGGCGCGAGGATGATTTTTGAGCCTTTTGCGCGGTTTCACATAGCGCGGCAGGGTGTGACCATGGGCAGTTTTGTCCCAGAAATGTGGGCTGCGATAGAGCTCAAACAGTGCTTTGGCGGCGGCTAAGGCGCCTAATGCGAAGTAGAGCGGGCAGGTGATGACCCAAGGCAGCAGATGCCGTTGACCCCGGTTTGAGACCGCGATGGTGGCGGCGCAGAAGTTCAGCAATTCCGCCATAATGAACAGCGCGAAGATCGCCGTCAGGACGGGTGGCGCAAGGCAGTCCGTGACCGGGTGATACAGCCCGAAAAAACTCAGCCACAGCGACCAGAGAAGTGGCGCGAGGGCGAATTGCGAAACCGTGGCGAGAAAGATCGCCTGTACGCCGATGAACCGCAGGGGGCCGAGGTCTTTCAGCAGGGCGCGCGGTCTTTGCATATGGACCGCCCAGGTGATGAGATAGCCCTTCAGCCAACGGGATCGTTGCCGCACCCAAGGCCAGGGGCGGCAATTGGCCTCTTCATAAGTGGTGGTGCGCATCAGTTCGGTCACATAGCCGCGCCGCGCCAGCCGGAGGCCCAGATCGGCATCCTCGGTCACGTTATGGGCGTCCCAAGCCCCGATCCGTTCGAGGATGTCGCGCCGGAAAAACAGCGTGGTGCCGCCCAGCGGGACGACCAGCCCCAGCCGGGCCACGCCCGGTAGGACCACCCGCCACCAAGTCGCATATTCGATCGAAAAACAGCGGGCCATCCAATTGCCGCGGCCGTTGTAGAAATCCAGAACCCCCTGCAAACAAGCGGTATTTTCGGGTGCATTGTGAAAGCGGGTGACAATCTGTTCGATCTGGTCGGGCTCCGGCGCATCCTCCGCATCCCAAACGCCGATGATGCTGCCGCGGCAGAAATCGAGTGCGTAGTTCAGGGCGCGGGGTTTGGTTTTGAGCGCGCCGGCATCGGGCACTTCGATCACGCTGATCCATGGCGGCAAGGGCGTGCGTGCGATGGTCGCACGGGTGAGCTTATCGCTCGCTTCGAGGACCAGAACCACCTCCAGCAGCGATTTCGGGTAGGTGAGCCGCGAAAGCCGCGCGATCAGCGCCTGCGCGATCTCTTCCTCATGCAGCAAGGGCACGAGGACCGAGACACGGGGCAGGCGAAATCCCTTAATCTCTGCGGCATTCGGCGGCGACCGTGGGGGCTTGGGCCGGGTGAGTGAGGCCCAAAGGGCCGCGGCTTTGAGCCCGCTGGTTAGCAGCAGAGTGAGCGCGCCACAGAGGAGAGCGAGGATAAGAACGGCGGAGGGGGAGAACATCAGTAGCGCAAAGAGCGACAGCAAAACAGCTCGCAGCGCAAACCGTCGTTTCCAGCTGCGCACGCCCCAGTTCCGACAGCTTTCCGCATCCGTGACGCGGGTGACGGCATGTTCCGCCAGTTCCGCGGCATAGAGCCTGCCGATCTGGGTCCGCACCTGCCGGGGGTCGGCGACGACCAACACCAAGGTTTTCCCACGCTCCCCCAAAGCCTTGCAAAGCCGAGGAAATTCCCCGGGGCGACCGCTGGCCACGAAAAGCCGGTCCCCAAGTTCCAGCCATGGCACGGCGCCGTATTGCAGACAGAGACGCGCGGGTATCCGAGCCGCAAGGCGTTGATCGCAGGGGCTGCGGGACAGGTCGACAGGTTGGGCGCCATACTGCCGGGCAAGCGCTTTGACGATGTCATCGGGGGCGACCAAGCCTTCGGTGGCCAGAACTTCGCCAAGAGGGGCGTCGATGCGGCGCTGTAGGTCAAGCCCGTGCAGCAGATCGCGCGGGCCAATGACCCCTGCGGCGATCAAATGTTGGCCCAACCGCATCCGGCGGGCGGGCGCGGTGGCCATCCGCGGCGCTGAGAGTTTCAGGCGAAGGTTGCTCATTCCGTGCCCCGTCGAGGTTCCGGATTGAGACTGGCAGGCGACCGTTAATCGAGAGTTAAAAGTCGCCTGTGCAATCAGTGCATGTAGAGAATTTTACGCGCCGCGCTCAGCCATCGCCTCGCTAAACCGTTCGAACAGGTAGTAGCTGTCTTGCGGGCCGGGGCTGGCTTCGGGGTGGTGCTGGACCGACCAGATCGGGCGGCCATCGACGCGGATGCCACAGTTCGACCCGTCAAAGAGCGAGACATGCGTCTCGCGCACGCCCTCGGGCAGGGATTGCCCGTCGACAGCGAAACCGTGGTTCATCGAGGTAATCTCGACCTTGCCGGTGTCGTAATCCTTGACCGGGTGGTTGGCGCCGTGATGGCCGTGGCTCATCTTAACGGTGGTCGCCCCAAGCGCTAGCGCAAGCATCTGGTGGCCAAGGCAAATGCCAAAGACCGGCAGATCGGTTTTGTCCAGAACCTCGCGGATCATCGGCACGGCATAGGCGCCCGTCGCCGCCGGATCGCCGGGACCGTTGGAGAGGAAGACGCCATCGGGCTCATGGGCCATGATGTCCTCATAGGTCGCGGTGGCGGGCAGAACGGTCACATCGCAGCCCGCAGAGGCGAGGCAGCGCAGGATGTTGCGTTTCGCGCCATAGTCCACGGCGACGACCTTGTGCTTGGCTTCGGTCTGTGGCGCGTAGCCGTCGGGCCATGCCCACCGCATCTCATTCCAGCGATAGGTCTGGGCGCAGGTCACGTCCTTGGCCAGATCCATCCCTTCGAGCCCGGCAAAATCGCGCGCGGCGGCGACCAGCGCTTCGATGTCGAAGTTGCCATCCGGGTCGTGGGCGAGGGCGGCGTGCGGCGCACCTTGCTGGCGAATTGCGCGGGTCAGGCGGCGGGTGTCGACACCGCCGATGGCGATGCGGCCGCGCGATGCCAGCCAATCCGACAGCGGCTGAATGTTGCGCCAGCTGCTGGGCGTAGTGGGCATCCATTTGACGACCATGCCCGCGGCGACCGGATCGCCGGTCTCATCATCTTCGGGGTTGGTGCCGACATTGCCGATATGCGGGAAGGTGAAGGTCACGATCTGGCCCGCATAGGACGGGTCGGTCATGATCTCTTGGTAGCCGGTCATCGCGGTGTTGAAGCACAACTCCGCCACGGTCTGGCCGGTCGCGCCAAACCCCATGCCGTAGAAAATCGATCCATCCGCAAGGGCAAGGCAGGCGGTTGGGCGTGGGCGAGCGGGCGCGGACATGGGGCAGTCTCCGGGCAGAAAGGGGCGGGTAAACGGGTGGCAACCTAATCCCGCGCGGGCGCGGGGTCAATAGGCGGAGGGAAATGAGATATCGTTTCAGAACAGGGGTTTACCTGTGGTCGCCCCCCATTGCTCCGCAGCCAGAGAGCCGCTAAGCTGCGACCCTTGGATTTAGCGAAACACAGGAAACCACCATGTCATTGCGGATGCGCATCTCGGATGCTTTGAAACAGGCCATGAAAGACAAGGCGGCGGACCGGCTTTCGACGCTGCGGCTGATCAATGCCGCGATCAAGGACAAGGACATCGCCGCCCGGGCCAACGGCAAGGATGAGGGCGTGTCGGATGCCGAGGTGCTGGGCATCCTCAGCAAAATGGCCAAACAGCGTCAGGAATCGGCGCGCGCCTATGAAGAGGGCGGACGGCTGGACCTTGCGGAGCGCGAGCGCGAAGAGGTCGAGGTGATCGAAGAATTCCTGCCAAGGCAGCTCAGCGTCACCGAAACCGCCGCCGCCGTGGATAAGGCCGTGGCCGATGTCGGTGCGACCTCGATCCGCGACATGGGCAAGGTCATGGGGCTGTTGAAAGAGCGGTATACCGGCCAGATGGATTTCGGCTCAGTGGGCCCGGTCATTAAAGACCGCCTGAGCTGAGCCGCGCTTGAGTTGAAAAACAGAGGGCTGGGCCGCAAGGTCTGACCCTTTTTAGTGTCTGGCCCTTTTCAGTTTTGCAGATGACGCGCCAGATCGTCGTAGAGCGCGATGCGCTCTTCTTCGCTGAGAAAGGCGCCGATCTCAACCTCGCGGCCCTCGCCGCGTAGGGTGACGTAATGCGGCACGGGGCCGTCATCGTCGTATTTCTTCACTTGGGTCCAGTAGCGGTTACAGTCCCAATCCTTGACCTCGCCCTTGGCGGTGGTGTGCACCAGCCGCGCCGTGGTGTCGTCGAGGGTCAGCACCTCTTCGATCTGGCGGGCGCGGTGATTGTGTTGCAAGGCCCAATAGACCGCCCCCAAGGCCAGAAGCACGAAGGGCAGCAGCCCCCAGAGCAGGGCGGTGCCGAGCATGGCAAAAAACGGAATCATCGCCAGCGTAAAAGTGGCCAGCATGAAGGCCGCAAAACCGCGCGCAGGCAGGGATTGATGCGGCCAAAGGCGCATCTGCTGCGGAGTGGCGCGGGGCGGGGTGGTCCATTCGTAGGGCATGGGATCGCTCAGGCTCAGTCAAGGGCCAAGATAGCGGTCGGGCGGGCAATGGCAATGCGGCGCGGAGCCGCGGGCGGGGTCAATCACCCAGCAAATCCCAGCGGTTTCCGAAAGGATCGCGAAAAACGGCCACTTTGCCATAGGGCTCATGACGCGGTTCTTCTTCGAAGGTCACGCCCGCAGCGGTCAGACGGTCGAATTCCGCCGCGAAATCCTTAACCTTCAAGAACAGCCAAACACGCCCCGCGCCCTGATTGCCGATGGCGGCGCGCTGCGCCTCTCCGTCCGCCCGGGCCAGAACGAACCCCGTCTCGCCGCCGGGCGGGGTGACGCGGACCCAGCGTTTGCGGCCTTGGTCGACGTCCTCGGTCAGTTCGAACCCCATGACGCCGCAGTAAAAGGCGATGCCGGCGTCATAGTCGGGGACGATCAGGGTTATCGCAGAGAGGTGCATCGGCTCGCTCCTGGTGGGGGCGCGGCAAGGGACCGCGCCCGGGGGGTGATTTACTCTAACTCGACGAGCAGGTCCTTCGCATCGATCTGGCCACCGGCCTGCACATGCACGGCCTTTACCACTGCATCGCGTTCCGCGTGGAGGCCCGTCTCCATCTTCATCGCCTCGATGGTCAATATCAGGTCGCCCGCCTTGACCGGCTGGCCCGCCTTCACCCCGACGGAGGCCACAACCCCCGGCATTGGCGCGCCGATGTGGTCGGGATTGCCCGCCTCGGCCTTGGGGCGCTGCACCGTGGCATCCTTGACCAGCCGGTTCGCCACGCGGATCACCCGCGGCTGGCCGTTGAGTTCAAAGAAGACCTTCACCTCGCCATCCTCTCCGGCCTCGGATTCGGCCTGAAGACGGATTTCCAAGGTTTTGCCGGGGTCGATCTCGGCCGAGATCTCCGCCCCCGGTTCCATGCCGTAGAAGAAGGTATGCGTGGGCAGGGTGCGCACCGGGCCATAGATGCGGTGGCGGCCCATGTAGTCGAGGAACACCTTGGGATACATCAGGTAGCCGCAAAGGTCTTCGTCGTCGATCTGCATGCCGTCCAACTGCTCGGACAGTTCCTTGCGAACGGCCTCAAGATCGACGGGTTCCAGATGTTTGCCGGGGCGTTCGGTGTTCGGCGTCTCGCCTTTCAGCACCTTCTTGACGATGCCCTCCGGGAAGCCATTCGGCGGCTGGCCGAGGTTGCCGCGCATCATGTCGATCACGCTGTCGGGGAAGGAGACATCGACATTCGGGTCTTCGACCTGCGCCCGGGTCAGCCCTTGGGAGACCATCATCAACGCCATGTCGCCTACGACTTTGGACGAGGGCGTGACCTTCACGATGTCGCCGAACATCTGATTCACGTCCGCATAGGTGCGCGCCACCTCGGGCCAGCGGTCCTCCAGCCCCATAGAGGCGGCCTGCGCCTTGAGGTTGGTGAACTGGCCGCCGGGCATCTCGTGCAGGTAAACCTCGGAGGAGGGCGCCTGCATCCCGGTCTCAAAGGCGGCATAATGGCCGCGCACTTCTTCCCAGTAATCAGAGATTTCGCGCACGGCTTTCATGTCGATCCCGGTGTCGCGGTCGGTATGTTGCAGGGCCGAAACCACTGTGCCGAGCGTCGCCTGAGAGGTGTTGCCCGAAAGCGCATCCATCGCGCAGTCGACCGCATCGACGCCCGCCTCGGAGGCGGCGAGGATGGTGGCCGTGGCACTGCCTGCCGTGTCATGGGTGTGAAAATGGATTGGCAGACCAACCTCGGATTTCAACGCCTTGACGAGCGCGCGGGCTTGGGCGGGTTTCAACAGGCCTGCCATGTCTTTCAGCCCCAGCACATGCGCGCCGGCGGCTTTCAGATCCTTGCCCATGTTGACGTAATACTGAAGGTCGTATTTCGCGCGGTCCGGGTCAAAGATGTCGCCCGTGTAGCAGATCGTGCCCTCGCAAATCTTGCCGGATTCGACGACCGCATCCATCGCCACGCGCATGTTCTCAACCCAGTTGAGACTGTCGAACACGCGGAACACATCGACGCCGGTATTGGCCGCCGTGGCCACGAATTTCTGCACCACGTTGTCGGGGTAATTGGTATAGCCCACCCCGTTGGAGGCGCGCAGCAGCATTTGGGTCATCACATTGGGCAGGGCCGCGCGCAGGTCGCGCAAGCGTTGCCACGGGCATTCCTGCAAGAAGCGATAGGCCACATCGAAAGTCGCCCCGCCCCAGCATTCGACCGAGAAGAGCTGCGGCAGATTGGCGGCATAGGCGGGGGCCACCTTAATCATATCGAGGCTGCGCATCCGCGTGGCCAAGAGCGACTGATGCGCATCGCGCATGGTAGTGTCGGTGATGAGCAGTTGACGCTGTTGGCCCATCCACTCGGCCACCGCCTCGGGGCCCTTTTGTTCCAAGAGGTTACGCGTGCCCATCTGCGGCTCGCCGCGCAGTGCGGGCGGCCTCGGGTCACGGACATGGGCGGCGGGCAGGGCGTGGCCCTTGGTCTCTGGATGGCCGTTTACGGTGATGTCGGCGATATAGGTCAGCACCTTGGTCGCACGGTCGCGGCGTTGCTCGAACTGGAACAGCTCGGGCGTCTCGTCGATGAATTTGGTGGTGTATTCATTGCTCAGAAACGTCGGATGTTTCAGCAGGTTCTCGACGAAGGCGATGTTGGTGCTGACCCCGCGCACCCGGAACTCGCGCAGAGCGCGGTCCATCCGGGCGATGGCCATCTCGGGCGTCGGCGCCTTGGCGGTGACCTTGGTCAGCAGGCTGTCGTAATAGCGCGTGATGACCCCGCCCGCGTAAGCAGTGCCACCGTCGAGGCGGATGCCCATGCCGGTGGCCGAGCGGTAGGCGGTGATGCGGCCATAGTCGGGGATAAAATTGTTCTGCGGGTCTTCGGTGGTGACGCGGGTTTGCAGGGCGTGGCCGGTGAGGGTGATGTCCTCCTGCCGCGCCTTGCCCGTCGCTTCGGCCAGCGGTTTTCCCTCGGCGATGAGGATCTGGGCGCGGACGATGTCGATGCCGGTGACCTCTTCGGTGACGGTATGTTCGACCTGCACGCGGGGGTTTACTTCGATGAAGTAGAAATTGCCGGTTTCCATATCCATCAGGAATTCGACGGTGCCCGCGCATTCATAGTTCACATGGGCGCAGATTTTGCGGCCCAATTCGCAGATTTCGGCGCGTTGCTCCTCGCTCAGATAGGGGGCGGGGGCGCGTTCGACGACCTTTTGGTTGCGGCGCTGGACCGAGCAGTCGCGCTCGTACAGATGGTAAATGTCGCCCTGTTTATCGCCGAGGATCTGCACTTCGACATGGCGGGCGCGCAGGATCATCTTCTCCAGATAGCCCTCGCCATTGCCGAAAGCGGCTTCGGCCTCGCGGCGCCCTTCGCGCACTTTCTCCTCCAGTTCCTTTTCGGACATGATCGGTCGCATCCCGCGCCCGCCGCCGCCCCAAGAGGCTTTGAGCATCAGCGGGTAGCCGACCTCGGCCGCCTCGGCGCGGATCGCGTCCATGTCTTCGCCCAGTACTTCGGTGGCGGGGATGACCGGCACGCCCGCCTCCATCGCGACGCGGCGGGCAGAGGCTTTGTCCCCCAAGGCGCGCATCGTCTCGGCCCGCGGGCCGATGAAGGTGATGCCGTTCTTCTCGCAGGCATCGACGAATTCCGGGTTTTCCGACAGCAGGCCATAGCCCGGGTGGATGGCATCGGCACCCGCCGCCTTGGCCACGCGGATCATCTCGTCAATGCTGAGATAGGCCGCGACGGGGCCGAGGCCTTCACCGATGCGATAGGCCTCATCCGCTTTGAAACGGTGCAGGCCCAGCTTGTCCTCCTCGGCGTAGACCGCGACCGTTTTCTTGCCCATCTCATTGGCGGCGCGCATGATGCGGATCGCGATCTCACCACGGTTCGCGATCAGGATCTTTTTAAAATCGGTCACTGGCTGGTCTCCCCTGCTGGTTTTAAAGGCAGCTTAGGGATGCTGCGGTGCAGCGCAAGAGGGCTGTGGCCGTCTTTGTCACATTTCTGCAAGCTTTCCGATCAGAGCGGCGACAGATCAAAGGGGGGAGGGAGGTCGCGCAGGTTCTGCGCGCCCAGCTGTCCCATATTGGCGGTCAGGTCGCGGGCAAGCACATCAATCAGGTGATCGACCCCGCGCGGCCCAAGGGCGGCGAGGGCAAAGTGGAAGGCCCGGCCCAGCATGATAAAATCCGCGCCGAGCGCGAAGGCACGCAGGATATCAAGGCCCGATTCCACGCCGCTGTCAAAGATCACCGGCAGTTTCGTGGCGGCACGAATGGCGGGCAGCGCCTCGGCGCTGGCGGGGGCCGCGTCGAACTGACGGCCCGCGTGGTTCGAGACCCAGATCGCATCGGCCCCGGCCTTTTCCATTTTCGTGGCGTCTTCGGGGCGCAGCACGCCTTTGATCACCAGCGGACCCTGCCAGTGGTCGCGCAGCCAATGCAGATAATCCCAATCGGGCGCGGTGCGCAGCAGATAGCCCACATGGGCGGTGGGCGGCAGGTTCGCGGTGGCCGTGCCGTCGGTGTATTTGTCGAGCATTTTCATATGCGGCAGACCCCGGCGGGCCATGCCCATTGCCCAAGCCGGGCGCATCGCAACCTGCGCCATCAGCCGTGGGGTCAATTTGGGCGGGCTGGTCAGGCCCGAACGGGTCTGCCGCTCACGGCGCGAGGCGACCGGCACGTCGACGGTCAGGACCAAAGTCGTGAAACCCGCAGCCTTGGCCCGCGCCAGCATATCGGTCCGAATTTCCGGGTCGCGCGGGGGGTAGAGTTGGAACCAACCATGCGCGCCCAAATGGGGCGCTACATCTTCCGGGCAGGTCGCGGCCACGGTGGAAAGGCCAAAAGGAATGCCGGCGCGATCCGCCGCGCGGGCAAGATGGGCTTCGGCATCGGGCCAGATCAGGCCGGACATGCCCAAGGGGGACATGCCGAAGGGCAGGGGGAGTTTTTGCCCCATCAGATTAACGCTGAGGTCAGGCGTGAATTCGCCGTGCAACACCGAGGGCATCAACCCGACGCGGTCTAGGGCCGCGCGGTTGCGGTGTTTGGTGGCCTCCGTCCCGGTGGCGGAATCAAGGTATTCCCAAACGAATTTAGGCAGGCGCGACTGCGCGCGGCTGCGAAGGTCCGAAAGGGCGGGGTAGGTTGCATGTAGGTCCATGGCGGCATTTGCGCCAAAGGGTTACGGATTGTCCAGATGGCGTGGCTGCGTCGGAGCCGGGGTGAGGGTGCTGCCGTCCGGGTGGGGCGCAACCAGTTACTGTCGGAAAATGGACCGGGCGAGCGGTGCGGCCTCGCTTACCTTGCGGCCCGGCGGTGTCGGTAGGTTGTCGGCCATATCCACAAGCGCCGCGATGGCTGCTTCGATTTCGTCACCTTCGCTGGCGGCGGCGCCTTCCATGTCGATCAGGTGGACGGTCGGATTGGCCTCGGCATCCAGCCGTTCCTGCGCGATGGAGCGTAGCTCTTGCATGGTGCTGTCGATGGCGCGGCAGAGCCCGGCCAGCATCCCTGCCGACCCGGTAAGCTTCGCCGGATCGATCAGCCCTTTTTCGGCGGCATCCAGCACCGTCGAGATTTGTTCGAGTTTGAACGAGGATGTCGCCGCGAAATAGCGGACATCTTCAAAAGCGAGGGTATCGCGGTTGTCCCGCTGCACCCGCTCCACAACGATGGCGCTGCCCACCACCCGGTCAAGACCGCGGTAGGATTGCACATGATGCAACGTGGTGTCCCAAATGAGCGGCCCGCGGGGCATATGCAGCATCTCGCGATAGCGGATTTGCCCCGCGTTCGAGACGCAGCGCGCATAGCGTTCATTGACCGCCTCAGCCTCTTCATGGGGCATGAAACTGTGCAGGGGGCGGTTTATCACCTCACTCATCACCATGCCGCTATGCGCCTCATGGGCGGTGTTGAGGGCCAAAAGTTCGAAATGCCCGCTGTCGGCGTTCAATTCCGCAATGAACATCGGCAGTTTGAACCGGTCAATCTCTCGGCGCAGTACCGAAGTATCATCGTTTCTGAACATGAGCGGTTCCTCTCGTTTATCGTTGTGTCAGCACATTGCCGCCAAAGCATTATCAACGGGTAAAGATTTCCCCCGCATTTTAAATTCACCCGGTTTTGCCCGCAGCGACGCCAAATCGGGACTTGAATATCTTTCGAAAGAACATTTGAGGAACGTCTCTTTATCTCGTACCCCGGACGCGCTAGATTGCGGGCATGAGTGATTTTGACGAAATGCACGCCTTTGAGGGCGCCTCCCTGTCCGCCCGCGCCATGGCCGCGCGTCCGCAGCCTTATCTGGAGGGGTTGAACCCCGCCCAACGGGCCGCGGTCGAGACGTTGGATGGCCCCGTGCTGATGCTCGCCGGGGCGGGCACCGGCAAAACGCGGGCGTTGACGGCGCGAATCGTGCATCTGCTTAACACCGGGCGCGCGCGCCCGCATGAGGTTCTGGCGGTCACCTTCACCAACAAGGCCGCGCGGGAAATGAAAACCCGCGTGGGCCAGATGCTGGGCCAGCAGGTTGAGGGGATGCCATGGCTCGGCACCTTTCACGCGATTTGCGTCAAACTGCTGCGGCGGCATGCGGAATTGGTGGGGCTGAAAAGCAACTTCACGATTCTCGATACGGATGACCAGTTGCGCCTGCTCAAACAATTGGTCGCCGCCGAAGGGATTGACGACAAGCGCTGGCCCGCGCGGATGCTGGCGGGGATCATCGACGGCTGGAAGAACCGCGCGCTGACCCCGGACAAGATTCCGAGCGCGGATGCCGGGGCATACAACCACCGCGGGCCGGAGATTTACGCGCAATATCAACGCCGTCTGATCGAATTGAACGCGACCGATTTCGGCGATCTGCTGCTCCATATGGTGACGATTTTCCAGGCGCACCCGGATGTGTTGGCGCAGTATCAGCGTTGGTTCAAATACATCCTCGTTGACGAATATCAGGATACCAACGTGGCCCAATACCTGTGGCTGCGGCTCTTGGCACAGGGGCACAAGAACATCTGCTGCGTGGGCGACGACGACCAGTCGATCTATGGCTGGCGCGGGGCTGAAGTGGGCAACATCCTGCGGTTTGAAACGGATTTCCCCGGCGCCCATGTGGTCAAGCTTGAGCAGAATTACCGCTCCACCCCCCATATCCTCGCCGCCGCCTCGGGCGTGATCGCGGGCAATGAGGGGCGCTTGGGCAAGACGCTCTGGACCGAAGAGACCGAGGGCGAAAAGGTCCGCCTGATCGGCCATTGGGATGGCGAGGAAGAGGCGCGTTGGATCGGGGATGAGATTGAATCCGCGCAGCGCGGCACAAGAGGGCTCGACCCCTTCTCGCTTGACGATATGGCGATTCTCGTCCGGGCGAGCCACCAGATGCGCGCCTTTGAGGACCGGTTTTTGACCATCGGCCTGCCTTATAAGGTGATTGGCGGCCCGCGATTCTATGAGCGTTTGGAAATCCGCGACGCCATGGCCTATTTCCGCGTGGTCACCAGCCCCGATGATGATCTGGCTTTCGAGCGGATTGTGAACACGCCCAAGCGGGGTTTGGGCGAAAAGGCGCAGCAGAAAATCCAGCGCACGGCGCGGGATCATGGGGTGAACCTTGTCGAAGGTGCGCGAATCCTTCTCGCCCATGGCGGGATCAGCGGCAAAGGGGCGGCGCAACTGCGGCTTTTGATCGACGGGATCGACCGTTGGTCGTCCATGCTGCAAGGTCCTCGGATTGAGATCAGCGAGGACGACTCGGTGCTCGATGATGGTGCCGCACCGCTGCGGGTGGATTACGGCCCGCCTGAAGTGTCTCATGTCGAACTGGCCGAGATGATTCTCGACGAAAGCGGCTATACCGGCATGTGGCAGAATGACAAAACGCCCGAAGCGCCGGGGCGGCTGGAAAACCTTAAGGAACTCGTCAAAGCCTTGGAGGGGTTCGAGAACCTGCAGGGCTTCCTCGAACATGTTAGCCTGATCATGGATAATGAGCAGGAAGGCGATGGCGAGAAGGTCTCGATCATGACGCTGCACGCGGCCAAGGGCTTGGAATTCCCCATGGTTTTCCTGCCAGGCTGGGAAGATGGGCTGTTCCCCTCGCAGCGTTCGATGGATGAAAGCGGGATGAAGGGGCTCGAAGAGGAGCGGCGGCTGGCCTATGTCGGCATCACCCGGGCGGAGCAGATTTGCACCATCTCTTTCGCCGCCAATCGCCGGGTCTTTGGCCAATGGCAGAATGCGATGCCGTCGCGTTTCATTGATGAGCTGCCCGAAGAACATGTGGATGTGCTGACTCCGCCGGGGCTTTACGGCGGTGGCTTTGGCGCGGCCATGCCGCAATCGGACCTACATGACCGTGTCGCAAGCGCGAATGTCTATAATTCACCGGGTTGGAAACGCCTGCAATCACGCAGCGGGGCGCGGGGCACCAGCCAGCCGCGCGAAAGCCGCAATGTCACGATCGATATGCAGGCGGTCGCCGCGTTTGAGATGGGCGAGCGCGTTTTCCACGATAAATTCGGCTATGGCGAAGTGATTGGCATCGAAGGTGACAAGATGGAAGTCGCCTTTGAGAAGGCCGGGACCAAAAAGGTCGTCTCACGTTTTTTGACCGGCGGGAAAGACGTGCCCTTCTAAATTGCACCCTGTGGCGGGCTGCCAAAAGCCTGCCTGCACAGGACCTTACAAACAAAAACGACGACACCTTGGGAGGAAGGTGCCGCCGTTTCTATGTCGGCCCGAAGCGTCGAGGGAGGGTCGGCTTCGGGTCTCCTTGCGGGGTCCGCCTCATTCAGGGAGGAGGAAAGTGACGCGCACCCCGGCTTTCAGACGGCAGAACAGGGAGGGGTTCTGACGTCCGATCTCTATCTCTGCTTAGCCGCGGGAAGATTCCCACGCGACGCGGCGCAGTTCGGAACGGCTCAGGCCAAGGTCGGCCAGTTCGCGGTTGCTCAACGCGCTCAGACCGTCGAAAGTTTCACGGTAAAGACGGTGCTGTTTGTAGCGGGTTGCCAGTGCTTCGAATACGCCGCCGATACGGGCAAAGACGGAAGTTGTGTTTGCAGTGGTTGTGTTCATGTAAGCCATTTCGGCGCCTCTTTTTTCATCTGTGGATCATCTCGTTGCCTGCTATTTACGCCCTTTCTGCATTTGCACAACGGGCATAAAGTCAATGCCGCTATGCAGAAAGCGCATAGGTTCTGAGTGGCGCAACTTGTTGATAAAAAACGGTTTTGCCCGCGCGGCAAAAGGGCGCAGGGTCATAAAGCTGTCATATATGGGGAGGGGGGAAAGGGGGCGACAACATCTGGGAGGAGGTAGATGTCGCCGCCAATAACAGACACATCCGGGAGGAGGATGGACGCGTCTGGTCTTTCCAAACTTGCCTGCATCCGGGAGGAGGAGTGGATGCATCCAAGTCTTGGTAAAATCAGACACATTCGGGAGGAGGAAGAATGTGTCTGGTCTTTCCGAAAGCGGGGCGCTTGGCCCTGCCTATGAACCCAAGTTAGCGCTAATTGCTGCGCGTGCACAATATTTCTTTTTGCAATGCTGCTATGCGGCAAAAACATGGTACCCCTGCGTAATCCTTGGGCATTGCGCCTCTTTCCTATGCAAAAAGGGCCGTCCCCTTGCGCTTGGCGCAGAACCTGCCATTTCAGAAGCCGTAATAGAGGAGAATTTGCGCATGTCTGTGACCAAAGCAGAAGTCGAAGCGGCGCTGGCGCGGGTGCAACTGCCCGACGGCAAAAGCCTGCTGTCCCATGATCTGGTCCGCGCGCTGGTGGTCGAAGGTGATAAGGTGCGATTCGTCATCGAAGCGCCCAATGCCGATGTGGCGCGGCAGATGGCACCGTTGCGCGACGCGGCAGAGCAGGTGGTGCGCGATCTGCCGGGGGTGGGTGATGTGTCGGTCGCGTTGACCGCGCATGGCCCCGCACCGAAAGCGCCCAGTCTCAAGGTCGGTGGGCATCCCAAGCCGCAAGAGGGGCCGATGAAACCCAGCGGCGTGAAGCGCATCCTCGCCATCGGCTCTGGCAAGGGTGGTGTGGGTAAATCCACCGTCAGTTCCAACCTTGCCGTGGCGCTGGCGCGGGCCGGGCGCAAGGTGGGGCTGCTCGACGCCGATATCTATGGGCCCAGCCAGCCGCGCATGATGGGGGTCAACAAGCGCCCCGCCAGCCCCGACGGCAAGACGATCATTCCCTTGCAGGCCCATGGCGTCACCATGATGTCGATCGGCTTCATGTTGGAAGAGGGCAAGGCCGTCGTCTGGCGTGGGCCAATGCTGATGGGCGCGCTGCAGCAGATGCTCGGGCAAGTGGAATGGGGTGAGCTTGACGTGCTGCTCGTCGATCTGCCCCCCGGCACCGGCGATGTGCAACTGACGCTCTGTACCAAGTCCGAGCTTTCGGGCGCCATCGTGGTCAGCACTCCGCAAGACGTGGCCTTGATCGACGCGCGCAAGGCGCTCGACATGTTCGCCACATTAAAAACCCCGGTGCTGGGACTGATCGAGAATATGTCGACATTCGTCTGCCCCGATTGTGGCTCTCAGCATGAGATCTTTGGCCAAGGCGGTGTGGCGGCGGAGGCCGAGAAGATGGGCGTGCCGCTTTTGGGCAGTCTGCCGATTGATCTCGATACCCGTTTGGCCGGGGACAGCGGCACGCCGGTCGCCACGGGCGAGGGGCCGATGGCCGATGCCTATGCCCGGCTCGCGAAGGGCTTGATCGAGGGTGGCATGGCCTGAGGAGGGCGGCGCGGGCGGTTAACCCAGCTCGCGCCCTTCGATCAGGTGGCCGTAAAGTGTGGTCAGCATCGAGACGAAAACCAGCCCCTCTATAAGGTAGAGCAGGGAATCCAGCATCAGCCGCAGGCCGGGGTCGGCGGGCAGCAACATGCTGGCGATCACGCCGAGCAACGTATTCACCACCGCCAGCAATACGGCCAGCGCCCAAAGCGTGCCGGCCAAAGGCTCGGTCGCGCGCCAGCTGTCGCGGACCGACATGACGTGGCCCAGAGCGGCGGCGGGCAGCACGAGGCTGAGCCGCAGCGCCAGCCAAAGGAAGGCCACCCCCGCCACCAGCCCGATCAACAGCAGTGCCGCCGGGCTCGACCCGGTCAGCCCGCCCAAGAGTAGCATGGCAAGGCCGATGGGAATGGCCGCGAGAAACTGCGCGAAGCCCAGAACGATAGCCCGCCAGACATAGGCCCAGAACAGCCCCATGCCCGGGCGCAGGGCGCTCCCGTCGTGATCAAGCAAGACATAGCGGTGCCAGAGGATGGCCATCAGCGCATAGCCAAGGATGCCCGCCAGCCCGCAGGCGATCAGGATCAGAAGTTGACCCGCAGGCGGCGGGGCGGCGTTCTCGATCACCTGATCCATGGCCCCAAGCGCATCCCCCGCCAGCAGGCCCGCGGCAGCGGCGGCCCCCATCACCCAAAGCACGGCAGGCAGGATCACCCGCAGCGTGGTTGAGGGCGCGTGAAAAAGCATGTTCAGCGCGTGGGTAAATAGAGCCGTGGCTTGGATCATGAAGCACTCCCTCCGTTTCGCGCCATTACATGCCGTGCGTGGGCCGAAAGGACAAGATACCGCTGTCAGGAGGGGCTATGCGGCTGGGAAGGCATGGGCCGCTGGGAGGCCATGGGAAAAGTCGCGGGAATGCATGGGACGTCTGGGAAATCATGGGCGCCCCTTGCGCCATTGGGGGGCTTGCCCGATTCGCAGCCACGGGAATTGGCGTGCAATTCGAACGCCCTGGACGCATTCTGCGGAACAGGCAACGAACACGTCCTGTGGATAACTATGTGAGCAAATTTTAGTGGGAAACTGTGGGATATTGTGCAGGTCGCAATTCGTTAACAAGATATAGTGTTTCAGGCTTAAGCGATCCCAAATTAAGCCACGCTGCGCCCGAAAAGTTATACCAGATGTTGTTCTCACAGCCTGTGCAAAACAAAATATTGGGCGGAAATCCAAAAAATATCTAGACGCCCATCAATTCCCATGGCATCCCTAATGCATCGGATGAGAACGGGACACGGGGCAGCAAACGACCCCAAAATAAATCAAAACCTAGCAGGTTTCATACAGGCACCTCGCTTTCATCAGACCAAAGAGATCCGGCGCGCGAGCGAGCAGACATCCCCCCAGGTGGCGCGCGCAGTCGGACTTCCCCCGCCAAGCTGCGGGACGTGGGCGGCGGGTTGATCAGTGGCAGCAGATCAACCCGCCGTTTCCATTTCCGGGGCAGGGGATTGAGGCGGACAACGAGTTTAAGCGCAAAGGCGCAAGAGGCAGGGACAACAAGTGAGCCGCAGGTTCAGAGGCGAAAGCCACCACAAGGTCGATACGAAGGGGCGGGTGTCTATCCCAGCCTCTTTTCGGCGTGTGTTGGAGGCTGGCGACCCGAACTGGAAGAACGGCGACAATCCCGAACTGGTCATCGTCTATGGCGACCACCGCCGGAACTACCTTGAATGCTATACCATGGAAGCCATCGAAGAGGTTGACGCCAAGATCGACCGCATGCCGCGTGGCTCCATGCAGCGCAAGGCGCTTCAGCGTCTGTTCCATGGTCAGTCTTTCCCCACGACGGTAGATGAGACAGGCCGTTTGGTGCTGCCCGCCAAGCTGCGCAACAAGATTGAACTCAACGGCGAGGCGTTCTTTATCGCCGCCGGTGACACCTTCCAAATCTGGAAGCCCGAAACCTACGAGACCGAGGAAGAGGCGTGGCAGCAAGAACTGCCCGACGATGTCGATCCGCTCTCGTTCCTTGATGGTGATATGGAGATCTGAGGGAATGGTTGCTGCCTCTGACCCTTCCGCCCCTCACACCCCCGTTCTGCTGCGCCCGATCCTATCTGCCGTGGCGCCCGTGGAGGGGGTTTGGCTGGATGGCACCTTTGGCGCGGGCGGCTACACCCGTGGCTTGCTTGAGGCCGGTGCCGCGCGTGTGGTGGCCGTCGACCGCGATCCACTGGCCTTTGAGATGGCGGCGGCATGGGCCGGTGACTATGGCGATCGGATCACCATGCAGCAGGGCGTCTTCTCGCGCATGGATGAATATGCCCAAGACCTCGATGGTGTGGTGCTGGACCTCGGCGTTTCCTCCATGCAGCTCGATCAGGCGGAGCGTGGCTTTTCCTTCATGAAAGATGGCCCGCTCGACATGCGGATGAGCCAAGATGGCCCCTCGGCTGCCAATCTGGTCAACGAGGCCGAGGAAGAGGTAATCGCCAATATCCTCTTTCAATACGGTGAAGAGCGCGCCTCGCGCCGGATCGCCAAGGCGATTGTCCGTGCCCGGGAAGAAGCGCCGATCACCACCACGTTGGAATTGGCAAAGCTGGTCGAAGGCTGCCTGCCGCGCGCTAAGCCCGGTCAGAGCCATCCGGCAACCCGCAGTTTCCAAGCGCTTCGGATTGCGGTGAACAATGAATATGGCGAACTCTTTCAGGGTCTTATGGCCGCCGAGCGGGCGTTGAAGCCGGGCGGGAAGCTGGCCGTGGTAACCTTCCATTCGGTCGAGGACCGCATGGTCAAACGCTTCCTCACCGCGCGTGCCGGGGCCGGGGGCAATGCCAACCGTTTCGCCCCCGCGCTTGAGCAAGCGCCGCCGCAGTTCACCCTGAAATCCCGCAAGGCGATTGGCCCTGACGCGCAGGAATTGGAAGAGAACCCGCGCAGCCGGTCGGCCAAGCTGCGGGTCGCCACGCGCACCGATGCGCCCAGTGGTGAGATTGACGCGAAAACCATCGGCATGCCGATGGTCAGGGGGATCTGAGTGATGCGCACGGTGATGTATATCCTCACCACCATTGCCGTGGTTGGATTGGCCTTCTGGGCCTACCGCGAGAATTACGCGACCCAGCAGGCGCTGAGCGATGCCGACAGGCTGCATGCCAATATCCGCGCGGCCCATGCCCGTCTGGCCGTCCTGCGCGCCGAATGGGCCTTTCAGAACCGCCCGGACCGGCTGCGCGATCTGGCGGATCTGAACTTTGACCGTCTGGGCCTGTTGCCGCTGCATCCCGGCCAGTTTGGTCAGGTCGATCAAGTCGCCTATCCGCCCCAGCCCATGCTGCCGATCACCGATCCTGTGGATGTCTCGACGATGAATTACGAGGCGCTGAACGGTCTTTCCGAGGAGAAGGTTGAATGATCCGCACCCCGCTGCGCCCGCTGGCCCGCATCCTCGAGGCCCGCGAGAAGGGGGAAAACCCCGATGCGATCGAACGTGAGAACAAGCGCATCCGCCACGAGCAGATGCGCGACAAGGCGCGGATGCGCGCCGAGGGGCGGCTTCTGGTGCTGGGGGTTTGTTTTCTTTGTGCCTTTACCGTGATTGGCGGACGCATGGGGCTGCTGGCGATGTCGGAACCGTCTGAGCCGCGCGGCCATGCGCCGGGGGCCGTGATCTCGGCCTCGCGTGCCGATATCACGGACCGGAACGGCAACCTTCTGGCCACCAATTTCGAGACCCACGCGCTCTATGCGCAGCCGCGCCACATGATCGACCCGGAGATGGCCGCGAAAAAGCTGGTCAAAATTTTTCCCGATCTGAAAGAAGAGCGCCTGATTAAGGATTTCACAGGCAAGCGCAAGTTCCTGTGGATCAAGAAGAAAATCAGCCCCGAACAGATGCAGGCCGTGCATGATATCGGCGATCCGGGGCTTTTGTTCGCGCCGCGCGACATGCGTCTTTACCCCAACGGCTCGCTTGCAGCCCATGTGCTGGGCGGAGCGAGTTATGGCAAGGAAGGCGTCCATGCCGCCGAGGTGATCGGCGTGGCGGGGGCCGAGAAGTATTTCGACGATTATCTGCGCGACCCGGCCAATGGCAACAAACCTCTAGAGCTGTCGCTCGACCTCACCGTGCAGGCCGCGGCGGAGCGGGTGCTTTATGGCGGCATGAAGCTGATGAACGCCAAAGGGGCCACCAGCATTCTGATGGATGTGCACACGGGCGAGGTGATCTCGGTCGCCTCGCTGCCGGATTTCGACCCCAACAACCGGCCCCGGCCCTTGACCCAAGGCGATGCCTCCGACAGCCCGCTGTTCAACCGCGCGGTGCAGGGGGTCTATGAACTGGGCTCCACCTTCAAGATTTTCGCCGCTGCACAGGCGGTGGAACTGGGGCTGTTCAACGCCGACACGATCATCGACACCTCCGGCCCGATGAAGGTTGGTGGCTTCCGCATCGGTGAGTTCCGGAACAAGAACTACGGCAAGCTGAGCGTCGCCGACATCATCGTGCATTCCTCGAACCGGGGCACGGGCCGGATGGCGCTGGAAATCGGTATCGAACGGCAGCAAGAGTTCCTCAAAAGCCTCGGTTTCTTCGAGCCGACCCCCTTTGAGATCGTCGAAGCCTCGGGCGGCAAGCCGCTCTTGCCGAGCCGTTGGACTGAATTGTCCAGCGTGACGATCTCCTACGGCCACGGGCTGTCGAGCACGCCGATGCACCTTGCCGCGGGCTATGCCGCCATCGCCAATGGCGGGCGGGCGGTAAAGCCCACGCTGCTGAAGCAATCCGCCCCCCAACTCGGCCCCCGCGTCATGTCCGAAGAGACCGCCGCGCAGGCCCGGATGATGCTGCGCAAGGTGGTGACCGATGGCACGGCCAGCTTTGCCGAGGTGCCGGGCTATCAAATCGCGGGCAAGACCGGCACCGCTGACAAGCCCAAGCCCACGGGCGGCTATTACGACGACAAGGTGATCAACACTTTCGCCAGCATCTTTCCGATCAACGATCCGAAATATGTGCTGATCGTCACGCTGGACGAACCGGTCGAGACCTCGGGCCCGAAACCGCGCCGCACGGCGGGGTGGACCGCCGTGCCCGTGGCCGCCGAGATGGTGCGCCGCATCGCGCCTTTGCTGGGGCTGCGCCCCGCTGTTGAACCGGTGAGCGACGCTGTGCTAACGCTGACCAGCAGCAACTGAAAAGACATTTCTATGACCGACCGGGCCGTACCGCTTTCCTCTCTCGGGCTGACCGCGCGGGCGGGGGCCAACCCTATGATCACCGGCATCGCGGTCGACAGCCGTGAGGTGCGCGAGGGCACGCTCTTTGCGGCTCTGCCCGGCAGCCGTGTGCATGGGGCCGAGTTCATTCAATACGCCCTGCGCATGGGCGCGGCGGCGGTGCTGACCGATGCGGCGGGCGCCAAACTCGCCGCCGAGGAACTGGCAGGCTCGGATGCCGCGCTGGTGGTCTCCGACCTCCCGCGTGAGGCGCTGACGCGCACGGCGGCGCTTTGGTTCGGCGGCCAGCCCGCCACGATGATCGCGGTCACGGGCACCAATGGGAAAACCTCGGTCTCGACCTTCGTGCGCCAGATTTGGGTTGAGATGGGATTGCCTGCCGTGAACCTTGGCACCACCGGGGTCGAAGGCGCATGGGCCGCCCCCTTGACCCATACTACGCCCGAGCCGATCACCCTGCACCGCACGCTGGCCGAGGCGGCGGCGAATGGGATCACCCATGCCGCGATGGAAGCGTCCAGCCATGGGCTCGACCAGCGGCGGCTGGATGGGGTGACGCTCAAGGCGGCGGGCTTTACCAACTTCACCCAAGACCATCTGGACTATCACGAGACATTCGAGGCCTATTTCGCCGCCAAAGCCGCGCTTTTCGCCCGTGTCCTGCCTGAAGATGGCACGGCTGTGGTCAATATCGACGATGAAAAAGGCGTCGACATCGCGGCCATCGCCCGCGCGCGGGGCTGTGAGGTGATCACCGTGGGCCGCGACGGGGGCGATCTGCATCTGCAAGGCCAGCGGTTCGATGCGACGGGCCAAGACCTGCGCTTTAGCTGGCGCGGCAAGACCTATCAAAAGCGGCTCAACCTGATCGGCGGTTTTCAGGGCGATAACGTCTTGCTGGCCGCAGGGCTGGTCATCGCCTGCGGCGCCGACCCGCAGGAGGTTTTTGACACGCTGCCGCATCTCACCACCGTGCGGGGCCGGATGCAGCTTGCCGCCACCCGCGACAATGGCGCTGCGGTTTTCGTCGATTACGCCCATACGCCCGATGCAGTGGCCACCGCACTCGCCGCCATGCGCCCGCATGTCATGGGCCGGCTTGTCGCCATCGTCGGCGCGGGCGGTGATAGGGACCGGGCCAAGCGCCCCTTGATGGGGCAGGCGGCGGCGCAACATGCGGATATGGTCATCGTCACCGACGACAACCCGCGCAGCGAAGACCCGGCCAGCATCCGTGCCGCCGTGCTGGGCGGCGCACCCGAGGCTTGGGAAGTCGGCGACCGGGCCGAAGCCATCCTGCGTGGGGTGGACGCGCTGGAGCCGGGCGACGCGCTGCTCATCGCGGGCAAGGGGCATGAGACCGGGCAGACCGTGGGCGACGACGTGCTGCCTTTCGACGATGTGGAACAGGCCAGCGTGGCCGTGGCGGCACTGGACGGGAGATTGGCATGAGCCTTTGGACAGCGAGCGAAGCGGCGGAGGCCACGGGCGGGCAGGCGCAGGGCGATTGGGCTTGCAACGGTGTCTCGATCGACACGCGGACCTTGCAGCCCGGCGATCTCTTCGTCGCACTCAAGGCCGCGCGGGACGGGCATGAATTTGTGGCCCAAGCGCTCAGCAAAGGGGCCGCTGCCGCGCTCGTGACCCATATCCCAGAAGGCGTGGCCACTGATGCGCCGCTGCTGATCGTTGAGGATGTGCAACAGGCGCTGGAAGCGCTTGGCCGGGCAGGGCGCGCCCGCCTCGGCCCACAGGCAAAGGTGGCGGCGGTGACAGGCAGCGTCGGCAAGACCTCGACCAAGGAAATGCTGCTGGCGATCTTTGGCGATCAAGGCCGGGCCCATGCCAGCGTCGACAGCTATAACAACCACTGGGGCGTGCCGCTGACCTTAGCGCGGATGCCGCGCGATACCGATTACGCGGTGATCGAGATCGGCATGAACCACCCCGGCGAGATTGCCCCCCTCGCCAAACAGGCGCGGCCCGATGCGGCGATGGTGACCAATGTCGCCGCCGTCCACCTCGAAGCCTTTAAGGATGTCGCCGCCATTGCGGTTGAAAAAGCCAGCATCTTTGACGGGATGGAGCCGGGTGGCGTGGCGGTGATCAACGCGGACCACGAGCACAGCGATATCGTCTTGGCCAAAGCGCTGGAGCGCGGCCTGCGCGAGACGACCTTTGGGCAGGCAGGGCATCACTACAAGCTGGGCGAGGTCAAGGTTCAGGGCGATGCCACCGTGGCACAGGCCGAGGTCGAAGGCGCACCGCTGATCTTCAAGATCGCCACGCCGGGGCGGCATTTCGCGATGAACGCGCTTGGCGCACTGGCAGTGGCCGAGGCGCTTGGCGCGGATCGGGCGCTGGCCGTACAATCGCTGGGCCGCTGGTCGCCCTATGCCGGGCGCGGGGTGCGCGAGCGTATCCAGTTCGACCCCGTAGACACCTATCTGGCGCTGGAATTGATCGACGACAGCTATAACGCCAACCCGACCTCCATGGCCGCCGCGCTTGAGGTGCTGGCCGCCTCGGAAGTGACACATGACATTGGGCGCGTCAGCAAGGGGCGGCGGATTGCCTTTGTCGGCGATATGAAAGAACTCGGCCCCGAGGCTGTGGCGCTGCACGCCGGTCTCGCCGATCTCGAAGCCACCCGCGCGCTTGACGTGGTGCATTGCGTCGGCCCGTTGATGAAAGCCTTTTACGACAATCTACCCGAACATCAGCGCGGCGATTGGACGGAAACCGCCGAAGAGATGTTGCAAGGACTCCGCGCAAGGCTCGATTCCGGCGATGTCGTGCTGATCAAAGGGTCGCTTTCGATGAAGCTGGGCGGTATTGTTGACGCCATCCGCAAAATGGGCCATCCGGTCCCGACCGCCTGATCGGCGATTCACCCCACATGATGAGTTAGGACGCGATATATGCTCTATTGGTTGACGCTGCTGTCGGATGGCGGCGATTTTTTTAACCTGTTTCGCTATATCACCTTCCGCGCGGGCGGGGCGTTTCTGACGGCATTGGTGTTCGGCTTTATCTTCGGCAAACCGCTGATCGAAGTGCTGCGCAAGCGGCAGGGCAAGGGCCAGCCGATCCGCGATGACGGGCCAGAGGGGCATTTCGCCAAGGCGGGCACGCCCACCATGGGCGGGCTGCTGATCGTGGGGGCCTTGCTGACCTCGACCCTGCTTTGGGCGCGGCTCGACAATCCCTTTGTCTGGCTGGTGCTTTTCGTCACCATGAGTTTCGCCGCCATCGGCTATGCCGACGACCACGCCAAGGTCAGCAAGCAAAACACCGATGGCGTGCCGGGTAAGCTGCGGCTTTTGCTAGGTTTTCTGATCGCGGGTATCGCGGGCTATTGGGCCGCGCAATACCATCCGGCAGAGTTGCAGTACCAGCTGGCGCTGCCGGTGTTCAAAGACACGCTGATCAACCTCGGCGTGCTCTTCGTGCCGTTCGCCATCATCGTGATCGTCGGCTCCGCCAATGCGGTAAACCTGACCGACGGGCTTGATGGTCTGGCCATCATGCCGGTGATGATCGCCGCCGGAGCGCTTGGCGTCATCGCCTATGCCGTGGGACGGGTTGATTTCACCGATTATCTTGACGTGCATTACGTTCCGGGCACGGGCGAGATCCTGATCTTCACCGCCGGTCTCTTTGGCGGGGGCCTCGGGTTCCTGTGGTACAACGCGCCGCCCGCCGCCGTCTTCATGGGCGACACCGGCTCGCTGGCGCTTGGCGGGGCCTTGGGCGCCATCGCTGTGGCCACCAAGCACGAGCTGGTGCTGGCGGTCGTTGGCGGGCTCTTCGTGGTTGAGGCGCTTTCGGTGATTGTGCAAGTGCTCTACTTCAAACGCACCGGCAAACGGGTCTTCCTGATGGCGCCGATCCACCACCATTACGAGAAAAAGGGCTGGGCCGAACCGCAGATCGTGATCCGTTTCTGGATCATCTCACTGATCCTCGCCCTGCTGGGTCTGGCGACGCTGAAGGTGCGCTAAGCCCTTAGAAAATCGACCAATCCATGTGACGCGCCAAAAGGGCCAGTGCTTCGGTGCCCTTTTGGCTGTTGCCATAGCGGTTCAACCCCGGTGACCAGACCGCGATGCTGGCGCGCCCCGGCACGATCGCCAGAATACCGCCGCCCACACCTGACTTCCCCGGCAGGCCAACGCGATAGGCGAAATCGCCTGAGCCATCGTAATGCCCGCAGGTCAGCATCAGCGCGTTGAGCCGTCGGATGCGGCTGGGGGCCACCAAGCGCGGCACGTCCGGCGCTTCGATCAAGAAACGGCCTGCCATGGCCAGTTGCTCCACCGTCATCTCCATCGCGCAATGGTGGAAATAGGTGCCAAGCGTCCGTTCCGGCGCGTTGATGAGGTTCCCGTAGCTCGCCAGAAAATGCGCCAGTGCAAAATTGCGGTGGCCAAAATCGGTCTCTGACGCGGCGACGGTGTCATTGATGTGGATGTCGTCGGTCCCCGCCGCTTCGCGCACGAAACGCAGGATCTCGGCCAGCGCCTCGCGCGGCTCGCGGTTGCCCAAGACTTCATCCGTGGTGACGATCGCACCTGCGTTGATGAAGGGATTGCGCGGGCGGCCCTGTTCCTGCTCCAACTGCACGATGGAGTTGAAGGCCCGCCCCGAAGGCTCGCGCCCGACGCGGTGCCACAGTTGGTCGCCCGAGCGGCCAAGCGCAATGGCCAGCGTAAAGACTTTGGTGATGGACTGGACCGAAAAGGGCACCTGCGTGTCGCCCGCCACATGACATTTGCCATCCGCCGTCACCACGGCGATGCCGAATTGCGCCGGGTCCACCTTGGCCAGTTGCGGAATATAGGCCGCCACGTCACCCCAGCGGTCATCCTCGCGCATCATGGCATTGAGGCGCGGCAACACATCGTCAAGGTCAGGTTTGGCGGGGCTGGACATCTTCGGCGGCCTCTGGCTTGTGATGGGCGCATCATGCCCCCATTCTGGGGTCAACGGGTAGCAGGGGATTGCAGATGATTCCAGTACAGGGCTTGGAAGGCACACGCGTGGCGGTGCTGGGATTGGGCCGCTCGGGCCTGAGTGCGGCGCGCGCGTTGCAAGCGGGCGGGGCCAAGGTCAGCTGCTGGGACGACAACCCCGCCGCACGAGCACGGGCCGAGCGGGAAGGCTTCGCCTGTGTTGATCTGAACGCCCCCGGTGCCTTGGACAAGATCGCCCGGCTGATTGTCAGCCCCGGCATCCCACATCTCTACCCCGCGCCGAACCCGGTGGTGGCATCGGCGCTTGCCGCAGGGGTGCCGGTGGACAATGACATCGGCCTTTTCTTCCAAAGCTTCGCCACGCTGGCATGGGATCATTACGACGTGGCCCCGCGTGTGGTGGCGGTGACCGGCTCGAACGGGAAATCGACGACTTCGGCGCTGATCCATCATATCCTTGAGCATGTCGGGCGGCCTTGCCAATTGGCGGGCAACATCGGGCGCGGGGTGCTGGACCTCGACCCCGCCGTGGATGGGGAGGTCGTGGTGCTGGAGCTTAGCAGCTACCAGACCGAACTGGCGCGCGCGCTGACACCCGATGTGGCGGTCTTCACCAATCTCAGCCCCGACCATCTGGACCGCCATGCGGGCATGGGGGGCTACTATGCCGCGAAGCGTCGCCTCTTTGCCGAAGGTGGCCCGGACCGCGCGGTGATCGGCGTGGATGAGGCCGAGGGCCGCTTCCTTGCCGGGCAACTCAGCGAGGGGCCGAGCGACGACCGTGTGATCCGCATCAGCGCCGAGACCAAGCTTTCCGGCCCCGGCTGGCATGTCTTTGCCCGCAAAGGGTTCTTGAGCGAATATCGGCGCGGCAAGCAGGTCGGCGCGATCGACCTGCGCGGCATCCAAGGGCTGCCGGGCGCGCATAACCACCAGAACGCCTGCGCCGCCTATGCCGCCTGCCGCGCGCTTGGCCTTGCCCCGCGGGTGATCGAGGCGGCGTTTCACAGTTTCGGTGGCCTGCCGCACCGCAGCCAGACCGTGGCCGAGGCGCATGGCGTCCGCTACGTCAATGACAGCAAGGCCACCAATGTCGACAGTGCGGCCAAGGCGCTGGCGGCGTTCAAGAACATCCGCTGGATCTGCGGCGGGCTTGAGAAAGAGGGCGGTCTGAAAGGGTTGGCAGAGGCGCAAGGATCGGTCCGCAAAGCCTATGTGATCGGGCGCGAAGCCGCGCATTTCGCCATGCAACTCACCGCAGAGACCGAAGTCTGCGGCACGATGGAACAGGCCGTGGCGCGGGCGGCGGCAGAGGCCGAAGAGGGCGATGTGGTCCTGCTGGCCCCGGCGGCGGCGAGTTTCGATCAATACGACAGTTTCGAGCGCCGCGGTGAGGATTTCGTGGCGCAGGTGCAGAAGGTGCTGGCGGAGTAGGGCGGTGCCTAGCCCGCAATCGCCCGCGCGGCGGCCATGCCCGAAGACCACGCCCACTGAAAGTTATAGCCGCCGAGCCAACCGGTCACATCCACGGCCTCGCCGATAAAATAGAGCCCCGGCACCCCTTTCGCCGCCAGGGTCTTGGAAGATAGCCCGTCGGTATCGACCCCGCCCAGTGTGACCTCTGCCGTGCGATACCCTTCGGTCCCGCCGGGGTGAAGCTGCCAGTTCTCGATGCCTGTAATGAATGCGGAAAGCCGTGCGTCGGACCAATCCGCCAGATTGCCCGACAGGTCGAACGTCTGCCCCAGATGTTCCACCAGCCGCGCGGGCAGATGTTGGGCGAGCACGGTGGTGAAGTTCCGCCGCCCCGCGCGTTGCCGCTGGTCGCGGAGCGCGTCCAGCAGGGTGCCTTCGGGGGCAAGGTTCACGGTGATTGCCTCGCCTTCGCGCCAGTAGGAGGACGCCTGCAAGACGGCGGGGCCAGAGAGGCCGCGATGGGTGAAGAGCAGTGCCTCGTCAAACGCGGCCTCTCCGGCGGTGATACGCGCCGGGGTGGCCACACCGGCCAGCGGCGCGAAGCGGCCTTCAGCAAAGGTAAAGGGCACCAGCCCGGCCCGCGTATCGGTGACGCTCAGCCCAAATTGGCGCGCGATGTCATAGGCGACCCCGGTCGCGCCCATCTTGGGGATCGACTTGCCCCCGGTGGCGATCACGAGGTTTCGGGCCGTGACTTTCACCGACTTATCAGGCGTTTGCAGGTCGAAGCTGAACTGCCCATCGACCTTCGTGAAATTGCTGGCACTGCTCTTCAGTTGCAGATCGACCCCGGCCTGCTGCATCAACCCGCGCAGCATGGCGATGATCTCTTTCGCGCTGGTGTCGCAGAAAAGCTGGCCTAGGGTTTTCTCATGCCACGCGATGCCGTGACGGTCGACCAACTCAATGAAATCCCACTGCGTATAGCGGGCCAAAGCGGATTTGGCGAAATGCGGGTTCTGGCTCAGAAACGCCTGCGGCTCGCAATACATATTGGTGAAATTGCAGCGCCCGCCGCCAGAGATGCGGATTTTCTCGCCCGCGGCTTTGGCATGGTCCACCACCAGCACCCGCCCGCCCGCATGGGCAGCGCACATCATGCCCGCGGCACCGGCTCCGATAATGGCTGTATCGACTTGCATGGGCGCGCTCTGCCTCAATGTGCCGCCCCGGTCAAGAAGACGTGAGACCGGTTGCCGCTTTGCCAAGGCGCCATAGCTGGGGTGCAACGCAACTGACGAAAGGAGCAGAGAATGACCAAACTGACCGCAGAACAGGATTTTCCGAAGATGGACGTGAGCAAGCTCGGCGGCGGCACGCTGACCTTGGGCCAGCCACAAGAGGGGCGCGATTGGCAGTTGGTGGTGGTCTACCGCGGCCTGCACTGCCCGATTTGCAAGAAATACCTCGCGCAATTGGAAAAGCTGCAAAGCCAGTTCCATGAGATCGGCGTCGATGTGATCGCCGTTTCCGGCGACCCCGAAGAGAAGGCCAAGGCCATGGCCGAGGAAGACAGCCTGACCCTGCCCATCGGCTATGATCTGAGCCTCGACCAGATGGCGGACCTGGGGCTCTACATTTCTGACCCGCGCAGCCCGCAGGAGACCGACCGGCCCTTCGCCGAACCTGCGACCTTTGTCATCAACGACAAAGGCAAGGTGCAGATCATCGACATTTCCAACGCGCCCTTCGCGCGGCCTGAGTTGGAAGGTCTGCTGAACGGCCTCAAATTCGTCCGCGACAAGGGCTACCCGGTGCGCGGCACCCATAAGGCCGCCTGATCGCGCGCGTTGAAGGGGCGAGCTGATCGCCCGTCAGCGGGGCTTGGCAAAGCCCCGCTGACCCCGCCCGCCTTAGCGGGGTGAAATGCACTAGCTTCATATGACAATTCGGGCTATTCTGCCCGGATGAGACCCCGCAAAGGGGCCGTTGAGGCAGTTAAGGCAGATACCCATGACAGAGATGGTCTATGGCGCGGTCCCGGTGCGGGATGGTGAACCGATCCTTCCAAAATGGTGGCGCACGGTCGACCGTTGGGCTTTGTCCTGCGTGTTGATCCTTTTTGCCGTCGGCATGCTTTTGGGGCTGGCCGCATCCCCGCCCTTGGCTGCGAAAAACGGCTTTGATGCTTTCCACTATGTGCAGCGGCAGGCGTTCTTCGGCGGATTGGCGCTGATCGCGATGCTGCTGACTTCGATGATGTCCCCGGTGCTGGTGCGGCGTCTGGCCGTGCTGGGCTTTGTGGTGGCCTTTGTGGCGTTGGCGTTGCTGCCTTTCTTCGGCACCGATTTCGGCAAGGGGGCGACGCGCTGGTATTCGCTGGGCTTCGCCTCGTTCCAGCCTTCCGAATTCCTGAAACCCGGTTTCATGGTCGCCGCCGCATGGATGATGGCTGCTGCGACCGAGATTAATGGCCCTCCGGGCAAATCTTGGTCCTTCGCGCTGTGTATCTCCATCGTGCTGATGCTGGCGATGCAGCCCGACTTCGGGCAGGCTTGCCTCGTGCTGTTCGGCTGGGGCGTGATGTATTTCGTCGCCGGTGCGCCGATGGTGCTGCTGGTCGGCATGGCGGGGCTGGTGGTTCTGGCGGGCACATTCGCCTATTCCAATTCCGAACACTTCGCGCGGCGCATCGACGGTTTTCTCAGCGTCGATGTCGATCCGACCACCCAGCTTGGCTATGCCACCAATGCCATCCGCGAGGGCGGGCTTTTCGGCGTTGGCGTCGGCGAGGGTGAGGTAAAATGGTCGCTGCCCGATGCGCATACCGACTTCATCATCGCCGTCGCCGCCGAGGAATATGGCCTGATCATGGTCGTCTGCATTATCGCCCTATATACTGTCGTGGTCGTCCGGTCGCTGCTGCGTCTGGTGCGCGAGCGTGACCCCTTCATCCGGCTGGCTGGAACCGGGCTGGCCTGCACATTCGGAGTACAGGCAATGATCAACATGGGTGTGGCAGTGCGGCTTTTGCCTGCCAAGGGCATGACCCTACCTTTCGTGAGCTACGGCGGCTCTTCGGTGATCGCCAGCGGCATCGCCGTGGGCATGTTGTTGGCCTTTACCCGGACCCGCCCGCAGGGTGAGATCAGCGATATTCTGGGCCGGGGCCGCCGCTGATGGCCGCCCCACTGTTGATCATCGCCGCCGGGGGGACCGGTGGGCATATGTTTCCTGCGCAGGCCTTGGCCGAGGTGATGTTGAAGCGCGGCTGGCGGGTGAAGCTCAGCACCGATGCGCGCGGCGCGCGCTATACCGGCGGCTTTCCCGAAGCGGTCGAGATCACCCAGATCAGCAGCGCCACCTTTGCCCGGGGCGGGGTGGTGGCCAAGGCGCTGGTGCCCTTCCGCATCGCCGCCGGTGTGGTCCGCTCGGGCCTCAACATGCTGCGCGACCGGCCTTCGGCTGTGGTGGGTTTTGGGGGCTACCCGTCGATCCCCGCACTCGGCGCCGCTTGGGCGTTGCGCATGCCGCGGATGATCCATGAGCAGAACGGCATTCTGGGCCGCGTGAATGAGATTTTTGCCAAACGGGTCCACGCCGTGGCCTGTGGCATCTGGCCCACGAAACTGCCCGAGGGCGTGCAGGGCTGGCATGTGGGCAATCCGGTTCGCGCCGCCGTGCTGGACCGCGCCGGTGCCGCCTATATCCCGCCGGGTGACTACCCAATGGAGGTTTTGGTCATGGGCGGCAGCCAAGGCGCGCGCATCCTTTCGGACGTGGTGCCCCCGGCGCTTGCAGCCCTGCCGATGAACATGATCCGCAACATCCGTGTCAGCCATCAGGCCCGCGACGAAGACGGCCAGCGGGTGGCGGACTACTACGCCAAATCCGGCATCAGCGCCGATGTGCGCCCCTTCTTTGACGATGTGCCCCGCCGCATGTCCGAGGCGCAGCTGGTGATCAGCCGCTCCGGGGCCTCCAGCGTGGCCGACCTATCGGTGATCGGGCGTCCGTCGATCCTGATCCCCTTTGCCGCCGCGGCGGGGGATCACCAAAGCGCCAATGCCCGCGGCTTGGTTGAGGCCGGGGCAGCGATCATGGTGCCCGAACGCAAAGCCAATCCAGATATCATGACCGACCAGATCCTCGCCGTGCTTGAGATGCCCGAAGGGGCGATGCAGATGGCGCGCGCCGCGCTTTCGGTCGGCAAACCCGACGCGGCCGAGACATTGGCCGATATGGTTGAGCAGCTTGCCGCCCAAGGCACGCTCACCCCCGCAGAAGAGGAACACCCGCAATGAACGCCGCCGCCACCAAACTGCCGACCGATGTTGGCCCGATCCATTTCGTCGGCATCGGCGGCATCGGCATGTCCGGCATCGCCGAAGTGCTTTTGAACCACGGCTACAAGGTGCAGGGGTCGGACCTCAAAACCACCAAGATCACCGTGCGGCTGGCCGAATTGGGTGGGCGCATCTTCGAGGGGCAGGCGGCTGAGAATATCGAAGGCGCGGCTGTGGTCGTGATCTCCTCGGCGATCAAGCCGGGCAATGCTGAGTTAGACGAGGCCCGTCGCCGTGGCTTGCCCGTCGTCCGCCGGGCCGAGATGCTGGCCGAGCTGATGCGGCTCAAGTCCAACATCGCGGTGGCGGGGACCCATGGCAAGACGACGACCACCACGCTGGTCGCAGAACTGCTGGTCGCGGGCGGCATTGACCCCACCGTCGTCAACGGCGGCATCATCCACGCTTACGGCTCCAACGCGCGCATGGGGCAGGGCGACTGGATGGTGGTTGAGGCGGATGAAAGCGACGGCAGTTTCAACCGCTTGCCCGCCACCATCGCCATCGTCACCAATATCGACCCCGAGCATATGGAGCATTGGGGCGACTTCGACACGCTGCGGCAGGGGTTCTTGAACTTCGTCTCGAACATCCCCTTTTACGGGCTGGCGGTCTGTTGCACCGATCACCCGGAGGTGCAGTCGCTTGTGGGCAAGCTCACTGACCGCCGCGTGATGACCTATGGGTTCAACGCGCAGGCCGATGTGCGCGCCGTGGGGCTGCATTACAAAGACGGGGTGGCGCATTTCGACGTGCATCTTCAGTCCGAAGACAAGGTGATCGAAAACTGCGCCCTGCCGATGCCCGGCGATCACAACGTATCGAACGCGCTGGCGGCGGTGACCGTGGCGCGGCACCTTGGGATGAAGCTTGAGCAAATCCGCGACGCTTTGGGCAGCTTTGGCGGGGTGAACCGCCGCTTTACCCGCGTGGGCGAGGTGGACGGCGTGACCATCATTGATGACTACGGCCACCACCCGGTTGAGATCGCCGCCGTGCTGAAAGCCGCGCGGCAGGCCAGCGCGGGCCGCGTGATCGCCGTTCACCAGCCGCACCGTTACTCTCGACTGTCGCATCACTTTGACGAGTTCTGCGCCTGTTTCAACGATGCCGATGTCGTGGGCATTGCCGATGTCTATGCCGCGGGCGAAGAGCCCATTCCCGGTGCCGACCGTGACGGGCTGGTCGCAGGATTGATCCAGCACGGCCATCGCCATGCCTATGCGGTCGAGGATGCCGAGGCGCTGACGCAGCTCGTCCTGCGCGAGGCGCGCCCGGGCGATATGGTGGTCTGCCTTGGGGCGGGTACGATCAGCGGCTGGGCCAATGACCTGCCCGAGGCGCTGCGCGCGGCCAAGGGGGCGGCTGCGTGACCCTCGTCTGGCTGTCGATCCTCTGGGTCTTCGCCGCCGTGACCGTGGCCATGCTGCCGCTGCGCTCTCAATACCTGCCGGGGGTGGTTCTGCTGATTGCCGCGCCCTTGCTGATCATCGCCATCGGTGTGACCCAGTCTTGGGCCTATGCGCTTTTGGCGCTGCTGGCGTTCCTGTCGATGTTCCGCAACCCGCTGCGCTATCTCTGGGCGCGGCTGCGGGGCCAAAAGCCGGAGCTGCCGAAATGAGCCTCTCTCTCATCCTCGCCTGTTTCTGGTTCGTGATCGCGAACATCCTTGCCATGACGCCCAGCAAGGATTCCCATTGGCGCAGCGCCTATCTGCTGATCGCCGTGGGCATACCGATCGTCGGTTTCGTCACTGCGCAGCACGGCCCGTGGCTGGGCCTATTGGTGCTGGCGGGGGGCTGTTCGGTGCTGCGCTGGCCCGTGGTCTATTTCGTGCGCTGGCTGCGCCGCGGGGCAGGCCGGGTCAAAGGCCCGGCGGAATGACCCTGACGCCAACCCTTGTGGCGCTGCTGTCGGTCTTTGCCGTCTGGATGATCGCCTGTATCTGGGCCGGTTTTCGCGCCCGTGTGCTGTGGTTCTTTCTCGTGCTGGCGATCGGTCTTGCGCTGAATGCCACATGGATGGTCTTCGGGCTGAACGCACGGGTGTTCGAGCCCCATGCGCTTTTGGCGCAGCTTTCCGTCCTGTTCTATGCCGTGGGCGGTTTCGGTCTGGGCTGGCTCGCCGGACGGGTGGCGAAACGCTGGCGCGAGAGCCGTGTCGATCCGCCGTCTTCTTGATGGTTTGCCCTGCCTTATAAATGCGCTAAGTCCGGCGCCATGATTAAGCTGAACATTCCCGACCTGCGCGGCAGGCTGACCCCAAATCGCGCCCTGAGCGACCTGACATGGCTACGCGTCGGCGGCCCTGCGGATTACCTGTTCCAACCCGCCGATGTGGAGGACCTGTGCCTTTTCATGCGGCGTTTGCCGCAAGGGGTGACGGTTTTCCCCATGGGGGTGGGCAGCAACCTCATCGTGCGCGATGGCGGGCTTCGGGCGGTGGTGATCCGGCTGGGCCGCGGTTTCAACGGGATTGAGATTAACGGCGATCAGGTGACGGCGGGGGCGGCGGCACTCGATGCCCATGTGGCACGCAAGGCGGCGGATGCGGGGCTGAACCTGACCTTTCTGCGCACCATTCCCGGCAGCATCGGCGGCGCGTTGCGCATGAATGCGGGTTGTTACGGCAGCTACACGGCGGATCACTTCGTCTCGGCTCAGGCTGTGACCCGCGCGGGCGAGGTGGTGACCCTTACGGCGGATGACCTCAACTTCCGCTACCGGCAGAGCGATCTGTCGCCCGGCGCGGTGCTGATCGGGGCAACATTTGCGCCGCTTAAGGGAGAGCCGGAGGAGTTGCACGCCCGGATGGAGCAGCAGCTTGCCAAACGGGATGAGAGCCAGCCCACGAAAGACCGCAGCGCCGGATCCACCTTCCGCAACCCGGCGGGCTTCTCTTCGACCGGGAAGGCGGATGATGTGCATGATCTGAAGGCGTGGAAAGTGATCGACGACGCCGGGATGCGTGGGGCCACCGTAGGCGGCGCGCAGATGAGCCCGAAACACTCAAACTTCCTGATCAACACCGGCGGCGCTACGGCCCATGATCTTGAGACATTGGGCGAAGAGGTGCGAAAAAAGGTTTACGCTTCAAGCGGTATAAGGCTAGAATGGGAAATTAAGCGCGTCGGTGAGAAATTGGGCGATCCGGCGCCGCAAAGCTAAGCCGCGGCGCAGCAGCTAAGCCACGGCAGAAGCAAAGAAAACAACGATAGGGGCCGCAAACGGTCCGAGGCGAAGAGGCACTTTGGTGGGTAAGTCGAGCGGACAGACCCCGACAGTGGCGGTATTGATGGGTGGCCCCTCGGCCGAGCGTGAGGTGTCCCTGTCCAGTGGGCGTGCATGCGCCGCTGCCTTGCGGGAACATGGCGGATATAACGTGATCGAGGTCGAAGCCGACCGCGATCTTCCAGCCGTTCTGGCCGATCTCAACCCCTATGCCGTTCTGAATTGCCTGCATGGCCGTTGGGGCGAAGATGGCTGCGTGCAGGGGCTGCTGGAATGGCTCAAGCTGCCCTACACACATTCCGGCGTGCTGGCCTCGGCGCTTGCGATGGACAAACAGCGCTCCAAAGATGTCTTCCGCCACGCGGGGCTGCCTGTGTTGGAAAGCGTCATCGCGCCCAAGGCCGATGTGATGGCCGCCCATGTCATGGCGCCGCCCTATGTGGTGAAGCCCAATAACGAAGGCTCTTCGGTCGGGGTGTACCTCGTGGCTGAGGAAAACAACGGCCCGCCGCAACTGTCCGAAGACATGCCCGCCGAGGTGATGGTCGAGACTTTCGCGCCGGGGCGTGAGCTGACCACCACCGTGATGGGCGACCGGGCGTTGGCGGTGACGGATATCATCACCACCGGCTGGTATGACTATGACGCGAAATACAAGCCCGGCGGCTCGCGCCATGTGGTGCCCGCCGATCTGCCGCAAGAGATCACCGATCTGTGTTTCGATTATGCCCGCCGCGCCCATGCGGCGCTTGGCTGCAGGGGCATCAGCCGCACCGATTTTCGCTGGGACGAAGCGCGCGGGCCCGAGGGGCTGATCCTGTTGGAGACCAACACCCAGCCCGGCATGACCGCCACTTCGCTCTCGCCCGAGCAGGCCGCAGCCTGCGGCATTTCATTCCCTGAGCTATGCGCTTGGATGGTGGAGGATGCTACATGCGATCGCTGATCCGCCGCCGCCCGGAAACGGTCAAGGCCGATCCCGCCCCATCGCGGTGGTCATGGCGCATGCAGCGGTTGATGCTGACGCCGGGTTTCCGCTTTGCCCTCCGCGTGGGGCTGCCCTTCACGCTGAGCCTGCTGGCGGGCACGATCTATATGGCGGACGAAGAGCGGCGCGGCACCGTGGTGCAGGCCATCGCCGACGTGCGCGCCAGCATCGAAGAGCGGCCCGAGTTCATGGTCAAACTCATGGCCATCGACGGGGCGAGCGACATGCTCTCGTCCGAAATCCGCACCGCGCTGCCGCTGGAATTTCCGCTGTCCTCCTTCGATCTCGACCTGCCGCAGATACGCGAGAAGATCACCGGCATCGACGGGGTAAAACAGGCCAATGTGCGCATCCGCCCCGGCGGCGTGCTGCAAATCGACGTGACCCCGCGCGTGCCCGTAGCCGTATGGCGCAGTGAAACGGGGCTGGCGTTGGTGGACAATACCGGTGCCCATGTGGCACGGATCGAGGCGCGGCGCGATCATGCCAACCTGCCGCTGATCGCCGGGGCAGGGGCCGACAAAGCGGTGCCCGAGGCGCTCAAGCTGATCGGGGCCGCGAATGTCTTGGGCGACCGGCTGCGCGGCTTGGTCCGCGTCGGCCAGCGCCGCTGGGACGTGGTGCTGGACCGCGATCAAACGATCATGTTGCCCGAAGAAAACGCGCTGCAAGCGCTGGAACGGGTGATCGCGCTGGAAGGCGCACAAGAGGTTCTTACGCGGGATGTGGCGCGTGTGGACATGCGGTTGGCGGCAAGACCGACCCTTAGAATGAACGAAGATGCCACCCGCGAATGGTGGCACATCAGGCAGCTTTCCGGCCAGTAAGATGGCCATTGGACTCGGGACAGTAACGAAATGATGGACCTATACGACAGTCAGCGTTCGATGCGGCACATGCGCAAATTGGCGATCCAACGCGGGGTGGTCGCCATTTTGGATGTGGGCAGCTCCAAGATCGCCTGTTTGGTGCTGCGCTTTGACGGTGCGGGGCTTGATAGCGACAGCGGCGACATCGGGTCCTTGGCCGGGCAGTCGGGGTTCCGGGTTATCGGGGCGGCCACCACCCGCTCACGCGGGGTCCGTTTTGGTGAAATTTGCGCCATGGGCGAGACCGAGCGCGCGATCCGCACCGCGCTTCAGGCCGCACAGAAAATGGCTGGCATCCGCGTCGATCACGTCATCGCCTGTTTCTCGGGCGGGGAGCCGCGCAGCTATGGGCTCGACGCCTCGGTCGAGTTGGAGGGGCAATCGGTCTCGGAGCAAGACGTGGCGCGGGTGCTGGCGGGCTGCGACGTGCCGGAATATGGCGAGGGCCGCGAGGTGCTGCACGCCCAGCCGGTGAACTTCGCGCTGGATCACCGCAGCGGTTTGGCCGACCCGCGCGGCCAGTTGGGCAACAGCCTCTCGGTGGACATGCATATGCTCACCGTCGACGCCGATACGGTGCAGCATCTGGCCCATTGCATCAAGCGCTGTGATCTGGAACTTGCCGGGATCGCCTCATCATCCTATGCCTCGGGCATCTCGGCGCTGGTCGAGGATGAGCAGGAGCTCGGTGCCGCCTGTATCGACTTTGGCGGTGGCACCACCGGCCTGTCGATCTTTATCAAGAAACATATGATCTATGCCGATACGGTGCGGATGGGCGGGGATCACGTCACTTCCGACATCTCCATGGGCCTGCAAGTGCCGATGGCCAATGCCGAGCGGATCAAGACCTTCTACGGCGGGGTGCATGCCACCGGCATGGACGACCGCGACATGATCGAGATCGGCGGCGAGACTGGTGATTACGAACACGACCGCCGCACCGCCAGCCGGGCGGAGTTGATCGGCATCATGCGCCCCCGGGTCGAAGAGATCCTTGAAGAGGTCCGCGTTCGGCTGGATGCCGCCGGTTTCGACCACTTGCCAAGCCAACAGATTGTGCTTACCGGGGCGGGCAGTCAGATACCGGGCCTTGACGGGCTGGCCAGCAAGATCCTGGGCCAGCAGGTTCGTCTGGGGCGCCCGCTGCGCGTGCATGGTCTGCCGCAGGCCGCGACGGGGCCGGGCTTCGCCTCTGCCGTGGGGCTTGCGCTTTTCGCGGCGCATCCGCAGGACGAATGGTGGGATTTCGACATTCCCGCCGATCGCTACCCGTCCCGCTCGCTCAAACGCGCGGTGAAATGGTTTAGAGACAACTGGTGACCCCAATATCGGGTGAGAAGCCCGAGATAAGGCGGAAACTGGCAAGTTTCTGCCCATATTTAGCGTCAAAACGATGTTTTTTAGGTGACGATGCGGCCCTAGCCCGGTAGGGTCGGGTAAATTTGGTCGAAAAACTCCCGCAGAACGCGGATAACTGGACAGGCGGACAGCACATGACACTCAACCTTTCAATGCCAGGACATGATGATCTGAAACCCCGTATCACCGTCTTCGGTGTTGGCGGGGCAGGCGGCAACGCGGTCAACAACATGATCGAAAAGCAACTTGACGGTGTTGATTTCGTCGTGGCCAACACCGACGCGCAGGCGCTGCAACAGGCGCAGGCCGAGAACCGCGTGCAACTGGGCATCAAAGTGACCGAAGGTTTGGGCGCAGGCGCGCGCGCCTCTGTCGGCGCCGCCGCTGCCGAAGAGAGCATCGAGCAGATCGTCGACCACCTTGCGGGCGCGCATATGTGCTTCATCACCGCTGGCATGGGCGGCGGCACCGGCACCGGGGCGGCTCCGATCATCGCGCAGGCCGCGCGTGAACTGGGCGTGCTGACCGTCGGCGTCGTGACCAAGCCCTTCCAATTCGAAGGCGCCAAGCGCATGCGTCAAGCCGAAGACGGCGTCGAGACGCTGCAAAAGGTCGTCGACACGCTGATCATCATTCCGAACCAGAACCTCTTCCGTCTGGCGAACGAAAAGACCACTTTCACCGAAGCCTTCTCGCTTGCCGATGACGTGCTGTACCAAGGTGTGAAGGGCGTGACCGACCTGATGGTCCGTCCGGGTCTCATCAACCTCGACTTCGCCGATGTCCGCGCCGTGATGGACGAGATGGGCAAGGCGATGATGGGAACGGGCGAGGCCGAGGGCGAAGATCGCGCCATCCAAGCTGCCGAGAAAGCCATCGCCAACCCGCTGCTGGACGAAATTAGCCTGCGCGGTGCCAAGGGCGTGCTCATCAACATCACCGGCGGTCAGGACCTTACCCTGTTCGAACTCGACGAAGCGGCCAACCGCATTCGCGAGGAAGTGGACCCCGAAGCGAATATCATCGTCGGCTCCACGCTGGACGAAAGCCTTGGTGGCCTGATGCGCGTCAGCGTTGTCGCCACTGGCATCGACGCCACCGATGTGAACACCGAAATCCCGGTCCCGCGCCGCTCCATGAGCCAGCCTTTGCGTCAGAACGTATCGGTTGACGATGTGGCACAGGTTTCCGCCGCGCAGGCACCGGTTGCCGCATCAGTTACTGCCGAAGCGCCGCAGGAAGTTGAACAGGCTGCCCTGTTCCAAGACCTCCAGCCGACACAGCGTGAGCAGGACCAGTATGAGGACGAGAACGTTGTCGAAGATGACGACGGTCTGCCCGCACCGGCCTACCAGCCCGAAGTGGCCGCATTCGAGCCGCGTCAGGAAGAGAACATCGAAGCGGAGCCTGAAGCCTTCGTCGCACCGCGTGCGCCGACCCCCGGCACACCGTCCCCCGAAGCGCTGGCCCGTCTGCGCGCCGCCGCTCAGAAGGCCGCGCCTGAGCAGCACCGTCAGGCCCAGCAGCAGCAGGGTGAGCAGGGCGACAAGGGCCGTTTCGGCATCAACTCCCTGATCAACCGGATGACCGGCCACGCCGAAGGCGAGGCGCAAGCCCGCCCCGCGCGTCAGCAGCCGCCGGTGCAAACCCGCGCCTCTGCCGCCGCGCCGCAGCCGCAGGAAAACAACGATCCCGATCAAGAACGCATCGAAATCCCCGCGTTCCTGCGCCGTCAGGCCAACTGAACTGATCACGATAGATGACGAAAGGGCTGCCTTAGGGCGGCCCTTTTTCTTTTTAGAACAACGCCTTGCTCCCGGATAAGCGCAGCCGCGCTCAAATGTTGCAGTGATGTTTCAGACCGTTGCAAAGATTGAGTTGAGCAAAACGAACCCGCCCCTTAATCCAGAGTTCAACACACAAGAAGATGTTCGAAGCTTGAGGATGACCCGGTGCAGACAACGATCAAATCAGCGGTAAGTTTTACTGGCACAGGCCTGCACTCCGGTCTGCCTGCGACGGTGACACTGCGCCCGGCGTCGGCCCATCACGGCATCTGGTTCTCGCGCAGCGATGTGGCGGTCGGTGACCGTCTGATCCCCGCCCGCTGGGACGCGGTGAACCGCTCGCCGCTCTGCACCAAGCTGGAAAACCCCACCGGCCTGTCGATCTCGACCGTCGAGCATCTGATGGCCGCCGTGGCGGGCTGCGGCATCCACAACCTTTTGATTGAGATCGACGGCCCCGAAGTGCCGATCCTCGATGGTTCCTCCGTGCCTTTCGTGCGCGGCATCATGCAGCGCGGTCTGCGCCAGCTTGCAGCCCCCGTGATGGCCTTCGAAGTGCTGAAAACCGTCACCGTGCAGGATGGCGACGCGGTTGCGACGATCTCGCCCGCCGATACGCTGCGCATCGACTTTGAGATCGACTTTGCCGATGCCGCCATCGGCCAGCAGCGCAAGTCGCTGGTGATGAACAATGGCTCTTTCGCGCGCGAACTCTGCGACAGCCGCACCTTCTGCCGTCAGGCGGATGTCGAGGCCATGCAGGCCAATGGTCTGGCGCTTGGTGGCGAAGCGGGTGAGAACGCGGTGGTTTTTGACGGCGATGCCGTCGTCAGCCCCGGCGGCCTGCGCCACGCGGACGAACCTGTGCGCCACAAGATGCTCGATGCGCTCGGCGATCTGGCGTTGGCCGGGGCACCGCTCTTGGGCCATTACGAAGGCAAACGCGCGGGCCATTCGCTGACCAACACGCTGCTGCGCGCGCTCTTTGCCACGCCGGACGCCGTGCGTCTGGTGGCCTGCGATGCGGCGCAAACGGCGCGGCTGCCCGGCTCCGGCCTGATCTGGGATGAAATCCCGCAGGTTGCCTGATCCCGGGGAAGGGGAACAGCACCGCGAAGCGCAGGGCGCTTAGGCGGCGAAGTGCCATTGAACGCCCTGCCAATGCCTTGTATTCACTAAGCCGAAGTGACAAGCCTGACCCAGCGATGCGCCGCCGCGCAGCCGCCTGCGGGCGGGGGCGGAATGGGCGTTTTGCAACGCAGTTTATTGTGCTAGTCACATGCGCAAGAGGGTCAAAGACCATGGGTTGGACGATGCAAGGGGTGCGGGCATGACGGTAGCGGGATCGCGCAAGCGGACGATCAGTGCGGTGCTTCTGGTCGCGACATTGGCAGCCTGCGGCGGTGGTGACGGACGCTCTGACGGGAACTTCTTTAACCCGCAGGAAATCCCGCTTGAAACCTATTCGGCTGAGCAGATTTTCGAGCGTGGCGAATATGAGCTGACCAACAACAACCCCGGCGAAGCGGCATTTTATTTCGCCGAGATCGAGCGTCTCTATCCCTATTCCGAATGGGCCAAACGCGCCCTGATCATGCAGGCTTTCGCCTATCACAAGGATCAGGACTATCCCAACAGCCGCTCCGCCGCGCAGCGCTTCATTGATTTCTACCCCGCCGATGACGATGCCGCCTATGCGCAGTACCTCTTGGCGCTGAGTTATTACGATCAGATCGACGAAGTGGGCCGCGATCAGGGGCTGACCTTCCAAGCGTTGCAATCCCTGCGCGCCGTGATCGAAGGCTACCCGGACAGCGAATATGCCCGCTCTGCGATCCTGAAATTCGACCTCGCCTTCGACCATCTGGCGGGCAAGGAGATGGAGATCGGCCGCTACTACCTGCGCCGCGATCACTATACCGCCGCGATCAATCGCTTCCGCGTCGTGGTCGAGGATTTCCAGACCACGACACACACTGCCGAAGCGCTGCACCGTCTTGTCGAAGCCTATCTTTCGCTCGGCCTGAACCATGAGGCGCAGACGGCGGGGGCCATCCTTGGCCACAACTACCGGGGGTCTGAGTGGTATGAGGACAGCTACAAACTGCTGACCGGGCGCGGCCTTGAGCCTGCCTTCTACAAAGACAATTGGCTGGGTGCAGCCTATCGCCAGACCATCAAGGGCGAGTGGCTTTAAGGGGGGTGGGGTCGCCCATCCAACGGTTCTAGATGCTGCGCGGACTTGATATTTCAGACATGCTGATCATCGACCGGCTGGAGCTTGGCTTCCAGCCGGGGCTGAACGTGCTGACCGGTGAGACCGGCGCGGGCAAGTCCATCCTTTTGGATTCGCTCGGCTTTGTTCTGGGCTGGCGCGGTCGTGCCGATCTGGTGCGTCAAGGGGCCGAACAGGGCGAGGTGACCGCATGGTTCGATCTGGCGCCCGACCATCCGGCCCATGCGGTGCTCGAAGATGCGGGGCTGCCCGCCGGGGATGAGTTGATCCTGCGGCGCATCAACACTTCCGACGGGCGTAAGACCGCTTGGGTCAATGACCGCCGCTGCTCGGGCGAGGTGCTGCGCCGCCTGTCGGAGACATTGGTGGAACTGCACGGCCAGCATGATGACCGCGGCCTGCTGAACCCACGCGGCCACCGTGCCATTTTAGACGACTACGCCGGAAATGCCGCTGCGATTGCCAAGGTGCGCGAGGCGTGGAACGCCCTCGGCGCCGCCCGCAAAGCCGCCGCCGCCGCTGCCGCCGAACGCGAGGCCATCGCCGCTGAGGAAGAGTTCCTGCGCCACGCCGTGGCCGAGTTGGACAAGCTCGACCCCGAAGCGGGGGAGGAGGCCACCCTCGACACCCGCCGCCGCCAGATGCAGGGGGCCGAGAAAATCCGCCGTGACGTGGTCAACGCTTATGAGTTGTTGGGCCAAGGCGGGGCAGAGACCGCCATGGGCGACGCGCTGCGCTGGCTCGACGGGGTGGCCGACAAGGCCGAAGGCGCGCTGGAGGGCCCGCTCGCCGCGCTCAACCGCGCCATGGTGGAGCTGGACGAAGCGATGTCTGGCGTGGCCGATGCGATCGACGGCATGTCGTTCGACCCCTATGAGTTGGAAGCCTGCGAAGAGCGGCTCTTTGCAATCCGCGGCTTGGCGCGCAAACATGACGTGCAGCCCGATGAACTGGCCGGTTTCGCCGACATGCTGCGCGCCAAGCTCGACGCGCTCGATGCAGGCGAAGCGGCGCAGGAGGGGCTGGAGAAAGCGGTTCGCGACGCGCAGGCGCTTTACGACGAACGGGCCACTGCGCTGACCGAGAAGCGCCGCAAGGCAGCGGCCAAGCTCGACAAGTCCGTGGCGGCAGAGCTTGCCCCGCTCAAGATGGAACGCGCAGTGTTCCAGACGCAATTGACCGAAGAACCCGCAGGCCCCGAGGGGCGCGATGCGGTCTCTTTCACCGTCGCCACAAACCCCGGCGCGCCTGCCGGGCCCTTGGGCAAGATCGCCTCGGGCGGTGAACTCAGCCGTTTCCTTTTGGCGCTAAAGGTTTGCCTGACCCAGACCCAATCCGGCCTCACCCTGATCTTTGACGAGATCGACCGCGGGGTAGGGGGCGCGACCGCCGACGCCGTGGGCCGCCGCCTGAAGGCGCTGGCCGCCGAGGGGCAGGTCTTGGTCGTCACCCATTCGCCGCAGGTCGCAGCCCTTGGCGCGCATCACTGGCGTGTGGCGAAATCGGTGACTAAGGGCATGACCACCTCCACCGTCACCCCCCTTGCCGCCGAAGAGCGCGTTGATGAAGTCGCACGAATGCTCGCGGGCGATACGATCACCGATGCGGCCCGCGCGGCGGCGGAGGCATTGCTTAACGGGCAACAGGGCGCGACGACTTCTTAAATGGCGGTTTTACCCAAGGTCAGCTTGCCCTAGACAGAAAGGGTTCAACTGGTCTTAGTCCCATGCCCCTGCAAGATAACGCATTCTTTTCCCAACAACTTCAGCAGGCGCTCGGCGGCTGCAAACAGGGCTGGACGGTGCTGCGCACCCGCGGGCCGGGGAAGGTCACATTCTGGTTTATCGCGCTGCTGGCGGGCATCGCCGCGGGCTTTGCCGCCCTGTTCTTTCGCAAGGGGATCAACTGGTTGCAGGCCACGCTTTATGGCACGGACGATGTGCAATTCCTGCACAGCTTCCTTGCCGGGCTGCCGTGGTATTGGGTGGTGCTGATCCCCACCTTGGGTGGGTTGCTTGTGGGATTGATCCTGCACCGTTTCACCCGCGACGGGCGCGCGCGCAGCGTGGGCGATGTGATCCTCGGCGCTGCTATGCACGACGGTCGGGTCGAGACGCGGGCCGGGGTGGCCTCGGCGCTGGCCTCGCTCATCACCTTGTCCACGGGCGGCTCATCGGGGCGCGAAGGGCCGGTGGTGCATCTCGCCGCCGTGATCTCGACCAAGATTAGCCGCTTTATCAAGGCCGATGGGATCACCGGGCGGGATCTTTTGGGCTGCGCCGTGGCGGCGGCAGTCTCGGCCAGCTTCAACGCCCCCATCGCTGGCGCGCTTTTCGCCCTCGAAGTGGTGCTGCGCCATTTCGCCGTCCATGCCTTTGCCCCCATCGTCATCGCCTCCGCCGCGGGCACGGTCATTAACCGGCTGGAGTTCGGTGGGCTCACGGAATTCGTCCTACCGGGCCTTGGCGACGTGCAATTCTACGTCGAACTGCCCGCCTTCCTGCTTTTGGGGCTGACCTGCGGTCTGGTCTCGGTCGTGCTGATGCGCGCGATCTTCTGGGCCGAGGATTTCGGCAACTACTTGCAAGCCCGCACCGGCCTTGCCCGCTGGCTGCGCCCGGCGGTGGCGGGGGCGATCCTTGGCGTCATCGCGCTCTGGTTCCCGCATATCATCGGCGTGGGCTATGAGACGACTTCCCGTGCGCTGGTCGGCGAACTGGTGCTGCATGAGGCGATCATCTTTGCCGTGCTCAAGGTCGCCGCCGTGGCGATCACGCTTGGCGGGCGGATGGGCGGCGGGGTGTTCTCGCCCTCGCTGATGCTGGGCGCTTTGACCGGGCTTGGCTTCGGGATCATCGCCACCGGTGTCTTCCCCGAGATTTCGGGCTCTTCCTCGCTCTACGCTCTGGCGGGGATGGGCGCGGTGGCCGCCGCCGTGCTGGGCGCGCCGATTTCAACCACACTCATCGTATTTGAGATGACGGGCGACTGGCAGACCGGTCTGGCCGTGATGGTCGCCGTCAGCATGTCGACCGCGCTGGCCTCCCGGCTGGTCGACCGGTCCTTCTTCCTCACCCAGATGGAGCGGCGCGGCATCCATCTGGCCGCAGGTCCGCAGGCCTATCTGCTCTCGATGTTCATGGTGGGCCGCATCATGCGCCGCCCCGATGATGAAGACGCGGCCTCGGAAGACGCCTGTTGGGATTTGATCGACAAGGGTACCTATATCGACGGCAGCGCTACGCTAGAGGCCGCTTTGCCGCTGTTCGACCAGACCCATTCCGACTTTATCCCGGTGGTCACCCTCAGCGCGGATGCGCCGCCCGAATTGCTGGGCGCGCTGTTCCACGTCGATGCGCTGAAAGCCTATAACCGCGCCCTCGCCGCCACGGCAGCTGAGGAGCATTCCTGAGCCGCGCTCAGATCCGTTCGATGGCGATTTCCTCCATCGGGGTGAAGGCCAGATAGCCCTTGATCTCGGCCACATCCGCCTTCGGGTCTTCATAAGACCAGACGGCGTCTTGCAAGGTCCGGCTCTTGGTCACCACCGAGAAATAGGTCGCATCGCCCTTATGCGGGCAATGGCTGGTCTTCTCAGTGCCATCGAGGAAAGCCATGGCGATGTCGCCACGCGGGAAATAGATCACCGGCGGATAGTCCCCCTCGCGCAGTTCCAGCGCGCCCGTGGACTCGCCCAATACGGCCCCGCCAGCGCGAACAACCCATGTGCCCTCAGCCGGAGTAATCTTGATATGGTCGGCCATGCCGTACCCCCCTTTACTTAAATCGGACGCTCACAGGGGCGCCGTTGCCGCATCCAACCACAGTTTTGTAACAGGTGATACCCGCGGCCCGATCTTTTCCGCCACGTCGCGGTGATAGGCGTTCAGCCAGTCCCGCGCCTCGGGGCTGAGCGCCTCCACATCAATCAAACGCCGATCGATCGGCACCAGCGTCAGCGTGCGCCAATCAAGCATCTTGCGATGCGCATCACCGCCGGGCAGGGCGGGGGCTTCTTGCACCACCAACAGGTTCTCGATCCGAATGCCAAAAGCCCCCTCGCGGTAATAGCCCGGCTCGTTGCTGAGGATCATACCCGGCTCCAGCGGCACATGGCTCATCCGGCTCAACCGCTGCGGCCCCTCATGAACCGACAGATAGGCGCCCACCCCATGGCCCAAACCGTGATCGAAATCCTGCCCCGCCATCCAAAGCGGCAAACGGCCCAGCATCTCGATATCCCGCCCTGCGAGCCCGCGCGGCCAGCGCAGGCGGCTCATGGCGATCATCCCTGAAAGCACCCGCGTGAAAGCCGCGCGCGCCTCCGGATCGGGGCTGCCGATGGCGATGGTGCGGGTGACATCGGTGGTGCCGTCCAGATACTGACCGCCGCTGTCGAGCACCAAAAGATGCCCCTCCTGCAACACGCTGTCGGTCTCTTCATTCACCCGGTAATGGATGATCGCCCCGTTGGGCCCGGTGCCCGAAATCGTCTCGAAACTGATGTCACGCAGGGCGGGATCGCGGCGGCGCAGGCCTTCCAACTGCTGCACCACCTCCGTCTCAGTGACCGTGCCGGGCGCCTGTGCATCCAGCCAAGCGAGCAGCTCGACCATCGCGGCACCATCGCGCAAATGCGCCTCTGCCGCCCCGGCAATCTCGGCGTCATTCTTGCAGGCTTTGGGCAAGGCGCAGGGGTCTTCACCAGCCTGCGCCCGATCCCCCAGCAAATCCGCGAACAACAGCGGGGCCGACTGCCGATCAAGCCGCACCGGCCCCTCAAGCGCGCGCAGGTAATCGGGCAGCCCCTCAGGATCCCGCTGCACCACCTCTGGCCCCAGATGCTCTTCCACATCTACCAGTTTCTCAGCCGCCATGAAAAGATCGACCCGCGCATCGTCATGCAATACGGCAAACCCATGCGCGACCGGGTTGCGCGGAATGTCTTGCCCGCGAATGTTCAGCAGCCAGTTGTGGCTGTCGGGCAGGGTGATCAATGCCGCCTTCTGCCCAGCCGCGCGCAAATCCGCGGCCAAACGCCGGCGCTTGGCCTCATGGCTTTCGCCGGCAAAACGCTCAGGATGCGCCGCCACCTTGCCCATCGGGGCATCGGGCTGGTCTTCCCAAATACGGTCGACCATATTCGAGACGCGCCGCATCTCGATACCAGACCCCGCCAAGGCCTCGAACAAAAGATCCATCTGCGCGGGCGTATGCAACATCGGATCAAAACCAACCACACCGCCCGCGGGCAATTGATCTTTCAACCAATCGGCCAAAGACACCTCGGGCCAAGGCACCGGGGTAAAGACATCCGCCACCTGCGCTTTGACCTGCGTCCGATAGCGCCCGTCGATGAAAACCCCGGCCACATCGCGCAGCGCCGCACAGAACCCGGCAGAGCCGGTGAACCCCGTCAGCCAAGCCAGCCGATCATCCCGCGGAGCGACATACTCACCCTGATGCGCATCGGCGCGCGGCACGAGAAACCCATCCAACCCCGCCGCCTGCAACTCCGCCCGCAGCGCCGCCAAACGCGGGGGACCCTGTTCCGGACGCGCGGTGACCTCGAAACTCTGGAACACGCGGCCCCTCCTTCATCCTTTTTCAAATACCGATCCGACGGTTCAGCCGACGCGGCGCATGCCCATGACACGCGCCCGTTTCCGCGGATCGCTGTCAAACAGCGCTGCAAGCTGTTCCGTCATCGCCCCGGCAAGCTGATCCACATCCGTGATCGTGACGGCGCGGTCGTAATAACGCGTCACATCATGGCCAATCCCGATCGCCAAAAGCTCGACCGCGCGGCGTTTCTCGACCATTGCGATCACGTCGCGCAGGTGTTTTTCCAGATAGTTGGCCGGGTTCACCGACAGGGTGCTGTCATCCACCGGCGCGCCGTCGGAAATCACCATGAGGATCTTGCGCGCCTCATGCCGGGCCAGCATCCGCCGGTGCGCCCATTCCAGCGCCTCGCCGTCGATATTCTCTTTCAGCAGACCCTCTTTCATCATCAGACCCAAGTGGTCGCGCGTCCGGCGCCACGGGGCGTCGGCGCTTTTGTAGATGATGTGGCGCAGATCGTTCAGCCGACCGGGCTGCGCGGGGCGGCCATCGTTCAGCCAAGCCTCGCGGGCCTGTCCACCCTTCCACGCGCGGGTGGTAAAGCCGAGGATCTCGACCTTCACGTTGCAGCGCTCCAGCGTGCGGGCCAGCACGTCGGCGCAGATCGCGGCGATGGAGATCGGGCGGCCCCGCATGGAGCCGGAGTTGTCCAAGAGCAGCGTCACCACGGTGTCGCGGAACTCGGTGTCCTTTTCGATCTTGAAGCTTAGCGGCGTCGTGGGGTTGGCCACCACCCGCGCCAGACGGCCCGCGTCCAACGTGCCCTCTTCAAGGTCAAATTCCCACGAGCGGTTTTGCTGCGCCTGCAAGCGGCGCTGCAATTTATTCGCCAGACGGCCCACAGCGCCTTTCAGCGGCTCGAGCTGCTGGTCCAGATAGGCGCGCAGGCGTTCCAATTCGATCGGCTCGGCCAGTTCCTCGGCCCCGATCACCTCGTCATGCTCGCCCTGATAGACACGGTATTCCGGGTCGGCGTCCGAGACGGGCGGCGGGGGCGGCGGGTCCATCGGCGCGTCGCCCTCGGGCATCTCCGCCTCGTCGCCTAGCTCCTGATCGGCCTCGTCATCCATCGAGACCTGCGCCTGACTTTCGTCCTGCTGCTGCTCTTGGCTGTTTTCGGGGGTGCCTTCGGCCTCTTCCTCGTCCTGATCGTCTTGGCCGGTGCTGTCGGGATCCTGCTCCTCTTCGGTGCCCTCTTCGGCCTGATCCTCTTGATCCTCGTCTTGGCTGTCGGGATCGTCGCCCAACTGATCGCCATAGCCGAGGTCCGAGATCATCTTGCGGGCCAGCCGCGCGAAATCCGCCTGATCGGCAAGGCTGCCGTCGATCCCTTCGAGCGTGCCGCCCGCCTGATCTTCGATAAAGCCGCGCCAGAGTTCCATGGCGTTCTCGGCCCCCGCGGGCAGGTCCCGCCCGGTGGCCAGATGGCGCACCATATAGCCCGCCGCGACCGAGAGCGGCACGTCGCTGGCCTGTTTGGCCTGATCGTAGCCGCGGCGCAGGGCCTCGTGCTTGATCTTGACGTCGATGTTGCCGGCGGTGCCGGGCATGTCGCGTGCGCCCATGGCCTCGCAACGCGCCGTCTCCATCGCCTCGTAAAGCTCGCGCGCCATGTCGCCTTGGGGCGCATAACGGGCGTGGGTCGCGGCATCGTGGTAGCGGCGGTTCAGCGCCAGCGCATCGGCGGTGCCGCGCGCCAGCAGCACCTCTTCGCGGGTCATCCGGCGGCTCACTTGCGGCAGGCGCATCGCATCGCCCGAAAGCCCCGAAGGGTCGACCGAGTAGCTGACCGTCAGTTCGGCGTCATCGGCCATGACCTTGGTCGCCTCGGCCAGCGCCTTTTTGAACGCGTCAGCGGGGTTGTCGCTTTGTTTACTCATGCCGGTCCCCTTGTCTGTCAGGCAGGCGCGCGTCTGGGAAGGGCAGGGCGCCTTTGCGTGCCGAAACGCGTCCTGCAGGGCGGCGGGCGAACCCGCCGGGGCGGCTTAGCCCAAGCTCAGGCTGGCCGCGCTTTCGGGCAGTTCCTCGTCGAACAAACGCTGATAGAACTCGGCCACGGTCTGACGCTCCAGCTCATCGCATTTGTTGAGAAAGGACAGCCGGAAGGCATAGCCCACATTGCGGAAGATCTCGGCGTTCTGCGCCCAAGCGATCACGGTGCGCGGGCTCATCACGGTCGACAGCTCGCCGTTCATGAAGGCGGTGCGGGTGAGGTCGGCCACGGTGACCATCTGCTTGAGGGTCTTGCGGCCCTTCTCGGTGTTGTAATGTGGGTTCTTGGCCAGCACGATGGCGGTCTCGGCGTCGATGCTGAGGTAGTTCAACGTGGCGACAAGGCTCCAACGGTCCATCTGCGCTTGGTTGATCTGCTGTGTGCCGTGGTAAAGCCCGGTGGTGTCGCCCAAGCCCACGGTGTTGGCCGTGGCGAAGAGGCGGAAATAGGGGTGCGGGGTGATGATCTCGTTCTGATCCATCAGCGTGAGCTTGCCGTCATGCTCCAGCACGCGCTGGATCACGAACATCACATCGGCGCGGCCCGCGTCGTATTCGTCGAAGACAATCGCGGTCGGGTTGCGCAGCGCCCAAGGCAGGATGCCTTCGTGGAATTCGGTGACCTGTTTGCCGTCGCGCAGCTTGATCGCGTCTTTGCCGATGAGGTCGATCCGGCTGATGTGGCTGTCGAGGTTGACGCGCACGGTGGGCCAGTTCAGCAGGGCGGCGACCTGTTCGATATGGGTCGATTTGCCCGTGCCGTGATAGCCTTGAATCATGACGCGGCGGTTGTGGCTAAAGCCTGCGAGGATCGCCAGCGTGGTGTCAGGGTCGAACTTATAGGTGCTGTCGATGTCCGGCACGCGAGAGGTGCGCTGCGGGAAACCCTTGACGACCATATCGGTGTCGATGCCAAAGACATCGCGCACCGAGACCTCTTCGGTGGGTTTCATGTCATGTTCCAGTGCACCGTCGGCCATCGCTCGTCATCCTTTTCCTTAGGCGCGCGGTCGGGGCCGCGCGCGTATCTGGTGCAACATATCGTGCATATCCGCAAGGGGAAGGGGGCAACTGGCATTATCCGCAACCGGCCGCTGGTCCGGTCGCGGGATCAGTCCTTGAAGTTGCGGCTGCCTTTGATCTGGTCCCATGCCCAGACGACCAGTTGCAACTGCTCTTCCTGACTGCGGTCACCGCCGTTCATATCGGGGTGCAGCACCTTGATCAGCGCTTTGTAGGCTTTGCGGACCTCGGGCTTTGTCCAAGTGTCCTTGGCCTCGAGAATCTCGATCGCGCGGCGTTCGGTGGGCGGCAGGCGGCGGCCCGCTTGCTGGCCCTTGCCGGGGTTCTGGGTTGCGTTCTTGCCCAGCACCTGATGGGGGTCTTCGATGCCAAGACGCGCCCATGCGCGCTGCTCGGGGTCGCCCAGTGGTTTGGTGCTGCGCTCCCAGACCTTGTCCTTGGACATCTGCGCGTTCAACTCGGCCTCTGTGGTACCGTCGAAAAAGCTCCACTTCGCGTTATATTCGCGCACATGTTTCTGGCAGAACCAGAAGTAGTCATCCAGCACATCGGGCGCTTTGGGCGCGCGGAACTTGCCCGGCTCGTCGCAGCCTTCGTGGTCGCAAATCCGGGTCGAGGTTTCCGACGCACCGGACATGCCGCGGCGGCCGCGGGGGTTTTTCTTTTTGGAGGACGACACGGACATGTCGAATCCGAAGGGATCAGGTTTTGGCATGTGGATAGACCTTTCCGACTCAGGCCGGTCACCATATACCCTGCGTCGCAGGATTGAAGGGGGCCGGGGGTAAAAACATGTCCACAACACAAGAGATTTCGGATCGGCTGGAAGCCGCTTTTGCGCCGCGTGAACTGGAGGTGGTGGATGACAGCGAAAGCCATCGCGGTCATGCCGGATTTCAGGAGGGGGGCGAAAGCCACTTTAACGTGCGCATCCGGTCAGAGCGTTTCAAGGGCCAGAACCGGCTGGCGCGGCACCGGGCGGTGCACAGCGCGTTGGGGCCGGACCTGATGGGGCGCATTCACGCGCTGGCGCTTGACCTGGACGAATAAGCGCCGCGTTTAGGGCTTTGTTTTATCGTCGTCTTCGTCGCTGCCTTGCGGCGAAGCTTCATCCGCTGAGGGGCCGGACAGAAACGCAGGCGGCGTCGCCGCTTTGGCGGGGTCCTCTTTCGCGGGCGCGTCATCCTCGGGCGTGATGGAGGCGGGCGCATCGGCCTGAAGCGCGGTATCTTCGCCTTCGATCGTGGCGGCCAAGGCGGGCGTTGCGGCAGCAGTGGCGGGCGGCAGCAGATCGCCATCCTCCTGCGGACCCGCAGCAGTCGCCAAGCGGCGGAACACGAGCACATTGCGCCATTCCGTGGTGGTCGAGGTCAGACCCGAACGCTCTTGCGAAGGCAAGGTCTCGGCCCGCTGGTATTCCCAGCCCTCGGCGGCCTGTTCGTTGAGGCATTCTTCCAAGGTTTTGGCGAAACGCGCTTCGGGGGCCTTCAGACCTTTGGCTTTCTGCCCTTTGCTGGGGGCGGGAAGGATCTTGTATTCGTAGCGCATAGGGGCCTCGGCTGGGTTGGCGACATGAGCCGCGTCAGGTGAGTTTCAGACGGATTTGCGGCGGATGCCGATGCTGCGACCGGCCTGCGCCGGTTTGGGCAGTTTGGCATGGTTTTGCCGCATCGCGTCAAGACGGGTCAGGATGTGCTCCGGCATGGGGGCCACACGCGGGCCGGACTGGTCCACATGCAGCGTCAGCCCCTCGGCGGTGGCGGCAAGCCAGCCGTCGACGTGCCACAGCTCCTGAAAGCTGTGAAACCGCTTCTCGTCATGGTCGAGCAATTGGAAGGTGGTATAGACGCGGTCACCCTTATGCAGTTCGCGCAGGTAGCAGACGTGGAATTCAGCCACATAGGTGGTGCAACCCGTGCGTTGATACTCCGGCCCCAGACCGATTTCGCTATAGGCTTGGTCAACGCCCTGATCGAACAGGACGTTGTAATAGGCCATGTTCAAATGGCCGTTGAAGTCGATCCATTCGGGGAGAACCGTCATCTCGCCCGAACGGAAGGGGGCCGGGGTGTCGCTCATTGCTGGGCGAGCTTGCGCGACACGATTTCGTTGACGGCCTTGGGGTTGGCTTTGCCGCCCGTGGCCTTCATCACCTGACCGACGAACCAGCCCGCGAGCTTCGGGTTCTGCTGGGCCTTTTCGACCTGCGCGGGGTTGGCGGCGATGATCTCGTCCACTGCCGTCTCAATGGCGCCGGTATCGGTCACCTGCTTGAGGCCCTCGGTCTCCACGATCTCTTCCGGCTCGCGCCCGGTTGTATAGGCGATTTCAAAGACTTCCTTGGCGATCTTGCCGGAAATCGCATCCGAGGCGATCAGATCGACAATGCTGCCCAATTGCGCCGGGGTGACCGGGCTTTCGGTGATGCCCTTGTCGTCTTTCTTCAGACGCCCGAAGAGTTCGTTGATGACCCAGTTCGCGGCCATCTTGCCGTCGCGGCCCTTCGCCACGGCTTCGAAATAGCCCGCGCTGTCGAGATCGGCGGTCAGCACAGAGGCGTCATAGTCCGACAGGCCGAAGTCATTGATGAAACGGGATTTCTTTTCGTCCGGCAGTTCCGGCAGGTTGGCCTTGATGTCGTCCACCCATGCCTGTTCGATTTCCAGCGGCAGCAGGTCGGGATCTGGGAAATAGCGGTAGTCATGCGCCTCTTCTTTGGAGCGCATGGAGCGTGTTTCCTGCTTGTCGGGGTCGAAAAGGCGGGTTTCCTGCACCACCTCGCCACCGGCTTCGACAATCGCGATCTGGCGTTTGGCTTCGACTTCGATGGCCTGCTGGATAAAACGCATGGAGTTCATGTTCTTGATCTCGCAGCGGGTGCCGAGATGCGAGAAGTCCTGCGTTTCCTGATACTTCTCATACTGACCCACACGGCAGACCGAGACGTTGACGTCCGCGCGCATCGCGCCCGACTGCATGTCGCCGTTGCAGGTGCCAAGGTAGCGCATGATCTGGCGCAGTTTGGCGAGATAGGCGGCGGCCTCCTCCGGCCCGCGAATGTCGGGGCGAGAGACGATCTCCATCAGGCAGACGCCGGTGCGGTTCAGGTCGACGAAGGACATGTTCGGGTCCATGTCGTGGATCGACTTGCCCGCGTCCTGCTCCATGTGGATGCGCTCGATCCGTACCAGCCGCGCGGTGCCGTCGCCCAGTTCCACCAGCACTTCGCCTTCGCCCACGATGGGCTCATAAAGCTGGCTGATCTGGTAGCCCTGCGGCAGGTCGGGGTAGAAGTAGTTCTTGCGGTCAAAGGCGGACTTGAGGTTGATTTCGGCCTTGAGGCCCAGCCCCGTGCGCACCGCCTGTTCGACGCAATATTCGTTGATCACCGGCAGCATCCCGGGCATCGCGGCATCGACAAAGGCCACGTTGCTGTTGGGCTCGGCGCCGAACTTGGTCGAGGCGCCCGAGAAGAGCTTGGCGTTCGACGCGACCTGCGCGTGCACCTCCATCCCGATGACCAGTTCCCAGTCATGTTTGGCACCGGCAATCACGCGCGGTTTCGGGGTGTCGTAACTCAGATCAAGCATCGCGGCCGCCTTCGGTCAATTGGAACTTGGCCGGTCATACTGGAGCGCACCACGCGCTTCAAGAGGCAGGCTTAGCCCGGCACGGCAATCTGGCGGCGGCCTTCGGTGAAAATGACCCGTTTGCCCGCTTCGATCTCGCGTTGGAACAGGCCGGTGATGATGCGCATGGCCTCGTCCCGGCCCGAGGCGGCGAAACGCCGGGCAGAGCGGACGCGCAGGTTGTTGTCAAAGCCGCGCGCGGCATGGGCCCAGAGCATCGGGTGCAGTTCGGTCATGTGATCCCGCACGATCCAACGCGCGCAATCGGCAATCTCGGCCCGCACGGCCCCGGCGGCATCCTCTGTCTCTGGGGCCTGACCGATGGCGCTGGCGCAATAGGCGGCCAGCAGGTTGGCGGTATGCGGATCGGGGCGGCGGGCGAGGATGTCGTGCAGCCCTTCGATGAAAAACGGCACATCAAGGTTGGCACAGGCCTGCGCATCGCAGCTGATCGCGTCGAATTGCACCCAAGTGTAGCCGCCCGCGCCCCATGTCTCTTGGGTCCGCGCGGCGGTGCGGCGGGCCTCGAGTTCCAACTGGTCATATGAGCCATGCCACCGCGGCAGAAGGTGGTTGCCCATGGCCCGCATGGGGCGCGGGTTTGCGGGGTTCAGGTCGATGAGCCGGGCGTAGCGGTCTGCCACGGCGCGGGCGTCACCGCCGGTTCCCCCAAGCAGGGCACAGTGCGTCGCCGCGAGCAGGGGCGAGGCGGCTGTGTCCTTGTCGAATGGCGCGAGGATTTGCTCGGCGCGTTCAAAATGCGCGGCGAAGGCCGCATGGTTGCGGGCGGGCACGTCGCTGTCCCAGCCCGTGCCGCGCCAGGCCCAGCCGATGTCCATATGCGCCTGCGCTACGATGGCGGCGATCATGGCGCTCCCGGCGTGATCGGCCAGCACATGTTCCAGCGCTTCGATCCCGGCCATGAGGGGCGCGTCACTCGCCGGTTTGCCGTCGTAAAGCGCATGTTCCGCGGCGAGAATCACATCCGCCCGCGCGCCAAAGGCCATCAGCTCGGCCACCGGCATGGCGCCCGGTGTCATCTCGCGGTTCTCGTCGGCCTCCTGCAAAAGCTCTGCCATCTCCTCCCAACGTTCTTGGCGCACCAGCCATTGCGCGCGGTACTGGTGACGGTCGCGCTGCATCTCTTCGGCGGTGGGGTCGGGGCAGGAAATGCGCAGCAGCGCGTCGCGCGGCGCACGGCGGCGCAGGAGCGGCATTTCCAGCGGCTCGAACTCGGGCGCTTGCGGTGCGGGCTTGGCAAAGAACCCTTGCAAGGCGGACGGGATCATATGCGAGAGTTTCTTCATCGGGGCCGGTCCTGCCTGCTGTTTGTCGATGATTTAGGTTTGACCGGGCAATGGGGCGGAACCGTGTCCGGCGTGCGGAGCTTTCGGGAAAATTCTGCAGCGCAGTCGGGCAGGCGGGTGCGATCCATCGCGACAATCCGGCGGCGCGGCGGGCGCTGTTTCCCGATCAGAGGAAATCTGCCGACCCCGCGCCCCCGCCGCGCTTGCCAAGCGCGTTTTGGGGCGGTCTTATACGCGCCATGAAACCTGCCATGATTGCCCTCTTGCTCTGCGCCAGCCCCACCATGATTTGGGCCGAACTGCCCAAACAGCCCGCCCCGGTGGTGGAGGTGGATAATGTGGTGCAGACCGCCGCCACGTCTTTGTCCTTCCCCGATGAGGTCGAGGCCGAGGACGAACCGCCCGCGCTTGAGACTGCGCCCTTCACCACAACGCTGCGCCCGCCCGCGCGTCCGGGCAACCTGCCGCGCACACGCTGGCAGCATATGCGGGGGCATTCGCTTTGGACCCGCGCGGCGATCTCGGCGCTGAAATCCCATGGCAAGCCCTTGGTGGATATGGTGCCCGCCGATGTGGCGGAGTGGTGCCCGGCCTATCCCACGGCATCCGACAGCCAGCGCCGCGCTTTTTGGGTCGGCTTCATGTCGGCGCTGGCAAAACATGAAAGCACCTATCGGTCTTGGGCCGTGGGTGGCGGGGGCCGCTGGTACGGGTTGTTGCAAATCCTGCCGGGCACCGCGCGGGGCTACAAATGCAATGTCGGCAGCGGTGATGCGCTCAAGAACGGCGCCGCGAACCTGAGTTGTGCCGTGCGGATCATGGCGACGACCGTGCCGCGCGACGGGGTGATCGCCGGAAACGGGCGGCGCGGCGTCGGGGCCGATTGGGGGCCGATGCGCAGCGCGTCCAAACGGGCGGATATGTCTCGCTGGCTCCGGCGGCAGTCCTATTGCAAACCGTTGAACGCGACTCGACCCCGCAGCCGTCCCTAGATTACTGGATCAGCGTGAAGTGATGCCGTTCCGTCGTGATGCCGCGCGCCTGAAGCGCGGCTTCCAATGCGCGGTGCGGTGGGGTGGCCTCGAAAGGCAGTTTGATCTTGCGCCCGGTGCGGAGAATGACCGCGGCGCGCACGGACATATCCAGGCGCGTATCGAGCCGAACCCGGTCGACCTGCGCCAGCGCGATTTTCGCATCCCGTTTGCCGGTGAACCACGACAGGCTGTTCTGATCGAGCGTCAAGCCGCTGGCCGGATTGCTAAAAACCTCCCATAGCGCGGGCAGGGTAAAAAGCCCCAGCAGCCCGATGATCCAGCCCGAGGCGTCGAGCCAGAGCCACGCCGCCGTGAGGGCCGCCCAGATCATGGGCAACAGCAACAGGGCCGTTCGGCTGCGGGCACGGCGGCGGTAAGTGAAGGCCGCCATGCCCTCTGTTTGAGCAGGCGCGTCAGGCACCGCGAATGCGGCTGAGCATCTCCGACGTGTCCCGGCTGAGGTCGGGGCTGGCGAGGATGCGGTCGAGCTGCTTCTCAATCATCTCTTGCCGCGCCATGTCATAGCGCCGCCATGTCTGGAAGGCCGAGCACATCCGCGCCGTTGTCTGTGGGTTGACCGGGTCTAGCTTGATCAGCCAGTCGGCCAGCAGGGCGTAGCCCTTGCCGCTCTCATGGTGGAACCCTGCGTGATGCATGGCAAGGCTGCCAAAGACCGCGCGGAAGCGGTTGGGGTTCTTCCAGTTGAAATCGGCATGCTCGGTAAGCCGGCGCGCCACTTCGGCCGCCTCTTCCGGCGCGGCTTGGCTGACTTGCAGCCCGAACCATTTGTCCATCACCAGACGGTCCTCCCGCCACAGCGCCTCAAAGGCGGCCAGCGCCTTGTCGCCTTGGCCCGCGCGCAGCAGGGCGGCGAGGGCGCTGAGCTGTTGGGTCATATTGTCGGCATCGTCGAACTGCGCCTGCGCGCGCGCCGGTCCCTCAACCCGGGTCAGCAGGGCAAGTGCTGCATTGGTCAAGGCGCGTTTGCCCGCTTGCGCCGCATTGGGCTGATAGGGGGCGTCGACCCTGTGGCGGTCATAAAGATCGCCCAGCAGCGCGGCAAAACGCTCGGCCATGGCATTGCGGGTGGCCTCCACCGCCTGATGGATCGCCGCCGGATCCGGCGTTTTGCCTGCGTCATGCAGGGTGCTGGCCAGATCGGCATGGCTGGGCAGCCCCAGCATCAACGCGCGGTAGGCAGGCTCAAGGGTCTCATCCTCCAACACGGCCCGCAGGGCTTCGAGCCATGCGTCATCCGGCGCGCTGCCTTCGGTGATCACGGCCAGCAAGGATTGCCGCGCCAAGGTGCGCCCGGCCTCCCACCGGTTGAAGGGATCGCTGTCATGGGCGAGCAGCAGCAGGCGCTCTTCTTTCGAACGGTCTTGCTCCAGCACCACCGGGGCGGAGAAGCCGCGCAGCACCGAGGCTACGGGGCGCGCATCCAACCCGTCGAAGGTAAAGCTCTGTTCGGCCTCGGTCATCTCCAACACGCGAGAGGGGGCCACTTCGGCTCCATCCGCGCCGATCAGCCCCACGGTGATCGGCAGAACCTGCGGTTTCGGCTGGGGCGTTGCGGTGCTGGGCGGGGTGTGCTGTGTGAAGGTCAGCGTGAAGATGCCTTTACCCGCATCCCAAGCCTCCACCACCGAGAGGCGCGGCGTGCCCGCCTGCGAATACCAGCGTTCGAACTGGGTCAGATCACGGCCCGTGGTGTCTTCGAAGACCTTCAGCCAATCTTCGATCGTCGCCGCATCACCGTCGTGACGCTCGAAATAAAGGTTCAGCGCTTTGGCATAGGCGTCATCGCCCACCAAGGTCTTGAGCATGCCGATCACCTCGGCGCCCTTCTCATAGACGGTGGCGGTGTAGAAGTTGTTGATCTCTTGAAAGCTTTCGGGCCGCACCGGATGGGCCAACGGGCCTTGATCCTCGGCGAATTGGCGTGCGCGCAGGTCGATCACATCGCCGATGCGTTTCACCGCCGGAGAGCGCATGTCGGAGGTGAACTGCGCGTCGCGGTAGACGGTCAGCCCTTCCTTGAGACAGAGTTGAAACCAATCGCGACAAGTGATGCGGTTGCCGGTCCAATTGTGGAAATACTCATGAGCGATGATCGCTTCGATCCGCTCGAAATTATCATCCGTCGAGGTTTCGGGCGAGGCGAGAACGGCGGCGGAGTTGAAGATGTTCAGCCCCTTGTTCTCCATCGCGCCCATGTTGAAATCATCGACCGCAACGATGTTGAAGATGTCGAGGTCGTATTCACGACCGTAAACCTCTTCGTCCCATTTCATCGAGGCTTTGAGCGCCTCCATCCCGAAGGCGCATTTGCCTTCGTCGCCGGGGCGGACATAGAGGTTCAGATCGACCTCGCGGCCCGACATGGTGGTGAAACGGTCGGAATGGGCGACCAGATCGCCCGCCACCAGCGCGAAAAGATAGGCAGGCTTGGGCCATGGGTCATGCCACTCGGCATGGTTCTGCCCCTGCGCCACGGGATTGCCGTTGGACAGCAGAACGGGATGCGGGCCGTTGATGGTCACGGTGAAGACGCTCATCACATCGGGGCGGTCGGGATAATAGGTGATTTTGCGAAAGCCTTCTGCCTCGCATTGGGTGCAATACATGCCGCCCGACATATAAAGCCCTTCGAGGGCGGTGTTGCCCTTGGGGTCTATCTCAACCTCGGCCTCCCAGATAAAGGGGCAGTCGGGCACATCGCAGGTCAGACCGCGTTCTGTCACCTTCGGGGTGACCGGCTTGCCGTCGATCTGCGCAGAGACAAGCTTGAGTTGTTCACCATGCAAGAAAAAGTCAGCCTCCTGCGCCGCCGGGTTGGGGCGAAAGGCGATGCGGCTTTTAACCCGCGTCTTATGGGGATCGAGGTCAAAGGTCAGGGCCACCTCATCCACCAGAAAGCCGAAGGGCTGGTAGTCACTGAGATAGATCGTTTGGGGGGTGGCGTCGCGCATTGGGCCTCCAGTCGCGGGAACGTAATTGGTCTGGGAAATGTTATGTCTCCAGAAGGCGGCCTGCAAGCCGAGCTGCCCCAACTTCGAGCAATGAGGTGTATCCATGTCCGCCCCCGACACCGATACCGAAACGCAGAAGAAACGTCATCGTCCCGCTTTGATCGGTATCAAAACCGCGATCATCGCAGGGGCGCTCTTGATGATTGCCGGCATCGTCTACGCGGTGTTGCAGGCCACCGACCCCTCGCCGGAAGGTGAGGTTCAGCCCGTCGATGCCCCGGCGGACGCCGAGCCTGCGATCGCCACCCCGGAGCCGGTGGCCGACTAGCGGCGCTACCGCCTGCCTGCCCGCGCTTGCGCCGCTTTGCCTTTCTGCTAGACCTTTCACCAAGGTATCCAGCGCGGGAGAGGGCGGAGAATGACGGGTAGAATTGACAAGAACGGTTTGCAGGTAGAGCCTGCGCTGGTCGACTTCATCGAAGGATCGGCGCTGCCGGGCACGGGTGTAGACGCGGATGTCTTTTGGGCGGGGCTGTCGGACCTTGTGCATGACCTCGGGCCGAAGAACCGTGCGCTTCTTGAAAAGCGGGCAGAAATTCAGGCCAAGATTGATGAGTGGCATCGCGCGCGCGCAGGCCAGCCCCATGACGCGGAAAGCTACACCGCCTTCCTGCGCGAGATTGGCTATCTTCTGCCCGAAGGGCCGGCGTTCCAGATTGAGACGCAAAACGTAGACCCCGAAATCGCGCAGGTGCCCGGGCCGCAGCTTGTGGTCCCGATCACCAACGCACGCTTCGCGCTCAACGCCGCCAATGCGCGCTGGGGCAGCCTTTATGATGCATTCTATGGCACCGATGCGCTGGGCGATCTGCCGGTGGGTAAGGGCTATGACGCCGCGCGCGGCGCGCGGGTGGTGGCGCGGGCAAAAGCCTTTTTGGATGACGCCGTGCCGCTCTCGGCCGGCAGCCATGCAGATTTGGCGGGGTATCGCGTTGTGGACGGGCACCTAGAAGCTGTGATGGCGCAGGATGCCGCGCCCTGCGGCTTGGCTGATCCGGCGCAGTTTGCGGGCTACCGGGGCGCGGCAGAGGCGCCCGACGCGGTGCTTTTGCGCAACAACGGGTTGCATATCGAGATCAGGATCGACCCCGATCACGCCATCGGCGAGGACGACCCCGCCAGCGTTGCGGATGTGATCATCGAATCCGCTCTTTCGACCATCATGGATTGTGAAGACAGTGTCGCGGCGGTGGATGCCGAGGACAAAGTGCTGGCCTATGGCAACTGGTTGGGCCTGATGAAAGGCGACCTGTCGGAAACATTTGAAAAGGGCGGCGAGACCGTCACTCGGCGTATGGCCGAAGACCGTCGCTACACCGCGCCCGATGGGGAGGCGGAGGTCACGCTGAAGGGCCGTTCGCTGATGCTGGTGCGCAATGTCGGCCATCTGATGACCAACCCCGCCGTACTCGACCGCGAAGGGCGCGAGATTGGCGAAGGGCTGATGGATGCCATGGTGACCACGCTGATCGCCATTCATGATCTCAAACGCGCGGGCGGCAACTCGGTCACCGGCAGCGTCTATGTGGTGAAGCCCAAGATGCACGGGCCCGAGGAAGTGGCCTTTGCCGATGAGATTTTTACCCATGTGGAAAAGACACTCGGCCTGCCGCAATATACCGTGAAGCTCGGCATCATGGACGAAGAGCGCCGCACCAGCGCCAACCTCATGGAATGTATCCGTGCAGCCAAACACCGTGTGGCCTTTATCAATACCGGTTTCCTCGACCGTACGGGGGACGAGATCCATACCAGTATGGAAGCCGGTCCGATGGTGCCCAAGGGCGAGATGAAGAACAGCGCTTGGATCGCCGCCTATGAGGACCGCAACGTCGATATCGGCCTCGCCTGCGGCTTGCAGGGCCGCGCGCAGATCGGCAAGGGCATGTGGGCCATGCCCGACCGTATGGCCGAGATGCTGGAGGCCAAGATCGGCCATCCCCAATCCGGGGCCAATTGCGCATGGGTGCCATCGCCCACCGCGGCTACCCTGCACGCCACCCATTACCACAAGGTTAACGTCTTGGCGCGGCAGGAGGAGATTAAAGAGGGCGGCGCACGCGCCACGCTTGACGCGCTGCTGACCATCCCGGTGATGGAAGGTCGCAACCTCAGCACCGAGGAAATCACCCGCGAGATCGAGAATAACGCGCAGGGCATTCTGGGCTATGTGGTCCGCTGGATCGATCAGGGCGTCGGCTGCTCCAAAGTGCCGGACATCAACGATGTGGGCCTGATGGAAGACCGCGCGACCTGCCGCATCTCGGCCCAAGCGCTGGCGAATTGGCTGCATCACGGCGTCATCAGCCGCGAGGAAGTCGAGGCCGCGCTTAAAAAAATGGCAGCCGTGGTGGACCGTCAAAACGCCGACGATCCCAGCTACCGCCCCATGGCCCCGGGCTTTGACGGGGTGGCCTTTAAGGCCGCCTGCGATCTGGTGCTGAAGGGGCGCGAACAGCCCTCGGGCTATACCGAACCAGTGCTGCATGCGCGCCGGTTGGAGCTGAAGGCGCAGAGCTGAGGTTGAGACCGCGGCGCGAAGCGCCTATGTTCGGGCCATGGTGAATAAGAGGTAACTCATGGCCCGACCCGTCGTTGGTATCATTGGCAATTCCTACCTGCTGAACGATCAATACCCCGTCCACGCAGGCGGGCAGATGAACACCGAAGCGATTGCCGAGGTTTCGGGCTGTCTGCCGCTTATCGTGCCGAGCGATCCGCGCTTTGTCTCGGTCGAGGAATTGCTGGAGGTCTGCGACGGTTTCCTGCTGACCGGCGGGCGCCCCAATGTGCATCCCGAAGAATATGGTGAGCCTGAGACGGAGGCCCACGGTGCCTTTGACCGCGCGCGCGACGCCGTCGCGCTGGCGCTGGTACGGGCCTGTGTGGCGCGGGGCCAACCCTTCCTCGGCCTTTGCCGCGGGTTTCAGGAAGTGAACGTCGCCATGGGTGGGTCGCTCTATCCTGAGATTCGCGATCTGCCGGGGCGAATGAACCACCGGATGCCCCCCGATGGCACCATCGAAGAGAAATTCGAACTGCGCCATGACGTGAGCTTTACCGAAGGCGGCGTGTTCCACCGTGTGATGGGCGCGTCCAAGGTGCTGACCAACACGCTGCACGGGCAGGGGATCAAGGAACCCGGCCCGCGCGTGGTGATCGACGGGCACGCGGATGATGGCACGCCCGAGGCGATCTATATCAAAGACGCGCCGGGCTTTACCCTCGCCGTGCAGTGGCATCCCGAGTGGAACGCGGCCAATGACCCCGTCTCGCGCCCGCTGTTCGAACATTTCGGCGCGGCGGTGCGGGCTTGGGCGGCAGATGGATCGGCCATGCCGGTGATGACCGCCGCGCAATAGGGCCGGCCACAGGGCGCGCGCGTTGCACTCTCGATGACCGCGCGCCGCGCTTCTCGGGGCGCGGCAACCTGCATCGCGATGCAGTCGTTCTGTCGGCCCCCCGCGACCCCGATCGCGCCGTCAACAAGTGCCTTATCTCAACGCCTCTCAACTGTGCAGCCCGCTCAATGGCGCAACAGCTTGGGCCGCATGGTTCAGCGGCGTCACATCATCATCCAAGACCGCGTCCTCCTCTAGCGGCCCCGCCTCTGCGCCCTGAAGCGCTGCCGGACCTGAGCAGGCGCGGCGATAGGAGCTATAGGGCCAAGCCTCAGGACGATCACAATAGCCCGCGTGCACCGGGCTGAGGTGCACCAAACTGCAATGCCGTTCGAAATCCGCGGGGTCGCGGATCCGATGCTCCCAGAATCGCCGCTGCCAAATCCCTTTCTCGCCCCGTTTGATCTGCCGCAGACTGCGATGCGGGGCCGGGGGGAGATGGCGGGAAAACCGCCCCTTCCACATGCCGATCCGATTGCCGTAATCGGTATCGTCGGGCGGCAGGGTCCAGACCGTATGGAGCACATCTGGCAAGATGGCGATGGCATCGATCCGGAAGGGTTTGCGCGCCAAAGTCTCACGCATCGCTTGGCGCAGGGCCGTGATATGCCGCAGCAGCGCATCATCATCGCGCCGCGAGAGGCGCAGGGTAAAGAAATAGCTGTTCGGGCCATGGGGTGAAGGGCTGTCTCTCATGGCCCTGAGCTTGGCGCAGCTTGGTTAAAGCAACCTTAACGGCGCTACATTTGCCCGCCAGCGATTTCGATCGACTGGCCGTTGATGCTTTCGGAGCCTTCGCCAACCAGCCATGCCGCCGCAGCAGCCACTTCCGAGGGCGCGATCAGACGTTTGTGGCGGTTGGCATTAACCATGACATCGCGGGCCTTTGCCTCGGACAGCCCGGCGCGTTTGGAGATCGCCTGCGTATTGCGCGCGATGATCTCGGTATCGACGTAACCGGGGCAGAGCGCGTTGAAGGTAAACGGCTGGCCCATGTAATCTTCGCTGAGCGAGCGGATCAGCCCGATCATCCCGTGTTTCGAGGCCGAGTAGCAGGCCGCCCCCGGCAGGCCGCGCAGCCCGGCCATGGAGGACACGGCGATGACCCGGCCCCAATCGGTCTGGCGCATGGATTTCAGGCTCTCGCGGATGGTGAGAAAGGCCCCGTCGAGATTGGTCGCCATCATGTCACGCCAGAAATCGAGGTCGGTTTTATGCAGGGACCGGCCTTCGGCCACGCCCGCATTGGCCACGCAGATTTGCACCGGGCCATTGGCCTCGACCACGCGGGCGATGGTCTCGGTGACCTGCGCCTCGTCGCGCACGTCGATCGCCATGCCGCTGATGCCATCGCCTGACACGGCGTCGAGCACCTCCTGCCGCCGCCCGGTGATGGTGACCTTCGCGCCCTTGGCGGCCAAGTCCTGCGCGATGGCAAGGCCGATGCCTGTGCCGCCGCCGGTGATGAATGCGTGTTTGTCTTTTAGTGTCATAATGCCTCCCCTTTGCGGGCAGGGTGGCGCGGAGGGGGCGGCAGTACAATAGGCAGCTTGTGATGACGGGGCGTTATGTGCGGGGCGGCTGGCACGGCGATAGGCCAAATCTTGCCGCCCGCCGATCACATTTGCGGAAGCCTTACGCCTGACTATTGCAGCGCTCGCCGCCTTGGCGCACTGGTCGGATGGGTAACCTGATGACAGGGCCTTGCCAGAACCATTGGAGCAGTAAAATGAAACACATAGAATTTTCAGTTCTCGCCCTTTCCGCAGCCCTCGCTTTTGGGGCAACCACAGCGCAGGCGGTCGAAGTGACGGGTGGATCGGTCGGCCTTTCCTATTCCGCATTCGCGGACGACACCGATTTCAGCCGGCTTGGCCTTGATGGGTCGGTAGAGCTTGGCTTTAACCGCAACCTTAGCTTGCAGTTCGACGCCGGTTACAGCGACTTCGACTTTGTCGATGAAGACAGCCATTTGCTGGGCCTGCACGGCATTTACCACTGGGATGAAGCAACCTCTTTCGGGGCCTTCTACACCCGGGAGGAAGCCTTGGGCGGAGATGCGGATATCTTGGGTCTCGAAGCAGGCTATGAAATGCTGGATTGGGACTTCGAAGGCTATCTGGCCCATGTCGATACCGATGCAGGTGACGGCACGCTTGGCGGTATCAAGGCGCGTTATGCGCTGGCGGAAGGCTTTGGCATCAGCGGCTCCTATGATCGGCTAGGCAGCGATGGAGACGACCTGTCGCGTTTTGCCATGCGGCTCGATCGTGAGGTTTCCCCGACCACCAATCTGTTCTTGGAAGTCGGGTCTGCCAAGGTGGACGTGGGCAGCATCAGCGAGTCCGAGCCCTTCGTCGGTCTGGGCGGTGAGATCAACTTCGGCGCGGATCGTGGCACCACCTTTGACCAGCGCGGCTTGGCGCGTCTGATCCCCGGTCTTTGATCACGACTTAGCCGTCGTTTGACACTTCGGCATGGCCCTCGGGCCATGCCATTGGCGCAGGGTGGAACGGCTGTTCCATCTCTGCGCCGAAAACAGCAAACCGTTCTTCCGATGTCGCGGTGCAGCAATTTTGCACCGTTTCACCCCGCGGTTTGCTTGTACTATTGCTGCGCGCGCGCTATCGCTCTGACTAACAAAGTTGCGCCAGAGCGGCGCGACGGGCCAGCAAAGGGGGACTCTTGGTTTGAAGATCGGGACACCAAAAGAAATATTTGAGGGCGAGAACCGGGTCGCGATGACCCCGGAAAGCGCGCTGCAACTGCAAAAGCTCGGGCATAGCTGCGTCATCGAGAGGGGCGCCGGGGCGGCTGCGGGCTTTGACGATGCCGCCTATGAAGCCGCGGATGTCGAGGTGGTGCAATCCGCCGCCGCGCTTTACGAGACTGCCGATGTGGTCGCCAAGGTGCGCCCGCCCTCCGAGGATGAGGTCAAGCACCTGCGCGAAGGCCAGACGCTGATCTCCATGTTCAATCCCGCCGGCAACACCGCGTTGATGGAGGCCGCTGCCGAGAAGGGCGCGACCGTCATGGCGATGGACATGGTGCCGCGCATCAGCCGTGCGCAGAAGATGGACGCGCTTTCGTCGATGGCGAACATCGCGGGCTACCGCGCGGTGATCGAGGCGGGCAACAATTTCGGCCGTTTCTTCACCGGTCAGATCACCGCGGCGGGCAAGGTGCCCCCGGCCAAGGTGCTGGTCGTCGGCGCGGGTGTCGCGGGGCTTGCCGCGATCGGCACGTCAACCTCGCTCGGCGCGATCACGCTAGCTTTCGACGTGCGCCCCGAAGTGGCCGAACAGGTCGAATCGATGGGCGCGGAATTCGTCTATCTCGACTTCGAGGAAGAGCAGCAGGACGGCTCCGCCTCGGGCGGCTATGCCTCTGTTTCCTCTCCCGAATTCCGTGAAGCACAGCTCGCCAAGTTCCGCGAGTTGGCGCCGGATGTGGACATCGTCATTACCACGGCGCTGATCCCCAACCGCGAGGCGCCGGAGCTTTGGACCGAGGACATGGTGCAGGCGATGAAGCCCGGCTCGGTGATCGTGGACCTCGCCGCCGAGAAGGGCGGCAACTGCAAGCTCACCAAGATGGACGAGAAGATCGTCACCGACAACGGCGTGACCATCATCGGTTACACCGACTTCCCCTCGCGCATGGCGACGCAGGCCTCGACGCTTTACGCCACCAACATTCGTCACCTGATGGCGGACCTCACGCCCGAGAAGGACGGGGTCATCAACCACGACATGGAAGATGATGTCATCCGCGGCGCCACCATCACCCACGAGAAGGAAGTGACCTTCCCGCCGCCACCGCCCAAGGTCGCGGCCATTGCGGCGGCGCCGAAGAAGGAAAAGCCGAAGGAGAAGACGGCGGAGGAAAAACGCGCCGAGGAATTGGCGGCCTTCAAGCAGCAGACCAAGAACCAGGTCACGCTGCTGGCCGTGGGTGCGGCACTGCTGCTGGGTGTGGGCCTCGTGGCCCCCGCCAGCTTCATGCAGCACTTCATCGTCTTCGTTCTGGCGGTCTTCGTCGGTTTCCAAGTGATCTGGGGCGTGGCGCACAGCCTGCACACGCCGCTGATGGCGGTGACCAACGCGATCTCCTCGATCATCATTCTGGGCGCGCTGATGCAGATCGGCTCGGGCTCTTGGCTGGTGATCCTTCTTGCTGCCCTGTCGGTCTTCATGTGTGGGATCAACATTTTCGGCGGCTTCCTCGTGACACGGCGCATGCTCGCCATGTTCCAGAAATCCTGAAGGAGCGAGCATCATGGAATACGGATTCACGACAGCGGCCTATGTGGTCGCAGCGGTTCTCTTCATCCTGTCGCTCGGCGGTCTGTCGGGGCAGGAAAGCGCAAAACGCGCGGTGTGGTACGGGATCGCCGGCATGGCGCTGGCGGTTATCGCCACGCTGATCGGGCCGGGGGCGGGGCTGTGGCTCCTCTCGCTGATCCTGATCGCCGCGGGCGGGGCCATCGGTTACCAACTGGCCACCCGCGTGCAGATGACGCAGATGCCCGAGCTGGTCGCGGCGATGCACAGCCTCGTGGGCCTCGCCGCCGTCTTCGTGGGCTACAACGCCCATATCGAACTGGGCAACGTGCTGGCGATGGACGATGTGGCGCGCAAGGCGACCGAGGGCTTTGCCGCGCTGCTGGCCAAGAAGGACAGCGTCGAGATCGCGATCCTGCGGGTTGAGCTGTTTCTCGGCGTCTTCATCGGTGCGGTGACCTTCACCGGCTCTGTCATCGCCTATGGCAAGCTCGCGGGCCGCGTCAGCTCTGCGGCCACCAAGCTGCCGGGTGGTCACCTGCTCAACGCGGGCGCGGCGGTGATCTCGCTGCTCTGCCTGATCTGGTACTTCAACACCGGGGGCTTCCTGCCGCTGTTCCTCATGACGCTGGCGGCGCTCTTCATCGGGTATCACCTGATCATGGGCATCGGCGGCGCGGACATGCCGGTGGTTGTCTCGATGCTGAACAGCTACTCCGGCTGGGCCGCGGCGGCGATCGGCTTCTCGCTCGGCAACGATCTTCTGATCGTGGTCGGCGCGCTGGTCGGCTCCTCGGGTGCGATCCTCAGCTACATCATGTGCAAGGCGATGAACCGCAGCTTCATCTCGGTCATCCTCGGCGGCTTCGGCGGCAGCGCTGGCCCCGCGATGGAGGTCGAGGGTGAGCAGGTGGCGATTGAGGCCGACGGTGTGGCGCAGGCGCTCAACGAAGCCGACAGCGTCATCATCATCCCCGGCTACGGCATGGCGGTGGCACAGGCCCAAGGTGCTGTCAGCGATCTGGTCAAGAAACTGCGCGCCAAGGGCAAGAACGTGCGTTTTGCTATCCACCCGGTGGCGGGCCGTCTGCCTGGGCATATGAACGTGCTTCTGGCCGAGGCCAAGGTGCCCTATGACATCGTGATGGAGATGGAGGAGATCAACGAAGACTTCCCCGAGACCGACGTCGCCATTGTCATCGGCTCCAACGACATTGTGAACCCCGCTGCACAGGACGATCCCAACAGCCCCATCGCCGGGATGCCGGTGCTGGAATGCTGGAAGGCGAAGACCGTCATCGTCTCCAAGCGCGGGCAGGGCACGGGCTATTCCGGCATTGAGAACCCGCTGTTCTTCAAGGAGAACACGCGCATGTTCTACGGTGACGCGAAGGCTAGCCTCGACAAGCTGCTGCCGCTGATCGACTAACGTTTTCTTTTAAAGAAAACGGCCGGGAATTTTTGAAAAATTCCCGGCCCATCCCATGAACGCCCCGCCGGAAACGGTGGGGCGTTTTCCGTTATGGTCTTGCGGTATACCTCTGTATGCATCAACCCGTTGAAAAGGCGTGATTTTTCACTGTTCATCGGCGGCAATGGCGCTATTCTCGGTGAAATACACCCAACAGCGGACCCCGTCATGGCCCCGATCAAAGACCACCCGCAGCGGCTTGCCCTTACCGGCGAAATGCACGCGCGCCCGTTTCCGCAGCTTGCCGCGCCCTCGCGGGTTGCCTTTCTCGCGGTGAAACCCGCGCCCGATGCCGTGCCGCAAGCCGAGTTGAACGCGCTGCTGGCCCATTACGGCGCCCCGAGCGCCGATGCGGCGGCCACGCATTATTACGGAGAGATGGGCCGCTTCACCCTGAAATGGGAGCAGCATACCGAGTTCGTCACCTATACGGTCATCGCCCCCTCAGGGCGGAGCCTGCCCTTCGCCGCCACGGATTTCGACGCCTTCCCAGAGGATTGGCTGGCCGAGGTGCAGGGGGAGCGGATCACCTCGGCCCTGCTTGCGGTGCTGCCGAAGCCGGAAGCCGACGATGAGATCGCCGCGCATTTGCAAGACTGGTTCGTGCCCGAAAGCCTCGCCGTGGCGGAGGTGCTGGACGGGGCGGCGGTGGTGGCCAGTGACTTTCGGATTGATCCCGCCGGCCATCTGCGCCTCGCGCTTTTCACCGATGCGACGACCGGCCAGCGGCGGATTGGGCGGATCGTGCAGCGGCTCTGCGAGATCGAGACCTATAAGGCGATGTCGATGCTGGGGTTCATGCAGGCCCGCGACATGGCCGGGGCGTTGAACGATCTGGACGGGCAGCTCTCGACGCTCATGGGAGCGATGCGCAGCGGGGCGGGCACGGCGGCTGAGGAAACGCTGCACGCGCTTTTGGACGTGTCGGTCGCGCTGGAGGCGCTAACGGCGGAGACTGCCTATCGTTTCGCCGCCACGGGGGCCTATGAGGCCATCGTCTATGAACGTATCTCGGCCCTGCGTGAGGCGCGTTTTCTGGGGCGGCAGGGCTTTGGCGAGTTCATGATGCGCCGCTATGCGCCCGCGATGCGCACGGTGAAATCGACCGAGACGCGCTTGCACACCCTCGCCGCGCGGGCACTGCGGGCAGCGGATCTTTTGCGGACGCGGGTGGATGTCGAACGCTCGGCCCAGAACCAAGCGATCCTTGCCAGTATGGACCGCCGCGCCGACCTGCAACTGCGCCTGCAACATACTGTAGAGGGGCTGTCGGTCGTGGCGATCAGCTATTACGCGGTGTCGCTGGCAGGCTATTTGCTCTACCCGCTTGCTGGGCCATTGGGGGTCAGCAAGGGGCTGCTGACCGCCGCCGTCACTCTGCCGGTTGTGCTTGGCGTGTGGTGGACGCTGCGCCGTCTGCGGCGGAAGATCGGTTGAGCAGCGCCTGCATGGCCAAGCCGCCCAAAGCGATCATCACGATGGCCTCGATGGCTGCGACCGAAAGCGTCGGCACCCCGGAGAGCCCCGCGCCCAAGGTGCAGCCCCCGGCCAGCACCCCGCCCACGCCCATCATGGCGGCCCCGGTCAGGTAGCGCCCGGTCTGGCGGGGGGCGTCAAAGCTCTGCCACCGGAACTCCCGCGCGAAAAGGCTGGCAATCAGCGCACCGACAAAGACGCCGCCCAGAAGTCCGGTGCCAAAGCCCGCGGGGATCGAACTGCTGGCAATGGTCCAGAACAGCGTATCGGCGGAGGGGGAGGTGAAGCTGAGGCTTTCCATCGCGATCGGGTCGAATTCATCAAGCAGGATGAACCCGGTGCCGACCCATGCGGCAGGGACCAAAAGTCCGATCAGCGCAGCCATCGCCAATTGCCCCGGACGGTTGCCCGAGCGCAGCGCATAGGCCAGCGCCGCCACGGCGATCACACCAGCCCAGAGCAGCGCACCGCCGGGCAGGGCGGCGAGGCTCACGTTCTCTCCCATATTTACGGTGACGGAGCCGAGCGCCACGCGCAGCGGTGCCAAGACGCCTTTCAGCGTCGCATGGGCCACCACGGCAAAGACCAGCACCACCAGCGCCGCCCGCAGGTTGCCGCCGCCTGTCAGCACCGTGAGGCGCGAGATGCAGCCGCGTGTCAGCACCATGCCCGCGCCAAAGAGCAGCCCGCCCACAGCAATCGCCAAAAGCGGCACGTCGCTGGCCATGAAGCGATGCGCGTCAAAATTGATCCATCCGGCGGCCACGGCGGCCTGCGTGCCGATCACGGCCAGCGCCAGTGCGGTCAGCCAGATGCCAAGCGCTTGGCGCCGGTCTTCTCCCACGAGGCTGCGGCGAAAGCAAAACCGCGTGCGCTGCGCCAGCACGCCGAACGCCAGCCCGATGAGGGCCGCCAGCAGAACGGACGCCTCTTTTGCTGTCGTCTCTTCAAAGCCGAAAGACTCAAACATCGCGAAAACCCTCGAAAACGGAATTATTTCCCATTTGGAGCGGGTGCGGGTCACAATCAAGTGAAAGCGCACAGGGCCGACCCCCAGAGGGGTGAATTAAATTCCGTATTGATGAGAAAAGGGGCGACGCTGTCCACCCTGCGTCAAGGGGCGCAAAACAATCGGCCCCCGCCTCAGGGGGCAGGGGCCGGTCGGTTCTTATTTTGCTCAGCGTCCGCGAATGCGCGGGTCGAGCGCGTCGCGCAGACCGTCGCCGAGGTAGTTCACCGCAAGCACCGTCAGCGAGATGGCGATGCCGGGCAGCATCACCCGCTCGGGGAACTCCTGCATGCGGTCAACGGCATCGGCCAGTTGCTTGCCCCATGTGGGGAAGTCCGAGGGAAAGCCGACGCCAAGGAAGCTCAGCGCGCTTTCGGTGATGATTGCCGTGGCGAGGCCCAAGGTCGCCGAGACCATGATGGGCGAGATCACGTTGGGCAGCAGGTGGCGGCGGATGATCTTGCCCGGCGTGGTGCCGATGGAGCGCGCGGCGAGGATGAACTCACGCTCTTTCAGCGCCAGAATATCGCCGCGCACGATCCGCGCGGTCTGCATCCATGAGGTCAGGCTGATGACCGAGACGATGAGGATGAACATGCCACCCTCCGGCCCGAACTGCGCCCGCAGCGGTTGGCCAAAGAGCGTCACGGCGAGCAGGACCAGAGGCAGGATCGGCAGGCTGAGGATCAGGTCCGTGAAGCGCATCAGCCAGAAATCCATACGTTTGAAAAAGCCCGAGAGCACGCCCACGGCGGTGCCGATGATCAGCGCCAGCGCCATTGCCATCCAGCCCACGGCCATCGACACGCGCCCGCCAAAGAGCATCTGCGCAAGGATGTCGCGGCCCAACTGGTCGGTGCCGAAGGGATGGGCCCAGCCCGCCTTGGCATCGCCATCCCACAGCAGGGTATAGATCGGCCGCCAATTCTTGTTGCGGATGTCCAGCTTCTTGGCGTCAATGTCCCACAGATAGGGGCCAAAGATCACGGCCAGCGTGATGAAGATCAGGAAACCTCCGCCAAAAAGCGCGCCTTTGTGCTTGCGGAACTGGTCCCAAACATCGCGCCATTGGCTGCGCGGCGGCTTTTGCGGGCCCTTGTCTTGCAGGGCCTTCATGAACTCGAGGTCGGCTTCGACCGGGCTTGCGGGAATGGGTTGCTCAGTCATAACGGATCCTTGGGTCAAGCAGGCCGTAGAGGATATCTGCGATCAGGTTGAACAGCACGATCAACACTGCGAAGATGAAGGTTAGGGTCATCACCATCGGCAGGTCGTTGGCGCGTAGCGCGGTCAGCAGCAGTTGGCCGATGCCGTTCACCTTGAAGACGTTCTCGGTGATGATGGCGCCGCCGAAGATCGCGGGCATGCCAAGCGCGATGACGGTGACCACCGGGATCATCGAGTTGCGCAGCACATGCACCATGACCACGACGCTTTCCTTCAGACCCTTGGCGCGGGCGGTGCGCACGTAGTCTTGGTTGAGGTTGTCGAGCATGGCACCGCGCATGTAGCGGCTGATCTGCGCCGTAGTTTGCAGCGCCAGCACCATCACCGGCATGATCATCTGGAAGAACTGCACCTTGAAGCTCTCCCAATCGTTCACGACATGTGTCGTATCATAGATCGACGGCAGCCAGCCCAAAGAGACCGAGAAGATCACGATGAGCAGCGGACCGGTGAAGAAGGGCGGGATCGAAAAGCCGATCATGGTGATGAACGTCCCGGCCTGATCGAAGACCGAATAGTGCCGGTAGGCCGAGTAGATGCCGATCGGAATGGCGATGACGATGCCCACGATATAGGCCAGCCCCACGACCCAGAGGGTCTGCGGCATGCGCTGGATCACGATGTCCATCACGGGCGAACGGGTCTGCCAAGAGATCACGCGCAGCTTGCCGTCCGACAGGTTGGTGTCGGGCAGCCAGCTAAACAGGGCAGAGCGGTTGGTCAGGTAGTCGATGAAAACCTGCGGCTCGATCCAAAAGACCTGCACAAGCCATTTCCAATATTGGATATAGATCGGCTGGCCGAGGCCAAGCGCCTCGCGCATCTTCTCTTTCACCTCGGGCGGGACCGTCAGCGGCACTTGGGCCATCGGGTCGCCGGGGGCGAGTTGCAGCAGCAGGAAAATCACCAGGCTGATAAACAAAAGCGTCGGGATCGACAAAAGAAGTCGTCGGATGGTGAAGGTCAACATGGGCGTCGCCTTTGTAGGTCAGTCTGTGAGGGGGTGGGGGCGAGACGGGGGCGCGCGGATGACGCACACCCCCGAAGGTCGTTGAAGGGAGGCGCGGGCCAGCCGCGCCTCCGTCCTAGATCACTCTTCCATGCGGTACCAATCGGCGGCATTCCACAGTTCGGAGTCCCATGTGTTCAGCACAACGCCACCAAGGGTGTTGGAAGCAGCCGAGACGCGACCACGGTCAACCAGCGGCAGGATCGAGTAGCTGTCTTTGGTCAGCATGTCGTTCAGCTTTTTGGCCAGTTCGCCACGCTTTTCCATTTCGCCGGTGCGGCCCAGTTCGGCCACCATCGCATCATACTCTTCGTTACAGAAGCGGTTGATGTTCTCGCCCTGCCACTGTGTCTCGGGGCTGGGGAACTTGGCGCAGGTCCGCTGAGCCAGATAGCTTTGCGGGTCGGTGCCGTCGAAGTTGTTGGCGTACATTTCAACGTCTGCATAGAAACGCTGGAACGTGTCGGTCGAACCGGGGTCGCCACCGAAGAAGACCGAAGAGTCGATGTTGCGCAATTCGGTTTCAACACCGATCTGGCTCCACCAATCCTTGATCAGCGCTTGGAAATCCTGACGCACGGCGTTGGTCGAGGTCTGGTAGAGCAGGGACAGTTTCTCGCCGTCCTTCTCGCGCACACCGTCGCCATCGCTGTCGACCCAGCCCGCTTCGTCCAATAGCGCCTTGGCGCCTTCGATGTCTTGGGTCAGACAGTCGGTGTTGTCCGAGGCGTAGAGCTCAGGCGCAGGCACCATGTTGCAGGTGGCGCGGCCCGCTTGGCCGTAGCCGACCTCGACCAGCAGTTCGCGGTCGATCGCCATGGAGAGCGCCCGGCGGACTTTCTCATCGCTCAGGATCGGGTGCGGATGTTTAGCTGTGGCGCGTTCACCTTCGGGAAGGTCTGGCGAGGCATCGGTCATGTTCAGCTCAAGACGCTCAACCAACGTGCCGAATGCCGACATGGGCTTGCCTTTGCCGCCTTCGGCCATCTTGGCGATGACATCGGGGGCCAGCTGCAGGTTCCAGGCGTAGTCGAACTCACCCGTTTCCATCACGGCACGGCCCGCCGCTGTCGCGTCACCGCCGCCTTTGAAGGTCAGCGTGGCGAAGGCAGGTTTGCTCGGGTCGCGGTAGTTCTCGTTCGCGGCCATGGTGATCACGTCGTTCGGGCGGAACTCGGTGACGGTGAAGGGGCCGGTGCCGATGGGGTTGAAGTTGGCCTCGGTGCACTCAGGCGCTTTGGCGCCGGTGCAGTCGGCAAACTGTGCCGCCTGAATGATCGGGGATTGGCCGCCCATGAAGGGGCCGTAAGGGTTCGGCATCGGCTCGGAGAAGGTAACTTTGACTGTCTGGTCATCGACCACGTCAACCGAGGAGACACCTTCGAATTTGGCCAGCTGCGCACAGCCGCCTTCGGGGTTCATGCAGTAATCGGCGGTGAACTTGACGTCATTGGCGGTGACGGGGGTGCCGTCGGACCACATCAGCCCGTCTTTCAGCTTCCATGTGATGGTCTTGAGGTCTTCGCTCACGCCGCCGTTTTCCAGCGTCGGAATCTCGGTCGCCAGATAGGGCACCAGCGCGCCGTTCTGGTCGTAGCGGCCCAGCGGTTCGAGAACCAGCGAGGAGGCTTCCACGTCTTTTGTGCCGCTCGACAGATAGGGGTTCAGGATCGAAGGCGCCTGCCAATAGATGATCTTGACTTCGCCGTCGCGGCCCCGCTCGCCCTCATGGGCTTCGGCAAAGGCCATAGGGGCAAGCGCCGTCGATGCGACAGCCCCCATCAATAGGGTCTTCAATTTCATATCTTACTCCATGTTGGACACGTGGGCGTGCCGCTTATTGTCGACGGGATGTTCCCCGCCTTGTTGTTGTCGCCCCGGACAGAACATGAGCTTCGCCAGCTAAACATAACAAAACAAGCAATATTCAACCTGTGATCGAAGCGCTCTTTCCAAACCGCATGGGCTATATCGAAACAGGTTTGCCGGAAATTGCAAGGGCGGACGTGGCGCAATTATGACAAAGCTCGAACTCTGCGCGTCAGGTTTGACAGTCTCGTGACATTCGCCGTAGCGTCGGGCAAAATCTGCGCCAATAAAAACAACAGGGAAACAGATGCTGGATCACACCAATGGGGCGCCAATCGCCCAAATTCAGGGCCTGCGCGTCGAATTTCAAACCAAAGATGGCCCCGTGGTCGGTGTTGAGGATGTCAGTTTCGACATCAATCCCGGTGAGACGGTTTGCGTGGTCGGAGAATCAGGATCGGGCAAATCGGTGTCCTCCCTGTCGCTGATGCGACTGGTTGAGTATGGCGGCGGTGAAATTGCAGGCGGTCGCCTGCTTTTTGAGCGCGGTGAAGAAGGCCAGGTTGATCTCGCGGCCAGCGGCGGCAATCTGATGCGCAAGATTCGCGGCAATGAGATCGGCATGATCTTCCAAGAGCCGATGACCGCGCTGAACCCCGTGTTCACCATCGGCAAGCAGATGACCGAAGGTCTGCGCCTGCATCTGAACATGACCCGCAAACAGGCCGAGGCCCGCGCGCTGGAACTGATGAAACAGGTCCGCATCCCCGAGCCGGAGCGGCGCCTCAAGCAGTACCCCCACGAACTTTCAGGCGGCATGCGCCAGCGCGTGGTAATCGCCATGGCACTGGCCTGCGAGCCGCGTCTCCTGATCGCGGACGAGCCCACCACCGCGCTCGACGTGACCATTCAGGCCGAGATCCTCGCCCTGATGGACCGGCTTAAGCGCGAGACCGGCACGGCGGTGATGTTCATCACCCATGACATGGCCGTGGTGGCGCAGATGGCCGACCGGGTGGTCGTGATGTTCCGCGGCAAGAAGGTCGAGGAAGGCACCGTCGAGGAGATCTTCGAGAACCCGCAGCACCCCTATACCAAGGCGCTGCTGGCCGCGGTGCCGAAGCTCGGCGAGATGACGGGCAAGCCATACCCCGAGCCGATGAAACTCTTGGGCACACCCGACAAGGAGATCGTGCCGATCAAGGGCCGCGAAGAGACGCTTCTCTCGGTCAAGAACCTCACCACGCGCTTCCCGGTGCAGGGCGGTTTCCTGCGCCGCACCGTGGCCAATGTGCATGCGGTCGAGGACCTGTCGTTTTCGCTCAACAAGGGCCAGACGCTCAGCCTCGTCGGCGAATCGGGCTGCGGCAAATCTACCGCAGGGCGCTCGATCCTGCGGCTGGTAGAGCCGATGTCGGGGGAGGTGAAGCTTGACGGCGTCGACATCATGTCGCTGGACCAATCGGCGCTGCGCACCGCGCGGCTCGACATGCAGATGATCTTCCAAGACCCCTTCGCCTCGCTCAACCCGCAGATGCAGCTAGCCGATCAGGTGGCCGAACCGATCCACAACTTCGGCACGCTCAAGGGCGGGGAGATCAACAAGCGGATCGAGATGCTGTTTGACCGCGTGGAACTGCCGCGCAGCTTCATGCGCCGCTTCCCGCATGAGCTTTCGGGCGGCCAGCGCCAGCGCGTGGCCATCGCCCGCGCGCTCGCGCTGAACCCTAAGCTCATCATCGCGGACGAAGCGGTCTCGGCGCTGGACGTGTCTGTGCAGGCGCAGGTGCTGAACCTGATGATGGAGCTTCAGGCCGAGATGGAACTGTCTTTCCTCTTCATCAGCCACGACATGGCCGTGGTCGAACGCGTCAGCCACTATGTCGGCGTCATGTATCTGGGTCGCATCGTCGAGATGGGCTCGCGCCAGCGGGTCTTCGAGAACCCGCAGCACCCCTATACGCAGGCGCTGATGAAGGCCGTGCCGATTGCCGATCCGCGCCGCCGCAAGTCCGAGAAGGATTTGAACTTCAAGCCGATCCCCTCGCCAATCCACCCGGTCAGTTACCGGCCCGAGCCTTCGGTCTACCGTGAGGTGGAGCCGGGGCACCATGTGCTGACCACCGACAGCGGCTATTGAAAGAAGACCCATGACCGAACGCCTGACCCCGCTCGAGTTGATGACCAAACTCATCAGCTTTCCCACCGTGTCGCGCGACACCAATATCCCGCTGATCGACTGGGTGGCCGACTACCTCGCCTCGCACGGGATCGAGAGCCACCGCTACATCGATCCCGACCAGCCGAAACATGCGCTTTTTGCCCATGCGGGCCCGTGGGAGGAGGGGGCCGTGGTGCTCTCGGGGCACACGGATGTGGTGCCGGTCGACGGTCAGGCTTGGGACACCGATCCCTTCACCGTGACCGAGAAGGAAGGCCGCTACTACGGGCGCGGCACCTGCGACATGAAGGGCTTCGACGCGTTGGCGATCTGGGCGCTGGTCGAGGCGCATTATGCAGAAGTCAAACGCCCGCTGCAGATCGCACTCAGCTTCGATGAGGAGATCGGCTGCACCGGCGCGCCGCCTATGATCCAAGCGATGCAGGGCGTGGTGCCCAAGGGCTCGGCGGTGATCGTGGGCGAGCCCTCGACCATGCAGGCGGTGACCGGCCACAAGGGCGGCATCGGCTTCAACACCCATCTGGTGGGTTTCGAGGTGCATTCCTCGTTGCTGCACACCGGGGTCAATGCGATCATGGCGGGCGCGAAGCTTATCGAATGGGCCAATGACGTGAACAGCGACAACATGGCCGCCAAACCGACCGAGACGGCGGCGATGTTCGATCCGCCCTTCACCACCGCCCATGTCGGCGTGATCGAGGGCGGCACGGCTCACAACATCACCGCCAAGGACTGCAAGTTCGCGATGGATTTCCGCGTGGTCCCGGGCGAGGACAAAGACAAATGGGGCACCGCCTACCTCAAAAAGGTGCGCGAGGTCGAAAAGCAGATGCAGGACGTGGTGCCCGAGACCTATATCGAGACCTCGACCCGCTTCGACGTGCCCGCGCTGCAGCCCGAGAAGGACGGCGAGGCCGAGCAGATTGTGCGCCAGATCACCGGCGACAACGCCAGCCACAAAGTGAGCTACGGCACCGAGGCCGGGCAGTTCCAGGAGGCGGGCTATTCCGCCGTGATCTGCGGCCCCGGCGACATCGCGCAGGCGCATCAGCCTAATGAGTTCATCGAGGTGGCGCAATTCGACGCCGGCCACGACTTCATGCGCCGTCTGCTGACCCGCTTGCAGGGCTGAGCTTTCCCTGACAGACCTGTGGCTGGCCCCGGGCGGGGCCAGTCCTTTTCACGGCCGCCCGGTGCAGCCGCGCGGCGTCAGCCACCGGGGTCCGCATGTCCGCCTTTCCTATCACCCTTGCCACCCCCGCCAGCTACCCGCGCACCCCGCCGCGCGAGAGCGAGGTCGTCGTCATCGGCGGCGGCGTGATCGGCGTGTGCACTGCGCTGTTTCTGGCCCGCGCGGGCAAACAGGTGACCCTGCTTGAAAAGGGCCGCATTGCCGCCGAACAATCCAGCCGCAACTGGGGTTGGATACGGCAGCAGGGGCGCGACCCGGATGAACTGCCGATCATGGTCGAGGCCGCGCGGCTGTGGCGCGAACTGGCCCCGAAACTCGACCGCGATATCGGCTTACAACAGACCGGCGTGACCTATCTGGCAGGCTCGGACGCCAAAATGCCGGGCTACGCTGACTGGTTGCCCCATGCCAAGGCCAATGGTGTCGACAGCCGGTTGATGGACGCGGGCGAGGTCGCCGCCGCCTTTCCGGGGCTGAGCAAAAGCTACGCCGGGGCGCTGGTGACCCCTTCCGACATGCGCGCCGAACCTTGGGTGGCGGTGCCAGCGCTGGCCGCCTTAGCGGCCAAGGAAGGCGTGCGCATTATCGAGAACTGCGCGGTCCGCAAGCTCGACCTTGCCGCCGGACGGGTTGCGGGGGTGGTGACCGAAGCGGGCGCGATCCGCACGACATCGGTCGTGCTGGCGGGCGGGGCGTGGTCGGCGCTGTTCCTGCGCGCCCATGGCGTCAGCCTGCCGCAGCTTTCGGTGCGCGAGAGCGTGCTGGCCACCAATGTGCTGCCCGAGGTCCACGCCGGGGCCGCCGCCGAGGCGGGTCTTGCCTTCCGCCGCCGCGCCGATGGCGGCTATACGCTGGCGCCCGGCGGGCGTCCCGATCTCTATGTCGGCCCCGATGCCTTCCGCGCGCTGCGGCACTACCTGCCGCAACTGCGCCAAAGCCCCTTCGGTCAGCGTCTGCGTGCCGCGGCCCCGCGCGGCTTTCCCGATGCGTGGCGCACGCCCCGGAACTGGGCGGCTGACGCGCACAGCCCCTTCGAGGCGATGCGCATCCTCGACCCCATGCCGGACCACCGCGCGCTGCGCCGGGCGCGCAAACGTTTTGCCGCGCTTTATCCCGATCTGCCGCCCGTCACCGCCCGCGCCTCATGGGCCGGGATGATCGATGTGATGCCCGATATGGTGCCGGTAGTGGACACCTGCGCGCAGATCCCCGGCCTTGTCATCGGCACCGGCATGTCCGGCCACGGCTTCGGCATCGGCCCGGCGATGGGGCGGGTGTTGGCGGCACTGGTCATGGGCGACGCGCCGGGCCATGATCTGAACAGATTCCGCGCCGACCGTTTCAGCGATGGCAGTGCCATCCGCCTCGGTCCGACGCTCTGAGCATATTTCGAGAAGGACATTCCATGCCGATCAAGAACCGCTTTGCCGAGACCCACGCCGAGATCACCGCCTGGCGCCGCCATCTGCACCAGCATCCGGAACTGATGTTCGACCTGCCCGAGACCTCGAAATTTGTCGAGGAGAAGCTGCGCAGCTTCGGCATCACCGACATCACCACCGGCATCGCCGAGACCGGCGTGGTCGCGGTGATCGAGGGGCAGAGCAACACCTCGGGCCGCACCATCGGGCTGCGGGCGGACATGGATGCCCTGCCGATCACCGAGGCGACGGGGCTGCCGCATGCCTCGAAGAACCCCGGCAAGATGCATGCCTGCGGCCACGACGGTCATACGGCGATGCTGCTGGGGGCGGCGCAATACCTCGCCGAGACGCGCAATTTCGACGGGCGCGTGGTGCTGATCTTCCAGCCCGCCGAGGAGGGCGGCGGTGGCGGCAACGTCATGGTGCAGGAGGGGCTGATGGACCGCTGGGGCATCGATGAGGTTTACGGCATGCACAACATGCCCGGCCACCCGACCGGGCAGTTCGCCATCCGCGAGGGCGCGCTGCTGGCGGCGGCGGACGAGTTTGCCATCACGCTGACGGGCCAAGGCGGCCATGCCGCGGCCCCGCATGAGGCGGTGGACACGAACCTCGCCGCCGCGCATGTGATGATCGCGCTGCAATCCATCGCCAGCCGCAACACCGATCCGCTGAAACAGGTCGTCGTCTCGGTCTGCACCCTGCGCAGCGACACCGACAGCCACAACGTATTGCCGCATCAGGTGCTGTTGCGCGGCACGGTGCGGACGCTGGATCCGGAGGTTCAGGATTTGGCCGAGCGTCGGCTGCACGACCTCACACGTCTGACGGCGGAGGCACATCAATGCCGGGCCGAGATCGACTACCAGCGCGGTTACCCGGTCACCCGCAACCACGCCGATCAAACCCGCTTTGCCGCTGAGGCCGCCGACAAGGTCACTCCCGGCACCGACCGGGACACGCCGCCGATCATGGCCGGAGAGGATTTTTCCTATATGCTCAATGCGCGACCGGGTGCCTATATTATGATCGGCAACGGCGAAGGGGCGACGGTCCATCACCCAGAATATGACTTTGACGATGCCGCGATCCCGGCGGGCTGCTCATGGTTCGCGCAGGTGGTTGAGGACCGGCTGGCAAGGGCGTAAGCATATGGCAGATAAATGCGACTGCATGAAAACAGCGCCCAACCCAACTCCGGAGGATACTTCCTAAATGCCCGTTAAGAACCGATTTGCCGAGCTGCACGCCGACATCACCGCATGGCGCCGCGACCTGCATGAAAACCCCGAGATCCTGTTCGAGACCCACCGCACCTCGGCCACCGTGGCCGAAAAGCTGCGCAGCTTCGGCTGCGACGAAGTCGTCGAGGGCATCGGCCGCACCGGTGTCGTTGGCGTGATCAAGGGTAAGGAGACCGGCTCGGGCAAGGTCATCGGGTTGCGCGCCGACATGGACGCGCTGCCGATCCACGAACAGACCGGGCTGGACTATGCCTCCAAGACCGACGGCGCGATGCATGCCTGCGGCCATGACGGCCACACCGCCATGCTCTTGGGTGCCGCGCAATACCTTGCCGAGACCCGCAACTTTGACGGCACTGTCGTGGTGATCTTCCAGCCCGCCGAAGAAGGCGGCGGCGGTGGTCGCGAAATGTGCGAAGACGGCATGATGGAGCGTTGGGGCATCCAGGAAGTCTACGGGATGCACAACTGGCCGGGCATGCCCACCGGCTCCTTCGGCATCCGCGCAGGCTCCTTCTTTGCCGCGACCGATCAGTTCGACATCACCTTCGAAGGCCGCGGCGGCCATGCCGCCAAGCCGCATGAGACCGTCGACACCACCGTGATGTCCGCTCAGGCCGTGCTGGCGCTGCAGACCATCACCGCGCGCAACGCCGACCCGGTGGAGCAGATCGTGGTCTCCGTCACCTCTTTCGAGACCTCCTCGAAAGCCTTCAACGTGATCCCGCAGAAGGTGCAGATCAAAGGCACCGTGCGCACCATGTCCGCCGAGATGCGGGAACTGGCCGAAAAGCGGATCAACGAGATCTGCACCGGCATCGCAGGCACTTTCGGCGGTAGCGCCGATGTGACCTACCATCGCGGCTACCCGGTCATGGTGAACCACGAGGAGCAGACCGAGTTTGCTGCCGACGTGGCACGCTCGATCTCGGGCCAATGCGAGGAAGCGCCGCTCGTGATGGGGGGCGAAGACTTTGCCTTCATGCTGGAGGAGCGCCCGGGCGCCTATATCCTTGTCGGCAACGGCGACACGGCGGCGGTGCACCACCCGGAGTATAATTTCAACGACGAAGCCATTCCGGCGGGGTGTAGCTGGTGGGCAGGCATCGTCGAGCAACGGATGCCTGCGGCCTGATCCTACCTTCAGTAATGACTAGAGCGCGCCTCCCTTGGGGGGCGCGTTTTGCTTTGGGGGCTAGCCGCGCTCCCAAAGCGCGTTGTAGACGGCTTCGATCCCATCAGCCTCGGCCCGGGCGCTGAAACGCTGTTCGGCCCAGTGGCGCGCGGCCTCGGAGAGGGCGGCTTGATCCTCGCGCTCTAGCAAGGAGAGCGCGGCTTGGGCCGCAGCCTCTGCCGCACCCAGTGGCACGACCTTGCCCACGCGGCCCCCGTTCGAGAAAGCGCCGTAATAGCCCGCATCGCTGCCCACGAAAGGCACGCCCGAGGCCAGCGCTTCGAGCGGGACCATGCCATAGCCCTCGTAGCGTGGCAGTTGCACCACCAGCGACAGGGCGCGCATCAGTTTCGGTAGATCGGCGGCGGGATATTCGCCGATGAAAAGCAGCCGGTTGGCAAGGCCCGCGGCCTCGACCTGCGCCTTGAGCTTGGTCAAAAACGCCTCATGTTTGCCGCCCGCCCGGCCAATCACCAGCGCCACCGCGCCGGGGCGTTGGGGCAGCAGGCGCAGCATGGCCTCGACGAAAAGGTCGGTGCCTTTCTCAGGCCGGATGCGCCCCACGGTGGCGATGCCATGGGTGCCGCCAAAGCCCAATTGCTCCCAAGCGTTCGCCCGGTTGGTGGCGGGGGAGAAGACATCGGTATCCACCCCATGCGGCACCACGGCGCGGACATGGGGCACAAACTCCGCCGCGCGTTCGGTCGTGGCGATTACCGCGTCCATCTGCCGGATCAACCAACGCGGATAGGCCGAATGCAGCCGCTGCGCGGCAGAGGTAAAGACGATCCGGATATTTGCCCCACGCACATCGCGCAGCCAAAGCGCGCTGCGCATTTCCGTGTTGCGGCGCACATGCCAAATGGCGAAGGGGCGCTCTTGGGGGGGATGTTTGCGGGTGATCCGCCCCGCCGCGACGCGGGTCAGCGGCACCGGACAGCCGGGCAGGGGCTGGCCCACCAGCGTCAAGTCATGCCGGTCGACCTGTTGCCGGACCACATTGGCCGCCGTGGCCGAGACCCCGGTGAAATTACGGTTGTAGTTGGTGACGAAAAGCTCAGGCATCGCTGTCCCCTCGCAGGCGCAGGGCCGTGATCAGCCGCTCGGCAATACTGTCGAGCTTGTCGGTCTGCCCGGCGGCATAGGCCTTGGCCGCGGCCACGCCAGAGGCGCGGGCGACATCGTTGCGCAGCAGAGCCCCCACACGGTCCGCCAAATCCTGCGTGCCCGCTACCAGACGCGCGGCGCCCTCGGCTTCCATCTCTGCATAGGTCTCGGCAAAATTGGCGACATGGGTGCCCGAGAGCACCATCGCCCCGGCCTGCGCGACCTCATAGGGGTTGTGCCCCCCAATCGGGTGCAGCGACCCGCCCAGAAAGACGATGTCGGATAGCGCGTACCATGTGCCCAACTCGCCCAGAGTGTCGGCCAGATAGACCTGTTCGCGCGGCATGTCGCCCCGTGTTCTACGCCCATGCGTCAGACCGTAGCTGGCGATGAGACCGGCGACTTCGTCACCCCTCTCGGGGTGGCGGGGGGCAAGGATCAAGCACAGCTCGGGGATGCGCTCCAGCAGTTGGCGATGCGCCTCTAACACCGCTTTCTCCTCGCCCGGGTGGGTTGAGGAAGCGATCCAGACAGGGCGGCCCTCCAAGGCCTCCCGCGCTTCGGCAATGGTCCCCTCGTCCTGCGGCAGGGGGCCTGCCATGGACTTGAGGTTGATCCCCGGCGTGACCCGGTCAGCCGGGGCGTTGATCGTGGCCATGGCCCGGGCCATCGCGTCATTCTGCGTCAGGATCAGGTCGAACACGCCAAAGAGGAACCCCGCCAGCGCGGGCCGTTTCTGCCAGCTTTCGATTGAGCGTTGCGAGAGGCGGGCGTTGATCAGCGCCATCGCCGTGCCCCGCGCATGGGTCCGCCGCAGCATCTGCGGCCAAAGTTCGCTTTCCACAAAGAGCGCCGCATCGGGCCGCCAATGGTCAAGGAACCGCTTCAGCGGGCCGGGGGCGTCGAGCGGGGCGAACTGATGCCGCGTGCGCGGGGGCAGGCGGCTGCCCACCAAACGGGCCGAGGTGGCGGTGCCGGAGGTGATGAGGAAATGCGCCTGCGGCAAAGCGCGCCCCATCCGGTCGATCAGCGCCAGAACCGACAGGCTCTCCCCAACCGAGGCTGCGTGAAACCAGATTAGCTGCCCCCCGGGGCGGGGTTGGCTGGCATGGCCCAGCTTTTCGCGCGCGCGTTCCGGTGTGACCTCGGCGCGGCGCAGTTTGGCCATGGAGCGCCGCCCGGCCACGGGCAAGATCATACGGCTCGCCGCGACCCATGCCCGGTAGAGAAACGGCACAGCCAAGGGCTCAGCCGCCCGTGTGGCTCATGTGGCGGGGCATCTGCCCGTCAACACGCTGCCGCGAATAGTCGAAATCATGGCCTTTGGGCTTGCGGTCGATGGCCGCGCGAATGGCCTCCTGCAACGGCAGATCCGTGTCCGGGTGATCGCGCAGAGGCTTGCGCAGGTCGGCCACATCCTCTTGGCCCAGACACATGAAAATTTCGCCGGTGCAGGTGACCCGCACGCGGTTACAGCTTTCGCAGAAGTTGTGGCTCAGAGGCGTGATGAAGCCGATCTTTTGCCCGGTCTCCTCCAGCCGCACGTAGCGCGCGGGGCCGCCGGTGCGCTCGGCCAGATCGGTGACGGTGTAATGCTCGGCATAACGGGCGCGCACGGCGCGCAGCGACCAGTATTGGCCGAAACGATCCTCGTTGCCCAAGTCGCCCATCGGCATGACCTCGATCCATGTGAGGTCAATGCCCCGCTCGGCGCACCATTCGGTGATATGCAGCAGTTCCGGCTCGTTGAAGCCCTTGAGCGCCACGGCGTTGATCTTGATCTTGAGGCCCGCGCGCTGCGCTGCGTCGATTCCGCGCAGCACCTGCGGCAACCGGCCCCAGCGGGTGATATCCGCGAATTTCTGCTCGTCCAGCGTGTCGAGCGAGACATTCACCCGGCGCACCCCGGCGGCATAGAGATCGTCGGCGAAACGCTCCAACTGGCTGCCGTTGGTGGTCAGCGTCAGCTCCTTCAGCTTGCCGCTGTCGAGATGCCGTTTCATGCCGTCGAAGAAAGTCATGATGCCGCGCCGGACCAGCGGCTCACCCCCGGTGATGCGCAGCTTCTCGACGCCGAGGTCGATAAAATTGCTACACAGGCGGTCGAGCTCCTCCAGCGTCAGCAATTCCTTCTTAGGCAGGAAGGTCATGTTCTCCGACATGCAGTAGACGCAGCGAAAATCGCAGCGGTCGGTGACGGAGACGCGCAGATAGGTGATCGCGCGCATGAAAGGGTCAATGAGGGGTGCTGTCATGCTTCATAGGTAATGCCCCGCCCAACCCGGGGCAAGCGCCATTTGGGCGATTGATAAGGGGGCAGGGCGCGGATAGGCTGCGTGGATGACACGTATAATCTTACCGCTTTTCATTGCCGCCGCCACCGCCGGTTGCAGCAACCTGACGGAACGCCTCGGGATGGATGCTAGCCAGGCTGAGCCTGCACCCGCATCCGCATCGGTCGATGCCACGGCTGAGGTTGCAACGCCGAGCGGACCGGCCCCTGCATCGCCGCCCGCCGCCTCTCCCATCGCCACCGCGGGCAGCAGCGCCGAGGCGCTGGATACCACCACGGCGGCAGAGCGCGAAGCGGCCGCCCGCGCGCCTGCCAGTGCCGGTGCCGCCTTGGGGTCGACCGTGGTCAGCTTGGGCAGCGCGACGGAGCCGGGGCTGTGGTTGAAAACACCTCTGGTCGACGCGGAACAGCCGGGGCGGGTGACCAACCCCGCGACGGGCAAATCCGCCGCCGTGACGCTGATCCCGCTGGAGGGGCCCGCAACCGCAGGCAGCCGCATGTCGCTGCCCGCCTTGCGTTTAATCGGGGCGTCGCTGACCGACCTCACCACGGTCGAAGTCTCGACCGAGGGGTAGGGGGTCAGCCTGCGCCTTCTGACTTTTTCAGCAGGCGCAGCGCTTCTTTCACCGCGAAAGGTTTCATCGCCTCCCCATGGGTGGCGATGAAAGCGCGGGTGCGGTCAGCGTCGTGTTTTGACAGGTCGCGCAGCCACCAGCCGATTGCCTTCTGAATGAACCAGCGGTGATCCGGCACCATCGTCGCGGCCCAGCCGAGGATACGGTCGCGGGCGGCCAGTTCCTCAGGCTTAGGATTGTTCTGTTTGGTCCATGGCAGGGTAGAGACGAGCGCGGCGCGCCGGGTCCAAAGGTGATCTGAGGCGACCCAATCTTCCACCTCGTCCAAACGGGTGGGGTCGGCCACCAAACGTTTCTGCGCCGCCATGCTGGCATGATCGGCAATCGCCCAACTGTCGAAATCCGCGGTCCAACTTGCAATCAACGCCCAAGCGGCCTGATCATCGGGGCGCAGCCGCGCTTGGGTCAGCAATTTGGCCGCCGCCACACGCGCCTCGAAAATGTCGGACTGCCAGAGCCCATAGGAGAGAGCGACACGCCCTTCGATGTCAAGCGCCGCGCGCCAGTTTTGCGCAAGCGCTGCGATCTGTGGGTTGGTCAGGCCGAGATAGCGCCGGTCAACCTTGTGATAGGCGCGCATCTCTTCCGCGCGGGCCGGGTTGGCCTGCGCTTCGAGCTCCTGCAAAGCGGTTTCGGGGGTCATTCCACCGTCACCGATTTCGCCAGGTTGCGCGGCTGGTCCACATCCGTGCCCTTCGCCACGGCGGTGTGGTAGGCCAGCAACTGCGCCGGAACCGCATAGAGGATCGGCGCCAGCGCATCCGGCACCGGGGGCATCTCGATGCTGAACCAGACGCCGTCATTGGCCTCGGCCTGACCTTTGGCATCGGAGATCAAGATCACCTTGCCCTTGCGCGCCATGACCTCTTGCATGTTGCTGACGGTCTTGTCGAAGAGCGCGTCGCGCGGGGCCATGACGACCACCGGCACATGCTCATCCACCAGCGCGATGGGGCCGTGTTTCAGCTCACCCGATGCATAAGCTTCGGCGTGGATGTAGCTGATTTCCTTGAGTTTCAACGCGCCTTCAAGGGCGAGGGGGTACATCTGGCCCCGGCCAAGGAACAGCACGTCGCGGGCATGGGAAAGCTTGAGCGCGGCCTCTTGCATCGCGTCGTTCTGTTCAAGCGCGGTGCTGATGGTCGCGGGTAGCCCCCGCAGGGCTGAGATGTGATCGGCGAAGGCATCGGTGCTGATCACCTCGCGGTCCCGCGCGGCTTTGAGCACCAGCGCGAAAAGGACGACCAACTGGCAGGTGAAGGCCTTGGTTGAGGCCACGCCGACTTCGACACCGGCGTGGATCGGCAGCGCCAGATCGCTTTCGCGGGCGATGGAGCTTTCGGGCACGTTGACGACTGACAGGATACGCGCGGCCTTGCCCTCGCAATAGCGTAGGGCGGCCAGCGTGTCGGCGGTCTCACCCGATTGGCTGACGAAAACCGCCAATGTGCGGGGCGGGATCGGCGGTTCACGGTAGCGGAATTCCGAGGCAACATCGATCTCGACCGGCAGGCGGGCGATCTGCTCAAACCAGTATTTCGCGGTAAAACAGGCGTAGGAGGCCGTGCCGCAGGCCACCATGAGGATCCGGTCAAATTGCGTGAAATCAATGTCCTGCGCGCTGATGTTGATCTCGCCTTCGGGGGTGAGGTAATGGCCGATGGCCGCGCCGATCACGCCGGGTTGCTCGGCGATTTCCTTGGCCATGAAGTGTTTGTGCCCCGCCTTGTCGATGCGGGTATTGTCGATCTGCACGGATTTGATCGCGCGGTTGGCGAGCGCCCCGTTGCGGTCGGTGACCTCGACCGAGGTCCGGGTGATGACCGCACAATCCCCTTCTTCGAGGTAGGCGATCTGGTGGGTCAGCGGGGCAAGCGCGATGGCGTCACTGCCCACATACATTTCACCCTCGCCATAGCCGATGGCCAAGGGCGAGCCCTTGCGCGCCGCAATCATCAGGTCGTCGTGCCCGTCAAAGAGAAAGGCCAGCGCGAAAGCGCCTTCGAGGCGGGCAAGCGTCTGGTTGGCGGCCTCCACCGGGCCTGCGCCCTGCGCCATGTGATGCTGGGTCAGGAGGGCAACGGTCTCGGTATCGGTCTCAGACACGAATTGCGCGCCATGTTCGGCCAGTTCGGCCCGCAATTCACGGAAGTTTTCGATGATCCCGTTATGCACCACGGCCACTGGTCCCGCCTGATGCGGGTGGGCATTGGTGACGCTCGGCGCGCCATGGGTGGCCCAGCGGGTGTGGCCGATGCCTGACTTCCCCGCCAGCGGCTCATGCACCAGCGCGTCCGAGAGGTTTACCAGCTTGCCCAAGGCGCGACGGCGCTCAAGCTTGCCTTCGTTCAGGGTCGCGATGCCCGCGCTGTCATAGCCGCGATATTCCAGCCTTTTCAGTGCTTCTACCAAGATCGGGGCGACTTCATGGGTGCCAAGCACCCCAACAATTCCACACATTATTAGCTGCCCCTCTGCATTTTTGCCTTTTTGGCCTTTAAAATTTCGAACATTTTGCGCGCCATGCCGGGCTTCTCGACCTGCGGTGCGCGTGACAGGGCCAGCGCTTCGGGCTCCACGTCCGAAGTGATGACCGAGCCCGAGCCGGTCATAGCACCCTCGCCGATGGTCACCGGGGCCACGAGCATGGTGTTGGACCCGATGAAAGCGCCAGCGCCGATGGTCGTGTGATGCTTCATCACCCCGTCATAATTGCAGGTGATCGTGCCCGCGCCGATGTTGCTTCGCGCGCCGACGGTGGCGTCGCCGATATAGCTTAGGTGGTTGACCTTGGCCCCTTCGGCGATTTGCGCGTTCTTCACCTCGACGAAATTGCCGATGCGCACGTCTTCGGCCAGTTCCGCGCCGGGGCGCAGCCGGGCGTAGGGGCCGACGACCCCGCCGCGTGAGACATGGCAGCCTTCGAGATGCGAGAAGGCGCGGATGGTGCTGCCGGATTCCACGGTGACATTCGGGCCGAAGACGACATTCGGCTCCACCACCGTATCGCGCCCGATGAAAGTGTCGCGCGACAGGAAGACGGTTTCGGGGGCGACCAAGGTCACGCCGTCTTCCATCAACAGATCGCGGGCGCGGGATTGGAACGCGGCCTCGGCCCTCGCCAGATCGGCGCGGGAGTTGACGCCCATGGTCTCGGCCTCGTCGCAGGTAACAACCGTGGCGCTGCGGCCCTCGGCGCGGGCGATGCCGATGATATCGGTGAGGTAGTATTCTTCCGAAGCGTTGTCGTTGCCGACCTTGTCGATCAAGTCGAAGAGCAGTTCGGATTTGCAGGCCACCACGCCGGAGTTGCACAGGGTAATGGCGCGCTCTTCGGCGGAGGCGTCTTTGAACTCGACGATCCGTTCCAAGGCGTCGCCCTGCATCACCAAACGGCCATATCGGGCGGGATCGGCAGCCTCAAACCCCAGAACCACCACGTCATGTGTCGCCAGCGCTTCCTGCATCTTTTCAAGTGTCTCAGGCTGGACGAAGGGCGTGTCACCGTAGAGCACCAGCGCCATGCCATCGAACCCGTCCAGCGCCGGGCGGGCTTGTGCCACCGCATGGGCCGTGCCCAATTGCTCGGTCTGTTCGACGACCTGCGCGTCTTCGTCAAAAAGCGTGGCGGCGGCGCGGACCTGATCGGCGCCGTGGCCTGCCACCACGACCGTATGGCGCGGGCCGAGCATGGCGCCTGCGGCCATGGCGTGTTCCAGCATCGGGGCGGAGGCCACGCGGTGCAGCACCTTTGGCAGGTCCGAGTTCATCCGTGTCCCCTTGCCCGCGGCGAGGATGATCAATGCAGTTTCCATGTAAATCTCTTTGTCCTTCAGCTTGCATTCTCTTTACGCGCTTCGCACAAAGGCGCAAGGTTGCGGCCCATCAAACTAGGTTGCGGACTGCAACACGATGCCATTTTGCAAGGCGGGGTTCCGCCCAAGGAGTATCCAGTGAAGACAGTGGTTTTCGATCTCGACGGCACCTTGGCCGATACCTCGGGCGATTTGATCGCCGCCGCCAATGCCTGTTTCCGTGACATGGGCGAGGGCGATGTGCTGGTCCATGCCGAGGATGCGGGCACCGCGCTGCGCGGCGGGCGGGCGATGCTGACCTTGGGGATGCAAAAGCTGGGCCGTGCCGATGACGCGGCGACGATCGACCGCTATTACCCGATGCTGCTTGAAGCCTATGGGCGGGACATCGACACCCATACCATCATGTACCCCGGCGCGATGGAGGCTGTGGCCGCGCTCAAAGCCGCGGGCTACCGCGTGGCGATCTGCACCAACAAACCCGAGGCTTTGGCGGAGTTGCTGCTGACCCGTCTTGGCGTGCGCGATGCATTCGGCGCGATGCTGGGGGCTGATACGCTGGCCGTGCGCAAACCTGACCCGGAACACCTGTTCGAAACCGCCCGCCGTGCCGGGGGCGATCCGGCGCAATGCGTGTTGATTGGCGACAGCGACACCGACCGCAAGACCGCCAAGGCCGCAGGGGTTCCTTGCGTGCTGGTGACCTTCGGCCCCTCGGGCGAAGACATGGCTGCGCTGGAGCCCGAAGCGCTGTTGGACGATTTCGCCGACCTGCCGGAGGTCATCGAACGTTTGATCGGCAAAGCCGCCTGATGGCCGAGCGGTTTACCGGTAGTTTCACGCAGCAAGAGCCGATCCCCGAAGATGCGATCGAGGCGGCAGTGGCGGTGATGCGTCACGGACGGTTGCACCGCTACAACACAGCCCCGGGGGAGGTGGCCGAGGTTGCCCTGCTGGAGCAGGAATTCGCCGCGATGACGGGGGCGAAATATTGTCTCGCTGTGGCCTCGGGCGGCTATGCCATGGCCACGGCGCTGCGCGCGGTGGGGGTGAAACCGGGCGACCGGGTGCTGACCAACGCCTTCACGCTCGCCCCGGTGCCGGGGGCGATTGCGGCATTGGGCGCGGTCCCGGTTTTCGTCGGCGTGACGGAGCAACTGGTGATTGACCTTGATGACCTCGCCGCCAAGGCGGATCAGGCCGATGTGCTGCTGCTCAGCCATATGCGCGGTCATCTGGTGGACATGGACGCCCTAATGGCGCTTTGCGATGCGCGCGGCGTCACGGTGATCGAAGATTGCGCCCATACGATGGGGGCGGCGTGGAACGGCAAACCATCGGGCACACAGGGAAAGATCGGGTGTTTTTCCTGCCAGACCTATAAACATGTGAACGCGGGTGAGGGTGGGCTGCTGATCACCGATGATGCCGAGGTCGCGGCGCGGGCGATTATGTTGTCGGGGTCTTACATGCTCTATGACCGCCACGCCGCCGCGCCGGGGCCGGAGGCTTTTGAGACGATCCGCTATGAGACCCCCAATATCTCGGGCCGGATGGACAACCTGCGCGCTGCGGTCCTGCGCCCGCAGTTGCGACGGCTGCCGGAACAGGTGGCCCGCTGGAATGAGCGTTATCGGGTGATCGAGGCGGGGCTGCGCGACACGCCGGGGCTCACGGTCATCGACCGGCCCGAGGCAGAGAGCATCGTCGGCTCGTCAATCCAATTCCTGTTGAAAGGTTGGTCGCCGGAGGATGTCGAGGCAGTGCTGGCGCGCTGCGCTGCACGCGGGGTGGAGTTGAAATGGTTCGGCAGGGCCGAGCCTATGGGCTTCACCAGCCGCTACGACACGTGGCGCTATGTGCGGGCTGAGAAAATGCCCGCCAGCGATGCGGTGCTGGCGGGGCTGATCGACATGCGTGTGCCGCTGACCTTCTCACTGGAGGACTGCGCCCTGATCGCGCGGATCATCCGGGCCGAGGTCAGCGCCGTTTTTCAGGGAGGGTAGGCTTAGAATCGGATGGTGCCATGTTTGCCCATGTCGGGCTTTTGGCCGGTCATCTGCGCCTTGCCGATCTCATAGAGGAACTTGAACCCACCATCGGTCGCCCAAACCTCGGCTTCGGTGAGGTCAAAGCGGATCAATTGCACATCCGGGTCTTGCTTGCCGTCCTCGAACCATGCGCCCGCGATGGCGTTCCAAATCTTGTCCAGCTCGGTCGGGTTGGTCACGGCGGAAACATGGCCGTCGATCCGCGCCCAGAGGGATTCGTCCTTGCTGGCGATCAGGTATTGGGCGGCGGCGCGTCCTTCGGCGGATTGCGCCAGATCGGTGCCTTTGGCGGTGATGAACCACAGCACGGCGGCGCGGTCGTCTTCGTCGATGTAGTGTGTCATTGGGATCGCGCGGGCGGTCTTGGTCATCAGCATCCCGGCGCGGGTGTCGTCCAGACGGTCCCAAAACTCTTTTTTCAGATCATCGCTCATTTGCATCTCGCTTTGTTGTAGTGTTCGCTTGGTCGCAGGGCCAACCCGCCGCGGCGCGGGGCGGTTCCACATCGCGCCGCTTGACGCAAAGCGGGTGGGGCGGTAGGTAATGAACAAGCGTTCAATAAATCGGGGGGAGAAGCCGTGTTCAACGCAAGTATGCAGTTTGATCTGGGAGAAGACGTCGCGGCCATGCGGGAGATGGTGCACCGCTGGGCGCAAGAGCGCGTCAAGCCGATGGCCGCCGAGATCGACAGCAAGAACGAATTCCCCGCTGAGCTTTGGCAGGAGATGGGCGAGTTGGGCCTTCTGGGCATGACTGTCGAAGAAGAGTTCGGCGGATCGGGGTTGGGCTATGTTGCCCATACCGTCGCGGTCGAGGAAATCGCCCGGGCCTCGGCCTCGGTCTCGCTGTCTTACGGCGCGCATTCCAATCTTTGCGTGAACCAGATCAAGTTGAACGGCACCCCGGAGCAGAAGGCGCAGTTCCTGCCCAAACTCTGCTCGGGCGAGCATGTCGGCGCGCTGGCGATGTCCGAAGTGGGCGCGGGCAGTGACGTGGTCAGCATGAAGCTGCATGCCGAGAAGCGGAACGACCACTTCCGCCTCAACGGCAACAAGTATTGGATCACCAACGGCCCCGACGCCGAGACGCTGGTGGTCTATGCCAAGACCGACCCCGAGGCGGGCTCCAAGGGTATCACCGCCTTTTTAATCGAGAAGTCGATGAAGGGGTTCTCGACCTCCAAGCATTTCGACAAGCTCGGCATGCGCGGCTCGAACACCGCCGAGTTGATTTTCGAGGATTGCGAAGTGCCCTTCGAGAATATCCTCGGCGAAGAGGGCAAGGGCGTGCGCGTGCTGATGTCGGGCCTCGATTACGAGCGCGTCGTGCTGGCGGGCATCGGCCTTGGCATCATGGCCGCCTGTCTCGATGAGATCATGCCCTACATGGCCGAGCGCAAGCAGTTCGGCCAGCGCATCGGGGATTTCCAACTGATGCAGGGCAAGATGGCGGATATGTACACCGCGATGAACTCGGCGCGGGCCTATGTCTACAGCGTGGCGCAGGCCTGCGACCGGGGCGACGTGACCCGTCAGGACGCGGCGGCCTGCTGTCTCTATGCCTCGGAGCAGGCCATGGTGCAGGCGCATCAGGCGGTGCAGGCGATGGGCGGCGCGGGGTACCTCAGCGACAATCCGGTGGGCCGCATCTTCCGCGATGCCAAGCTGATGGAGATCGGCGCGGGCACCTCGGAAATTCGTCGCATGCTGGTGGGCCGTGAGATGATGGGGGCAATGTGATGCGCGCCCTCCTGCTGGCCTGCGCGTTTCTGGCGGGGCCGGTGGCCGCGCAGGACATCACCTATTCCGATGCCGCCACGGCTGACTGTCTGGCCGGGGCCGAAGAGTTTGCAGACCAGCGCGCCTGCATTGGCCTGTCGGCCAACCTCTGTATGGAAGGGCCGGGCGGCTATTCGACCGTCGGCATGGGCGCGTGTCTTGATGCTGAGTTGACCTTTTGGGACGGCCTGCTGAACGAGAATTACCGCGCCCGCATGGTGCAGGCGAAATCCGCCGATGAGGAGAATGCCCTCTACCAGCCGCAACTGCCTTCGCAGGCCGAGGCGCTGCGTGACATGCAGCGCGCGTGGATTACCTTTCGTGATGCCGCCTGCGATTATGAACGCAGCCAATGGGGCGGTGGCACAGGCGGCGGGCCTGCAACCTTGGCCTGCCTGATGCAGATGACGGGGGAACAGGCGCTGCGTTTGGGGGCGGCCTATTAACCGCGTCTCGCTGTGTCGGCCAAACAGGACGGAGGGATCAGGATGGAAAACCTGATAGAACTGGAGACAGAAGGCGGTGTCCTGCACCACTTTCTGCCTTGGCTGATCGAAGGTTTCGAGATTCTCGCCGCGGTCATCGACATCGCGGCCATCATTCTGCTGCTGATCGGTGCGGCACGTTTCCTGACCGGGGTGACGATCGCCGAGATCGCCCAGAAGGGGCCAGAGCGCGTCCGCCGCACCAACCGCGAGCGGATCGAACTGGGGCGCTACATCCTCGCGGGGCTGGAGCTTTTCATCGTCTCGGACGTGATCCACACCGCGATCAGCCTGCGGTTTGCCGACCTGCTCTTCTTGCTGATGCTGGTCATCATCCGCTCCATCACCTCTTTCTTCCTTGATCGGGAGTTGGAGCAACTGAAGAAGGAACTCGGCCGTGACTGACTATTCCGATCTCAAGGCGCTCTACGTCAATTGCTCGCTCAAGAAGACCCCCGGCGACAGCCACACCCAGCTTTTGATGAACGCCAGCGCAGGCATAATGGAGACGCAGGGGGTGGGGGTGGAGCATCTCTACCTGCTGGATCACCAAGTGCCGCCGGGCGTCTATCCGGACATGACTGAACACGGCTGGGACCGCGACGACTGGCCCGCGATCTGGGAGAAGGTGCTGGCCGCCGACATTCTGATCATCGGCACGCCTTTGTGGCTGGGCGAGGAGAGCAGTTTCTGCCGCGTGCTGATCGAGCGGCTCTATGCCATGAGCGGTGAGCTCAACGACAAAGGCCAGTCGGTCTTTTACGGCAAGGTCGGCGGCACGGTGGTCACCGGTAACGAGGACGGCATCAAACATGTCGCCATGACCACCGGTTTCGCGATGAACCATCTGGGCTACACGATCCCTCCGCAGGCCGATTGTGGCTGGATTGGCGAGGCCGGGCCGGGGCCGTCTTACGGCGATGAGGTGGACGGCAAACGCGCGGGTTTCGACAATGAATTCACGCAGCGCAACACCACCATCATGACATGGAACGCCCTGCATCTGGCACGGATGCTGAAACACGCGGGCGGCTACCCGCGCGAGGGCAACGACCGCGAGGCCTGGGACGCGGGCGCGCGGTTCGATTTCGAAAATCCGGAGTACCGAAGCTGATATGAAGAACGAAGGCGACTGGCCCATCTGGCAGGGCAACATGGCGGCGCAATGTCTGGCACAGCCCGAGGACGCCGTGGCGATCATCGACCTGACTGGCCCGGATCGGCGCGACGTGAGCTATGGTGCGCTGCACGAGATGGTCAACGGTCTGGCACGAGCGCTGCAGGCCGAAGTGCGCCCCGGCGACCGCGTGGGTGTTTTGCTCAGTCAGTCGCCGTGGTGCGCAGCCGCGCATTTGGCGATCTGGAAGATCGGCGCGATCTCTGTGCCGCTGTTCAAACTGTTCAAACATGACGCGCTGGCCAGCCGGGTGGGTGACGCGGGCTGCGAAATCGTGCTGACCGATGCGGAAGGCGCGGAACTGCTCGGCGATCTGGCCACCCCGTGGATCGCGGCGGAGGCTGGCGTGGACGGTGAGGCGGTGGAATTCGCCGAGGTCGGCCCCGAAGACCCCGCCGTGCTGATCTACACCTCCGGCACCACCGGCACGCCGAAAGGCGCGTTGCACGGGCACCGGGTGCTCTCGGGCCATCTGCCGGGCGTGTCTATCAGCCATGACCATCTGGGGCAGACGGGCGATTGCCTTTGGACCCCGGCGGATTGGGCGTGGATCGGCGGGCTATTCGACGTGGCGATGCCCGCGCTGGCGCTCGGCGTGCCGGTGGTGGCCACCCGGATGCCCAAGTTCACCGTCGAGGGCTGCGCCGAGGTGATCGCGAAAGGCGAGGTGCGCAACGTGTTCTTTCCGCCGACCGCGCTGCGGATGCTGAAAGCGGCGGATGTCGCGCTGCCGGGCCTGCGCGCGGTCGCCAGCGGCGGTGAGCCTCTGGGAGCCGAGATGCTGGCATGGGGCAGCGAGGCGTTTGGGCTTGAGATCAACGAGTTCTACGGCCAGACCGAATGCAACATGGTCGCCTCGAGCTGTGGCGTCGATTTTCCCGCGCAGCCCGGCTGTATCGGCAAGCCGGTCCCCGGCTTCGAACTGGCTGTGCTGGACGAGAACGGTAAGCCCACCGATGCGGAGGGCGACGTGGCGGTGCGCAAAGGCGCGCCTTCGATGATGCTGCGCTACTGGAACCGGCCCGAGGAGACGGCGGCGAAGTTCCACGGCGACTGGCTGCTGACCGGCGACCGCGGCATCTGGGAGGGCGACTACCTGCGCTTCGTGGGGCGCGAGGATGACGTGATTACCTCCGCGGGCTACCGCATCGGCCCGGCGGAAATCGAGGATTGCCTGCTCACCCATCCCGCCGTGGCGACCTGTGGCGTGGTCGGCAAGCCCGATGCGCTCCGCACCGAGATCGTGAAGGCCTATGTGGTGCTGAAACCGGGTGCCGTGGTCGATGCGAAGGAATTGCAGGACTGGGTGAAGGACCGGCTCGCCAGCTATTCCTACCCGCGCGAGATTGCATTCGTGGAAGACTTGCCCATGACCGTCACCGGCAAGGTGATCCGCAAGGAATTGAAGCGTCTGGCGGCGCGAGAGAATGAGGACGTAACATGAAACTGACATCGCAAGCCCTGCCATCCTCGGATGCCTATAAGGCCAACGAGATGGCGCATCTGAAAGCGCTCAGCGAGGTCCGCGAGGCCGCCGAGGCCGCCGCCCTAGGCGGCGGCGAAAAATCCCGCGCCCGGCATGAAAGCCGCGGCAAGATGCTGCCCCGCGAGCGGGTGGCGAACCTTCTCGACCCCGGCAGCCCGTTTCTGGAGATCGGCGCCACAGCAGCGCATGGGCTTTATGGCGGCGCGGCACCCTGTGCGGGGGTGATCGCGGGCATTGGTCGGGTGCAGGGCCATGAGGTCATGGTGGTCTGCAACGACGCCACCGTGAAGGGCGGCACCTACTACCCGATGACGGTGAAGAAACACCTCCGCGCGCAGGAGATTGCCGAGGCGAACCATCTGCCCTGCATCTATCTGGTGGACTCCGGCGGTGCGAACCTGCCCAACCAGGACGAGGTTTTCCCCGACCGCGACCATTTCGGCGCAATCTTCTACAATCAGGCGCGGATGAGCGCCAAGGGCATCGCCCAGATCGCCGTGGTCATGGGCTCCTGCACCGCGGGCGGTGCTTACGTGCCCGCGATGTCGGACGTGACCATCATCGTGAAGGAACAGGGCACGATCTTCCTCGCCGGCCCGCCGCTGGTGAAGGCCGCGACGGGCGAGGTCGTCTCGGCCGAAGACCTCGGCGGTGGCGACGTGCACACGCGCCTGTCGGGCGTGGCGGATTATCTGGCCGAGGACGACGCCCATGCGCTGGCACTGGCGCGCCGCGCGGTTGGGCAGCTTAACAAGAGCAAGCCCAAGACGGTGGACTGGGCCAGCCCGGAGGAACCGGCTTACGACCCCGCCGAGATGCTGGGCGTAGTGCCCGCCGACCTGCGCACGCCCTACGACATCCGCGAGGTCATCATGCGGCTGGTGGATGGCAGCCGCTTTGAGGAGTTCAAGGCGCGCTTCGGCGAGACGCTGGTCTGCGGCTTTGCCCATGTCAAAGGCTGTCCCATCGGCATCATCGCCAACAACGGCGTACTCTTCTCAGAAGCGGCCCAGAAGGGCGCGCATTTCGTGGAGCTTTGCAGCCAGCGCAACATCCCGCTGGTGTTCTTGCAGAACATCACCGGCTTCATGGTCGGCCGCAAATACGAGAACGAGGGCATCGCCCGCCACGGCGCCAAGATGGTGACGGCGGTGGCCACCACCAATGTGCCCAAGATCACCATGCTGGTGGGCGGCTCCTTTGGCGCGGGCAACTACGGCATGTCGGGCCGGGCCTACCGGCCGCGGTTCCTCTGGACATGGCCCAACAGCCGCATCTCCGTGATGGGCGGCGCACAGGCGGCGGGGGTCTTGGCCACAGTCAAGCGCGACGCGATGGAACGCGCGGGCGAGACTTGGACCGAGGAGGAAGAGACCGCCTTCAAACAGCCCACGATCGATATGTTCGAGGAGCAGAGCCACCCGCTCTATGCCTCCGCGCGCCTGTGGGACGACGGGATCATCGATCCGCGCAAGAGCCGCGACGTGCTCTACCTGAGCCTCTCGGCCAGCCTGAACGCGCCGATCGAGCCGACGAAATTTGGATTGTTCCGGATGTGATCGGGCCGAGGGAACCGGGGGGGCAGCCCCCCGGACCCCCCGAAATATTTGGAGCAGAAAGAGATGAAAAGGGTAGGGCATGTTTGACACGATCCTGATTGCGAACCGGGGTGAGATTGCTTGCCGGGTGATGGAAACGGCGCAAGCCATGGGGGTGCGCTGCGTGGCGGTGTACTCGGACGCGGATGCGGGCGCGAAACATGTCGCCATGGCGGATGCCGCGGTGCATATCGGCGGCTCGGCGCCGGCGGAGAGTTATCTGAAGGGCGATGTGATCATCCAAGCCGCGCGCGATACCGGCGCGCAGGCGATCCATCCGGGCTACGGGTTTCTCAGCGAGAACCCCGATTTCGTGGAGGCGGTCGAGGCCGCCGGGCTGACCTTCATCGGGCCTTCGGCCAAGGCTATCCGCGCCATGGGGCTGAAGGACGCGGCCAAGGCGTTGATGGTCGAGGCGGGCGTGCCCGTGGTCCCGGGCTATCACGGCGCGGATCAGGACGATGCGCTGCTGGCGCGTGAGGCCGAGAAGATCGGCTATCCGGTGCTGATCAAGGCGGTTGCGGGTGGCGGCGGCAAGGGAATGCGTCTGGTCGAGGAGGCCGGAGGCTTTCAGGCGGCGCTGGAGTCTGCGCGCTCCGAGGCCAAGACCGCCTTCGGCAATGCGGACGTTTTGGTCGAGAAATTTGTCACCAAGCCGCGCCACATCGAAGTGCAGGTCTTCGGCGACGGGACCCATGCGGTGCATCTGTTCGAACGCGACTGTTCGCTCCAGCGCCGCCACCAGAAGGTGATCGAGGAGGCGCCCGCGCCGGGCATGACGGAAGAGATGCGCGCGGCCATGGGTCAGGCGGCGGTGCGCGCGGCCGAGGCCATCGGCTATGCCGGGGCGGGGACGGTGGAATTCATCGTCGACGGTTCGGGCGGGCTTTCGACCGACGGGTTCTTCTTCATGGAGATGAACACGCGCCTGCAGGTGGAGCATCCCGTAACCGAGCTGGTCACCGGGGTTGATCTGGTGGAATGGCAGCTGCGGGTCGCGGCGGGCGAGGCCTTGCCGAAAGCGCAGGATGAACTCACGATCGACGGCCATGCTTTCGAGGCGCGGCTCTATGCCGAGGACGTACCGAAGGGCTTTCTGCCCGCCACCGGCACGCTCACGCATCTGTCCTTTACGCCCCAGACCCGCGCCGACAGCGGTGTGCGGGCGGGCGATACGATCAGCCCCTTCTACGACCCGATGATCGCCAAGGTCATCGTGCATGGGCCCACGCGGGACGTGGCGCTGTCGCGGCTGCGCGCGGCGCTCAAGGGGTGCGAGGTCGGTGGCACGGTCACCAACCTCGCCTTCCTCGGCGCGCTGGCCGAGCATGAGGGTTTTGCCAAGGGCGACGTGGATACGGGCCTGATCGCGCGCGACATCGAGGCGCTGACAGCGCAGCCCGAGGTGCCGGGGCGGCATTTTGCGCTGGCGGGGATGGCGGCCTTGGGGCTGGACCAGCCGCAGGCCGAGGCCGGGTTCAACCTTTGGCGGCCGCTGCGGCTTCAGGTGATGCTGGGCCGCGATGGCGAGGAGCATTTGCTGAAGGTGCGGGTGCTTTCGGAGGATGTGCAGCTTTGGACCGTGGGCGATCACGAGGTGCGCGCCGAGCGCATCGCGGGCCGCTGGAAGATCGACGGCCATATAGCGCCCCCGGTCTCGGTCGCGGGCGACGTGGTCACGGTTTTCGACGCCTATGGCATCGCCTTTGACGTGATCGACCCGCTGGCGCGTGCCGCCGCCGCCCATGGCGACGGCAATATCGTCGAGGCGCCGATGCCGGGGCTGGTGCGTGCCATCGACGCCGAGGTCGGCCAGAGCGTCGCCAAGGGCGACCGTCTGGCGGTGCTGGAGGCGATGAAGATGGAACATTCGCTGCTCGCCGCGCGCGACGGCGTGGTGGCCGAGGTGTTGGCAGAGGCCGGTGATCAGGTCGAGGCGGGCGCGGCGCTGGTGCGTCTGGAAGCCGAGGAGGGCGCATGATTACGCTGCATCACTGTCCGCAGACCCGCTCGATGCGCACGCTCTGGCTGCTGCACGAGCTGGACGACGTGGAGTTTCAGGTCAAGATGCATGCCTTCGACCGCAGCCTGCGCGATCCGGAATACCTCGTGCTCTCGCCCGCGGGCCGGGTGCCGGCGCTGGAGATCGACGGTGAGCGCATGTTCGAGACCGGGGCGATCACCCAGTACCTTTGCGAGCGCTACAGCCCCGACCGGATGGGCCGCTCGGTGGGTAGCCCCGACCGGATGGCCTGGCTGGTCTGGGTGCACTTCGCCGAGACCATCAGCCAGCACGCGGCGGCACTCACCCAGCAGCACATCGCCCTGCGCGAGGATCACATGCGCAGCCCCATCGTGATGAAGCTCGAGGCGGCGCGGATCGGCAAATGCTACGACGCGCTCGAGGCGCGGCTCTCGACGCCGCTGGAGAACCGCGACTACCTGCTGACTTCCGGCTTTTCTGCCGCCGACATCTCGGTCGGGCAGGCGGTCTACATGGCGCGGCATTTCGTGAAATTGGATGACCACCCCTCGGTCGCGGCGTGGTATGAACGGATCACGGAGCGCGACAGCTTCGCGCAGGCGCTGCCCGAGGGAGCCAAGCTCTACGAGAAGGATTTCTACGCGCCATGGCCGGTCGAATGACCATGGCTCAGTCAGGGAAGGAAAGCGGCCAATGAGCCTTGGACCATGTGAGATTTTCGAGGTCGGCCCACGGGACGGTCTGCAGAACGAGAAACGCGAGATCCCCGTGGCCGAGAAGGTCGCGCTGGTGGACAAGCTGAGCCAAGCGGGCTTTGCCCGCATCGAATGCGCCAGTTTCGTCAGCCCCAAATGGGTGCCACAGATGGCCGGTTCGGGCGAGGTACTGGGGCAGATCTTCCGTGCCGAGGGTGTGCGCTACGCCGCGCTGACACCGAACATGCGCGGTTACGAGGATGCGGTAGCGGCCCGCGCCGACGAGGTGGCGATCTTCGCCTCCGCTTCCGAAGGATTCAGCCAGAAGAACATCAACGCCAGCATCGACGAGGCTTTCGAGCGTTTCGCCCCCATCCTCGAAGAGGCGCGGCACGTGGACATCCCGGTGCGGGGCTATGTCTCCTGCGTGGTGGAATGCCCCTATGACGGCAAGGTCGATCCCGGCGACGTGGCCCGCGTGGCCGACAAGCTCTTTGCCATGGGCTGCTACGAAATTTCCTTGGGCGACACCATCGGCGCGGGCACGCCCGACAGTATCGCGCGGATGCTGCTGTCGGTGCGCGACGTGGTGCCCGCAGGGCGGCTTGCGGGGCATTACCACGACACCCATGGCCGGGCGATCGCCAATATCGACGCCTCATTGTCGATGGGCCTGCGGGTCTTCGATGCCGCCGTGGGCGGCTTGGGCGGCTGTCCCTATGCGCCGGGGGCGGCGGGCAATGTCGCCACCGAGGCGGTGAACAAACATCTGACGGCGCTTGGCTACGACACCGGCGTCGATCAGGCGGTGGTGCTGGAGGCCGCCGAAATGGCACGGGCAATGCGAGGCTGACATGTACGAGACTTTGACGATCGAAACCGACGCGCGCGGGGTGGCGACGCTCACCCTCAACCGGCCGGAGAAACACAACGCCATGTCGGCGCAGATGCTGGCCGATCTGACCGCGGCGGCGGGCAAGCTGGCCGGGGATGACGCGGTGCGCGTGGTGGTACTGACCGGTGCGGGCAAATCCTTCTGTGCAGGCGGCGATCTGGGCTGGATGCGCGACCAGCGCGACATGGACGCCGAGACCCGCTCGGCCGAGGCGGGCAAACTGGCGACAATGCTGGGCGCGCTTAACGCGCTGCCGAAGCCGGTGATCGGCAAGCTGCAGGGCAATGCCTTCGGCGGTGGCGTCGGCATGGCCTCGGTCTGTGACGTGGCCGTGGGGGTCGATACGCTGAAGATGGGCTTCACCGAGACCCGTCTGGGCATCATCCCGGCCACCATCGGACCTTATGTGCTGGCGCGGATGGGCGAGGGGCGCGCGCGGCGGGTCTTCATGTCTGCGCGTCTGTTCGATGCGGCGGAGGCGGTCGATCTGGGGCTGCTGGCCCGCGCCGTACCGGCCGAGGAGTTGGACGCGGCGGTGGAGGCCGAGGTCGTGCCTTACCTCTCCTGCGCGCCGGGGGCGGTGGCAGCGGCCAAGAAGCTGGCGCAAGACCTGGGTGGAATCGCCACGCCCGAGGCGGTGGAAATGTCCATTGATGCCCTCGCGGCGCGTTGGGAAACCGATGAGGCCGCCGAGGGAATCGGTGCCTTCTTTGACAAGCGCAAAGCCGCTTGGGTGGTCTAGCTCAAGGCTTTGGCGAAATGGCTCTATTGCGGACCCGTGGGCGGCATTAACCGGGCTTGGCCCGTTGACCCTACCCACGGGCAGAGTTAAACCCGTTCCAAGTTTGTCTGCGCGGGCTTTTGGCCTTTGCCTCATGCCGCGCACCGCGAAAGGAGCATCCCCTTGGACGACATGCTGCGGGAATACCTGCCCATCCTCGTTTTTCTGGCCGTGGCGATTGGCCTTGGCCTTGTGCTGATCCTCGCCGCTGTGGTCGTGGCCGTGCGCAATCCTGACCCGGAGAAGGTCTCGGCCTATGAATGCGGGTTCAACGCATTCGACGATGCGCGGATGAAGTTTGACGTGCGTTTCTATCTAGTCTCGATCCTCTTCATCATCTTCGACCTCGAAATCGCCTTCCTCTTTCCATGGGCCGTGGCCTTTAAAGAGGTGAGCATGGTGGGCTTCTGGTCGATGATGGTGTTCTTGGGCGTGCTGACGGCGGGCTTCGCCTATGAATGGAAGAAGGGAGCGCTGGAATGGCAGTAAAAGATGACGCACTCGTCACCCCGGTGATGGGCGATGGCCACCAAAGCCCACGGGTTAAATCCGGTGCCTCCGCCCCTGCGGCCTACGGTCAATATGGCGCGGGGCCGGACCCTGAGTTCGCCACCCAAAGCCTGAATGCCGAGTTGCAGGACAAGGGCTTCCTGCTGACTTCGACCGAAGACATCATCAACTGGGCGCGCACGGGCAGCTTGCACTGGATGACCTTCGGTCTGGCCTGCTGCGCGGTTGAGATGATGCACAGCTCCATGCCGCGCTATGACCTTGAGCGTTTTGGCACCGCGCCACGCGCCTCTCCGCGGCAGTCGGACCTGATGATCGTCGCGGGCACGCTGACCAACAAGATGGCCCCGGCGCTGCGCAAGGTCTATGACCAGATGCCAGAGCCGCGCTATGTGATCTCGATGGGGTCCTGCGCCAATGGCGGCGGTTACTATCACTACAGCTATTCGGTCGTGCGCGGCTGTGACCGCATCGTGCCGGTCGATGTCTATGTGCCCGGCTGCCCGCCGACGGCGGAAGCACTGCTTTATGGTATCCTCCAGTTGCAGCGCAAAATTCGCCGCACCGGGACGATCGTGCGCTAAGGCAACCGCCTGCGCCGCAAGCGGGGCAGGCAGAAGGACAAAGCGCCAAAGGCGCGGGACAGTGAGATGGCGTTGATCGGCGCGTGGAAGGAAGATTTGCGATGAGCGAACAACTGCAGGAACTTGGGGCCTATATCGAAGCCAAACGCCCCGATTGCGTGCTCGGATGGGATGTCACCAAGGGTGAGTTGAACATGGATGTGGCGCTGGCCAATGTCGCCGGGCTTGTCGAGTTCCTCAAAGGTGACCCGACCTGCCGCTTCTCGACTTTGGTGGACATTACGGCGGTGGATTATCCGGGCCGGGCCAAGCGTTTCGACGTGGTTTACCACTTCCTGTCGATGTACCAGAACCAGCGCATTCGCCTGCGCGCCGCCGCGCGGGAGAAGGACATGGTGCCCTCCATCACCGGCGTGCACCCCAGTGCCGATTGGTTCGAGCGTGAAGTCTTTGACATGTTCGGCATCCTCTTTTCCGGGCACCCGGACCTGCGCCGTATTCTGACGGACTATGGTTTCCGCGGGCACCCGCTGCGCAAGGATTTTCCGACCACGGGCTATACCGAGGTGCGCTATGACGAAGGCGCCAAGCGCGTGGTCTATGAGCCCGTGAGCCTCGTTCAGGAATACCGCCAGTTCGACTTCATGTCGCCGTGGGAAGGGGCCGATTACATCCTGCCCGGCGATGACAAGTCGGCACCCGACGGTCATGCGAGCAAGGACGCGAAGTAATGGGCGGGTTCGGCTGGCTGATCCTTTCGGCGCTGACCGCCATTCCGATGGTCAAACTGCTGCCGTTCTTCGGCATCAACAAATACTGGGCGGTGGCCTGTCTGATCCCGCTGGGCACGATTGCCTTGCTGTGGTGGATGGGCATGAAGCTGCAAGAACTGGAGAAACGGTAATGGACGGCGACATTCGCACAAAAGCCTTTGACGACGGGTCGACCGACTTTGAGTCCGGCGAGCAGAAGATTCGCAACTTCAACATCAACTTCGGCCCGCAACACCCTGCCGCACACGGGGTTTTGCGTCTGGTGCTTGAGCTTGACGGTGAGGTGGTAGAGCGTTGCGACCCCCATATCGGCCTGCTGCACCGTGGCACCGAAAAGCTGATGGAAAGCCGCACTTACCTGCAAAACCTGCCGTATTTCGACCGGCTGGATTACGTGGCCCCGATGAACCAAGAGCACGCTTGGTGTCTGGCCATCGAAAAGCTGACCGACACGGTGGTGCCGCGCCGTGCCTCGCTGATCCGGGTGCTGTTCTCGGAAATCGGGCGCATTCTGAACCACCTTCTCAACATCACCACGCAGGCGCTGGACGTGGGCGCGCTGACGCCGCCGCTCTGGGGCTTTGAAGAGCGTGAGAGCCTGATGATTTTTTACGAGCGGGCCTGCGGCGCGCGTCTGCACGCGGCGTACTTCCGCCCCGGCGGCGTCCACCAAGACCTGCCGCCCGCGCTGCTGGACGATATCGAGGCCTGGTGCGAACAGTTCCTCAAGAAGTTCATGGTCGACATCGATGAGCTGCTGACCGAGAACCGCATCTTCAAGCAGCGCAACGTCGACATCGGCATCGTGACCGAAGAGGACATTCTCAACTACGGCTTCAGCGGTGTGATGGTGCGCGGGTCTGGCTTTGCTTGGGACCTGCGCCGCGCGCAGCCCTATGAATGCTACGACGAATTCGACTTCCAGATCCCCGTGGGCAAGAACGGCGACTGCTTTGACCGCTACCTCTGCCGGATGGAAGAGATGCGCCAGTCGACCTACATCATCCAGCAAGCGATCGAGAAGCTGCGCGCCCCCGAAGGGCGGGGCGATGTGCTGGCCCGGGGCAAGATCACCCCGCCGTCGCGCACCGCGATGAAGACCGACATGGAAAGCCTGATCCACCACTTCAAGCTTTACACCGAAGGGTTCCACGTCCCCAAGGGCGAGGTTTACTGCGCCGTCGAAGCGCCCAAGGGCGAGTTTGGCGTCTACCTTGTGGCCGATGGCTCCAACAAACCCTATCGCTCCAAAATCCGCGCGCCGGGCTTCTTGCACTTGCAAGCGATGGACCATGTGGCCAGCGGTCACCAGCTTGCCGATGTGGCCGCGATCATCGGCACCATGGACGTCGTCTTTGGAGAGATTGACCGGTGATGCCGCTGGCGTCACCCCGTTTTGAAGAAATTTACGCCGGGGGCATCATTTGCCTCCGCCTGACCATAGGTTCGAACTAATGCTCCGCCGTCTACACCCTGACCAGCCCGACAGTTTTGCCTTCACGCCCGCCAACCAAGAATGGGCCGAAGCGCAGATCACCAAATACCCCGAAGGCCGTCAGGCCAGCGCGATCATCCCGCTTTTGTGGCGCGCGCAGGAGCAAGAGGGCTGGTTGACCCGCCCGGCGATCGAACATGTCTCGGAGATGCTGGGCATGGCCTATATCCGGGGCCTCGAAGTAGCGACCTTCTACTTCATGTTCCAACTGCAACCCGTTGGTTCCGTGGCACATATCCAAGTTTGCGGGACCACCTCCTGCATGATTTGCGGGGCCGAGGATCTGGTCGCCGTCTGCAAAGAGCGTATCGCCGCCAAGCCGCATGAGTTGTCGGCGGACGGACGTTTTTCTTGGGAAGAGGTCGAATGCCTCGGCGCCTGTTCCAACGCCCCCATGGCGCAGATCGGCAAGGACTATTACGAAGACCTGACCACCGCGCGGCTGAACGAAATCCTTGATGAGTTGAGCGAGGGGCACGTGCCCGTGCCCGGCCCTCAGAACGGGCGCTATGCCTCCGAGCCTCTGGGCGGGTTGACCAGCCTCACGGATCACGAAAGCGGGCGCACGCAGTATAACGCCAGCGCGCAAGCGGCGGTCGATATCGGCGATACGGTTAAGCGCATCGACGGCACCGAGGTGCCGCTGCTGACCCCATGGCAGCGCAAGCCCGACGCGCCGCAGCCTGAAACCGTGGAAGAGGTCGAAGCCGAAGAGCCGCGTCCCGCCGAGGGCGAAAGCGCCGACAAGACCGGTATCACCGAGCAGGAGGCCGAGGCCGCCTCGAAAAGCAAGCCGCGTTCCAAGCGCGACCCCGCGGGTGAAACCGTCGATGCCGCCGAGGCCGAGACTGACACCCCCGCGACGCCCGGCCAAAAGCCGGCACAGTTGGACGGCCCGCGTGAGGGCGAGGCGGATGATCTGAAAAAGATCAAAGGCGTCGGTCCGAAGCTGGAGCAGATGCTTAACGGCATGGGTTTCTACCACTTTGATCAGATCGCCCAATGGGGCCCTGAGGAGGTCGCTTGGGTCGACCAGAACCTCGAAGGGTTCAAAGGCCGCGTCAGCCGCGACAATTGGGTAGAGCAGGCCGCGCGCCTCGCAGAAGAATAAGACGGAGATTAACAACGGGCCAAGGACGGCACCCACACCACCCCGCAGAGCCATAAGCCGCATCGCCCGCATCAAGGGAGAGAAGGACAGTCATGACGGATATTTCGGAACGAGAAGCCTGCACCAAGCGCTGCTGGTGGCTGGGTGCCGGTGTCGGTTTGCTGGTGGCATTCCTGTTGCTGGCTTTCGGCATCTGGGGTCTGTTGATGTCTATTTTGGCCGGTGTGCTGGTGGCGGTGATTGTGGGCTATCTGGCGATGACCCTGCTGTGCAAAGACGTGCCAGCCGCCGCACCGCAAGATAACACGCGCAGCGCGGCAGCAGCATCGGTTGCGGCGGCGCCGACAGCATCGGACAGCGTCTCGCCAGCGGTGGGCACGGTCCCTGCCGGTGACGCAGGCATCGGGGCCGCGCGAAAGGCCAGCGCGCCGGTTGAGCCTGTGGCAGAGACATCGCCGAATGCGCCGGTGGCCGATACGGCTGCCGTTGAGGCCGCGCCGGATGATGTTGCCGAGGTCGATGTGGCGGGCGAGGAAGAACCCGCCGAAACCTCCGAGGAAACAACGCCGACGCCGCCCGTGGCCGACACAGCCGCCGTAGAAGCCGCCCCGGAACAGGTTGTCGAAGCCGAAGAGGCGCCCGCCGTGGTGACTACCCCGGAAGAGACCGTCGAAACCGCGCCCAAGGGGGCGACAGGCAGCGCATCGACCGATGGCAAACCCGCGCTGCTGGATGCACCCCGTGCGGGTGGGGCGGATGACCTCAAGCGCATTGGCGGCATCGGGCCGAAGCTGGAACAGACGCTGAATGAATTGGGCATCTTCCATTTCGATCAGGTCGCGGCACTTGAGGGAGAAGAGATCGACTGGGTCGATTCCCGTCTGCGTTTCAAGGGCCGTATCCGGCGCGACGATTGGATCGGTCAGGCCAAGGCACTTGCCAGTGACGGCAAGGCCGAGGGCTGATCGGGGTAAGAGAGAGACATGAGCGAAGCCGAAGACAGAGCGCTTGCCCGCAAGGGCCGCACCGCAGGGCTGGTCATTGCCGTGACCATGTGCTTGTGGCTGGCCATGCAATGGGCCGGCCCGGCGCTTGGCCTGCCGGGGCGTTATGCGCTGCTCTTCGACTTTGCTGCACTGGCCGCGCTTTTCTGGGCGATGGTCGTGATATATCAAATGTGGCAGGCCCGCCGGGCCAGCCGTGAGAACCAAAGGTAGGCATCATGCTTCAGGACAAAGACCGCATTTTTACCAACATCTACGGCATGCATGACCGCACCCTGAAAGGCGCGCAGGCGCGCGGCCATTGGGATGGCACCGCCGGGATCATTCAAAAGGGCCGCGATTGGATCGTCGACCAGATGAAAGCCTCTGGCCTGCGGGGCCGGGGCGGGGCGGGCTTCCCCACGGGTCTCAAGTGGTCCTTCATGCCGAAGGAAAGCGATGGCCGCCCGGCCTATCTTGTGGTCAACGCCGACGAATCCGAGCCGGGCACCTGCAAGGACCGCGAGATCATGCGCCATGATCCGCATACGCTGATCGAAGGCTGCCTGATCGCCTCTTTCGCGATGAACGCGCATACCTGCTATATCTACCTCCGCGGCGAATACATCCGTGAGCGCGAAGCCCTGCAGGCCGCGATTGATGAAGCCTATGAGGCCGGTCTGGTGGGCAAGAACGCCAGCAAATCGGGCTGGGATTTCGACATTTACTTGCACCACGGGGCAGGGGCCTATATCTGTGGCGAAGAAACCGCGCTGCTGGAAAGCCTCGAAGGCAAGAAAGGCATGCCCCGGATGAAACCGCCGTTCCCGGCGGGCGCGGGCCTCTACGGTTGCCCGACCACGGTGAACAACGTCGAATCCATCGCCGTGGTGCCGACCATTCTGCGCCGTGGCCCTGAGTGGTTCGCGGGCTTTGGCCGCGCCAATAACGCGGGCACCAAGCTCTTTGCGATCTCGGGTCACGTCAACAACCCCTGTGTCGTTGAAGAGGCGATGTCGATCTCCTTTGAAGAGCTGATCGAGACCCATTGCGGCGGCATCCGCGGCGGCTGGGACAACCTCAAGGCGGTGATCCCCGGCGGGTCGTCGGTGCCGCTGATCCCCGGCAAGGATATGCGCGACGCGATTATGGATTTCGACTACCTGCGTGAGCAGCGTTCGGGCCTCGGCACCGCGGCGGTGATCGTGATGGACAACTCGACGGACGTGATCAAAGCGATCTGGCGGCTGTCGAAGTTCTACAAACACGAAAGCTGCGGCCAGTGCACGCCCTGCCGCGAAGGCACCGGTTGGATGATGCGCGTGATGGACCGTCTGGTCTCGGGCGATGCCGAGCCGGAAGAGATCGACATGCTGCTCGACGTGACCAAACAGGTCGAGGGCCACACGATCTGCGCGCTTGGCGATGCGGCGGCTTGGCCGATCCAAGGTCTGATCCGCCACTTCCGTGATGAGATCGAAGATCGGATCAAACACAAGCGCACGGGCCGCGTCAGCGCGGTCGCGGCGGAGTGAAACCCTGCGCGGCGGCGGGCCTCACCGGCTTGACGCTTGGCGCAGGAGCGGCGATAGCGGGCGCGCGTCAGGCGCGTCCGTCCACAACAGGCGCGGGGCGATCGGCAAGGCCGGGCCATGGCGCAGCGGAGTAGGTCTATGAAATATGCTTTGACGGTTCTGACGCTCAGCGCCCTGCTGGCGGGCTGCGCCAATGATGGCGAGCGGATTGCCTTTGACGGGCAGTATTTCAACACCAAACTGCGCAAGGTTGACGACCAGCGGGATGTCTTTCAGGTGACGGTCAAGGACGCCGGCAAATCCATCGACGGCGCCCGTGCGGCGGCGCGCTATGAGGCGGTGAAATACTGTGTCGGCAACTACGGCAACTCGAAAATCGACTGGACCTTTGGCCCCGATGCCCCGGCAAGCGCGCTGCGGTTCGATGGCGGGGCGCTGACCTTTCGGGGGCGCTGCCCCCAGTGATCGCATCGGCGACATATCGCAGGCCTGCGGGTCTCGGGGGCGGTGATATTGAATATCACGGCCTGCGATCTCCATCTGTCAGACGGGCCGTTCCGGCCCGCTGCATGAAGGAGAATTGATATGCGCACCCTGATGATCGCCGTGATGGGCCTAAGCCTGACCGCCGCCACCGTGACACCGGTCGCCGCCAAACCGCCATTGCGCGAGGTGGCCGCCATCGACGATGCGCTCTTGGACATGGGCGTCGCCGACATCATCCGCAAAAACTGCCCCGACATCAGCGCGCGGATGCTGCGCGCGGTCAAGATGGCTTGGGACTTGAAAGGCAAGGCAACCGATCTGGGCTACTCCGACGCCGAGATCGACGCCTATATTGATAGTGACGCTGAAAAAGCGCGCATGAGAGCGCGGGGCGCCGCGTTTTTCAAGGCGAAGGGGGTCGATACTTCGGACCCGCAAAGCTATTGTGCGCTCGGACGCGAAGAGATTCAAAAATCGAGCCGGATCGGTTCGTTACTGAAGGCAAAGTGAGCTTATGAGCGATATCCGCAAGATCATCATCGACGGTAAGGAAGTCGAAGTCGAAGGGGCGATGACGCTCATTCAGGCCTGTGAGCAAGTGGGCATCGAAGTGCCGCGCTTCTGTTACCACGAGCGTCTGTCGATCGCGGGCAACTGCCGCATGTGTCTTGTGGAAGTCGTCGGCGGGCCGCCCAAGCCCGCCGCCTCCTGCGCCATGCAGGTGCGCGACCTGCGCCCCGGTCCCGAGGGCCAGCCGCCGGTCGTGAAAACCAATTCTCCCATGGTCAAGAAGGCCCGCGAAGGCGTGATGGAATTCCTGCTCATCAACCACCCGCTCGATTGCCCGATCTGCGACCAAGGCGGTGAGTGCGACCTGCAGGACCAGGCGATGGCCTACGGCGTCGACTTCTCGCGCTACCGCGAGCCCAAGCGCGCGACCGAAGATCTCGATCTTGGCCCGCTGGTCGAAACTCACATGACCCGCTGCATCTCCTGCACCCGCTGCGTGCGCTTCACCACCGAAGTCGCGGGCCAACACGTCATGGGCCAGACCGGCCGCGGCGAGGATGCGGAGATCACCACCTATCTCGGCGCGCTGATCGACAGCAACCTGTCGGGCAATATCATCGACCTTTGCCCGGTGGGCGCGCTGGTGTCCAAACCCTATGCTTTCACCGCGCGTCCGTGGGAACTGAGCAAGACCGAGAGCATCGACGTGATGGATGCGCTCGGCTCCAACATCCGCGTCGACACCAAGGGCCGCGAAGTCATGCGCTTCCTGCCGCGCAACCATGACGGCGTGAACGAGGAGTGGATTTCCGACAAGACCCGTTTTGTCTGGGACGGCTTGCGCCGCCAGCGTCTCGACACGCCGTATATCCGCGAAAACGGCAAGCTGCGCAAAGCCAGCTGGCCCGAGGTACTCAATGCCGCCGCCGCCGCGATGAACGGCAAGAAGCTTGCCGGTCTCATTGGCGATCTGGCCCCGGTGGAAGCGGCCTTTGCCCTGAAACAGCTGATCGAAGGGCAGGGCGGTGTTGTCGAATGCCGCACCGATGGCGCGAAACTGCCCGCGGGCAACCGTTTCGGCTATGTTGGCAACGCGCGGATCGAGGATCTGGACAACGCCAAGATGATCCAGCTCATTGGCACGAACCCCGCCGTCGAGGCGCCGGTGCTGAACGCGCGTATCCGCAAGGCATGGAGCAATGGCGCCGAGATCGGCCTGATCGGCGAAGCGGCTGACCTGACCTATCCGCATCACCATCTTGGCAACGACCGCGCCACGCTCGACAAGCTGATGGGCAGCGACTTCGACGAAGTGCTGGAGCAGCCTTCGGTGATCGTCGTCGGCCAAGGCGCGCTGCGCGAAGCCGATGGTTCGGCGGTTCTGGCGAAAGCGATGGAGCTGGCCGAGAAGACCAAGAGCAAGCTGATGGTTCTGCACACCGCCGCATCGCGCGTCGGCGCGATGGACATCGGTGCCGTGGCCGAGAACGGCATGGACGACGTGAACGCGGCTGAGGTGATCTACAACCTCGGCGCCGATGAGATCGAGATCGGCGAAGGCCCCTTCGTGATCTACCAAGGCAGCCACGGCGACCGCGGCGCGCACCGTGCCGACATCATTCTGCCGGGTGCTGCCTATACCGAAGAGCCGGGGCTTTTCGTCAACACCGAGGGCCGTCCGCAACTGGCGCTGCGCGCAGGCTTTGCACCGGGGCAGGCGAAAGAGAACTGGGCGATTCTCCGGGCGCTTTCGGCTGAGATGGGCGCGCAACTGGGCTATGATTCCATCGCTGAGCTGCGCCGCAAACTGACCGAGGCCGTGCCGCATCTGGCGAATGTCGATGAGGTGCCGGAAAACGAATGGAATGCGCTGCCTGCGGGCAAGCTGGGCGATGCGTCTTTCGCGCCTGCGGTGCGTGACTTCTATCTCTCCAACCCGATCGCGCGGGCCAGCCAGTTGATGGCGGAACTGTCGGCGCTGGCCGCCGCGCGCCGGGCCGAGCCGATGGCGGCGGAGTGAGAACAATGGCGCTGGCCCCCTTGATGCTACTGGCCGCCTGCGAACCGCAGGTGCCGGTGGCCGAGGATTTTATCCCCGATTACAAGGGGGTCGAAACCCAGCTTTTGGACGGTGATTTGGTGCAATTCAACGTGGCGATGACCAAGGCGCTTTCGGCGCAGGACGTGTCGGACTACGCCGAATGCGCCGCCGCGCAATACACGCTGATCCGGGGCTACGGTTTTGCGCGTCATGTGCGGACAAATGTGAGCGAAGAGGGTGGCATATGGCGGGCAGATGCTGTTTACACAATCTCGCCGAGCCTGCCCAAAGGCTTGAAGACAATTGATGCCGAAGTGACCGCGTTTCAATGCGCGGAACGCGGCATTCCGACGGTGTGAGGACTTATGGCTGATTTCTTTTACACGACCGGGCTTGGCATTGCCCTGCTGACGGTTGGGCAGGTGTTGCTGCTGGTGGTGCCGTTGCTGCTGGCGCTGGCCTTCCTCATGTATGCCGACCGCAAGATCTGGGCCGCCGTGATGATGCGCCGCGGCCCCAACGTTGTGGGCGTCTTCGGCCTGCTACAGAGTTTTGCCGACTTCCTCAAATATATCGTTAAGGAAGTGGTGGTTCCGGCGGGCGCAGACAAGGGGGTCTTCTTCCTTGCGCCGATGATTTCCTTTGTCATGGCGATGATCGCCTGGGCGGTGATCCCGTTTAACGACGGTTGGATCCTGTCGGACATCAACGTGGCGATCCTCTATGTCTTTGCCGTCTCCTCGCTCGAGGTTTACGGCGTGATCATGGGCGGTTGGGCGTCGAACTCGAAATATCCCTTCTTGGGCTCTCTGCGCTCCGCCGCGCAGATGATCTCTTATGAAGTGTCGATTGGTCTGATCATCATCGGCGTGATCCTCTCGACCGGGTCGATGAACTTCTCGTCCATCGTGGCGGCGCAGGATGGCGACTGGGGTCTGCTGAACTGGTACTTCCTGCCGCATTTCCCGATGCTGATCCTGTTCTTCATCTCGGCGCTGGCGGAAACCAACCGCCCGCCCTTCGACCTGCCGGAAGCGGAATCGGAACTCGTCGCGGGCTATCAGGTGGAATATTCCTCGACGCCCTTCCTGCTCTTCATGATTGGCGAGCTGGTGGCGGTGGTGCTGATGTGCGCGCTGGTGTCGCTGATGTTCTTCGGTGGCTGGCTGTCGCCGGTGCCGTTCCTGCCCGATGGCTTCTTCTGGATGTTCATCAAGATGCTGATGGTCTTCTTCATGTTCGCCATGGTGAAGGCAATCACGCCGCGCTACCGCTATGACCAGCTGATGCGGCTGGGGTGGAAAGTATTCCTTCCCTTCTCGCTCTTCTGGGTGGTCTTCGTGGCATTCGCTGCAAAATTCGATTGGTTCTGGGGCATCTACGCCCGCTGGACCGTAGGGGGCTGATATGGCTGCGACTGACTACACCCGCGCCGCGAAATATTTCCTGCTGGCAGATTACGCCAAGGCGTTCATGCTGGGGATGCGCTATTTCTTTGCGCCAAAAACCACGCTGAACTACCCGCATGAGAAGGGGCCGCTGTCGCCCCGCTTCCGCGGGGAGCATGCCCTGCGCCGTTATCCCAATGGGGAGGAACGCTGCATTGCCTGTAAGCTTTGCGAAGCGATCTGCCCCGCGCAGGCGATCACCATCGACGCCGAAGCGCGCGAAGACGGCAGCCGCCGCACCACGCGCTATGACATCGACATGACCAAATGCATCTACTGCGGTTTCTGCCAAGAGGCTTGCCCGGTGGATGCCATTGTCGAAGGCCCGAACTTCGAGTTCTCGACTGAGACCCGCGAAGAACTTTACTACGACAAGGCCAAGCTTTTGGACAACGGCGAACGCTGGGAAGCCGAAATTGCCCGCAACCTCGAAATGGACGCGCCCTACAGATGAGCGACCCCAAGAACCCTTTTGATGCGATGATGAAGCAAGCGCAGGAAATGGCGAAAGCCTTTCCAGCGATGGATGCTTTTTCGCCAAAAGGGTTCGAGGCGATGATGGGCACCATGCCGAAGGAAATGATGGATTTCTGGTTCGGCGACACGGTCAACAAAGGCGGGCTGGACGCGCGGACACGGCTGCTTCTGACCCTTGCCGGGCTGACCATGCAGGGCGCGCAGAATGACATGGCCCTTCGCCAAACCGTGCGCCACGCGCGCGAGGCGGGGGCCACGAAACAACATATCGTCGAGACGATCAGCCAGATGTCGGTCTTTGCCGGGCTTCCCGCGATGACCCGGGCCCTGGAACTGGCGCAATCGGTCCTAGACGAAGAAAAAGATACCAAGAAGGAAGACGGCGCATGACGGTATTTTCATTTTACCTTTTCGCGATCAGCGTCATCACCGGCGGGCTGTTCACGGTGATCAGCCGCAACCCGGTGCATTCGGTGCTTTGGCTGATCCTGTCCTTCCTCTCGGCGGCGGGGCTCTTTGTTCTGCTCGGCGCGGAGTTCGTGGCGATGCTGCTGGTCATCGTCTATGTGGGCGCAGTGGCGGTGCTCTTCCTCTTCGTCGTCATGATGCTTGACGTGGACTTTGCCGAACTCAAGGCCGAGATGGCGCGCTACATGCCGCTGGCGCTGCTGATCGGGCTGGTGATCTTGATGCAATTCGTCATGGCCTTCGGCGCATGGGAGCAGAGCGCGGCGGCGGAAAGCCTGCGGGCCAATGCGATTGATCCCGCGCGGTTCAACACCGAAGCCCTCGGCCTGCTGCTGTATGATCGTTACTTCCTGCTGTTCCAACTGGCGGGTCTGATCCTGCTGGTGGCGATGATCGGGGCGATCGTACTGACGCTGCGTCACCGCAAGGACGTGAAGCGCCAAGACGTGGTGGCCCAGATGATGCGCGACCCGGCCAAGGCGATGGAGCTGCGCGACGTGAAGTCAGGGCAGGGCCTGTAACAGACAGAATTTTTTGAAAATTCCGGGGCCGTTCTCTTTGAAAGAGAACGGCTGAACCAAGAGAGAGAAGGGACGTCGAAATGTCGAGAACAACAATCGTGGTACTGGTCGTGGTGTTGATCGTCGTGTTTTTCGGCGGCTACAGCTTTATCGGCTAAAGCTTCGGCAATCCCGGTGGCAGCCGGGGCAAAGTGATACTAAAAGCCCCATCGAACGGGGCGCGACCAAAGCCCATCAAGGGGCGGGAACGTAAGGGACGACATGATCGGACTTGAGCATTACCTGACAGTGGCGGCGACGCTGTTTGTCATCGGCATCTTCGGGCTATTCCTGAACCGCAAGAACGTGATCATTCTGCTGATGAGCATCGAATTGATGCTGCTCGCGGTGAACATCAACCTCGTCGCCTTTTCCAGCTTCCTTGGTGATCTGACGGGGCAGGTCTTCACGCTTTTCGTGCTCACCGTCGCTGCTGCCGAGGCTGCCATCGGCCTCGCCATTTTGGTCTGTTTCTTCCGCAACCGTGGCTCGATCGCGGTGGAAGATGTCAACGTGATGAAGGGCTGAGGCAATGGAAACCACGATCCTATTCGCACCGCTGGTGGGTGCCATCCTCTGCGGTTTCGGCTGGAAGATCATCGGTGAGAAGGCCGCCCAGTGGGTCGCCACCGGGCTGCTGTTCCTTGCCGCCTTCCTGTCTTGGGTGGTCTTCCTGACGCTGGACGGCCCAGCCGAGCAAATTCAGATCCTGCGCTTTATCGAAAGCGGCACGCTGAGCACAGATTGGGCGATCCGGCTCGACCGTTTGACCGCGATCATGTTGATCGTCATCACCACGGTGTCGAGCCTCGTACACCTCTATTCCTTCGGCTACATGGCCCATGACGAGAACTTCCGCGATAACGAAAGCTATCGCCCTCGGTTCTTCGCCTATCTGTCTTTCTTCACCTTCGCGATGTTGATGCTGGTGACCGCCGACAACCTCGTGCAGATGTTCTTTGGCTGGGAGGGCGTCGGCGTGGCCTCCTACCTGCTGATCGGTTTCTACTTCCGCAAGCCGTCGGCCAATGCCGCAGCGATGAAAGCCTTTGTCGTCAACCGGGTGGGGGACTTTGCCTTCCTGCTCGGCATCTTTGGCCTTTACATGCTGACGGACTCGATCCGCTTTGACGATATCTTTGCCGCCGCACCCGATCTGGCCGAACAGTCCGTTACCTTCCTGTGGAACGACTGGAACGCAGCGAACCTGATCGCCTTCCTCCTGTTCCTCGGCGCGATGGGTAAATCGGCGCAGCTTTTCCTGCACACATGGCTGCCTGACGCGATGGAAGGCCCGACGCCTGTGTCGGCGCTGATCCACGCCGCGACCATGGTGACCGCGGGTGTTTTCCTTGTCTGCCGCATGTCGCCTGTGATGGAATTCGCGCCCGAGGCGATGGCCTTTGTCACCGTGATCGGCGCCACCACTGCCTTTGTTGCCGCGACCATCGGCCTTGTGCAGACCGATATCAAACGCGTCATCGCCTATTCGACCATGTCGCAGCTTGGCTATATGTTCGTGGCCGCGGGCGTGGGCATGTATTCGGCGGCGATGTTCCACCTTTTCACGCACGCCTTCTTCAAGGCGATGCTCTTCTTGGGCGCGGGCTCGGTCATCCATGCGATGCACCATGAGCAGGACATGACCAACTACGGCGGTCTGCGCAAAAGGATCCCCTATACCTTCTGGGCGATGATGATCGGCACGCTGGCCATCACCGGCGTCGGCATTCCGCTCACGCATATTGGTTTCGCGGGCTTCCTGTCGAAGGACGCGATTATCGAGAGCGCTTGGGGCGGTGGGTCGATGTATGGCTTCTGGCTTCTTGTGATCGCCGCGGCGATGACGAGCTTCTACAGTTGGCGCCTGATCTTCCTGACCTTCTTTGGCAAGCCGCGCGGCAACAAGCACACGCATGAGCATGCGCATGAAAGCCCGATGGTCATGCTGATCCCGCTTGGTGTTCTGGCACTCGGCTCGGTCTTTGCCGGGATGATCTGGTACGGCAGCTTCTTTGGTCACGCGGATCAGGTCGGCAAGTTCTACGGCATCCCGATGGCCGAGATGGCAGGCCACGGCGACGATCATGTCGAAGGGGCCGAGGATGACCACGGCGCAACTGGTCCGGTCGATGGCGACCATGGCGCGGATGCGCTGGTCGAAGGCCACCAAGACGCAGGCACCCATCACGAAGCCTTCGGCGGTGCGCCGGGCGAGGGGGCGCTTTACTTCGCACCCGACAACCATGTGCTGGAAGATGCCCATGCCGCGCCGAAATGGGTCAAGGTCTCGCCCTTCATCGCGATGCTGGCCGGTCTGGTCATGGCCCTGTGGTTCTATATCTGGAGCCCGACCGTCCCGGGACGGCTGGCGGCAAACCAACGCCCGCTTTACCTGTTCCTGAAAAACAAATGGTACTTTGATGAGGTTTACGACGTGATTTTCGTGCGTCCAGCCAAAACGATCGGCCGGTTCCTGTGGAAACGCGGCGATGGCACTGTGATCGACGGCACGCTTAATGGCATCGCCATGGGGATCATCCCCTTCTTCACCCGCCTCGCGGGTAAGGCTCAGACGGGCTATATCTTCACCTATGCCTTCGCCATGGTGATCGGCATCGCCGTTCTGGTGACATGGATGACGATGAGCGGAGGAGCGAACTGATGGATACGCATCTGCTTTCAATCATCACATTCATTCCGGCATTCGCAGCGCTGATCCTTGCGGTCTTCTTGCGGGGCGATGATGCTGCCGCCGGGCGCAATGCGAAATGGTTGGCCTTCATCACCACGACGGTCACCTTCCTGATCTCGCTTTTCGTACTGTTCGAGTTCGACCCGTCGAACACCGATTTCCAATTCGTGGATGAGGCCGACTGGCTTTTGGGCCTGAAGTACCGCCTTGGCGTTGACGGGATTTCGATCCTTTTCGTGATGCTGACCACCTTCATGATGCCGCTGGTCATCGCGGCAAGCTGGAACGTCGAGCATCGCGTCAAGGAATACATGATCGCCTTTCTGCTGTTGGAGACCCTGATGCTGGGCGTCTTCATGGCGCTGGATCTGGTGCTCTTCTACCTCTTCTTCGAAGCGGGCCTGATCCCGATGTTCCTGATCATCGGCATCTGGGGCGGGAAAGAGCGGATCTACGCGAGCTTCAAATTCTTCCTCTATACCTTCCTCGGCTCGGTGTTGATGCTGGTGGCCATGGTGGCGATGTTTACCGAAGCGGGCACAACCTGCATCGGTGGCTGCGAAATCAGCCTGCTCACGCATAACTTCGGCTCCGAAAGCTTTGAGGTTCTGGGCATCCAGATCGTCGGCGGCATGCAGACGCTGATGTTCCTCGCCTTCTTCGCCAGCTTCGCGGTGAAAATGCCGATGTGGCCGGTTCACACTTGGCTGCCCGATGCCCACGTTCAGGCGCCGACGGCAGGCTCCGTGGTGCTGGCGGCAATCCTGCTCAAGATGGGCGGTTACGGCTTCCTGCGCTTCTCTTTGCCGATGTTCCCAGTGGGTGCCGAGGTGATGACGCCGCTGATCCTGTGGATGTCGGCCATCGCCATCGTCTACACCTCGCTGGTGGCGTTGGTGCAGCAGGACATGAAAAAGCTGATCGCCTATTCCTCGGTGGCCCACATGGGTTTTGTGACCATGGGCATCTTTGCCGCCAACCAGCAGGGTGTCGATGGGGCGATTTTCCAGATGATCAGCCACGGCTTCATATCCGGCGCACTCTTCCTCAGCGTCGGCGTGATCTATGACCGGATGCACACCCGTGAGATCGACGCCTATGGCGGTCTGGTGAACCGGATGCCCGCCTATGCGCTGGTCTTCATGTTCTTCACCATGGCGAACGTGGGCCTACCGGGGACATCGGGCTTCGTGGGTGAATTCCTGACGCTGATGGCGACCTTCCAAGTGAACACTTGGGTGGCGGCTGTGGCGACCACGGGGGTGATCTTCTCCGCGGCCTATGCGCTGTGGCTCTACCGCCGCGTGGTGATGGGTGACCTGATCAAGGAAAGCCTCAAGGCGATCACCGACATGACCGCGCGTGAGAAGTGGATCATTGCCCCGCTGGTGGCGATGACCCTGATCCTCGGCGTCTACCCGGCGCTGGTGCTGGACATGATCGGGCCCTCTGTGGCGGCCCTGATTGAAAATTACGACATGGCGCTGGAGGCGGCTGATACCGCTGTGCAGACCGCCGATGCCTCGCATTAAGAAGGACTTGGCGCATGATATCCGCTGATCTGAACATCATTCTGCCTGAGATCGTCCTTGCGGGGTTTGCCCTGCTCGGCCTTCTCGGCGCGGTCTATACGTCGAAAGACAAGGCCGCCGGGGTGCTCGTCTGGGTGACCGCGGTGGTGATGGTGCTGCTGGCCGGTTGGGTGGCCATGTCTGGCGACGGCACCACCAATATCGCCTTCCACGGCATGTTCATCGACGACACTTTCGCCCGTTTCGCCAAGGTGACGATCCTGCTTTCGGCCGCTGCCGTCTTGGTCATGTCGGAAAACTATATGAAACTGCGCGGCTTGCTGCGGTTCGAGTATCCGATGCTTGTGGCCTTGGCTGTCGTCGGCATGATGATGATGGTCAGCGCAGGCGACCTGATGGCGCTCTACATGGGCCTCGAGCTGCAATCGCTGGCGCTTTACGTCGTGGCCTCCCTGCGCCGCGACTCGGTTAAGTCCACGGAAGCCGGTTTGAAGTATTTCGTGCTCGGCGCACTCAGCTCGGGCTTGCTTCTCTATGGCGCATCGCTGGTCTATGGCTACGCCGGGACCACGCTGTTTGCAGGCATCATCACCACGGCGCAAACGGGCGGCACATCGCTTGGCCTGCTCTTTGGTCTGGTTTTCCTGATCTCGGGCCTTGCCTTCAAAGTCTCCGCCGTGCCCTTCCACATGTGGACACCGGACGTTTACGAAGGCGCGCCCACGCCGATCGCGGCCTTCTTTGCCACGGCCCCCAAGGTTGCGGCGATGGGTCTCTTCGCGCGGGTGATGCATGACGCCTTTGGCCAGATCGTCAGCGATTGGACCCAGATCGTCGCGCTGCTGTCGGTTCTGTCGATGTTCTTTGGCTCGGTCGCCGCGATCGGTCAGACCAATATCAAACGTCTGATGGCCTTCTCCTCCATCGCGCATATTGGCTATGCGCTGATGGGTCTGGCCGCGGGCACCGCCTTTGGCGTGCAGGCGATGCTGGTCTATATGGCGATCTATGTAACCATGAACCTCGGCACCTTCGCCTTTATTCTGTTGATGCAGAAAGACGGCGCGCCGGTGACCGATATCACCCTGCTCAACATGTATGCCAAAACCAACCCGGGCCGGGCGCTGGCGATGCTGGTGCTGCTGTTCAGCCTTGCGGGCGTGCCGCCGATGCTGGGTTTCTTCGGCAAGTTCTATGTGCTGCGCGCGGCCTATGACGCCAATATGACATGGCTGGCCATCGCGGGCGTGATCGCCAGTGTGATCGGTGCCTATTACTACCTGCGCATCGTCTTTTACATGTACTTCGGCGAAGAGCGTTCGGACACGCTCGACCACCAGAACGGCGGCGTGCTGACCGTGGTGTTGATGGCCTCTGCCGTCATCATGATCGTCGGTATTGCCAATATGTTCGGCGTCGAAGGCTTGGCCGCATCGGCAGCGGCATCGCTGGTGAACTGAGCGGTGCGGCACGAGATCGGCCAGACCCGCGCATGACCCCTTGGCCGGAAGGCTATGGCCGGCGCGTCTATGACACGCTCGATTCCACCCTCTCGGAGGCGGCGCGGTTACAGCAAGAGCTGACCGCGCCGACTTGGATCTTGGCGCTGGAGCAGACGGCTGCGCGCGGGCGTCGGGGCCGGAGCTGGGCCACCCCCCGCGGCAATTTCGCAGCCACCCTGATGATGCCGCGCAAAGAGCCGCCGGGAGTCGCCGCGCTACGCTCTTTCGTGGCGTCGCTCGCGCTTTACCGTGCATTCGTGGCTGTGACGGGGCGGGAGGACGCTTTTGCACTCAAGTGGCCGAATGACGTTCTGCTGCGCGGGGGCAAGGTCGCTGGCATCCTGCTGGAGAGCGTGGGCGAGCATTTGGCCATTGGCGTCGGCGTGAACCTTGCCCATGGACCGGCGGCGGGCAGCCTTGAGGCGCGCGCCTTACCTGCGGTGACCCTGCGCGAAGCGGGGGCGAACGTGAGCGCGGAAGAGTTCCTTGACGTGCTTGCGCGGGAATACGCCGGTCTGGAAGAGCAGTTCACGACCTATGGGTTCAGCACGATCCGCAGCGCATGGCTGGCCCATGCCGCGCGGCTCGGAGAGGTCATCACCGCGCGCACCATGCGCGACGAGATGACCGGCGTTTTCGAAGATGTAGACAGCGCAGGCAATCTGATCCTGCGCACCCGCGACGGCGCGGTGCCCATCACCGCGGCGGACGTGTTTTTCTAAAATCGGGGGGAGGGGAGGCACCATGCTTCTGGCAATCGACTGCGGCAATACCAACACCGTGTTCTCTATCTGGGACGGGGATGCGTTTATCGCCACATGGCGCACGTCGACCGAATGGAAACGCACCGCGGACCAATATTACGTTTGGCTCAACACTCTGATGCGGCTCCAAAATATCGACGCCGACATCACTGATATGATCATCAGCTCGACAGTGCCGCGGGTGGTGTTCAACCTGCGCGTTCTGGCGGATCGCTACTTTAACACGCGGCCCTTCGTTGTCGGGAAACCGGGCTGTGCGCTGCCTATCGACGTGCGTGTGGATGAGGGGACGCAGGTCGGCCCGGACCGGTTGGTCAACACCGTGGCAGGCTATGACCTCTATGGTGGTGACCTGATCGTGGTCGACTTTGGCACCGCCACAACCTTTGATGTGGTGGCCGATGATGGGGCCTATATCGGGGGGGTGATCGCGCCGGGGGTGAACCTCAGCCTAGAGGCGCTGCACAACGCCGCCGCTGCCCTGCCGCATGTCGATATCTCGAAACCGCCCTCCGTCATTGGCACCAATACGGTGGCCTGCATGCAGTCCGGTGTCTTTTGGGGTTATGTCGGGCTGGTTCGTGAGATATGTGAGCGGATAAGGGCGGAACGTGCAAGACCCATGCGCGTTATCGCCACGGGGGGTCTGGCACCGCTGTTTCAGCAGGCAGTCGACCTGTTCGATGATTATCAAGATGAACTCACGATGCACGGGCTGACCGTGATCCACGATTATAATAAGGACAAAGCTGAATAATATGAGCAGCGAACGATTTATCTATCTGCCCCTCGGTGGGGCGGGTGAAATTGGCATGAACGCCTATGTCTATGGCTACGGCAAGCCCGGGAAAGAGCGGCTGATCGTCGTCGACATCGGTGTGGCCTTCCCGGATATGGACAGCACGCCGGGCGTGGACCTGATCCTGCCCGACATCACTTGGCTGAAGGAACGCCGCGACCAGATCGAGGCGATCTTTATCACCCATGCCCACGAAGACCACATCGGCGCCATCGCGCATTCCTATGAGGTGCTGAAGGCGCCGATCTATGCGCGCGCCTTTACCGCCAATATCGCGCGCCGGAAGATGTCCGAACACGGCCATCCCGAGGATGCGGTCACCACCGTCAGCGCATGGCCCGAGCAGATCACCGCAGGCCCGTTCAAAGTGGGCTTCCTGCCGATCTCGCATTCGATCCCGGAATCCTCCGCCATGGTTATCGACACCCCCGAGGGGCGTACGATCCATTCGGGCGATTTCAAGATCGACCGCACGCCGGGCGTCGGCGAAGCCTTTGACGACGCGCTTTGGGCCGAGGTTTGCAAGGATGGCGTGAAGGCGCTGATCTGCGACAGCACGAATGTTTTCTCTGCCCATCCCGGTCGCTCCGAAGCCACTGTGGGCCCGGAGATCGAAAAGCTGGTGAGCAGCGCCGAGGGCATGGTCGTTGCCACCACCTTCGCTTCCAACGTGGCGCGGGTCAAAACGCTGGCCGAAGCCGGTGCGCGGGCAGGGCGGTCTATCGTGCTCTTGGGCCGTGCGATGAACCGCATGGTCGAAGCCTCGATCCAGACCGGTGTGATGAAAGACTTCCCGCCCGTCATCTCGCCCGAGAACGCCCGCGCCATCCCGCGCGAGAACCTGATGTTGCTGGTCACCGGCAGCCAGGGGGAGCGCCGCGCGGCTTCGGCGCAACTGGCACGGGGCAAGTATCAGGGGATCGAGTTGAAAGAGGGCGATCTCTTCCTCTTTTCGTCGAAAACCATTCCGGGCAATGAGCGTGGCGTGATCGGCATCATCAACCAGTTCTCGGAAAAGGGCGTCGATGTTGTCGACGACTCCTCGGGCCTCTACCACGTTTCGGGCCATGCCAACCGTCCCGATCTGGAAACGCTGCATGCCATCGTGAAACCTCAGGTTCTGATCCCCATGCACGGGGAGCACCGCCACCTGCGCGAACACGTCAAGATCGCCGATGCCAAGGGCATCACCGGCGTTCTGGCGGTGAACGGGATGATGGTGGACCTGTCGGGCAACCAGCCCAAGGTGGTCGAACATGTGGACACGGGCCGCATGTATCTGGACGGCTCGGTTCAGGTCGGCGCGCTGGATGGTGTGATCCGCGACCGTATCCGCATGGCGCTGAACGGCCATGCCACAGTGACGTTGATCCTCGATACCGATGACGAGCCTTTGGGCGAGCCTTGGGTCGATCTGATGGGCCTGCCGGAAACGGGCCGCTCCAACGCACCGCTTGTGGACGTGCTGGAGCAAGATCTCAGCCAATGGCTGAACCGTCAGAAAGCCGCCACCCTGCGGGATGACGACAAGCTGAATGACGGTTTGAAAAAGGTCGCGCGCCAGTCGTCCTATGACGAAATCGGCAAGAAGCCCGAAGTCACCGTGGTGGTCAGCCGTCTGAGCTGACCTCCGCCTCACCGCTGCACATATAGACCGCGCCGCCCACCGCGACCACGCTTACGCCCGTGGCCGCAAGGGCGGCGGGGGTCGCCAGTGCGGTGGCCAGCGTGCTGCCTGTCGTCGCCAAATTGGCGCTGAGGGCAGAGGCCCCTCCCGTCAAAATGAACGCCCCCGATTTATGCGCCACGGCGCGGAGGTTTTCCGGCTGGCTGAGCCTGTCCACGACGGAGCGCGCGATGTTCTTGCTGATCTCGACGGTCTCTTCCTTGGTGGTGTTCACCCGCTCGCAGAAGGTCTTCTTGCAATAGCCGCGATAGTTCCGCGCGCCGGGGATCAGGAAATGCCCGTCTTCGGGCGTGGCGGTCAGGCAATAGCCGTCGATCTGATCCAGCGGCACAGTGGTGGCGAGGTAGTCGAACAGCACCCCGCTGTCGCAGGCGGGCGGCGTGCCCCAAAGCTTGCTCCACTTCCGCGCGGGCCAATTCAACAGACGCTCGCGGGTGCCGACCTCTTCGGCGAAATTGGCAAAATTCTCGGCTTCCACCACAACTTCGGCGCCATTGACCTCGGCCCGGCAGCGTTCCGCGCTGGCGGGGGCGGCGGTGAGGGCGGTCAGGGTAAAGGCAAGGGCGAAGAGGGCGGGGCGCAGCATGATGGTCCTATCTGAGGGGTTTCCCCTCACATAGCACAGACGAAAAAGCCGCCAATCCCGGCGGGGATCGGCGGCGAATTCATGCCCGCGGTGGCGGGGGTTAGATGCGTTCGCGGAAGCTTAGACCGATGAAGTCTGGCGTGTGATCGCCCAGACCGACGACACGGTTGTCGTTACCGCCCCGTTTGTCGCCCCGGCCACGTCCGCCGCGCGACTTCTTCTCGTCCTTGTTGCCGCGGCCCGACTTGCGCTCGTCCTGCGCGGCCTCTGCCTTTTCGGACTGCGCTTTGTCGTCGGTTTTGGCGTCGACCTTGGCCTCAGCCTTCTCGGCCTGCGGTAGCTTGTCCTCGGCGGGTGCCTCGACAGGTTTGTCGGCCTTGCGGCTGCGCGAGCGCGTCCGCTTGGGCTTGTCATCGGACTTGGCCGGCGCGTCGGAGGTCTCCTCGGCGGGTTTGGCTTTGCCAAGCGGGTTTTCGATGCGCGGGATTTCCTTTTGCACCAGACGCTCGACATCCTCGAAGTTCTTCTCGTCACGCGGCTGGCAGATCATGATCGCCTTGCCATCGCGGCCCGCGCGGCCGGTGCGGCCAATGCGGTGAACGTAGTCTTCGGCATGGCTGGGCACGTCGAAGTTGAAGACATGGCTCACGCTTGGCACATCAAGGCCACGCGCGGCAACGTCGGAAGCCACAAGGAAGCGCAGCTCGCCACCCCGGAACCCTTCGAGCGTTTTGGTTCGCTGGCTCTGGTCCAGATCGCCGTGGATCGGGGCCGCGTCATATCCGTATTTCTTCAGCGATTTCGCGACGATATCCACGTCCATCTTGCGGTTGCAGAAGATGATCGCATTGGTGCATTTCTCGCCTTCGGCATCGATCAGCAGGCGGAGCAGTTTGCGCTTCTCGCTCGCCTCGCGGTCCTTGCGCGAGCCTTTGAACATGACGACGCCCTGTTCGATATTCTCGCTCGTGGTCGCCTGACGCGCCACTTCGATCCGCTCAGGGTTGCTGAGGAAGGTGTTGGTGATCCGCTCGATCTCAGGCGCCATGGTGGCCGAGAAGAACAGCGTTTGCCGGGTGAAGGGCGTGAGGCCAAAGATCCGCTCAATGTCAGGGATAAAGCCCATGTCGAGCATCCGGTCAGCTTCGTCCACGACCATGACCTTGACGTCCGACAGGATCAGCTTGCCACGCTCGAAATGATCAAGCAAGCGGCCCGGTGTGGCGATCAGCACGTCGACGCCCTTGTCGATCAGCTTGTCCTGCTCTTTGAAGGAGACGCCGCCGATGAGCAGCGCTTTGGTCAGTTTCAGATGCTTGGAATAGGTGTCGAAGTTCTCGGCCACCTGTGCGGCCAACTCCCGCGTGGGGCAGAGCACGAGGCTCCGCGGCATCCGGGCGCGCGCCCGGCCACGGGCGAGAAGTGATAGCATTGGCAGCGTGAAGCTGGCTGTCTTGCCGGTGCCGGTCTGGGCGATGCCCAGAACGTCACGACCTTCAAGAGCGGGGGGAATGGCGCCCGCCTGAATAGGTGTGGGCGATTCGTAGCCAGCCTCATCAATAGCTTTGAGGACCTTGGCATTCAGGTTCAGATCGGTAAATTTTGTCATGTGCGTCCGAGTTGAGCGGACACTGACTTGGCCCGCGGCAGCAATACAAGCCGGCCCGAATGGCCCAAGGGGCGGCATTTGCCGCGGCATGTTGCGAAAGCGCATAGCAAGTTGCGGCCCAGCCGTCAAACACTTGCCCCTCAGGCGCTTAACTTGGGAAATGGCGCGACACCTTTGCATCAAGGTCGAGATCGGCGAGACGCAGCAGACCGTGGTCTTTCAACGTTTCGCGCAGCTCAGGCGTATCGGCACAGACCTCATCAAAAAAGGCGCGCAATCCCGGCTCACCTCCTTCGGATTCGATCATGGAAAAGAGTTCATGCATCGACAATCCGCCGCGATCGCGGGGGCGGTTGGGGGCCAGATCGGCGCGGTAGGAGCCTTTCTCCAGCCGGTAGCGATAGGCGGCGAGCCACTCCGGCCAGCTTTTCGCGTGAAGATGCGCCAGATCAATGCCGGGCTGCTGCTCTGGCCCGTCGATCATCGTATCGTTCTGAAAAGCGTTGTGGATCTGGAGCCGTACCTCTGCCATCCCGATGCGAACGAAAACTTTCCCGGCCAGATGGCTCAGAAAGCCACCTTTGACGTAGTCGCCATAGGTCGGATAAAGCGCCGAGACGATCTGGGCGCGCTCGGGGCCGTTCGGAATGAAGACTTTGAAAGCCGTCCCATCCCCAGCCAAAGCCTCCATCGGGCGGATGCGGGCGATTTTTTGTGCCGGGGGCAGGGTGGTAAGTACCTCGCCCACGGGCCGGTCAGAGACGAGGAATTCGTCCACATCCATATGGATTAGCCAATCCACATCATCTGCTCGGTTATAGGCGCGGGTCGCGTTCTGGCTTTGACGGACTTGATGCTTCTGCGGACGTTTGCCGCAAAGCCTTTGCCAATAGGCCTCGTCGCAGGTGGTGACACGGATTTTCGGATGGGCCTTCAGGCTTTCGAAAGCCTCTGGGTTCTCGGCATCGAGGTATAGGTAGAGGCGGTGCGCGCCCGCCTCCAAATGGTAGGCGGCAAAGCGTCGTATCTCCTCTGCGGGGGCCAGGATCGTGGCCACCAGCCCCCATTTCGTCGTCGTCGTCATCGCGTCTCCCCAGTTGGGGTTAGAATGCCATGATCGGCCCCGAAATCAAGGTTTTCTGCCCCCCGGAGGCGGGCCGTTTTACACCATCATTTCCTTGGTCGCGGTCAGCTTCACATCCGGGTAATCGCGTTCGACGCGGTCGATGTCCCATTGCAGACGGGTCAGGTAAACGATGTCGCCATCATGGTCATGCGCGATGTGCTGTTTGTTGCTATCGATAAACTTATCAACGGCTTGCTTCGTGCCGTTCACCCAACGGGCCGAGGTGAACTGAGACGGCTCAAACCGAACCGGCAGGCCATATTCCAACTCGATCCGGCTGGCGAGCACTTCGAATTGCAACTGGCCGACAACGCCCACGACAAACCCCGAACCGATCGAGGGTTTGAACACTTTTGCAGCACCTTCTTCGGCGAATTGCATCAGCGCTTTTTCAAGGTGTTTCGCCTTCAGCGGATCGCCCGCACGGACCGCTTGCAGCAGTTCGGGTGCGAAGGAGGGGATGCCGATGACGCGCAGCGCTTCGCCTTGGGTCAGCGTGTCGCCGATACGCAACTGCCCGTGGTTGGGAATGCCGATGATGTCACCGGCCCAAGCCTCCTCGGCCAACTCGCGGTCAGAGGCGAGGAACATCACCGGGTTGGACACCGTCATCGGCTTTTTCGTGCGCACATGGGTCATTTTCATGCCACGCTCAAAATGCCCCGAGGCGAGGCGGACAAAGGCCACGCGGTCGCGGTGCTTGGGGTCCATATTCGCCTGCACCTTAAAGACAAAGCCCGCGACCTTTTTCTCTTCGGGCAGGATCTGGCGTGGGGTGGCGGCTTGGATCTGCGGCTCTGGCCCGTATTTGGCGATGCCTTCCATCAATTCGCGCACCCCGAAGGAGTTGATCGCCGAGCCGAACCAGATCGGGGTCAACGTGCCTTCGTGCATCGCCTTGAGGTCCAGCGGTGGCAGCAGTTCGCGCGCCATTTCAAGGTCTTCGCGCAGTTTCTCCAGCAGCGCGGCGGGGACGTGTTCGGCCAGCTTTGGGTCGTCCAACCCTTCGATCTTGATGCTATCGGCGACGCGGTTCCGGTCGGCGCGGTCCATCAGTTCCAGCCGATCGCGCAGCATGTCATAGCAGCCCACGAAATCGCGGCCCACGCCGATGGGCCAGCTTGCGGGCGCCACGTCGATGGCGAGGTTTTCCTGAATCTCGTCAATGATTTCAAAGGTATCGCGGCTTTCCCGGTCCATCTTGTTACAGAAGGTGAGGATCGGCAGGTCGCGCATCCGGCAGACCTCGAAGAGCTTTTGCGTCTGGCTTTCCACGCCTTTCGCGCCGTCGATCACCATCACGGCGGCGTCCACCGCCGTCAGGGTGCGGTAGGTGTCTTCGGAAAAGTCCGAGTGGCCGGGCGTGTCAACGAGGTTGAACCGGTAGTTGGTGTCACCGCTATGAAAGTCAAAGGACATGGCCGAGGCCGAGACCGAGATACCCCGGTCCTTTTCCATCGCCATGAAGTCCGAGCGGGTGCGCCGCGCCTCGCCCTTGGCGCGTACCTGTCCGGCCATCTGAATGGCCCCGCCGAACAGCAGGAACTTTTCAGTCAGCGTGGTTTTGCCCGCGTCAGGGTGGCTGATGATCGCAAAGGTGCGACGGCGCGCGATCTCGGGCGGTAGGGCGGGGCGGTTTTGCGGCGTGTCCAACATCCGACCCATATAGGCCGCGCCGCGACCGGGCGCAATCTGGCCATTGCTGCGAATCGCTGGGTGGCGTAGGGTGAGAACATAAGGGGTACACGGAGGGGATGCGATGGAACTGAAAGAGATTGCCCGCGAATTGGTCGCGGGCTGCCGTGCGGGAAATGCTGCGGTGCGTGCGAACCTTGATCGGCTCTATGCCGACGATGCCGTCTCGGTCGAGGCCGCTGATATGGGCGGGCAGGGGCGAGAGACCCATGGGGTCAAGGCGATCCACGGCAAGCACGACTGGTGGGAAAATGCGATGGAGGAACATAGCACCGAGGTGATCGGCCCGTTCTACTTTGGCGACAGCCAGTTCAGCGCGATGTTCAAGGTCGATGCCACCGACAAGCAAAGCGGTGAGCGGTTCCAGATGGAAGAGATCGGCGTTTACCACGTCAAAGACGGCAAGATCGTCCGGGAGGAGTTCCACTACGCCGTCGAGGCGCCTTAACGGGTTGAGGCTTTGCGCAGCAGCGCCGCCGCGTCGGGGCGGTCAAGCAGTGCCTCTGCCAGATCGAGCCCGGCATGGGGCAGATCGGAATGGCCGGGGATCACCTCGCCCAAGGCTTCGGACATTTCCGGCGGCAGGACCGACCGGGTGCGGCTGTCGACCAACATGGATTCGGCGGCGATCCCCTCGGCATAGATGATCTGATGCCCGTCAAAGAGCAGTTGGAAGTAGTCGACGAATCCGCCGTCCTGCACCGTCACGCTGTCGCCGTTGACCAGATGCCGCGCCTTGACCAGCAATTCGGACCGGCCCGCACCCATCTCATCGCTGCGTTGATAGATGAACAGCCGGTGGTCGGGGCTGACGATCAGGTCGTGTTCGTTGTTGAGCGTGCCTGCGCGGATGCGGATCGGGGCAAACTCGCCGACCGCACGCAGGGTGCTTTGCCCGATCCAGCGCAGGGTTTGCACGCCATCATCGCGGGTCAGGATACGGTCCCCAACGCGCAGGTCTTCGATAGGCCGTAGCTCTCCGGTGCTGAGCGAGATATGGGTGCCGCGCGTGAAAGAGACGCAGGCGAGCTGACCGAACTTTTGCCGCGCGGTCTGGGTGTCGATCCCCACGATCCGGTAGCCCGTCTGCGGTGTCAGCGGGCCAAGCGGCAAAAGGTAAACCTCTGCCGCGTGACCGTGTTGATCGACCTCCACCAGCAGCAGCGCCTCTTGGGTCTGCCCGTCGGGCGACATCAGCGTGAGCAGGCTGTCGAGATGCAGATCGCCCCCGGGGCGGCCCACGCCGGTATTCTCAGTAAGGCGGAAGTGATCGCCGGGCAGGGTCAACAGAGACAGGCGCTGCGGCTCTGCCGCGCGGTCCAACTCATAGACATCATCGAGGACCAATTCGGCGGCAAAGGACAGCGCATCGCCCATATTGGCCCCATCGCTCGCGCGGAATTGCCCGGCGCGGTAGACGGCGAGGTTCTGTGCGGGGGCGCTGCGGCTGGGGGACATGACGGGCCTTTGGTTCTGGGGCTTTCGCCAGTAAGATAGGCTAGAATTGTGGCCCGGATGGGTCAAGGCTCGGGTGATTTGCTGGCATTGGCGGCGCGGCGTGGTAGGCATATGCAAATGCATAGGAGGAATCAAAATGGATTTGGGAATCAAAGGGAAGAAGGCGCTGGTCTGTGCTTCGTCCAAGGGGCTCGGCCTTGGCTGCGCCGAGGCGCTGGCGGCGGCAGGGGTGAACCTTGTGATGAACGCCCGCGGCGCAGAGGCGCTTGAGGCCTCGGCGGAGCGCATCCGTCAGGAACACGGCGTCGAAGTCACCACCATCGCGGCGGATGTGGCCACGGAAGAGGGGCAGGCGCTGGTCATCAAGGCGGCAGAGGGCTGTGACATTCTGGTCAACAACGCGGGCGGTCCCCCTCCCGGCATGTGGCAGGATTGGGACCGCGAGGATTTTATCAAAGCGCTCGACGCCAATATGCTGGCCCCCATCGCGCTGATCAAAGCGCTGGTGCCCGCCATGATGGAGCGCGGCTGGGGCCGGGTCGTGAACATCACCAGCCAGTCGGTGCGCGCGCCGATCCCCGTTCTGGGGCTGAGCAACTCCGCCCGCACCGGGCTTACCGGCTATGTCGCGGGCACCGCGCGGCAGGTGGCGGGCAAGGGGGTCACGATCAACAACCTTCTGCCGGGCATCCATGCGACCGACCGGGCGGATTCGCTCGACGCCAATGTGGTCAAGCAAAAGGGCATCACGCTGGACGAAGCCCGCGCCGAGCGGCAGGCGGGCATCCCCGCGGGGCGTTATGGCACACGTGACGAGTTCGGCGCGACCTGTGCCTTCCTTTGTTCGCAGCACGCGGGCTTCATCGTGGGGCAGAACCTGCTGCTGGATGGCGGCGGCACCAATCTGACCATGTAAACCCTCCATGGCCGGGGCGCGCGTCCCGGCCATGACACGTCGCGGCGGATCACATTCCTGACAGCAGCGGTTTCAGTGCTGGCCCGGATTGCAGGCGGCGGCTAACCCTTGTGGATCAGCTTCTCGCAAAAGGTCCACCGCCCATGCAAACCACTGTTCTTGTCCTTCTTTTCGCAGCCGTGATCCTTGCCAGCCTCTTGGTGGCACCGCGCCGCGCGACGGTCGAAGGCTTCTTTGGCGGGGCCAATGCGGCAGGCCGCGCGCCGGGGCTTTCGGTGCTGGTGCTGAGCCAAGTCACCACGTGGATTTTCGCCCGCAGCCTGATGAACGCGGCGATCTTGGGCTATTTCTACGGCATCGCGGGCACACTGGCCTATGCGGCCTATTATGGGTCTTTCCTGACGGGCGGCTTCATCGTGGGTCACCTGCGCCGCGGCGGCGCGCGGTCGGTGCAGGACTGGCTGGCGGGGCATTTCGGGAGCGCGGGCACGGCGGCCTATAACCTCGTGATCGGGCTGCGGCTGCTGTCCGAGGTTTTTGCCAATCTCTTGGTCGTCGCGCTGATTTTCGAAGCCGTCTGGCCCGGGTCGGGTACGCTGGCTGTGCTGATCGTCGCCGCCCTTGGTTTTGGCTATTCGGCGTGGGGCGGGCTTTCCGCCGCGCTGCGTACGGATGTGGTACAAATGCTGGTCTTTCTCATCGTCTTCGGCCTTGCGCTCGGGGCGCTGCTGCTGAGCCCGGGGTTCGAGCTTGGCGCGGTGCTGAGCGCGCCAGGAGCCTCTGGCTCCTACAACGGCTGGGTGCTCTTGGTCGTGGCGCTGTTGCAGGTCTTTTCCTACCCGGCGCATGACCCGGTGATGATGGACCGCGGCTTTCTCGCGGATGAGGCGACCACCCGGGCGTCTTTCCTCCATGCCTTCTGGATTTCGACCCTTTGCATCATTGGTTTTGGCTTTTTCGGCATCCAAGCCAGCCTGACCGGCGCGGCCTATGAGGGTGAGTTGATCGGCACATGGGGGCAAATGTTCCCGGGCTGGATTTTCGTGGCGCTGATGCTGTCGCTGCTGGTCTCGGCGCTGTCGACGCTCGACTCGGCGCTCGCCTCTGCCGCGCGGCTGATGGTTGAGGAATGGCGCATTGCGCCGCGCAGCCTGGCGGGCGGGCGGCTGGTGATGGCGGGGTTCATGGCGCTTGGTGCGCTGCTGACGCTTTGGGGCAACGCCACGCTTTTTGATGCCGTGGCGGTGAGCGGCACCGCGTCGATGTTCCTCACCCCGGTGCTGCTCATCGGGCTGGTGGCGGGGCGCGCGATTCCGGTCTGGAGCTACCTTGCCGCCTTCGCCGCCGCGATGCTGGGGGCTGCGGCCTATTTCGCGCGGGGCTGGGGGCCGGTGGCGGCACTTCTACCCGAGGGGCATAAATACGAGCAATTGCTGGTGATCTGCATCTTCGTGCTGCTGGCCGGGTTCGCGGCGGTGCTTGCGGGGGCGCGGCGGGGCTGATAGCTGGGTTTCCGAGCGATTTGATCGGATACCGCAGCCTCCATGAGTGACCCCACCCCCCGTCTGGAAATCCGCAACCTGCGCCGCGCCTATGGCGGGCGGCAGGTGGTCGATGACGTATCTTTGCAGATCTTGCCGGGGCAGGTGACTTGCTTGCTTGGCCCTTCGGGCTGCGGCAAATCCACCACGTTGCGCATGATCGCGGGTGTGGAAATGCAAGACAGCGGCACGATCCATGTCGACGGCAAACTGATCTGCGACACCATGTTCCGCGTCCCGCCCGAGCGGCGCGAGATCGGCCTGATGTTCCAAGACTTCGCCCTGTTCCCGCATCTGAGCGTGGCCGACAACGTGGGCTTTGGCCTCAAGAAAGGCACGCGTGAGGAGAAACGCGCGCGGATCGAAGAACTGCTCGAACGGGTGGACCTGCTGCGCTATATCGACGGATACCCGCACCAGCTTTCGGGCGGGGAGCAGCAGCGCGTGGCGCTGGCCCGCGCGCTGGCCCCGCAGCCGCGCATCATGCTGATGGATGAGCCCTTTTCCGGTCTCGATAACCGCCTGCGTGATGGCATCCGCGACGAGACGCTGAGCATTCTCAAGGAAGAGGACACCGCCGTTTTGCTGGTCACCCATGAGCCGGACGAGGCGATGCGCATGGCCGATGAGATCGCCCTGATGCGCGACGGTAAGATCGTGCAGCAAGGCGCGCCCTACAACGTCTATACGCGGCCCGTCGACCGCGCCTCCGTCGCCTTTTTCAGCGATGCCAATGTGCTTGAGGCCACGGTGACCGGGGCGTTGGCCGATACGGTCTTTGGCCAATTCCTTGCCCCCGGTGTGGCCGATGGCACGCCGGTGAATATCGTCTTTCGCCCGCAACACCTGCGCATCGACTTTGACAGGGCAGGCAAGGGGCCGCGCCCGACGGCGACCGATGGCACACCGGCCCGGGCGGTGGTGGAACGCGCGCGCTTCATGGGCAACGAAAGCCTCGTGGAATTCGTACTGGAAGAGGATGGATCGCGGCTCAAGGCCACGGTGCCCAATGTCTTTCTGCCGCAACCCGGTGCCGTCATGTGGCTGACCGTGCGCCGCGACCGTTGCTTTGTCTTTCCGGTGACCTCATGAAGCCGCTGTTGGTGGAATTCGGCATGGGCTCCTCCCTGCGCCGCGGTGATTATACGCAGGCCGCGAAACGTGCGGTGCAGGATGCGCTGTGGCACAATTCGATCAATCTGGCCGAGCTTTTCGGTTTCGATAAGTCGGCCATGCGCATCACCCTCGACGTGGGCGTGCAGCGCCCGGATCTGGTGGATGCCGAAGCGCTGCGCGCGGTCTTTCCCTATGGCGAGGTGACGGTGAAGCTGCATCACGGCGGGCTCGACGTGCCGCGCCCCGAAGGGGAAGGGAACCCAACGGTCATGGCCAATGTGGCGCTTTCCGTCGGCTTCGAGATGGAGCGTGCCGATGGCTGAGCAGCGGATCATCATCGAAATGGGCATGGGCAACGATCTGCATGGGATGGACTATACCAAGGCCGCCGCGCGCGCGATCGAGGATGCCTTGCGCCATTCCTCCCTGCCGCTGTTCGGCGCGCTAGAGGTGACGCCGGATCAGATGCGCGTGCAGGTTACCGTGGCGGTGCAGGAGCCTGAAAAGGTGGATGTCGATGCGCTGGTGGCCAAACTCCCCCGCGGTCGCGCCCAGGTCCGCGCGGTGAAGGGCGGGCTGAATGTAGCCACTGGACAGGATACCATCGTGATCGCGCAGGCCAGTGTCGAGGCGTTTTTGCCCCCGCAAACCGGCTGGCGATTGAAGGGCTGAGGCGGCGTTGATCTGGGGTTAGGGGCGATGATCCGCGAGCGTTCTGCCCGGCTCGTCCACGAACAACTCCGGTAGCGGCTCAGCGCTCTCGATCTGATCAAGCGGCAGGGTCACGAAATCCGCCGCCCCCTCGCTCCAGGCCGTCAGCAGCCAGAACCGGCCCCAATTACGCACCTCAAGCGGGCGCACCACCTGCGGCGCTTCGCCGATCACCGCGATCCGTAGCTTTTGGCGGGCCTGCACGGCGGCACGCAGCACCGGCAGATGGGTGAAAACCCGCGTGGCTTTGCCCTGCGACCTCAGCGCCTGCGCCCATGCGGCACCCTCGGCAATGGTCTCGGTCGGCAGCACCGCGTCGAACTTGGCGGCCAATGTCTCCGCCGCGCCTTGCAGGGCGGGGTCGCCCACCTCTGCTGCGACAGCGAGGCCGAGGTTCAGCGCCTCCAACTCCGCCGCCGTCAGGGTCAGCGGGGGCAGAGTGATCGCAGGGATGATCCGATAGCCTTCGCCCCGCGTCCCAGCGATGGACAGGCCCGCCGCGCTGAGCTTGCCCATATCGCGGTAGATCGTGCGGGGGGAAACGCCGAACTGCCGGGCCAAATCCTCGGCTCGGTGCAGCCGCCCATCCCGCAGCCTGTCAATCAGCCGGACAAGCCGATCTTCGGTTTTCGCTGATACCATGTTGCCTCCTGACGCTCCTGACAAAAACATGTCTCAGCTGGAATTGCACGCCTGAAAATCGGCAGTCCTTCGCCCGCAGCACCGCCCATCCGCTGCATTGCCCCTTCATGGTCCCGGCGCCGCCCGCTATCACGGTGCAGACTGGCGCGACCAGACTGCGCCAAACATGATGGGAGAACAGACATGTTGAACAATATCGGACTGCCGGGCCTGCTGCTGATCGCGGTTGTCGTGCTGGTGCTTTTTGGCCGGGGCAAGATTTCCTCGCTCATGGGCGAAGTCGGCAAGGGCATCACCAGCTTCAAAAAAGGCATCAGCGAAGGCGAAGAAGAGAACAAGCGCGACGAGATCAAACATGTCGAAGACGTGCACCATGCTGACCTGCCGGAACATGCCGATCAAGGCACCCATCCCAAGACCGACCTGAAGGCCGACAAGGACCGGGTGTAACCCGATGTTCGATCTGGGTTGGACGGAACTTTTAGTCATCGGCGTGGTGGCCCTGATCGTGGTCGGCCCCAAGGACTTGCCCGTGCTGTTTCGGCGCGTCGGGCAATTCGTGGGCAAGGCCAAAGGCATGGCGCGTGAATTCAGCCAAGCGATGAACGATGCCGCCGATGAAAGCGGCATGCGCGAGATGTCATCGTCGCTGAACAAATCGCTCAAAACGGCCAGCAACCCGCTGGGCAGCGCCATGGATGAGGTCAAGGACGCGACCCGGTCACTGACCAATTTCGACCCTGAGAGCGAGACTGGCAAACTGGCGGCGCAAAAGGCCGAGGATGTGAAGAAGATCCAAGCCAGCACCGCGCGGGCCGCCGCCGAACGCAAGCAACGCGAAGCGGCGGAAGCCATGGCCGAGGCCGAAGCGGCAGAGGCGAAGCTTTCGGACACCGCCCCGGCCAAGGAAGCCCCGGCGCGGCCTGTGATCGAAAAAGACGCAGGTCAGGCCCAAGCGGCATCGGACGATGCCGCCGCCAAGACCTCAACGGCACCCAAAGCTGCCGCCAAGAAAGAGTGAGTTGAATGAGCGCCACCGACGATTATGACGAGATCGACGACAGTTCCGCCCCGTTGATCGAGCATCTGGCCGAGCTGCGCACGCGGCTCATCCATTCGGTCATCGCTTTCATCATCGGGATGGTGATCTGCTTTACCGTCTGGAACCCGATCTTCAACTTCCTGACCGAACCGCTTTGCTCGGCCATGGCGGAACGGGGGCAAGAGGATTGCGGGCTGATCCTGATCAAGCTGCAAGAGGGTTTCTTCGTCGCGATCTCGATCTCTCTCTTGGGCGGTCTGGTGCTGGGCTTCCCCTTCATCAGCTACCAGCTGTGGCGCTTCGTGGCCCCGGGGCTTTACAAGAACGAGAAGGGGGCCTTTCTGCCCTTCCTGATCTCTTCGCCGGTGATGTTCTTCCTTGGCGCGGCTTTCGCCTTCTATGTCGTCACGCCGCTGGCCTTCGACTTCTTCCTTGGCTTCCAGCAGGCCGGCACGCTGGTCGGTGGGCCGGATGGTGAGAACGGCATTGCCGCCATCGCCTTCCAAGGGTCGGCGCAGGAGTATCTGTCGCTCACGATCAAATTCATCGTGGCCTTTGGCCTTTGTTTCCAGCTCCCGGTTCTGCTGACACTGATGGGCAAGGCGGGGCTGGTCAGTTCCGAAGGACTGGCCAATGTGCGCAAATATGCGGTGGTGGCGATCCTCGTGCTGGCCGCGCTGGTCACCCCGCCTGATGTGATCACGCAGGTGATCCTTTTCGTGGTGGTCTATGGCCTCTACGAAATCTCGATCTTCCTCGTGCGCCGGGTCGAGACAAAGCGCAACGAAAAGCTGCGCGAAGAGGGCTACTTTGACGACGAAGACGAGGAAGACCTGCTGTGATCAATGATCCGATGGACCGTATCGCGGCGGCGCTGGAGCGTATGTCTCCCGCGCCGCTCGCCGCCCCAGACTTCGATGCGGCCACTGCCTTCGTCTGGCACACCGACCCCGACCGTCTGATGCCCGTGCCGCAGGTCGCGCGGATCGACCTGCCGCTTCTGGTGGGGGTGGATCGGGCGCGGGATACGCTCTTGGCCAACACCCGCCAATTTGCAGCGGGGTTGCCTGCGAACAACGCGCTTCTTTGGGGTGCTCGAGGCATGGGAAAATCCAGCCTTGTCAAGGCGATACACGCGGATGTTCAAGCATCACATGAAGTATTGCGCATCGTTGAATTGCAGCGCGAAGACCTGCCGTCGGTCGGGCGGCTTCTGTCCCTCCTACGTGGGGCCTCGCAGCGGGTCATCCTGTTTTGCGACGACCTGAGTTTTGGCCATGACGACGCGCATTACAAATCGCTGAAGGCCGTGTTGGATGGGGGCATCGAAGGGCGGCCCGAGAATGTCGTACTCTATGCCACATCGAACCGCCGCCACCTGATGCCGCGCGACATGATTGAGAACGAGCGCGGCAGTGCAATCAACCCTTCGGAAGCGGTCGAGGAAAAGGTCTCTCTCTCTGACCGCTTCGGGCTGTGGCTGGGGTTCCATCCCTGCGATCAGGACCAATATCTGGCGATGATCCGCGGCTATTGCGATGCCTTCGGCGTGGAGATCGACGACGACACATTGCGCGCCGAGGCTGTCGAATGGCAGGCCACACGCGGCGCCCGCTCGGGCCGGGTGGCTTGGCAGTATTTCGTGGATTTGGCCGGCCGGAAAGGCGTTCCCGTTTCGGGCGGTTGAGCGCCGGACGGTATGAGCGAAAGGGCCCGCATATTCTGCGGGCCCTTTGTCGTTTGGTTACTGAATATAGGGCGTCGGATCGACGCTCTCAAAGCCTTTGCGCACCTCGAAATGCACATGCGATTCCGATCCGCCGCGCAGTTTGGCGATCTGCTGACCCCGGCTGACGCTATCGCCCTTGGCCACATTCACACCGTCGACATTCGCATAGACCGTGAGCAGGTTGTTGGCATGGCGCACCACGACAATCGGGATGCCCTCGGCGCTCTTGGTGATCGCGGCGACGGTGCCCGCCTCGGCGGCTTTCACCGGCCCGCCGGGGCTGCCCTTGATGTTGATGCCCTCATTCTTGCCCTTGGAATAGGCGCGGATGATGGAGCCTTGGACCGGGGGTGTCATCTTGGTGGCCTTTGCCGGGGCGGTGGGCTTGCCCACATCGGCCACAGGCTCTTTCGGCTCGACCTTGGGCGGCAGGGGCTGTGCGGTCTCATCCTGCGGCAGCGGTTTCGCGGCAGAGGGCGGCGTCGGCGTGGGGGTGCCTGCGCCGGGTGCGCTGGTGACCGGCTGCACGGGGCGCGAGGCGGCGGCGCTCGACTCGGTGTTGGTCGCCTGACGCGGGGGCGCCTGTTTCTCGACCGGGATCAGCAGGAATTGGCCCTCGCGGATCGCGAAATCGGGGCCGAGGCCGTTCCACTCGGCCAGCGCCTTGACCGGCACGTTGTAAAGGCGCGCCACGGTATAGGCGGTCTCCCCACGCTCGACCCGGTGGCGCACAGGCTCTTTCGCCTGCGGTGCTGCGGGCTGCGGCGCAGGCGTGCTGGTGGTGCCTGCGGGCGGCAGGCTTTGGGTCTGGACGCTGGGGGTCGCCGGGGCGCGGTCGATGGCGCTGCCGGCAAGGGTGGTAATGTCCACGGCGCCATTGGTGCCCGGCGCAGGCTCAGAGACACGGCGGGGCAGGGCGATGATCTCACCCTGGCGGAGCGGGACGCCCTGATCGATTCCGTTGTAGCGGGCCAATTCGCCGCTGTCGGCGCCCACACGCGCGGCCACGTCTTTCAGCGTATCGCCCCGGCGGGCGACGACGACTTGATAGTTGGGATAAGAGATCACGCCCCGTGCGTCGGGCTTGGGCCGGTCTGCCAAAGGGCCGCGCGCCGCTTCAGCGGTGGAGAACCCATCGCCAAAGGTGCTGCGCATGTCGTAATCCAAGGGCTGATTTTCGCAACCTGCCAGCAGTATCGCACTGGTCCCGGCCATTAGGGTCAGCCGCATGGGGCGGCGCAAGCGTGTTTGGCGCATCTGCAAGTCCTCATCTTCGCCCCCAGAGGGTATGGGGCGTTGTCCGTGTCTCTGTAACCTATTAGCCGTCCTTGCCCAAGCCTTCCAGCAGGGGGACAAAGCGCACGGCACGCAATTCGTCGTATTCCAGCCCATCAGCGGTCTTTCGCACGCGGATGAGGTGTTGGACCGTGTCGGATTGGCCGACGGGCAGCACCATGATGCCCCCCTCTTTTAGCTGCGCGAGCAGGGGGCCGGGCGGGTCTTCGGCGGCGGCGGTCACGATGATCCGGTCAAAGGGGGCCTGTTCGGCAAGGCCAAAGCTGCCATCGGCGGTGATTGCGGTGATATTGGTCAGATCCATCGCCTCGAACACACCGCGCGCCTCTTGCACCAGACGGCGGTGCCGGTCGATCGTATAGACCCGCCGGGCGAGCTTGCTGAGGATCGCGGCCTGATAGCCAGAGCCGGTCCCGATTTCGAGCACCTTATCGCGCGAGGACACCTGCAAGGCTTGGCTCATGAGCCCCACGACAGAGGGTTGGCTGATGGTCTGGCCGCAGGCGATGGGCAGGGGCATATCCTCATAGGCGCGGCTGGCAAAGAGGCCGCGGATGAAGGGGCCGCGGTCGATCGCTTCCATCGCTGTGAGCACGCGCGCATCGGTCACGCCTTTGGAGCGTAGCGCGTAGAGGAACTGCATTTTGCGTTCCGCTTCAGAGATGGGGGGCTCATTCATCCGTTGATGCCCGCCAGCGTTTCGAGGGCCGCGTGATCCGTCAGGTCGCAGCGCATCGGGGTGACCGAGACATAGCCGTCAAGGTTGACGCAGGCATCGCTGCCCGGTGCCGTTTGCACGCGTTGATCGCCGCCCTTGATCCACAAAAAGCGGCGGCCTGAGGGCGACAGATGTGCTTCGGTCGAAAACCCGGTGCCGGGGCGGCGGCCCTGCGGGGCCAGCCGGATGCCGCGCACATCAGCGCCCGCCACTGGCGGGAAGTTCACGTTGTAGAAAAGCCCATAGGCCGCGTCTTCTTTGGGGCTGTGGTCCAGAATGCGGCGGCAGGTCTCGGCGCCGTGCTGGGCAGCGGCCTCAAAAGGATCCGCCAGATCGCGGTTGGCGGGGCCGTAGTATTGCGACAGGGCGATGGCGGGCAAGCCTTGCAAAGCCGCCTCGATCGCGCCGCCAAGCGTGCCGGAATAGAGCGCGTTTTCAGCGGCATTGTTGCCCCGGTTCACGCCGGAGAGCACCAGATCGGGGGGGGCGGCGGTCATCGTGTCGTGGATGGCGGCAAGGACGCAATCGGCGGGGGAGCCTTCGGTAGCGAAGACGCGTTCGTCCAATTGCGTGATCATCATCGGCTTGGTGTAGCTGATGCAATGGCCCACACCGGATTGCTCGAACGCCGGTGCCACGGTCCAGACCTCGCCCGCAGGCCCGGCCAGTTCCTCGGCAATGGTGCGCAGCACGGCCAGACCGGGCGCGTTGATGCCGTCATCGTTTGTAATCAAAATACGCATGAATGGCCCCTTTTTGCCTTGATAGGCGAGGGGCGGACCGGCGGCAAGCGCAGCGCGCCGGTGCCGCGCGGTTCAGGAGGCGGAGTTTTCCGACAGTTGCGCCAATACCGCAGCGGCCTGCGTGGCGGTGTCGCTCAGCGCCGCGCGGTCTTCGCCGGGGAAGAAGCGGGCGCGGGTGGCGGTGGGCATCGGCTCGGGCGTGAGGATATGGACACGGGGGCCGATCTGCGCGGTCTCGACCTGCCAAGAGGTCGCCAGCGCGATCTGCGCGGCCTTGGTGGCCCCGTAGCTGCCGAAGAATTTCGTGCCCGCACGCGGATCGTCAAAGAAGACCGCCGTGCCATCCGCCCCCAAAAGCGGCGAGACAAAGGTGATCAGCCGCGCGGTGGCGGTGACGTTTCCGGCGATGGATTTCTCCATATCCTTGGCGTCAATGTGATCGGTGGGCGTCAACGGGGCGGCATGGACGGCGCAGTGCAGCCAAAGGTCAAGCCCGCCCCAGCGGTCATGGATGCCCCGGCAGAGCACGGCCATGGCATCGGCGTTGGTGATGTCCATCGGCGCCAAGGTGGCGCTGCCGCCCTTGGCTTGGATACGGTCGTCCAACTCTTCAAGCGCGCCGGTCGTGCGACCGACCGCGATGATGTGATGGGTGGGGGCCAAGGCTTCTGCCAATGCGGCCCCAAGGCCGCGCGATGCGCCGGTGATCAATGCTGTCTTGCTCATGCGCGGGATGTGCACTGCCCCGCGCGGCAGGTCAAGAGGCGCGCGCCGCGCCTCCCCCAAGGTTTCAGCCCTGCGGCAGGCGCAGCACCTGATTGCCGCGGCGGCTGGAGAGCACCAACGTCCCTTGCCCAATGGCGGAGACGACGCCGCCTGCGACCTGATCGCCCACTTCGACGCGCGAGATTTTACCGCCACCTTCGCGGATCAGCGCGCCGGGCGTGCTGTCGCTGCCGAAGATGCCGATCAGCGCCGTGCTGGACAAGTCGGCCTTCTGAGTTGCCAGATCGGAGACTTTCTTTGGGGTCGGGGTCCCATTGCTCGCCATTGATATGCCTTTCGCCTGTGGTTGCGTTTCGCGCGGCAGTCCCCCGCGCTCGCAAGGCGTCAGCTAAGCCCTGCCGCAGTGCAGCGGAAGGGGGCGTTTTCGGGATGCGCAGGGTTCTGCCAAAGCGTCGGCAAAGCTGCGCCGACACCTTGGTTGTAACGCTGCGACCTTTCGTAAGGCTTAATTCGGCTTAGCCGACGAAAGCCTTTTCGACGACGAAATGCTGGGGGTCGGAATTGGCACCCTCGGTTAGGCCAAAGCCTTCGAGAATCTCCATAATATCCTTGTTGAAGCCAAGGCTGCCGCAGACCATGGCACGGTCATGGGCGGCATTGATTTGGGGCACGCCCAGATCTTCGAACACCGTGCCATCCTGCAAAAGATTGGTGATCCGGCCCATCTTGGGGCTCTCTTCGCGGGTGGTGGTCGGGTAATAGCGAATCTTGGCAAGGTTTTCCGGGCCGATGAGTTCCTGCATCAGCTCGTCGGCCTTCAGCCCTTCGATCAACTGCCGGCCATACTCAAGCTCTGCCACATCGCGGCAGGTGTGGGTGACGATGACCTCGTCGAATTTCTCATAGGTCTCAGGCTCGCGCAGCAGGCTTGCGAAGGGGGCAAAGCCGGTGCCGGTGGCGAACATCCACAGCCGGTCGCCGGGCAGCAGCGCGTCATGCACCAGCGTGCCCACGGGCTTGGGCCGCAGGATGATCTGATCGCCGGGCTGGATATGTTGCAGTTTGGAGGTCAGCGGGCCGTCTTGCACCTTGATCGAGTAGAACTCCAACTCATCGTCCCACGCGGGCGAGGCGATGGAATAGGCGCGCAAGAGCGGTTTTTGCTTGCCGGTTTCGGGATGCGGATCGCCCATCAGGCCGATCATCACGAACTCGCCCGAGCGAAAGCGCAGGGAAGCGGGCCGGGTTACCCGGAACGAGAAAAGCTGATCGGTCCAGTGGGTGACCGAAGTCACGGTCTGGGCGTCGGGCAATGTCGGGACGGGCTTGGCGGCGGTTTGGTTCACTGTGCTCTGCTCGGTCATCATGGTTTCCGCAAATCGGGTTGCGGCCTCTACTTATGGCAAGGAAGGGGGGAGGGCAATGAAGCGGCCTATTTGGCCGCGGTCGCCGGTCCGGATGCGGCACCGCGCAGGCGGGACTGATAGTCATGGGCCTGCCAATCGGCGCGGGCCAGCCATTGGTCCTCAGGCTGGCGGGCGGCCAGATCATCGTCGATCTCGACCTCATCGAACCCGGCGCGGCGGGCCATGGCATATTGATCGGCCAGCACATGCCCGCGGGCGCGCAGGCGGCCCTGGTAGCCGCGCAGACGCAGAACGCGGGCGATGGTAAAGCCGCGCCCATCCGCGAAAGAGGGGAAATCGACGCGGATCATCTCAAGCGCCGGGGGCAGCGTGAGGGCATGGGCATCGGCGTCAGACGCTAGATCGACGGCGCGGCAATCGTTCGCGGCGCCATCCTCGCAATAGCCTTGGGTCCAGTCGTCGGCGGTGAAGCCTGTGTCGGTGACGAGTACGCTCATGATTTGTCTCCTGTTCGGACCACTTTGCCGTTCACAAAATGGATACCGCATTCTTCTTTGTTCTGATCGCGCCAGCGCCCGGCGCGCGGGTCTTCGCCCGGGGCCACGGGCGAGGTGCAGGGCGCGCAGCCGATCGAGGGGTAGCCTTTGGCCACCAGCGGATGCCGGGGCAGGCGGTTTTCGGTGATGTAGTCGGCCACATCGGAATTGGCCCAATAGGCCAGCGGGTTCACCTTGATCCGGGGTGCTGCACCGTCTTCGGGGATTTCTGCCTCGAAAAACTCCAAGGCCGCGCGGCTGCCCGATTGAAAACGTTTACGCCCGGTGATCCAGCCGTCATAGCCCTCCAGCGCGCTCTGGAGGGGCCGGGTCTTGCGCAGGGCGCAGCAGGCATCGGTGTCATATTGGTGCAGCGTGCCATCGGGATCCTGTGCTGCGATCTCTGCGCTGCGCAGGGTGGTGACATTGCGCAGACCGAGGCGCTCGCTCAGTTCCTGCTGGTAGACGAGGGTTTCGGCAAAGAGCATTTCGGTGTCGATGAAGAGCACCGGGATGTCCCGCGAGACCATGGAGGCGAGGTGCAACAGCGCCACCGATTCCGCGCCGAAGCTGGAGACGAGGGTGAGGGTTTCGATCTCCGCATCGGCGCGGCGGATCACATCCGTCGCCCCGTGGTGGCGCAACTCGGCGTTGAGCCGTGCCACCTTTTCCTCGACCGCGCGCAGCCCCTCGGGGGGCGGCGCATCGGTATTTGAGAAAGGATGAAGTTCAGGGGTATCAAGCGGCATTGGCCCGATCCTTCTCTGCCGCTTCGGGGTAGAGCACGGCTTTGAATGGCGCGAGGCCGAGGCGGCGGTAGGCTTGCAGGAAGGTCTCGCCGGGATCGTTGCGCAGGTCGAGATAGCCCCGCACGAGGCGTTCGATGGCGGGGATGATCTCCTCGGCCGAGAAGCCGGGGCCGGTGCGGGTGCCGAGGCTCGCGTCCTCGGTGCCATCGCCGCCGAGCGTGATCTGGTAGTTCTCTACGCCTGCGCGGTCGAGGCCGAGGATGCCGATATGGCCCACGTGGTGGTGGCCGCAGGCGTTGATGCAGCCGGAGATTTTGATCTTGAGCGGGCCGACGTCATGCTCGAGCTTCAGCTCGTCGAAACGGGTCGCGATCTCCTGCGCGATGGGGATGGAACGCGCGGTGGCCAGCGCGCAGTAATCCATCCCGGGGCAGGCGATGATGTCCGAAATGAGGCCGATGTTGGCGGTGGCGAGTTTCGCCTCTTTCAGCGCGGCGTGCAGTTCGGGCAGGTCGCTGCGGTGCACATGGGGCAGGATCACGTTCTGCTCGTGGCTGATGCGCAGCTCGTCATGGCCAAAGCGACGGGCGAGGTCGGCCATCACGCGCATTTGGTCTGCCGTCGCGTCGCCGGGTGTGGCACCATGCGCTTTGAGACTGATCGAGACGATGGCATAGCCCGGCGCGCGGTGCTGGGCGAGGTTGGTGTCGGCCCAGGCGCGGAAGACGGGATCGTTGGTATAGGCAGATTCGTAAGTCGCGAGGGATGCGGTTTTGAATTGAGGCGCTGCAAAGTCAGCTTCGATGCGCGACAGCATTTGCTGGTCGATGCCGGTGAACTGGTCGCGGATCAGCGCATATTGCGCATCGACCCGGGCGCGGATGTCTTCGATGCCGTTCTCGTGCACGGTGATCTTGATGCGCGCCTTGTACTTATTGTCGCGGCGGCCGAGCACGTTGTAGACGCTGACGATGGCTTCGAGCGTGGGCAGCAGGTCCTCATACTTCACGAAATCATAGAGCACCTTGCCGATCATCGGGGTGCGGCCAAGACCGCCGCCGACGATGACCTCGAAACCCTGCTCGCCATCGCGTTCGACGATGCGCAGGCCGATGTCATGGGCCTTGATTACCGCACGGTCGGCGGCGGCGCCGGTGACGGCGACCTTGAACTTGCGCGGCAGGAACTGGAATTCCGGGTGGTCGGTGGACCACTGACGGATCAACTCGGCCACGGGGCGGGGATCGGCGACCTCATCGGCGGCGGCCCCGGCGAAATGGTCCGCCGTCACGTTGCGGATCGTGTTGCCGGAGGTCTGGATCGCATGCAGCTTCACCTCGGCCAGCGCGTCGAGCATATCGGGCACATCGCGCAATTCGGGCCAGTTGTACTGGATGTTCTGGCGGGTGGTGAAATGGCCGTAGCCCTTGTCCCACCGCTCGGCGATATAGGCGAGTTGATCCATCTGGGCGCTGTTCAGCGTGCCATAGGGGATCGCCACCCGCAGCATATAGGCGTGCAGTTGCAGGTAGAGGCCGTTCATCAGGCGCAGGGGTTTGAACTCATCCTCGGTGAGCGAGCCGTCGATGCGGCGCTCGACTTGGGCGCGGAACTGGGCGTTGCGCTCGGCGAGGAATTTGTCGTCGAATTCGGTGTAGCTGTACATCAGACGGTCTCCTGTTTGCCGTGGGCGTAGTTCGAGGGGCCGGTGGCGCGGAACTCTTCGCGGAAATGGGTGGGGCGGGGGCCGCCTGCTTCGGGGGCCACATCCGCGAGGTAGACGCCGACGACCAAATCCTGCTGGCTTAGTGCGTCGATCAGGCGCAGGTCGGCGTCGGCCTCATCGGTGAGGACTTCGGCTTCACTCAGTTTGCGGGTCCAGCCGGTGGAGGTTTGATAGACGACATCGCCTTCGAGCAGCGCATTGGCGGTGATGACCTTGGGGGTGAAGGGTTTGGGCATGTCAGGCCAGCTCCTCTAGCGGGGTTTCGGTGGCAACTTGGACGGCGGCGCGCGGGGCGAGGCCGTAGAAGGTGAGCGCGGGGCCGGTCATTTCGGCATCGGCCAGATCGCGCGGCAGATCGTTCAGCGTGGTCGACAGCACCCGCTGATCGGCGCGCGAGGCGTTTTCGATCACGGTGACGGGTGTGGCGCGGTCGGCGCCATGCATCAGCAGGCGGCCTTGGACGAAACGGGCGGATTTCTTGCCCATATAGATTGCGGCGACTTCGTTAGGGCGCGCGAGGGCGGCCCAGTCGTGATCGGCGAAACCCTTCATGTCATGCCCCGTGAGGAAGCGGACCGAGGCATTGCGGCCCCGTTTGGTCAGGCTCTGCCCGATGCCCGCCACGGCGGCGGAGGCGGCGGTGATGCCGGGCACGATGTGCCAGCCGATGCTATGGGCGTCGACCGCGTCGATCTCTTCGTCGAGCCGGCCAAAGACCGTGGCATCGCCGGATTTCAACCGCACCACCTGCGCGCCGCTTTGCGCGTGTTCGACCAGCAGGGCGTTGATGTGCTCTTGGGCCGTGGAGGGGCCGAAGCCCTCTTTGCCCACGTCGATCATCAGCGCCTCGCGGCGGGCGAGTTCGAGGATCTCGGGGCTGATCAGCCGGTCGTAGATCACCACATCGGCCTCATCCAGCGCGCGGCGGGCCTTGAGCGTCAGCAGTTCCGGGTCGCCCGGGCCGCCTCCGACGAAGGCCACATGGCCCTCGCGGGCTTTGCGGGTGAGGTGGGTGTGCAGCAGGGTTTTCAGCGCCGGGCGCACGGTATCCTTGCCCTCAGCCATGGCGCGGGGGCCGGTGGCGAAATAATACTCCCGCCAGAAATCACGGCGCGCACGGCCCATGGGCAGGGCATCGGCCAGCTTGCGAAAGCCTTTGCCGATGCGCGCCAGCGGGCCGAGGGTGACGGGCAGACGCTCTTCCAAATCGGCCTTGATGGCGCGGGCCAGCACCGGGGCGGCGCCTTCGGTGCCGATGGCCACGGTCACCGGATCGCGGTCGACGATGGCGGGGGTGATGAATTCGCTGTCGTGCAGATTGTCGACGATATTGACCAGCACGCCCGCCGCATGGGCCAGCGCGGCGTTTTCAGCATCCAGCGCGTCATCTTCATCCGCCGCGTAGAACAGCCGCGCGCCGGGGAGATCGGCGGCGGTGAGGGGGCGGCGGTGCAGGGTGAGCTTGCCCGCCGCTTGCCAGTCGACGATCTCTGCCGCCGGGTCGGGGGCGAAGACATGCAGCGCCGCTTCGGTTTTCATCAGCAGACGCAGCTTGGCCAGAGCGGCTTCGCCGCCGCCGGAGAGGAGGATCTTTTGCCCGCGGGTGGCGAGGAAGATGGGAAAGTGATCCATGATGCGCCCTGTATTCTGTTTGACGTGACCTCTTATATAGGAAATATTCCCGATAATTGACTATATGCTGGCGCAGATAAGAACATGCGTTCGCTTTGGCCGCAGGTTGAGTGTGAACGTCCTGCCGGGACGAGAGAGAAGAGAATGACTGTCCGAATTGATGAGACCGACCGGAAGATTTTGGCGCAGCTGCAACGGGATGCGAGCCAATCGCTGGACGATATTGCCCGTGAAGTGGGGTCTTCGAAAACGCCGGTGTGGAATCGGATACGCAAGCTGCGCGAAGCCGGGGTCATCGGCCAGCAGACCGTGGTGCTGGATTCCGAAGCGCTCGGGTTCGAGGCCTGTTTCTTTGTCCTGATCCGCACGTCAGAGCATGAGGCGGCTTGGCAGGCGGCGTTTTTGCAGGCGTTGAAAGACCGGCCCGAGGTGCAGGAGGCGCACCGTCTGGCGGGGGATATCGACTATATCCTAAAGGTGCGGGTCAAGAACGCGCGGGCCTATGACGTCTTTTATCAGGCGCTGATTTCAGAGGTGAAGGTGCATAACGTCACGGCGCTTTTGTCGATGGAAGAGATCAAATCGACGACGATGCTGCCGCTGTAAGAGGGCGGGTGTCTTCGCCGCCCCGCATTGGCTTAGGACTGGGCGAGGGCCGTCACGATGGGCGCGAAATCCTCGGCCTTGAGGCTGGCCCCGCCGACCAACGCGCCATCGACGTTTTCGACGGCGAAGATTTCGACCGCATTGGCAGCCTTTACCGACCCGCCGTAGAGCAGGGGGAGCGCATTGCCGATCTCCGCGCCGAAACGGCCGATCAGGCGGGTGCGGATGAAATCATGCACCTCTTTGATCTGCGCAATGCTGGGGACCTTGCCGGTGCCGATGGCCCAAATCGGCTCATAGGCGATAACGGTGTTCTGGGCCTCCACGGCATCGGGGAGGGAGCCGTCGAGCTGCGCGCCGATAATGTCGAGGGTCTGGCCTGCCTCCCGCTCAGCCTCGCTTTCGCCGATGCAGACGATGGCAGTGAGACCGGCACCCCATGCGGCCCGCGCCTTGGCTTGCACATCGGCATCGGTCTCGCGGTGTGCATCGCGGCGCTCGGAATGGCCGAGGATCACGTGGCTGGCACCGCTGTCGGCAACCATCGCGGCAGAGATATCGCCCGTGTAGGCGCCCGCTTCTTCGGCATGGCAATCCTGTGCGCCGATCTGGATCGGGCTGCCATGGGTGGCGTCGGTGGCGCGAAAGAGGAGGGTGCTGGGCGGGCAGATCACGACCTGCGGCGGGTTTTCGGGCAGGCCGGTAGCAAGGCTGTGAAGCTCTGTCAGCGCGGCGGCGGTGCCGTTCATTTTCCAGTTGCCGGCGGCGATTTTGGGGCGCATCGGTTCCGTCCTGATCTGTTAATGTTGCCAGATCAGTTCGCAGGCCCGCGGCCTTTCGTCAAGGCCGGGGCCGATCGGCGCGCCTACTTCGCGCCGAGGCTTTCGTCGAATTTAATCGATTCGCCGCAGCCGCAGGCTTCGGTCACATTGGGATTGCGGAACTTGAAACCGGACTCGAGCAGCGTGGTTTCATAGTCAATCTCGGTGCCGAAGAGGAACATCTGCGCCATGGGGGCGATCATCACCCGCGCGCCGTCTTGTTCGACCACCTCATCATTGGGGTCGGTCGCTTCGACGTATTCCATGGTGTACTCCATGCCAGCACAGCCGCCTTTCTTGACGCCAATGCGCAGCCCGGCGTGGCCCGCCGATTGCATCAACTTCGCAATCTGGCCAGCGGCTTTGGGGGTCATGGTAACGGCTTGCTTGCCGGGAATGCCAAACATCACAAATCTCCTATGCCGCCAAGATAGGGGTGCGGCGCGGCGATCTCAAGCCGTCAGAAGGAATTCATTGCGGCCTTGGTGGCGAAGGCGGCGATGAGCGCCCAGCCGAAAGAGGCCAGCGTGCCGATAATCACGTATTCGCTTATCTTCTGGTTCTTTTTCACGGTGTCAAAGCGCAGAATCGACTTTGCCGCGATGAGAAAACCGATGCCCGCAGGCTCGCCGATCACGACCATTAGAAAGATCAACGCGCGTTCCAGCAGGCCGATCATCCGGCCCGCATTCTCCAGCCCATCCGGTTGGGCCTGCGCCTTGTGCGGCAGCATCAAACCACCCACGGCGGGACCGCCTGCGAGCGTCGCGGTGATCAGCCCCGCGATAAACAGGGCGGGCGGGATGAGCATGCTGCTGTGGTCGGCCCAGATGCCGCGGGCAAAGGCGTCGGGGGCATAGTGGACAAGGGCTACGATGGTGATGAGATGGGCGAGTTGATCGGTAAGGTAGGGCCAAAGCCGGTCGCGCTTGTGCTCCGACACGGCGTAGGTCTTAAGCGCATCAATTGCGGTATGGGCAAGCGCGAGGAGGGCGGCGGGCATCAAACTGCCGCCGAGGGCCAGCGCGGTCAGGGCAAAGACGATAGCGCCGTGGAGCAGCAGCATCTGCGGCTTGCGCTTGGCGGCGACCATCGCATTGGTTTGAAAAACGAAATCGGCCAGCAAGTGAGCGATCAGGCAGGCGAGAGCGGTGGCGATGGCCTGTTCGGTCATAGAAATTCCGGTAGTTGGTGATGGCGTCCATTTGAAAAGCCATGGCGAGCCGGGGCAAGCGTTTTCTTATGGTGTTTAACAGCCTAATTTGGGTGTAATTTGATAAAACAGGCTTAAAGGGCTGTTTTGTGCGTTTCCAGAACCTCGCAAACCTCCCGCAACTCATCTATCCCCGCCGCGTCCACATGGCCCTGTACGCTCTGCTGCGTCAGGTCGAACTCCCGCGCAAGCTCCACCTGCAGGGGTGGTTCGGGGGCCAGCATGTAGTAGGCGACCTCGGCTTGGCGCTTGGTCCAGCCGCCCGCGATCCGGTCGGCGAGCGGTAGGGCTACGCGCAGGGCAAGGGGGGCGTCGGGCGCGTGCATGCGCCGCGCGCGGGGCATGTTGTCGAGCGCGTGGCCGGAGCTGACCAGTGCCGCTCCGTCCGCGCGGGATAGGTCGTTACCTGCGAAATGCGCGGGGCCGATACCGATGCCAAAGCGGGTGTCGGCGGTCTTGCCGCAGCGGCGCACGGTGGCGCGTAGGACGAGGGCGGCGCGGAAGGTGAAGGCGGACGCCACGGCCATCTGCCAGCCATCTCCACGAAAACGGGTCATCCGGGCGGGCTGGCCTTGCCAAGCAGTCAGCGCCTCGGCGGCGTCGTCAAGGCGCGCGAAAATGGCATCCAACTCCGCCCGGCTCATCGCGGAGGATTTCACGATATCGCCGGTAAAAATTGCCCAAGTTTCCATGGCTTGCCCCTTGTTTCCCGCAATGTCGCAGGAAGGTGAAATCCATGCAAGCCCGGCCACGGAAAAGGGCCGCCCGAAAGGGGGCGGCCCTTACGGCGTTCTAACGGCTAGGACCGATCAGAGGCCCATGCAGTTCGCGTAATAGGTCACGGTCGCGGGCCAGTCAGAGAAGACACCGGCCACGCCTACGTCTTGGGCCAGCACATCCAGCGCCACCAGATAGTCGCTGTCGTCTTTCACGATGTCATTGACCGACTGGAAGTACCAACCGCCACCCGAGGCGAGCGGGCCGGAGCGCTCCAGCGTCCATGCGATCAGGGTCAGCCCTGCTTCTTTCGCGGCCATGGCGTATTCGGATGCGGCGATGGCGCCGTCCTTATTGGTCAGCATCATGTTGAGCGAGGGGGCAAGGTAGTTCACGCCCTTGGCTTTCAGATCGGCGAAATCCTCGGCCCAAGTCTCGGGGTTTTGCTCATCGAAACCGTCGGACCATTGCACCAGATAGACAGCCTGTTTGCCGAATTCCGGTGTGTTCTCAACCCAGTAAAGCACGTCTTCGAGGTTGAAGGACTGCGGCCAAACGTCGGAGGCGGGGATACCTGCGGCGACATATTCATCCACCAGTTTCTGCGCGTAGTCTTCCTGAGAGAAACCCTCGTGCGGCATCTCGACGGAGGGGGATTTCAGCTCAGGCGTGAACTTGGCGCCCAGAGATTTGAACAGTTCGATCGATTCCGCATGGGTCATCAGATCGGCCTTGTCGCTGTAAAGCTCGGTGCGCCAATTCGCGACACCGCCCTGATAGTCTTCGGCGGTGGTGGCGGTCTTGTCGGCGCTGTCCATCTTGGGCGTCAGGGTGCGGAACTCGGCCAAGGTGATGTCGGAGGTGCGGCATTCGGCGCTGGCGGGCGTGTCGCCCGAAGCTGCGGTAAAGCTGGTGGTGCATTTCTCGGCCAGATCGGAGACGAGGATGTTCGTCGTGGTGTGCAGGTCGTTCTGCGCGTGGCGGCAGACCAGCTCATGATCGGCGGTAAAGGTCACGTCGCATTCCAGAATGCCTGCGCCCATGCGCGCGGCGGCGACGTTGGATTGCACGGTGTGCTCAGGAAACATCAGCGGCGCGCCACGGTGGCCGATGGAGAAATCGGTTTTGGTGGCGTCTTGCCCCATGCAGGAGGCCAGCTTGTCCTTCAATGCGCCCTCGGGCAGCCTGTCCACCAGATAGGCCGGACGGGGGCCGTATTCGACCGGGGTCGCGGCAGCATCGGCCTGGGCCAGCGCCATGCCGGGCGCGAGGGCCAGAGCGGCGAGAGAAACAAGTGTTCGCATAATGTTATCCGTTCGTGAATGAAGTTCTGGGGCTTCTATGGGTGCCCGATGTAACGGTTTCACGACCGGATCATGTCAGTCAAATGAACAATCCGCGGTGACCCCGCTCGGCGGGAAGCGGCCAAAAGAAAACGCCGCCGATGAGTTGCATCGGCGGCGTCTGTTGTTCGCGCTGCGAGACTGTCGGTTACATGAAGCCCAGTTCGAGACGGGCTTCGTCCGACATCATGTCCATGCCCCAAGGCGGCTCCCAAACCAGTGCCACATTGACCTGCTTGACCCCGGCAATCGGCTCGACCGCATCGGCAACCCAGCCGGGCATCTCACCGGCCACGGGGCAGCCGGGCGCGGTCAACGACATCTTGATGTCGACTTCATTCTCGTCGTTGATGTCGATGGTGTAGATCAGCCCCAGTTCATAGATATTCACTGGGATTTCGGGGTCATAGACCGTGCGACAAGCCTCAACGACCTGCTCATAGAGCGGGTGATCGGTGGAGGAGGGCGCAATCAGCGGTGTCCCTTCGAGCGGTTGGGTCTGTTCGGTCATCTCTTGCCTCGCATCATTCTCGACGTTTTATATAGGGATTGCGGGCAGGGGCGTAAAGTGGCCCCGAGCCAGGCAGGGCTGCTGCCGCCCCCGTTATCCGCCTTTGCGACGCCGCGCGGGCTGTGGCTTTACGCGGGCCTCGATCTCATCATAGACCTTGCCGACGATGTCTTTCTTGGTGGCATTCTCGATCCCCTCGAACCCGGGGGAGGAGTTGACCTCAAGCACCTTTGGCCCGCTTTCCGACCGCAGCAGATCGACCCCGGCGATGCCTAGGCCAAAGGCACGGGCGGCGCGCACGGCGGTATCGCGTTCCTCTTTCGAGATGCGCACGACCTTGGCCGAGCCGCCCCGGTGCAGGTTTGAGCGGAAGTCCCCCTCGGCGCCCGTGCGTTTCATGGACGCCACGACCTTGCCCGCCACCACGAGGCAGCGGATGTCTTCACCGGCGGCCTCCTTGACGAAGTCCTGCACGAGGAAGTTGGCGCGCAGGCCACGGAAGGCGTCGATCACCGACTCGGCGGCCTTCTTGGTCTCCGCCAGCACGACGCCCTTGCCTTGGGTCGACTCCAGCAGCTTCACGATCAGCGGCGCGGTGCCCACCAGCGCCATCAGGTTGGAGGTGTCTTTCGGCGATGCGGCAAAGGCCGTGGTCGGCATACCGATCTTTTTAGCGGCCAAGACCTGATGAGCGTGCAGCTTGTCGCGGCTCGCGGTGATCCCGGCAGAGCCGTTTACGCAATAGGTGCCGATCGTCTCGAACTGGCGGATCACGGCGGTGCCATAGGGGGTGATCGACGCGCCAATGCGCGGGATCACCGCGTCGTAGCGCGGCAGACGCTTGCCGTCGTAATGCACCTCGGGGGCGAGTTGGTTGATCGCCATATAGCAGCGCGTGGTGTCGATCACCTCAACCACATGGCCGCGCGCTTCGCCCACCTCGACCAGCCGGCGGGTGGAATAGTTGTCTTCCCGGCTCAGCACAGCGATGCGCAGCGCCCGCTGCGGCGCTTTGTGGCGCAGGCTGGCGGTATGGTAGACGTCGTAATTCAGGTCAGGCTGCAAACGCCGTTCGGTGGCCGAGATGTTGATATGTTCGGTCAGCGCCTGACGGCCAAGCAACATGCGGCTGGTCATGGTGCCCCGGTTGGTCAGGGTCACGTCGATGGGCCAGCTTTGGCCGCCGACCTCAAGCGTGGTGGCGATGACGAAACGTTGCTCTGACTCGCCGTTGGAAGAGGTCACCTCGCGCCGGTCGATGATCGGGGCGGAACAGGTGATCGAGATATCTTCGCGCCCGGCGATGGGATGCACGTTGAACCGCACCTTGGGTTTGGAGGCGGGGCCGAAAACTTCGATGTCATGGGCATGCAGCGCCGAGGTGCGCGCGCCGGTGTCGACTTTGGCTTTGATCGCGGGCAGGCCAAGATCGGGCAGGGCAACCCATTCTTCCCAACCGAATGTGAGTTTTTCCATTGCCTGCTCCTTGGGTCATTGGTCTGCCTGCCTAACCTGCGGCAGGGGCTGCATCAAGCGGCGCGATGTCAGGGGGTGCCCATATCCGCAGGGGCGGGGGGCAACATGCGGACGTCGTCTTCTTTCTCCATCCGTGCGGCGGCGGCAAGAAGTTCCTCACGCACGCGGCATTCGATATCCCAAAAGGTCGCGGCATTGTCGGTGGGCAACTCGAAGCGCACCTTGATGCCAAAGGCATCTTGGTCGAGCACATGCACCTTGGCCTTGTCCATCGGTTTGACATCATCAGGGTCTTCGCGGGCCAAGAGGTCAAAGAACACGCGGCGCAGGGCTGCCACATCGGCGTTTTGCGACAGGGTCAGAATGATGGGGCGCACCATGGCGTGATCCTCGATCGACCAGTTTTCAAAAGCGTCGGAGACGAAATAGCTGACCGGCACGATCAGCCGGGTGCCGTTCCAGTTGAGCAGTTGCACGTAAGTAAAGTGAATTTGCTCGACCGTGCAGAAATGCCCTTCGAAGATCAGTTGGTCCCCGATCCGTGCAGAGCGGTTCAGCGCAATCTGGATAGAGGCGAGGATATTGCCCAGAACCTCACGCGCGGCGAAACCCAAGACGATGGTCACCGCACCGGCAGAGGCCAGCAGCGACAGGCCAATGGTGTTGTCCGCGTTGCTGGAAACGAGGATCACCCCCGAGGCCACCAGCACGGCGATCACGATCACCCCTTTGCGCGCCGCCGCGATTGTCGTGGCGATGGAGCGCATATGGGCATTCATCGGATCGGCAAGCTCATAGGCGTTGTTGGGGCTGATCCGGTCAAAGATCTCGTCAAAGGTAAAGACAATGGCGAGGGCGGCGGCGGTAACATAGGCGATCAGCAAAATCGGGCTCAGCACCGCGTCAATAAAGCCCGAGACAACCAAGACCCGGCTGGTGGCCGTGCCGATGATTGCCGCGCAAAGCACGATGGCGGCGGGCCAGCGGAAGGAGCGCAGCACAAAGCGCATCCAGCGGCGTTTGGCGGCCTGTCCGAGGCGGCGCATGATGCTAAAGGCGAACCAACCGGCTGTCAGGGCGACGACGACCAGCAAAGGCAGGAACAGCACCTCCCACAGGTACATGCCCCAAAAGGCGCGGATGCGCAGCCAGTCGGGCAGCATCGTCTCAAGGTCTGTCGGGCCATACTGCGCGTGCAGATGCGGAATGTTGTCGATGCTCTGGCGCGAGAAGACCCAGACCGGCTCGGCATCCTCACCGGGTTTGATCCGGTTGAGCCGCAGCGGCACGTCATGGCCGCCCAGTTCCAACCGGTCGATCAAGAGCGAGCGGCGCACGCGCCCGGTGTCATTGTCCTCGGCCGAGCCTGAGAGCCAGCCGTCGGGCCGGTCCGCCAGCCTGCGCCATGGCACGACGACCTTGCGCTCCATCAGAACGGAAAGTTGAAAAGCGCGCTCGGCCCCAATAATCGCCTGATCCCCTTGGGGCAGGTCCGACAGGTCAAGGATATGGGCCGCGTCCGAATAGTGCCCATTGTCGGTGAGGTAGATGAAACTTTCCAACGCCGCCATTGGCGTACCGCGGTCCAGCGTCTCAGGCGGGGGCGGCAGGCCGGGGTTCAGCTCGGTCGTTTGAAACCATTTCTCCTGCGCCTGCCCGGTGGCGGCCCCCGTCAGCAGCGCAATCGCCAGCACGAAGGCCCCCAGAAAACGAGGAAACACAGTCGCGAAAGCGCGTGGGAGTAAGGCAAGCCGCTGCATGGATAGCGCAATGTAGCGGGGGTTCGGGCAATTCAAGGCTACGCGGCGCTTTGAAACGCTATTTGCGCGCTTTGGGCTGCGTTGAGGTTGCGCGTAGCGAGCCGCGCATAGTTGGATTGCTGGCTTCAAAGCGTGCGCAGGAATGCGTTGGGGGTGATCAAGCGGCGGCGATCCAGCCCGGCCAAGCACCAAGCCCGTTATCCTTTGAACGATACCATTCTCGTGCAATCTGGGCTATTTCGGCTTTATTGCATGTTTCCCGCCACTGGTTTATCGCGCCAGTCGCAGGCAGAGAGGGCAGCGTATGACCAGCACCGGATTCACCAAACACGCGCAGGACGGCAAGGCACGCAGCGGCGTGATCCAAACCCCGCGCGGCGAGATCCGCACGCCTGCCTTCATGCCGGTGGGCACAGCGGCGACGGTCAAGGCGATGATGCCCGAAAGCGTGGCCTCCACCGGCGCGGACATTCTGCTGGGTAATACCTACCACCTCATGCTGCGCCCCACGGCAGAGCGTGTGGCCGCCTTGGGCGGGCTGCATAAGTTCATGAATTGGGACAAGCCGATCCTGACCGACAGTGGCGGTTTCCAGGTGATGAGCCTTGCTGGCCTGCGCAAGCTGACTGAACGCGGCGTGACTTTCAAAAGCCACATCGACGGCTCCAAGCATGAGATCACGCCGGAACGCTCGATGGAGATTCAGGAGCTTCTGGGTTCCGACATTGTCATGTGTTTCGATGAATGCCCGGCGCTGCCCGCCGACCGGGACCGCATCGCCGAAAGCATGCGTCTGTCGATGCGCTGGGCCAAGCGCAGCCGGGAGGCCTTTGGCGACCGCCCCGGTCACATGCTGTTCGGCATCCAGCAAGGCGGGTTGGAAGAAGACTTCCGCCAAGAAAGCGCCGAGGCGCTGCGCGAGATCGGCTTTGACGGCTATGCCGTCGGCGGTCTGGCCGTGGGGGAGGGGCAGCAGGCGATGTTCTCTACCTTGGATTTCTCGACCGACATGCTGCCCGAGGACAAGCCGCGCTACCTGATGGGCGTGGGCAAGCCCGACGATATCGTCGGTGCCGTGGCGCGGGGCATCGACATGATGGACTGTGTGCTGCCCTCACGCTCTGGCCGTACGGGGCAGGTCTTTACCCGGAGGGGCGTGCTCAACATCAAGAACGCGCGGCATCAGGATGATCCGCGCCCGTTGGATGAGAATTGCAGCTGCTCGGCCTGCCGCAACTATTCGCGCGCCTATCTGCATCACGTCTTCCGCAGCCAAGAGATCATCTCGTCCATGCTGCTGACATGGCACAACCTGCAATACTACCAAGACATCATGGCCGGCATGCGCGAGGCCATCGCGGCGGGGCGGTTCACCCAATGGCAGGCCGATTTCCACGCAGGCCGCGAACAAGGTGACATCGACCCGCTCTGAGGGGTGGGCGCTTCGGCCTCACGGGAATTTGTGCGGATGATCCTTGCTGCAAGGTGGCGGGGTCTTAGGTGCCTTGCACATTCTATTGCAAGGAAAGGCCCGAATATGACCGAGAAGCTTTTTACCCCTTTCACCGCCGGTGAGATCGCGGCCGAGAACCGTTTGGTAATGGCCCCCCTAACGCGCAACCGCGCGGATAATGAGACCGGCGAAGTCTCGGACATGCATGTCGACTATTATCGCCAGCGGGCCGGCGCGGGCATCATCATCACCGAAGCCACCCAGATCAGCCCCGAGGGCAAGGGCTATTTCCAGACCCCCGGCATTCATAGTAAGGGTCAGGTCGCCGCGTGGCGCAAGGTGACCGACGCGGTCCATGCCGAAGGTGGGCGGATCGTCATCCAGCTTTGGCATGTGGGCCGGATCAGCCACACCTCTCTACAGCCCGATGGCGGCAAGCCTGTCGCGCCTTCTGCTATCGGCGCTGGCGTAAAAACCTTCACCGCCAATGGGTTCGAGGATACCTCCGAGCCACGCGCGCTTGAATTGGATGAGATGCCGCGTCTGGTCGCCGACTATGCCCATGCCGCCGAGATGGCCAAGAAAGCTGGCTTCGACGGGGTCGAGGTTCACGGGGCCAATGGCTATCTGCTGGATCAATTCCTGAAAACCGGCAGCAACAAACGCGAGGACGCCTATGGCGGCAGCGTGGAAAACCGCGCGCGGCTGCTGTTCGAGGTGCTGGATGCGGTGACGGAAGTCTGGGGCGGCGAACATGTGGGGCTGCGCCTCTCGCCCTTTTCGCCCGCCAACGGGATCGAAGACGCCAATCCGCAAGAGACCTTTGAATATGTCGTGAAGGGGCTCAACCGCTACAACCTGTCCTATCTGCACCTTGTCGAAGGCGCGACAGGCGGCTCGCGCGAGTTGGACGAAGGCGAAAGCATCGCCGCGCTGCGGGCGCTCTTTGACGGGCCTTACATGGCCAACAACGGCTATGACCGCGAGATGGCGATCAAGGCCGTGGCCGAGGATAAGGCCGATCTGATCGCCGTGGGCCGCCCCTTCATCGCCAACCCCGATCTGCCGCGCCGCTGGCAGATGAACGGGCCGCTGAACGAGGGCGATACCGATACCTACTACGGCGGTGGGCGTGAAGGCTTTACCGATTATCCGACGCTGGAACAGGCTGAAGCCTGACCGATCAGGGGCGCCCGCGCGGCGCCCCTGTCTTACGACGCGTGCAATTGGGGCGAATTCACCCCATCGCGCGCTTGCCTCCACCCCGCCGAAGCGCGATGATGGCGGCCGAATAGCCCGCAAGGGATTGAAACAGGCGGATGGGATGCACACATGTCCTGTCCAGAAAAGGGGATGTCAGAGGCCGCCTATAACAGGGGCCCGGATGTCTTGCTAAGATAAGGAATTGAGCATGTTAGAGCCACTGAACGCATCCTACCCGGTGCTTCCGCTGCGCGACATCGTCGTGTTTCCCCACATGATCGTGCCGCTTTTCGTTGGCCGCGAAAAATCTGTCCGCGCCCTTGAAGAGGTGATGGCGGACGATAAACAAATCCTGCTGTCGAGCCAGATCGACCCCGCCGAGGATGATCCCGACACATCCGGCATCTACAAGGCCGGTGTGCTGGCCAATGTGCTGCAACTGCTGAAACTGCCCGATGGCACCGTGAAAGTGCTGGTCGAAGGGCAGGCGCGGGTGCGCATCACCGAATACCTTGAGAACGACAATTTCTTCGAAGCCCGCGCCGAGTATCTGACCGAGATGCCGGGTGACGCGGCCACCACGCAAGCGCTTTTGCGCACCGTGGCTGATGAGTTCGAGCGCTACGCCAAGGTCAAGAAGAACGTCCCCGAGGAAGCGCTCGCAGCCGTTGGCGAAAGCGCCGAGCCTGCACGTCTGGCCGATCTCGTGGCCGGTCACCTCGGCATCGAGGTCGAGCAGAAGCAGGACTTGCTGGAGACGCTCAGCATCTCCGAGCGGCTTGAGAAGGTTTACGGCCTGATGCAGGGCGAGATGTCCGTGCTGCAGGTCGAGAAGAAGATCAAGACCCGCGTGAAGTCCCAGATGGAGCGGACGCAGCGCGAATACTATCTGAACGAACAGATGAAGGCGATCCAGCAGGAGCTGGGCGACGGCGAGGACGGCAAGAACGAAGTTGCCGAACTCGAAGCCAAGATCGCCGAGACCAAGCTGAGCAAGGAAGCCCGCGAGAAGGCCGAGGCCGAGCTGAAGAAGCTCAAGAACATGTCGCCCATGTCGGCCGAGGCCACCGTGGTGCGCAACTACCTCGACTGGATGCTGTCCATCCCGTGGGGTGTGAAATCCCGCGTGAAGAAGGACTTGGGCCGCGCGCAAAAGGTTCTCGATGACGATCACTATGGCCTTGAGAAGGTCAAGGAGCGCATTGTCGAGTATCTGGCCGTGCAACAGCGCTCGACCAAGATGAAAGGCCCGATCATGTGCCTCGTCGGCCCTCCGGGCGTCGGCAAGACCTCCTTGGGCAAATCGGTCGCCAAGGCCACGGGGCGCGAGTTCATTCGCATCTCGCTGGGCGGCGTGCGCGACGAATCCGAGATCCGCGGCCACCGTCGGACCTACATCGGCTCCATGCCCGGCAAGATCATCCAGGCGCTGAAGAAGGCCAAGACCACGAACCCGCTTATCCTACTCGATGAAATCGACAAGATGGGGCAGGACTTCCGTGGCGACCCGGCCTCGGCCATGCTCGAAGTGCTCGACCCGGAGCAGAACGGCACCTTCGTGGACCACTATCTCGAAGTGGAATACGACCTGTCGAACGTGATGTTCCTGACCACCTCGAACAGCTACAACATGCCCGGGCCGCTCTTGGACCGGATGGAGATCATTCCGCTGTCGGGCTACACCGAGGACGAAAAACGCGAGATCGCCAAGCAGCATCTGGTGGCCAAGCAGGTCAAGAACCACGGCCTGAAGGAGAAGGAGTTCAAGATTGAGGACTCCGCCCTGACCGGCATGATCCGCTACTATACCCGCGAGGCTGGCGTGCGGAATCTTGAGCGCGAGATCGCCAAGGTGGCGCGCAAGTCGCTGACCAAGATCGTCAAGAAGGAGGCTGAGAGCGTCACCGTCACCGGCGACAACCTCGAAGACTACCTCGGCGTGCGCAAGCACCGCTTCGGCTTGGCCGAGGAGAAGGACCAGATCGGCGTTGTGACCGGGCTGGCCTATACCTCCGTGGGCGGCGAGCTTCTGAGCATCGAGGCGCTGCGCCTGCCGGGCAAGGGCCGGATGAAGACCACAGGCAAGCTCGGCGACGTGATGAAGGAAAGTATCGACGCGGCCAGCTCCTATGTCCGATCGATCTCTCCGCAGATCGGGGTCAAGCCGCCGAAGTTCGACACGCTGGACATCCACGTGCACGTGCCTGACGGCGCCACCCCCAAGGACGGTCCCTCGGCCGGTCTGGCGATGGTCACCTCGATTGTCTCGGTGCTGACGCAGATCCCGGTGCGGCGCGACATCGCCATGACCGGCGAGGTCAGCTTGCGCGGCAACGCCATGCCGATCGGCGGATTGAAGGAGAAACTTCTCGCGGCCCTGCGCGGCGGCATCACCACGGTGCTGATCCCCAAGGAGAACGAGAAAGACCTGCCGGACATCCCCGACAACGTCAAAGAGGGGCTGACCATCATCCCGGTGGGCCATGTTTCGGAAGTTCTGGAGCATGCGCTGGTGAGCAAGCCGATAGCGATCGATTGGGACGAAGCCGCCCAAGAGGCCGCCGAGGCCGCGGCGATGAAGGCCCGTGCCGCAGGCGTGGATGCCACGACCACGCATTAAGGCGGAGCGGCCTGTCAGAATGTCATGAACGCGCGCCTTTCGGGGCGCGCGTTTTTCGTATTCACAATGGGGCAGGCCGTGCCGCATCTCGCGACAGTTTTTGCGCCAAACCCTCTTGCAAGCCGCGCCGCAATTGGCTACTTCGCCCCGCAAGGGTGATTAGCTCAGTGGTAGAGCGCTTCGTTCACATCGAAGATGTCAGGAGTTCAAATCTCTTATCACCCACCATTTTCCCCCTAGTTCGCGTTGGATTAGCTTGCCGCTCCGAGCCTGTGCCCATGTCCCATAGCTTGCCTTCTCTGCGTCGGAGTGATCCTTATCCCCATCGGCCCATACCACGGGCACAACGGGCGGAGAGAGCATGTCGGCACATCCCAAAATCTGGTTCCTGCGCCACGGGCAGACCGAGTGGAATCGCGCGTTTCGTTTGCAAGGGCATCTCGATTCACCATTGACCGATCAGGGCATCGCCGAGGCTGAGCGGCAGGCACAGATCATGCCAGCGATCCTTGCGCAAAAGCCGGATATCCTCGTCTCTCCGCTTGGCCGCGCGCAGCAGACGGCGCGGATTGCGTTGAATGGGGCCGCTTTCCAGACGGATGCGCGATTGATGGAGATACACGCAGGCGATTGGCAGGGGGCAACCCGGGACGAGATATTCGCCGCACACCCCGACCTCGCTGCCCGCGACCCGGCCCCCTTGGAGATCTACGCCGCCGCGCCGGGCGGGGAGGGGCTGGCGGCCTTTCGCGGGCGGATTCGGGCGGTGCTCGACAGTTTGACCGCGCCGACGGTGCTGGTCGCCCACGGGCTCTGGGGGCAGGTGCTTCGCGCAGAGGTATGCGGCGTCGATCCGGCAGAGGCCGGTCGACTCAGCAATCGACAGGGCTGCGTCTATCTGCTGGAGAACGGGACCGAGCGCATCTTGGAAGCCCCCGCATGAGCCGTTACCCGACGCTCTATATCCTGCGCCATGGGGAGACGGAGTGGAACCTCGCCAATCGGCTCCAAGGGCATTTCGATTCCCCGCTGACCGAGCGGGGGCGCGAACAGGCCGCAGCGCAGAACGCGATTCTGAAGCACTGCGATCTGGCGGGATTTTCGGCGCTCAGCAGCCCGCAGGGGCGGGCGGTGGTCACAGCCGAAATCGCGCTGGCGGGGACGGGGCTGGAGGCTGCGCCTGATCCCCGTTTGGGGGAGATCGGCATCGGCGCTTGGGCCGGAATGTCGCGCGATACGCTGCTGCGCCAAACCCCCGCCGCGCGTGATTCCTACGATCTTTATGAACACGCCCCCGAGGGGGAGGGATTCGCGGCACTTCACAAGCGCTGCCTACGCTTTCTGAACAGCCTGTCCGGCCCCCATGTGCTGGTCACCCACGGCATCACATCGCGCATGTTGCGCCTTATTTTACTGGGCCGCACGCCTGCCGCGCTGCGGGAGATGCAAGGCGGGCAGGGGGTGGTTTTCCGTCTTGAGAACGGTCAGCAAGAAAGGCTGACATTATAGGCTTGAAGCCCGCCCCCACCTTGGGCTATCAGGTCCAAGTCGGGTCGTTAGCTCAGTTGGTAGAGCGCTTCGTTTACACCGAAGATGTCGGGAGTTCGAGCCTCTCACGACCCACCATCCCTCCAACCTATTTATTTGGATCAACCGGCTGCCCCAGTGGTGAGCCCGACCGACGCCCGCCCGCTGCGCGGTCAGTCTGGGTCGGGAGTTCGAGCCTCTCACGACGCAGCATTTCCCTCTCGTTCAGCGATTGATGTTGGGCCAGCAGCTCAATGCCTCCGCAGCATAGCAGTATTCCAAGCCATAGCCTTCGTCAGCCCCGACCATGGGGCAGTCAAGTAAAAGCGGCCCGATCCCTCCGGAAAAACCACCCGATTTTCGGCCTCAAACCCGGCCCATCAAACGCCCCAAAAACAACTTACGAAAATTTCACATTTTCGCGCAAACCGCGCTTGACGGCGGAGCGCCCTCACCATAGAACACCCAAACGCTCCGGGGCGACCTGGAGAGTGCAGCGGGCGGTTGTAGCTCAGTTGGTTAGAGTACCGGCCTGTCACGCCGGGGGTCGCGGGTTCGAGCCCCGTCAACCGCGCCACCGCTGCCTGAAAAGGGGACCTCTCTGAGGTCCCTTTTTTCGTTTCAAATCCCCTTAAAATGCCACGCAAAAACTTCTTTTGAGAAAGCGCATTTTCTCGCGCGAATGCGCTTGACGCCCCGCGCCCCGTGGCCTATTCCGCCCACATCGCGCGGTTGTAGCTCAGTTGGTTAGAGTACCGGCCTGTCACGCCGGGGGTCGCGGGTTCGAGCCCCGTCAACCGCGCCA